>CAVPGE010000030.1:0-144558 GCA_963703885.1 uncultured Nitrososphaerales archaeon
ATCCCTTCCCCACCTAGATAATTTATATTACGCGATTATTCTTGTTGCAGGACAAGATTGTGTTAATGATATTTTTTGAATTTTCGTTAGAGGATAAAAGTTATAATGGTTGATCTGCTAATAGATTCAGTCTAGTGGTTAGAGTGCCTGAACAGAATAAAGAGTGGTATTCGGTTCATTTTGCAAGATTTGCGTCACGATTAGAGAAACATCTATTGAGTAACGGAGTTGCATGCAGTCAGGCCGATGTAATAATTGAAGAAAGCTCCTCTATCTTTTTTGAAAGGTTGAACAAGCCTGGAAAGATATTAAGTTTTTTCAAGAAAAAAGATCCACTATCACTATTTATTGAATCATCGGTTCAAGCGATCACTATGCATATCCCTGAAGCAAGCGTCACATTTGGATCCTACGATGCGATACGCAATTGTCTAAAATAGACTGATACCCTAGCTAAGCGACGCATAGAGATACTTTGCAAAATTGCAATCTTTACCGTTTGCGCTGTCGCAAATCAAAGTGGGGCCGAAGGGATATATTCTGATATGACGAAAGGTCAAAATCATTTGAACCCTCGATCCGCGGGTTTCGCGCTCTAGCCCTTTCTTTTAGATCTGGAGCCCGCTGCGATGCCTGGCTTCGCTACGACCCCACAGAAGCATCGCTTTTCTGATATTGAAATTATGAACGTATAAGCTTTACGTCAAAGGTCTCTAACAATAGGGATAATCAATTTGATGAAAATTAATTAATATTTATACTCCGTTAACGAATTATTAATAGTGCTTGCTGACAGCTTATTTTTTGTTTACGTGGCAAAAAATAACGAATGGATGGTTAGACAAGAAGAAGATGGGGAATATGTCTTGGCCATGTCAAGATTCTTTCATAAATGGATCAAAAGGTCGTTTAATGTAAATATCAGCGTAGTTGCTGATATTCTTCCGGTTATTCCAGGAAAAATATTTGACAGAATGTCAGTATCTTATCTGGCAAGGGATCATTTATCAAGAGGTAAAACTGTATATCATTTTTACCTTGCTTATTTTAAGCCTTTTTGGACAGACTGTCAAACTGAAGGTTATTCCTCAGAAAATTTTGGCATGGTACATTGGGATAGACCAAAAAATAATGAATCAAACTTTCAGCGTACGAAATATTATGCAGACAATAACTGTCTAAATGTTTCGCATGTATTAAGTCATGAAATAATGAGAATGAAAGGTTATTCACGAAAAATTTATTTCGACGGAATTCATGAACTTTGGGATAGACATTTGTACAAAGATCTTCCATTACAATATTACAATAACAAATATGATCTAGTTTCTAAAGAAGAAACATACTCGTATGTTACAATAGATATTAAGAAATTAGGTCCTGTAAAATGATTTTGTTATTAATATGCGCTATTTGAATGTAATAATAAAAACAGGAGGTACTTGTTCCTTAATCGGGTCAGGACTCCTAGTATTACTAGCAATTACTCTTATTGCTTTTCCCGTTCAAAAAATATGTGATATAGAATCTAATTCTTGCGAATACGTATCACAAGCTCCAGGATTGTTGAAATCGTTAGTAGATCCTCGAGTCTTAATAATTTCACTTTTTACTATTGCAGGAGGTGTGCTAGTGTTCAGATTCGGCTTATGGTACCAATACCGACGGTTAAAAAGACAAGGATTCCAAGTATGAATTAAAAATGAGTCATAATTCTCAGAATAAAATTTTTTTGTTTGGATTTAGCATGTTAGTTGGATCAAATATCGTCTTAATTGCTTTGAAAATTGAATATAGCTTGTAACCATACATAATTGGGATATACTTAGTTCTGGCCAACCCATCGCCATGTTCTCCAGAAATAGTACCACCATGTAAAACGATAAATCTAAAAACCTCTTCGGTTATAATATCCAAAATTTTCTTATCACGTTCTGATTCGAAATCGATAAAAGGTCTAGTATGCAAATTACCATTGCCCGCATGACCGTAAATTACATAACTAATATCATACTTTTTATAGAGTCCTAAAAGGTACTTTAAATAGTAATGTAATAGTGCAGGCGGTACTACTGTATCTTCAATAATCCCCACAGGCTTTCTTGAACCAAAGGCCAGTTTCATTATGCTATTTAACGCGTTCCTTCGCTCAAGGGAAGCTTTTCTTATGCCTGACTCATCCTCTCCACTATCTATTATTTTTGAAATCGAGGAAAGTTCATTTTTGAATTTGGATATTTTATCATAGAGATTTGCCTTTTTTACACTGTCGAATTCTACATATAAGGTACATAGTCCGGACTCTGAATTTTCCAAATCATGTCCTTGCATCCTGATAGATGCATCCAATAGCTCTAAAACTACCGGTGAATACTTCAAAATTAGAGGCACTGACTCTGCGGCTCGTAGTATATTGCTAAACTCGAGGATTAGAAAATATTTCGTTGGAGGTATATCGATAATTCTGAGCCTGGCCTCTGTTACAATGCCCAAAGTACCTTCAGATGCAGCAAATAATCTATGTGGTCGGACGTTTCTATTTTCATCTATAATTGAATCAAGTCTATACCCACAAGAATTCTTACTTACCGCGGGAAAACTCTTTTTAATATAATCCAAATTACTGGATATTAGGCTTATGGTCTTTGATATTTGCGGATTATATACTTGATTCTCCTGCACAGTATCATTTGAACCATCGGCGTAAATCATATTCACACCTTCTAGATATTCAATTACACTACCATAACCAAGTCCATGGGGGCCGCTAGCATTATTAGCGATCATCCCTCCTATGGTACAGTAGTTACTGCTTGAGGGATCTGGTGGTAAAAATTTTCCTCTCTTTTTTAGCTCAATATCAAGGACGGTTTTTACGACTCCGGGTTGTACAATCACATATTTATCATTTATTTCTAAAATTTTATCCATTTTCTTCGTGAAATCTATAATTATGCCCGAACCGAGTGATTGGCCTACTAATCCTGTTCCGGCCCCTTTACACGTTATTGCCATACCCGTCTTACGTGCATATGTCGTTATTTGTAAAACTTCGTTATCATCTTTGGGATGACATATTACAGATGGTTTTATCGTATAGTTACTGGCATCAACAGAATAGATTTCCCTATTCCAGTCATCAGAAAAGGATTCACATTTAATCCCGTCCATTTTATTGCAACAATCCAGAGTTCATTGCAACATCATGCCAATTAACATTATCTTAAATTGGTGTCATGTTAGGAATTACAATATACCCACTTGCCACTGAACGATGCGTGAATCTACGAAATTCATCAAATGCAATTGAGTATAGTAATATTCAAATTGATATGGTTTCTTCGCGGTCTTTCTTTTTGCCCTTTATCTTTCTATAGAACCATAATTTCAATGCAAGGTATGCACCGTATAGAACAGATTTTGGTTTCAATACTTTATTAACTAGAAACTTGTATTTGAATGTTTTAGTATATTTGCATCTGAAAGTGCTTTTCAATAAACCATAATAGGAATCAAATTTATTATCTTTTTATAGCAATTGAATATTTGTAGAAAGGTTTTT
Organism: uncultured Nitrososphaerales archaeon; assembly: GCA_963703885.1. Lineage (GTDB taxonomy): Archaea > Thermoproteota > Nitrososphaeria > Nitrososphaerales > Nitrososphaeraceae > TA-21. Next base: position 3,563 of record CAVPGE010000030.1, read on the forward strand.
TTCAATATATCAACGTATAAAAATCTTGTAATCAAAAAATGAATTCTTTTGATGATTATTTCCGGGCAGGCAAGATAGCTTCTGTAGTAAGAGATCACGCAAAGACTATGGATTACACTGGAAAGAGCTTGGAGCAAATTTGCGATCATTTTGGAAAGGGAGATAAATTCTCGTGGGGGTAAGCCCGCATTCCCAGTCAATGTGAGTCTAAACGAAATAGCCGCTCATTATACAGCAGAACCAAATGATTCTATTGTTGTTACAAATAGCGACATATTAAAAATCGATATAGGTGTCCACATTAATGGATTTATTGCCGATACCGCAGTGACCGTTAGCTATGACCCAAAACATCAATTGATAATTTCAACTGCAGAAATTGCGTTGCAGGAAGCGATCAGATTGGCTAAACCAAACGCGAAGGCATCAGATATTGGCAGAGTAATTGAGAATACTATAAACCGATTTGGTTTTAGACCGATTCAGAATCTTAGCGGACATTCATTGGACCAATTTACTATACATGCTGGAAAATCCATACCAAACATATGGACTACTGGTTCATTTACCTTGTCTCTGAACCAAACGTATGCCATCGAGCCCTTTGTAACTACTAAAGATGGACAAGGTATAGTGTATGAAGGTAAAACAAGGAATATTTTTGCCATAGTTTCTCGTAAGCCAACAAAGGATAAGGATTCGAACGAATTTCTTCAAAAGCTTTGGAACAGGTTCAAGACACTACCATTTGCAATGAGATGGATTTTAGATGAACATAATGAAGCCGAGGCTAGAAAGTTCTTGCAGGTACTGCTAGATAGGAAGAATGTATATAGTTATCCCATATTAGTTGAAGGCATGGGAAAGATGGTCACTCAAGCCGAGCATACTATAATTCCTAGTGAAAACGATACAATAATAATTACAAAGTGAGCTCAAAGTTTTGCTCTTGACGGTTTTCAAATCAGACCCTATTTCGCCGAGTTTCAGTAGTGAGCAAATCTGAAGCAACCGAAATTACTAAAAAGGATCATTTTTTAGAATAGATTAAAATTATGTTATCAGAGAGTGGCTTTTGATATCGGTTTGGGGTCGTTGTCTAGCTTGGTATGATGCCAGCCTTGGGCGCTGGAGGCCGCCGGTTCGAATCCGGCCGACCCCACTGATGATGCTGTTGATTATTGAAATGTCAGGAGTAATATGCGAGATGTATCCCATTGCAAATATTTTTACAACTCGTATTTAGGATGTAAAGTAGTACTCCTCTCCCCCACCCGGCCCATCTATATATCTAATTGCTATAAATTCGAATTTTGTATGATCCATATGGCATGTCGTGGATTGTGTGATGAAATAGGAATTTTAGGTGCGAGCTATAATGATGGAGTCAAATATTGTAGAAAATGTGAAGTGTTTATATTTTATGAAGGCATATTTTGCCCTTGCTGTCATCTTCATCTTCGCACATCACCAATTAGAAAAATAAGAAAATGATAACCCTGACACAAATTTTACAATAAAGAATTCAACTTTTATTACTATAACACAACGAATGAAATTCTGCCGGCTACCCGTAAGCGGAATAAAGGGATTTTAGCTTAGTTCTTAGGCTATTTGCTAGTTTATCAGATATATTTTTTTGATATTCGTCAACCCTCACTGGATTGTTTTTTGTGAATACAAACGGCCCGTATGCATAGTTATTGTTCGCCGTTGGTATTTCGGGTTCAATAGACGACATTATGGAGGACAGGTAAGAATTTAGTGAACTGGTTCCGTCTTGTTGATCCATTTTTGTCAAGACTTTGTTTAGTATTGCGGGATCAATGCGCCTGTAGCCGAAGGGAACAGAGTTGTTTTCTTCATTAAACTTGGACCGATCAACATCAACCTGTGTGCCAATAATCAAAGGATTTGGCTTATATATCGAGTCTATTTTGAGTTGCCATGCTTCATTTGAATTACCTACAATAGCATCAAAAAAATTTCCGTTTACTTGCGAGACAGATACCATGAATCTCCAGTTGCGGGAATTGGCAGAATAACGCTGAAATAAATTCCTTGCAAGATTCTTTCCTTCTAAAATATCCATTTATTTGATCTTTGATGCAAGACAAATATGAGAGTTGCTATTGTAAGAAGATGAAAAATCATTGAAATTGAGAGTAATTAGTGTACTCGCAGTCTAATACACATAGGATTTTTTAATTACGTAGGACAAAAAATTGTAGGAACCATAATATTATGAGCTGAATGTAAAGCAAAAAAGGAAAATAATTATCTGTTCTCATATTAGATACCTATCAACAATGATAAGTATTACTACGATGATTGTACTTGCTTCGATACATGTCTTTGGATCGGATGCTGTCGTCATCATTTTTCAGACTTGACCTCGCACAAAAAATCGATTTCTACGGCGCTTCCTAAAGGTAGACTAATTGCTCCTATTGCAACACGGGTATGTTTTCCCTTTTCTCCAAATATTTCAATTAGAAAATCAGATGCACCATTAATTATTTTCGGATGATCAGTGAAATCAGGTCCACAATTAACATATCCAGTTAACTTTATGACCCTTTCTAACAAATCTAAATCACCAAGTAATGACTTGATATGTGAAAGACAATTTATAACACAAATTTTTGCTGCCTCCTTACCAAGTTCAATAGACACTGTATCAGGAATCTTTCCAATATATTTTTCAGACAAGGTTATGGAATTTTCAATCAATGGTATTTGCCCTGATACAAAAATCAGTCTACCGCTCCTTATAACTGGGACATAAGAGCCTACGGGGCGTGGGGCCTGGGGAATGCTAAATCCCAATGAAGCCAATTTCTCTTCGATCATGAAATTATTTTCATTTTGGATATTGTAAACTTATCTTTGTAGTCAGCAACTGAATAAATCATAACTTAGATGCACCTTGGCTCAATGCAAATGCTTTTAAACAGTTTTCAACTTTATCATCGATATTGTGTGCTGAGCATAAAGATACTCAATTAGTTGGAAATCCCTACATGAGGAAAATTGCATTAAGCATACTTGTAATGGGTTTATCTCTTGCAGCGGTAATTATCTGTTATGTATGGTTTGGACACATTGGACCGAAACATGCTGCAGATACAGTTGCAAATACAGCAAGAAGAATTACGACTTAAATATGGGTTACCACCAAAGCCAGTTATAACAAATGACACAATACTGTTGATACCACCATCTCTGCGTAATATTAGCGGCGCAAAATAGTAAATCTCTATCTATCTCTTAATCTTTAAATGAGATATGGGTTGTCCAAAAATACTTAAGTTACTTTTGCGTTAGCAATTATTCATTGACAGATTGTCAAATTTGCGGTACAAGGTTCGGAAATAGGTCATGTACAGAGTGTGCCAAATCGATATGTTCTTCCTGTGTTAGTAGGGAGGGCACAAAATGTATAAGGTGTCAGTCCAACAGAATAGTCTCAAAGAATTTTCTAAAAAACAATTTTCCTTATATTATACTCTTTATCGCCTTATGGGTATTTGTTTCTGGCTTTTATCCATTTCCCTATCTTATTGCTTCAGGCATGCCGGTAGACATGGATATAATGCAACCCGTGATTATAGCAACATCGGTCATGACCATTCCGTTCATATTCATGCTAATAGCATGGAAGAAAAAATCTAGATCGTAGTGTAGGTTATAAACTACTACGAATGTCGAATAGTATTCGTACAATATATTAACGATTACGGAATATTTGGTTAGCCAGAGTCTCTTTTTCCTATTTCTATCAGATAATTTTTATAGCACATGATAATAGAAGAATTAAAATGGAGAAGATGAACGGAGAAATTATAGCTGGAATCGCATTTATATTCATTTCCTTGCTGTTTATTTTTGCTGGATCGGTGAACGCTGTTTGGGCTATTATTCTTCCTGCTGACTACCTAATTATGGCAATTGGGGCTGGGCTTGTAATATTGGGAGTAGTGACCCTTCGAAAAGAGGAAGGTCCTGTACATCACCACTGAATTAATGCCTTTGCAAAATGCTTTAATAAAAGCTAATTGTCGTTTAAATGAATAAATAATGAAAAAAATCGAGGCGATCATCCCACATCCCAGACTTGACAGTACTTTTTCAGCATTAAATGAATTAGAACTAGGTGGATTTACATATTATGAATCCAAGGGAAGGGGCGAGCTTGCACCTCCAGAAATACATGCGGAAAGAGGGACTTCTGTATACAGACCAGAATTCAACGCTAATGTTACTGTTTCTATAGTCGTGAGAGATGATATGGTGAAAAAAGTAACTGATAAAATTCTTGAAAGCACGAGCACTGGACTTGCTGGAGAGGGAAAAATTTTTGTCTCTGATATAAATGAGGTCGTTGATATAGGATCCAAAAATAGGGGAGATTCGGCGCTTTAAGTAATCGTCAAGTTAGTATTGAACTGCTGTGTTTATGCAGGGAAGTCAAATCATTCTCCTATCATTTCTTGCTAAATTTGCTGATGAATTCGACTGCTTCACTCATATTCAACATCCCCTTTGATTTTGCATATTCTTCTATCAGGGCAGCTTCAGATTTGCTAAAGCAAACGTAAACACTTCTTTCAGGCATATCATTAATAACAAATGATGAATATTATATTTTTTTCTCCCATTATTAAAAAGGAGTAACCAAAAACTGGATACGGGTCATTTTGAAAAAAATAAAAAATAAAGCTAGGAGTAGATTACATTTTTTAATTTGAAAAAGTTCGTAATAAGGCTTGAAAAGGGATTTCAATACCAACGCTTTGACTTATTTCCATGGACAGGACATAATTGTGTATAAAAGCGAGATCAAATCACAATTTTAAATATTGCGCTATATTATGCAAGAGACAGGACTACTGCTTACCATAGTATCCTTGCTGAATTTAGTATTTTCAGACGGTTTATTATAAAAGTGCTTGAATTATTGCTCGATTTTTAAATTAGCTCTTAACCCTTACTATTTTTACTCTTTCAAGAACTTTCCAGTATTCAACGTCCGCACCTTGGGAGACCTTTTCTCTAATATCATCTTCCACAGAAGATGTCTCAAACATTTCAAAAGTTTCTAAATCCATGATTTGGAGATTTTGATCAGAAATAGAAACTATTTGTCCACTTCTCTTATCTATAAGGGGAACGTCTACACTTGCAGATACCGGAGAGACCAAACTATGTTTGGATCCATCGAAGACAGATATTGCTGAAACTCTGGCTTTTGCTGAACCATGTTTTCCAGGCTTGCTATGATCGTAAGAAACAATACGGCAGGGTTCGTTATCAATTATAATGTACGAACCCACTTTAAGACTACCTAAATCCATTGGTTTGCTCAATAGCTATCTAAAAATTAGCCATACAATTCATATTTAACAGTTCTGATTCCGATACCCACAATTATTCGATTGAAAATGCCATTTTCAGAGGGAAAACCTGCAAGTTCCTTCTTCAGTATAGTCTACGATCTTTCCAGAATTGGTCAGCCAGATTAAATTTTAGTTGACAATTACTTTAATTTGTCCAATATTGAGAAGCTGACGAAATTTGTGAGTGAAATACCCTTTCTCGCCACATCCATTCTGGTCTTCTCACAATACCTTTGGTCGCTTTGATGAGTCTTCTCACCTTCTATTTCAAGAACGATTATATTTTTTGAGTATGGAAAAACAAATCGCGAATCTCTTTTGTTTATTAGCTCGAAATTAGCCATATTGGCAGTTTTGACCCTATCCCTTCTAGCCAACACATTGGCAATTTCGCAGATCTCATTATCTTCACAATCGTATTTTGTATAATATATTGAAACATAGCTCAATTTTCCGTAATTCCTCTCAAATAATCCCGATTTGAAATCAAGAAAGAAGGATAATTTATCAATAAGATAACTAGACAAATCTTCTAATATTTGAGTCATCTTATTGTAGGTACATAAGATATAATGATTTGCCCTATTTGGAAAATAAGCCAAATTATCATTAGCAAATGTTGCTGTTACAAAGTAAATATCTTGAACATTGTCAGAATTTTTCCAACGCTCTATCAACGTATTAGTATTCTTGACGTGGGGTGAACAAACATAGCCACAAGTGGATAACTTTACAGACCCCAATTTAGAATGCTAGTTGTGTCCGATTATTTATATTATTGCAATGCTGCAACCTTTTAAAGCCAACGGCTTCTGTTATCAGGACTTGGTACTCGCGGCCGTATGCCATAGCGCTGAATTCGTTCCCTTGATTCTAAACTGATAAAATGGAACAAAGAACCAGCAAGTTGCCAAGCAAATAGCTCCGACGGGATCTTTAAGGACAGTTGCTAGCGATGTGTACAAAATATTTTTCAGAGAAATTCTATTTTGATCCTCATACTTAGTCAATATTTGGTTATGTCCGTTAATTGCTCTTATATTTTGGGACGTAAAGTCTAGTAAGTCGGTTGGTGGTCTGAACATGACAATGGCATTTGGATTATAAACAATCCGATAACCCATTTCGAGCACCTTTATCTGTAAGTACAGATCAATGGCTATCAAATTTGTAGGAATTTCGATTTTTTTGGCTAACATAACAGGAATTGAAAGTGCTCTACCCATAACGGTATATTGTGACACTTGCTTGCTCCTAACCATCTCAAGCCAAGTTGATATGCATCTTGAGCTTCTTCCCACGATACCTTCTTCGTGGAAGGGCTTTGGATTCGAGGCACAAATGCCAATATTATTCTTAATTTTTGTAACAAGTTCCTTTGTACTATTGGATAGTGGGATAATATCTGCATCGTAAAGTACCAGAACGTCACCATCGGCTCTTTTGATAATATTATTCCAAGCATTTGCTGCCCCGCCCCTAAGCGAAGAATGGCATAGCTCTATTGGTATATCTGTATGCATCTTAATGTACCTCTCAATCTTGTCAGATGTATCGTCAGTCGAGTCATCTGATATTATTATTTTATTGATTAAAAACGACTCATTGTTTCCAGAAATTATTGCATCCAGAAGACTAATGATATTTGACTCTTCGTTGAATGATGGTATGCCTATAGTGACCCTCTGCAATGTCAATTAACAAATTTATCAGTATCTTATATATTAAACAAGAGCTCGGAACGTAATTTTATTAATGACATCAAATGTCAAAAAATAACCAACTCCATCAATTCATAACATTTTCATATCAAAAATTAATCAATAATTAATGTTGCGAAGCGGTTATCATGGAAGAGTCTCAGCTCTGGCCACAAAATCACAATTACGGAAAGAAAATTTAATCGTTCCACTAATCATTCGGGAGAACGAACAGTACGGTCCTTTGAATACGATATCAATGAATGAAGTAAGCAACATTCTTCAAAAAATTCATAAAAGCCGCATTAAAAACATAATGATTTTTGGAATTCCAAAATTTAGGAATATTACCGGGTCGGAGGCATGGAATCCCAAAGGGATAGTACAGACTTTAGTAAGACAGATTAAACATAATTTTGATGGTCAATTCAATGTAATTACAGATGCATGTCTTTGTCAATATAACCAATCAGGGCACTGTGGGTTGATCGATCGTAATCATGTAAATGATGACAAGTCGTTAGAGGCCATTCTAAATATAGCTTTGAGTCAAGCTGAATCAGGCTCAAATGTAATTGCACCATCTTGTATGATTGATGGACAGGTCAAATTAATAAGAGAAAAATTAGATAGCAATGGCTTTAAAAATGTAAAAATAATGTCCTTTGCCACCAAAATGGCATCTTCGTTATATTCTCCATTTCGTGCCACCGCGTACGGCAATTCCACAAAGCCAATTGACAAGTCATCATACCAATTATCTTTTTCGAATATTGCTGAAAGCATGCAGGAAGTCAAACTGGATATTGACGAGGGGGCGAACATGATTATTCTTAAACCAAGCATGTTTTACCTCGATTTAATTTCACGCATTAAAGAAAAATTTAGGATTCCGGTGGCAGTACAGCAGGTCTCGGGGGAATATTATATGATAAAGGCAGCATCCATCCGGAAACTCGTCGATGAAAAGGAATGGACAATCTTCTTAATGATGGCCTTACGAAGGGCAGGAGCCGATCTAATTTTGTCGTATAATGCCCTTGAAATTTCAAAATATCTTTTCTAAGATTGAACTGTAGTACTGCCACAGGCAATCCTTTCTAGAGCAATCTTGACAATATTATTAGAATCGAATGTGCTTATACTTTGATTATCACCGCATTTACAATTCCATCCTGTCCTGGGCGTGAAATTATCTTAGCTTGGCCTACCTCAGTTTCTATGATTGCGCCCTTAGTTATCACACCTCTTCGCTCATAGTCCTTATTAGTTGGATTTTTTAAAACTCTAAGTATTTTTGAACGTACCGTCTTTTTTTCAGCTGGAATCGAGACGTTTGCGAATTCTGCTTGTTTGAATGATAATTTCCTATTATTTCCCCTAACTCTTCTGGATACGGTTCTGTTTATACCTACTACCGGTTCACTTGGATACCTGTCTATTTCGTATTTTCGTCTTCCACGTGGTACTACCATTTTACCACCAGTATATTTGCGACCACCAAGATTCTCTATGGATTTCTTCATCTAACGTTAAAATCATATAAAAACACTATATTAAGAGATTTCTATTGATAGTTTATTCTGGGTTACTCCGCACCAGTTTGCTTCTTAAAGAACTTAAGTCGTTAATCCCAAAATATTCCTGAAAATTCTTTGTGGTTTTATATAACTTTGTCCTACCTACTGCTTCAAATTCTATGAAGGAATGATTTTTAAGGTCTCGAAGATGGGTGTAAACTTGACTGCCGCGTATTTGCACAAGCCTTTTTGAAGTTACAGGTTGTTCATACGCGATGTATGAAAGAGTCTTCAGTGCAGCAGATGGGATAATGGGCTGTTGGGCAAACTTTCTAACCAGAGGCAAGTAATCAGATTTCACCTGAAATACGAATCGGTGGTCATCTAGTTCTACTATCTCCAAGGCCGTGAAGTTATCTTTTGTTCTTTTTATGAGATCCCTTAATATTTTTGTGACCTTGTCTTTTGAGGATAAACCCGATGCTTTTTGTAACTCATTTATAGCTAAAGGACGTCCAGCGGAATATAACGCTGTCTCGATTCTCGCAATTGTTTCCTTTTCGGGATATGGTGCATGCAATAAATATTGCTAGTAGAGGTGCAATTTATTGTTAATCTGTGTTTCTTGATATTGTAAAATCACATTGATCCTCGGATTGTGTTACAATAATCTCCCTCTTCATTGCGAGATATAGGACTGCTAGGAAACATCTTACTGTATCAATTGTGTTCATAGTTAAAGTTAGGCTACTGAATAATACGGAACCATCAGCTGTCAAAATATCAATTATCATTTCCTCATAGGACTTTATTATCTCCTCAAACTTTACAATATATTCATTAAAATCGAATGATGGAATAGTATCGAGATTCAATTGGCTCCTTTGTCTTCGTGGATTGGCCAAATTTGCAATCATGTTTTCGAGTACGCTCAAAAGATCTTCCAAAGATACGGGATAGCTGGATTCGATCCTAAACGGAATTTCGACAGATTTTAAAAGTGGTATTTTTTTTATTTCCGTGATATCCAGACTTTTCTTTGACATTGCAATTTTTTCTAGTCTAAATATACTTTCCACCTTGAGTCTATGTATCAATGAAGAGGACAGAGCTGCTATTCCGCACACTCTGAGGTCTTTTTTTCCAGTTAAATTGATGACTTTTAATAACATTTCTAAGAGCATTACAACATCTATTTCCCACACGTCCTTTTTGGAAACCAGAGAAGGATTGAATAATACATCAAGAGGAGGCTGTGAAATGGTCTTGTTCGTGTTCAAGTTGTTTTCTTCTTCCATCTAACAATCCTGTTTGCTTGATTCACTATTATAATTTGTTCCACAATTACCCGATTTAACATATTGGAAAAATAACAAAAAGAATTTAAAACTAATTTCTATTACATGACCATAATGAACCATCAGTTAGACTCGCAGATTTTGCTAACACAAATCTTTAACTTAAGTCGTAATAGTCAGAGCGTTGATCGCTTTGTAACATTAAATCAAATAAAAATGTCCTCTATTCCCCAGCTACCGGAGCATGAGGACAAGTACAATATTAATACAGGTTATTTTGAAGGACTGTTAAGTAGGATCATAGAAAATTTGATGAAAGAAGGTTATATTGAATCAGACTTCAAGGATTCTGAAGACGGTGACGATCCAGTTTTCCGAATAACAGATAAAGGAATGACATATATAGAATCCTTAGACTAAATTTTTTGAAGTAACAACAACATTCAAAAGTCACCACTTAATAAAAAAAAGGATCAGGGATCACATTGGCATCAAAGAAAGAATTGAGAAATAAGGAAAATCAAGAACGTCTGAGTAGCACCATTGTCACTCTTGATGGCATAGCAAAGAATAACAATATTCAAAGAAATATTCGTAATATGATCAGGGAGGTTTTGACGACCATGAAGGATGAAAAAAATGGTTCTGTTTCAGTTAGAGCAGCTAATGCTATTAGCATGCTTGATAACATTACGCAAAACCCACAAATGCAATCACATATACGTACATTATTGTGGCAGGTCGTATCTACTCTAGAGAGCATAAGGGAATAGATTTATCTATTCTGAGCTAGAATTTTTTACTGGCTTTAACGGTGGAGGAAGTTTTTCTAGCTTGTGTGAAGGATTTGCAAGGTAATGTCTTGAAGCGCCTTCGCCGCTTAGGACAATGTTACAATTAACACATTTGTATCTTATTGCCAATTTTTATTCAGATCCCATCATAATAGTGCAGACATATCTAAAAAGCATGCGGATAATATTAGCAAATTTTAATCTTATCTAAGTCTGACTACCTCACGGTTATCAGGTACCATCGATCTGATGTGCATCTTGGAATAAATATTGCTTGCAATATTTTCCGATTTTGACCTTTCTCCGTGGTTGACTAGAACTCTCTTAGGTCTTACTCTTGAAACAAAGCTCATTATTTGATTGTAATCACTGTGTCCGCTAAATCCATCTATTTTCTGATGCTGACACACCACTGGTATTATTTTTACCTTCCCTTTCTCGTCAAGCATACTTACCTCGGACATTCCACCATCAATAACACGTCTTCCCAGAGTTCCGTTAATTTGGTATGAGACAAATATTATTTTATTACTTTTCAACCTAGCAATTTGCTTAAAGTATTCCACTGAGGGACCACCTTCCAGCATTCCAGACGTAGCCATAATTATCGAAGGATTTTCATCATTTAATACGTCCTCGCGCTTAGAGATACCATTAACAACAGTAAAGTAGTCCGATTGAAAAGGGTTTATCCCCTGAGAAACAGATTTGCGCACATCATATCCTAAATAATGTGCGTATGCCATATGGATGGCACTTGCTTCTGATATCATTCCTTCAATAAATATCGGGGCTTCTATCAATCGTCCCTCCCTCATTTCTTTGTCTATAACTAGCATTATTTCCTGTGCCCTACCTACCGCTGGAACTGGAATCAATACTTTACCTCCAGACAGTAAAGTTTGATTTACGCTTTCTGTGAAAGTCTTATATACAATGGATTGATCGGGCATAATGTCTGTTGAATTTCCATAAGTACTTTCAGTAATTAGAGTCTCCACCCTAGGATAAATGGACACAGCGCCATCTAACAATTGAGTCTTTGCATATTTATAGTCACCAGAATACAGAATGTTATGTTTACCAGAAATATTTAGATGTATTGTAGCGCTCCCCATAATATGTCCCGCATTATTAAATGTGATCGTGATATCTGGAGAAATATCTGTAGGACGTCCATACGGCAAAGTAATACAATGTTTAATTACTTCATTTACATCTCTAGTTTGATAAGGTAAAAAAGTACCGTTGCTTTTTGCCACTTTAACTGAATCGTGCTGAAGTAGGGTCATTAATGGCAGAGTTGGCTCAGTGCAATAGACAGGGCCTTTATAGCCATATTTGAATAGGGTTGGAAGATAACCTTGATGATCAATATGCGCATGACCAATTATGATCGCATCAAGATCGTCTAAATCAAAATTCAACCAGTCCAACCTAGGATACGCCGATAATCCGTTGGGTTCACCCGGATTTATTCCGCAGTCTAGCATAACTTTGCTCTCAGTTGTTACCACCACAAAGCATGACCTACCTACTTGCTTAACCCCACCCAAGCAAAATATGGATATTTCATCTTTATTTCTTTGAATGTGATTTGGTCGGGCTTCTTGATTCACTGATTTATTACTTGTCCTATCAGTATCTGCTGATTCGTTACTGTCATTCAGTAGCGGTCTTCTGAAAACCCGTTTGCCCAATGATTGTAAAAATGAGCTTCGTTCTTTTGCTGAATTTTTTTGAGTCGAATGGATTACATTAATGCATGTTGACGGGATATGTGGTGAGCGCAAGGTATGTGCTATCCAACCAGTAGATTGAGCTATATCTATTATCATTTTCGGATCTATTAGATGAGGATTATTAACTTCTAGAATTACTTCCCCGGTAGCATCATCGCAGAAAACCGCCGATATTGTTGTACCTGAGGGTAACATCTTTACTACAGCAGATCTTGTCTCATCTTCAGAAAGTCTGATAGACGGATCGGTTCTTAATATAAACCTCTTTTTTAAACTTCTAGAAATTGATGAAAGGTAATATGTTAATTCAGTTAACGAGAACTTTGGATTTAGAGTATAGAGTGCTATGTTTGGTCCTTCGAATCTCGCGCATGTTATTTGTGATTCCTTAGGTATTGAAGGAGATATGACACTTTCAAATAACTCTTGAGCATTTAAGAAATACGACTTGGAACTATCTTGCTCGTACATGGCCCTTGGTAATTCCTTTCCACCATTCTTCAGGGTAGAAATACTGCTTGCTCTAAGATCCTTTTTTGAATTTTCCATGGCTACTTTACATTCTTCTAGATACCCGATTCAATTGACTTCGATTCTAAATACTTTACCATATTCACTTTTGCCAATACGCTGTACCGGAGGTATCTAGTATGTATGAGCTTCATGCTATCAATATATATTTTGTGGATATCAAATCCTGTTTAAAATGGTAAATAAGGTAAGAAAATGCTCATTAATACTATAAGCACCATAACAGAGGTAATCGTTGAGGTAATATTTTTGATCTTTGTCTTGTTCAGTTTAGATCTACTTTCAATGAGGGAATTATAGAGCTGTCCACCGTCTAGTGGACCAATCGGTAATGCATTGAATATTCCCAAATTAAAATTTATGAACCATAACCAGTACAACATGTTGGCTATAATGGGGAAAGATTCACCAAAGATGCTAGAATGATATTTTTCTGCCATCAAATCTGAAAATGGGACTAAAAGTTGCTGAAAGGTTGGGGGTGGCAAGTGAATAATTTTTGTAGGAGAAAATAAGCTTCTATAAGTATCTAGTGTAAATGATGGATCTACTATGCCATTTGCCACACTTACCCCCAATATTGGCTTATTTCCATCTGTGTTTGAAGGTATTGACAGCGTGCTTGTCATTTGATTGCCAGAATCGTCTTTCCACAAAAGTGGAACGCTGGTACCTATATTTGATCTAAGTGATGAAACCAAATCAGTTTGATTATTAATGTTCTGATTTCCTATCTTTAAAATTGATGAACCAGTCGATAAGCCCAACTGCTGCGCCAATGACCCTCCTGTAACGCCCAATACCGTTACTCCGTAATCCGATTTTACAGAAGGGGCTATGGGGGTAAGCGTCGAGATAACGAAAAAGAGCAAAATGACAGATGCTAACGCTAAAATCATATTATTTAGTGGTCCTGCCGTCAATACAGCACTCTTTTCCTTCAGAGGTGCCTTTTCGAGCTCTTCTCTTGGTATATTTACAAATGCGCCGACGGGAATAAATAATACAAAAGCAATCCCGGTAGATTGTACGTTCATATTATAAACCCGTGCCACTACCCCGTGCCCAGCTTCATGAATAAATACACTTATTATTAGTGCTGCAAGAGTGTATGAAACAGGCAAGAAGGGATTAATTCCAGGTAACAACAAGTTTGCCTGAGGACCAATTTTTTTTGCACTGTCTCTCACGTCCACGTTTGATACTATAATATAAATATTAGTTACCAACATTGCAAGCGCAACAATTGTAATCACAGGCATAAGGTAAGTATTGAATTTAGCATATATTCTCGCAACCCGAGTTTTTGCTATAGCGTCGAAAAATTTTAATCCAAACGGAGTATGTACTAGGATTAGTGGAAATGGACGAAAAAGGTCAACATGCAGTTTCTTTTCTTGTTCCAGAATTTCATATTGGTTTATTAGATATTTAAATCAATCATTAATTCGTAACATCTTGTTCAGTAAGGGAATTAAATGTTAGCCTGCATACTTTGCCAAATTTGGACCACAGAAATGTTTGGAGAAAAACTTCTTGTTTTGACATCTTCCAATTCTGTATCTATTAGTCTCTTTTTAGTTAAATGCTCGGGTTCTTGAATATGATAGGTTACCTTTGATATTTCAACAGTTTTGTTACATATATTACATTCAATATTTTCGACGATACCTTTTTAATTACTTGAGTATATTTAAAATTTCATACTCTAATTATTCCAGAGATTTGCACTCACTCTTAATTAGAATAGATTAATACATAACTCGAATGATTTATGACATTAATGCATAGATATGATTCCAAAATTCAAATTATTGAACCCGTGAATTGATATGCTAGAGATTTTCATGTTGTTAGTTATTATAGGATTAGCAGCTGGGCTGTTAGGGTCCATTATAGGTGTAGGTGGAGGAATAATCATGTCTCCAGCACTGACTTTTCTAGGATTTTCACCTGCTCATGCTGCCAGTACTAGTCTAATAGCTATAACATCTACTAGCGTATCCTCCACATTATCATACTCGAAGTTTCGGAAAATCGCATACAATTTAGGATTAAAAATGGCCGCATTCTCAATACCTGGAGCGATATTAGGGGCATTCATTTCTACAGATATCTCTCCAGTATATTTCAAGAGTGGTTTCGTTGTTCTTCTTTTTTTTAGTGCGTTTTACATCTTATTTAAGAGAACGATAATCGAAAATAAGTTAGATTACACGTCAATTTGGACAAGATTATTTTTCTATTCTAGTTTGTTAATTGCAGGTTTTGTTTCAAGCTTATTTGGAATAGGAGGCGGCATAGTCTTTGTTCCATTATTAGTAATTGTAATAGGTCAGAGTATGTCAAATGCTGTACCCAATTCTCAATTTACACTTATGATAACATCGGCTATCGGAACCCTGACCCACATCTTATTGGGAAATCCAGAGTATATTCAAGCTCTTGCACTAGCATTGGGATCATTCGCGGGGGCACAGTTTGGTAGCAGAATTTCATTAAAATTAAGTGAAAATACCTTGCGGATCATATTGGCGGTATCATTTATAGGGATAGGACTAAAATTCATCTATGACTTGGCTTCTTAGAATTGTTGTTGATCAGAATTCTAGGATTTTCATCCATAACATAAATGAATTGTTAATAACTATTACGTAGTAACGGAATTGTTTCTAATATGTTCTTTACTTTACCATAACAGTTTACCTAAAATTGCGTTAGTATAATTTTTAGAATTCTGAATTAGCTAATATTCTTCTTGACAATATAATCAAATGTCTTAAGAAACAAGTGGGTAAGAAATCTGTAGTTGAGCCAAACTATTCAATTGGAAATAGACGAGTGCGTTTATTGGATATTGCATACTATAATATCAAGCGAATCACTCAAATATAATCATGTCATACTAAGAGATCAATCTCTTGAATTCATAGTAGTAGAAGCAAAGGACTACTTTCTGGATGTGAGAGGTTTGATGAAGATAGAAAAAATAACTGGCATGTCTTTAGTTCAAATTCGATCAAAGGATGGCATTACAAATTTATGGTTTGGTCGCCACATTTTTGTCTCATCACAGTAATAGGTATAATCAATCACTGTCCAGCAATAAATGGAAATTCTCGTATTCCTATTTTCATGCGCTAAACTACAAAAAAAGCGATAGCAACTGGTGTTATGTCATTATACAGGAAGGCCATCGTTATGTTTGTTTAGAATTTGAAGGAGCTCAAATGATCGTAATTTCTTAAAAAATGTCTTCCTTAGGCAAACCTATCACATTTTAAATAATCATACCGCAGATAAATTGTTTTACAGTTTAAAAGATATTTGCCTGTAAATCAAGTTTGATAGACGTTTCTTTCTTTTAGAATATTTTTTGACAATGGATAGTGAATAAATGGATCAACGTACTAGTTTCAACGTTAACAGTCATCTCACTGGTCTTAGTTTTAATTGATTATATCCTCACGCTCACCGAGACTCGGCAGTTCTTCGTATACTTGTTTGATTTAATAGTAGTTTTTATACTCGCTTGGGATTTTTCAAATAGAATAACAGCCTCCTCGCACAAAACGTCCTATATTTTGAAACATTGGTACGAATTTCCTGCCATGATCCCTTTGATACTTTATGGTTTTTTCGACACTTCGACTGTTTTAGGCCTTGTTCTCCATAATCTTCGATTCATAGCGTTCTTTAGGCTAATACGACTTTACAACCTTCTTTCCCTAACTAAGGGTAGCGGGTTTATTGTACTAGCAGGTTTCTCAATTATTACGGTATTGTTTGGGGCGATCGGGATGTACCTAGTGGAACCAGGAAATCCAAATGCCAACATTAAGAATTTGGACGATGCATTTTGGTGGGCAGTTAGTACCGTTTCAACAGTGGGATATGGTGACGTGTATCCAGTCACAAGTGAGGGGAGAATTATTGCCACATTGACCATGTTCGCAGGAATTGGAATTTTAGGGACTTTTATTTCTACAATCGGTGCTAGACTAATTTCTGAGAAATTGAAGCAAGAAGCTCCAACGGTAGTAGACGATACAAAGAGAGTTATAAAAAGTCATATAGATAGAATAGAGCAACTTGATCATAATGAATTTGATCTGTTAATCCAGATGATGAGAGAGATCTATAGTAAGAAAAAGAATTGACAGCAGCTCAGATTAAGCCCATCCCCTTATTAATGATATAAATTCAAGTAAAGGTCTAGTTCCTATAGTATTCGATAACCTACTCAACATGACTGTTTGTCATCTGTTAAGGACCCATTTTGTTTTTCCTCTAAAAATTAAAGTTATATTGGGTTGCCATTCTAGTAATTTTTACGTATTTATCAGTAGAGACCAAATGAGATAAGGGTACGCTAAGGAAATCTAGGAAATCGCCATTCTAAAGCCGTAGGAGCATACATTATGATCCCGGCCAAATACTTGTGCTTGGAGAGAATTTCCAGGTTTTATATATTCGAGGAAAAAATTAGTTGATAAAACTTTTGCTACACATATGTGGCGGTTAAATCATTTAAGAATGCTTCATTAGTGTATCCCAGTAACAAATTAGATGGCACCATCTAAACTAATACGAAAAGAAAGATAAATTTATGATTTAGTTACTTACATAATAACAGTATACATCTAAATATCAGAAGATGAATAATTTCAATTTCCATAAATTATCCTAGATTCGAATATAATTTTGGATATATCTACCTCAATGGAGGATCAATAGGAATAATCCTATTCTTAGTTGGTAGACATTGTTTCTTATCGCCGAAAACCGTTCCTGACTGTACTAAAGAATGGCAAGGTAATTGGCGACCTGGAAGAATTATCACGGATGCACCGACGGCACAGTCATTACCTACAACAGCTCCAAAATGATCTGTACCTGTATCAATTAATTCGGTACCCACAGTGTATCTCACATTTTCTCTAGTTAACAGTACATTAGCAGTTCCTGAATATCCGCCAAACCACACATTTTCCCCTATTATACTATCAAGGATAACGTTTTGATGAGAAATTTTTGTATTCCCGGCAAAATAAGTTTTTCCTATTTCACAATTGAATCCGATTCTTGTGTTGTTACCAAGGACACAATTCCTAACTAGCGAACTCATGCCAACAAAGCTACCTCTACTGATATATGTGGGACCAACTATCTTGCAGAAATCGTCAATACAGACATTATCTTCTATAATACAAGGTCCCTTAATTATTGCTGTTTCGGCTATAGAAGCAGTTGGAGAGATTACCTGATCTGTGATTTCTTCACTTAGTATTTTCTGAATTACCTTGAGGAAATTCCAAGGATAGATTAGAGGTTCTAATGACAAAGACGTTTTATCGTGCGAATACATTATCAAAGAATTTAGAGGTACTTCAAAATTTTCGGTACCACAAATATTAACTTTAAAGTCATAGGAATCCGGTTGTTGAAATCCCTGCACTTCTATCGAAGGAAAGTTTTCCTGGACTAATTTAATTGCGTCAGGAAATCCTTCTGGTATCATTACTTTGTTGATTTCGTATAGTTTATTTATTAAGGTAACATTCCTTACTATTAAGGGCTGATTGAATAGCTTAATGGAAGAAGCCGGACAGTTTCCGTCTTTTATTAGATCTTGCAAATGGTGTGTGGAACCATGAAAGATTAATTTCAATACTTATCTCTTACTTTACGGGTATTTCAGCAGTTTGATGATTTTCTACTAGACAATAGTTAGGTAAAGGAAACATCAATACTATACAATATATTAAGTAAAATTTTTGAAAAAAATCTTTAGTAGAAATCTATTACAGGCAAATAATCAACACTGAGAGCTATTAACTATATGTTTTATAGGTTGTGATTCTTATAGAACGTGAGTAGTATGGGAATCAAATAAGGTTCTATCATTTTCGAAATTTTTCTAGATGGATTCAGCAGAAAAGATTTGAGGTTAAATCACGTTAATTAGGAAGGAAGACGGCTAGCGTCCACTTTGATTGTTGATTTTATTTAAGGAATAAGACTCATTCCAATAAGGGTTCTCCAGGATCTCTTTTGTAGCACTTTTGGATCATACCCCATTAGATTTACCTTTTTTGAAACTCTCTTCGTGAGATAAAGACCGAATGATCCTAATAATTTCCAAAGCTTTCTATCGGGATTTGAAATGTAAGAGTTTAGTGCCCAATTGGCCGTTTTATGGAGATAAGGATAGTTTTCTAGGGCATACTGAAGTATGGATTCCTTCGAATTTGAAAGAACATAATGAGCGTGCTCAAACAATTCTTTTTTAGTAACATATTCTGATTTCACAATCTTAGTCCGTCCAGATTTCAACGATTCTAAGATATCATCAAGCTTGTTCTCGGCTTCGATAAAATTGATACAACGGCCTATTGTAGAGGCAATGTGGGAATCGCTCCCGGCAACGGTTACGAGACTATGTTTTTTTGCAAATGTAAACGCCATAAGGTTAGAAAAATAATCGACATTGTTACTATTGAACGATTCTATCATATCACATAAACTTGCCTTTTCTCTAATTCCATTTGAAACCGCGAATGGATGTGCGGCACATGAAATGCCGTTCTGGCTTTTTATTTTGTCTAGAGTATCTTCAAGTGACATGGCGGATTTTATCTCCTCCCTAATACCATAGGCCAAGACATGCCCACCATCATCAATGGTGATTTCCTCGGCCGGATAAATTTTCAAATCACGATATTTTGAATGATTATCCCTGTAGTCTATAACTTGATTATAACCTTCGATAGTATTATGGTTCGTAATAAAGAGGGCTTGTATCTTGTTAGTATACGCTCGTTCCAATTGTTCAGCAAAACTTACACCACAATCAAAAGGAACGCGAGATGAACCATTGTTATAATTCGAAAAAAGGTTGTGCGAATGCAATTCAACATTAATCTTGTCTGTCGTAGCCCTTTACCTAATATTAAAGCGGAATAACCAAATATATACTATATATACTAAATCACTGATATGAGAGACGTGGTATTGGAAAATAATGAAATAATACAGAAATGTACCTAGGTCTCATATTTCCAATAATCAGTCACTTGCCCACAATCATTACACTCATATTTTTCGCAGATTACTGGCTTTTCAAAATTTTTATATTCAACTTTATCTTGAAAATAAAACTTCTCAGACGAGCAATTACGGCATCTATGTCCTGAAGGTAGGGGGAATAAGTCCCGCTCTTTTTCACGCATGATAGCAAAATATGTAGCCATATTTTTTTTATCTTCATTATCAATAACCATGTTCAAAGCATTCAAATCTATCGCATCATAGTTATGCTTTTCAGTTCCAAGTGTGGTTCGAGACTTTTTTTCTATGGACTCTTGTTGATTCTGGATCATATAACTTTCTGAAAATGAGATTTCAGAAACTTGAAACAAGTTTAACATAGTCAATAATGGAATTACATAGATAAAGTCTCGTTTGAAATCGAGCTTTTTCACATTATCTTATAATAGAGACTGGTTAATAAGATTAGTTGTCCGCAAAATTATCTAAGCAAGAAAAATATCAAATCCAATCTCAATAAGTTGATAATAGAACTAGAATTCCAAATTGATATATGAATCAGCTGCACTTAAAGTAGAATCGCATGAAATTAAGTTAATAAAGGATTTGAATAATTCTGATATATTGATTTTTCAAAATTTTAAACTTAATTATTAGTACAGAGAATACGTTCTGTGGAAGATTCTATACTTCCTGACCATATTTCTTTTCCTTAACCAATAATAATTTGTATGTTGAATACACAATACAAAAAAATGGGAGGAATATATTAAGAGTGACCGTTCAGATAAAGTATGTAATAATGGCGTTTTTGTTTACAACGTCATACATCATTTCACAGGTGGCATATGGTTCAGAATTAACTGTTAACGTATTTTTTAAATATTCATCGTGGCAGGTGCAAGAGCCTGAAAAAATAGGCAATATTAGGATGAGCTGGAGTTCGTCAGATACTGACGAGAAAGGATCTAAAAATCTAAATCTTCAAGAATTGCCAGCTGTAACTACAATCGAAAATTTCAATGTTCCTATGAATTCTAACTTTCAGGTCTGCTTAAATTCGGAAGAGCGAGATGACGGAAATTGCGAGCAGGGCATAAATCAGCCCGACAATGTGCCTGAAGCATTGTATATTGAAGTTCCATGAGATTCAATAATAGCTAACTTTACATATTGAAGTGTAAGAAATAAACTGCCATTAAGATCAAATTATGCTAAGTTTACACAACCTGGTCTAAGGATCAGGATAAGTTTCTCTGGCCAGCATAGGTGCATTTCTAAAATATCTTAATGTTAATCTCCTATTTTGCGTGTGAATCTGGTCGGCTACGAAACATAATTATTAACTTTAAATGCATACTAAACGCCTGCCGGAAACTTTAGATTAATTGTTTAAACTGCAGTAACTTATATTATACGGTTTTTGTATATGGTGTCTTAAGTTTTCCACGTAGTTTATTTCTGAACTTTCATATTATCTATATAAACTGTCGTAGGGTTTTTAAGTTAACAGTAGTTTTATATTTTGCAGAACACTTCTATAACGGCAATTAGATTATATGTATCAAAATCTTACCAAATTACATATACGGTTATAAATAACTAGTATAAACCTTATATCTTTCAAATCAAATTCATTTTAGTTATTGAAAGATTAGGATACACGTTGTGCAGTAATAACAGCATCCTATAAATTGGTAATGATATAATCGAATAAAAATTATTTTTTATGAAACATTATTTTTGTAATTAGGTGTTCCCTTGACATAAGTTGGAAATAGGTAGTTTCCAAATGTATAGATCGGTACAGATCCGCTAAACAGGTTGGAATTATATTTTATGGGCTGTTGAAAATTAAATTTGAAATAATCTGCTCTAAAATTGGAACAAATTAGTTCCAATTGACATCTTAAGTTCAATGCAACTTTTTTGCACCTCTAAAAAAATGAGTCATATAATTACCCAGTTGACATCTTCAATAATTTGCGGATAAAACCACAATACTTACGTATAGACCAAGTGATCACAAAATCGGTCGGCCTTTAGAAAATCTCGATATCGTTATTTATACTTCATGTATAAGATCCTTAAGGACTCGCTTGGGCTTTGGTTGAAGCATTTTTACGGGATAACCAATACAGAGAATTGATGAAGGCACCATATCAGTCCCTATTGCCTTCATTACTCTATCATCATCTATTCTTCCAATCCATATTGAACTTAGTCCCAAGGCATGTGCGGCTAGTTGAGAATATCCAGCTGCAAGAGTAGCGTCCTGTTGGGAAAATTTTTTAATTATTTCAGTTGGAAAACTCATTTTTATTCGGTTGGGATTCATGCAAAAAACAAGTACTACAGGCGCGTTGACATATGGCTGATTATTAGAAGCTTTGACCAATTCAACTTTGATCTGAGGAGTTTTGATATGAAATATCTCGAATCCCTGAAATCCGCCTGCAGTTGGAGCAGTGTCAGCCGCAGCAAAAATCATTTCTAGCTTCCAATCTTCTATTTCCCGGTTTTCGAATTTTCGCTGAGATCTTCTTTGTAACATAATATTAAAAATATTAGTTTGTAGGACCTCCTCGACGTCTTGATTTTGGTCTTCTTTTGGATATAATAATTGTTCATGTTTATTTTGATCGTCAAACATCCGCGAGAAAATATCTTTTGGGTAAGACATTGCATATTTGACGGCATACAAATAGATAATGGTATCGACAATTCGATTACTACGGTTAAGAATGCTCTTGAGTTAATAGGTTAGTTATTGAGGTTACTATGATTATTATGTCTGATCTGATGATGATTTCGTTCTAGGAATTGAATTTCTTGTGATTTTATCAATATCTTGTTGAGTGCGCATTTGTTCTTGTACCCAATTTGTCTCGTGGTT
Organism: uncultured Nitrososphaerales archaeon; assembly: GCA_963703885.1. GTDB lineage: Archaea > Thermoproteota > Nitrososphaeria > Nitrososphaerales > Nitrososphaeraceae > TA-21. The sequence goes on from CAVPGE010000030.1 coordinate 26,493, forward strand.
CATAGAATATTTCATATTTAATCAGATGTAGAAATTATACATACATCGAATTGTTATAATTTAATGTTAAAATACTCAAAATATTTTGAATTTCTGAATGTGTTTCTGTTTTTTAAAATAAATTAGGGAAAAGGTTAACATTATCATTCAGACATTGGATTGAGGGTGAATTGTCCGTCATCTGTATGTATATAAATTTAAGATATTGCATTAAAGCCTAATTGACTGAGTAATTTATTGCTTAAATTGTATTAAATGTATGACGTTCGTTCCAGTGATGTTCGAACATGTCTACAGTTTTTTCCATTTCGGCTAGAGAGCGTACTAGAAATGCATGCCCAAACTTCCAGCCTAATTCGTCACATTGTTCACAATTCTTCTGATAAATTGAAAAATGGTTGTAAGCCTCACCCACTATGCAATTCCTTGGAGAATCTAGCAAAAAATACCATTTTAACCAAGCAAGGGAAAAGGGAAATGGAAACTTTCTTTTTTCTAGCAATTTTGACCAAACAGGAGCAATGTCTTTAAGGCGCAAATAATCAAGTCTCTCGAAAGTGACTTTGTTTTCCATATTATATAAAATATAACTGATATTATATTTAATGTTAAGTAATAATCTATATTCTGAATGCACCTTTTGAGCGCGGACGTATACGTTAAGTAAAGAAATCCAAACCGCATAAATCGGCCAATTTAGGAAATAATGCCATATTTATCTCACCCATTTTTCAAACGATTAGTATTGAATCCGCAACGGCTAACCTAATTCAAGAAGGAAATAAGATCGCAATTCATTGACACTAATAATCAAAATATTGTAATACTATCAGTTTTGCTACATTTATTTATCAATTTGTTGGAGTTTGAAGTCAGAAATTTTGAAAAAAACCGTTATTGGGTTTGACCGAAAAATGTTATAATCCTCATTTGGAATTTTAGTACGATTCAATAATCTACTTTTGGTTCTTGTAATTCAAAAAGACATGCACTTAACAACATAATCTCTCTAATTAGAATTCAAACTTACAAGTCTAAAATTTTATTGCTTACAAAGTTGAATTTAATCTCGACTTGTATTTCTTGTTTCGGGGTCTTGTACGTAATCTATAACCACAACATGGACACCAAAATCCATCCCAAATTATGAATACATCGCACACTTGGCAGCGCTTTTGACCTACTATATATCTTCCCACTCCGGTAGGTTTTATTGCTTTTAATCTTATACACCTTCCCTTACATGTCATTATTTTGCCCTCTTATTACCAGTATTTCCTTTCGCCATGAATTACAGATTGAACGCAACTAATTATCTTCCAACATCATTGAAATGAGCTTCAATCTCGTTCAATCTTTCCAAATAATAAGGAGAATCAGGCAAATCGCAGAAAGTAGGATCAATTTTTATCTTATTTAAGAATGAAATAACTTCTTCATTTTTAACTCCATGTCTAATATCATATTTGATTCGTCCACAGACCCGCTCTAATCGATAATATCTTCGATGCATTTTTTTCTGATATCTAGTAGCATTATCTGGAAGTCCACGTACGTATTTCACAATCGTATTCTCCATATTCTTAACGTGCCAATCTCTCATAGGAAAACTGTTATGTTCCAAAAATCATCTTACTATGAGAGCTACAGGTATATAATATAACCTATCTAACATTCATTCAGAACATAAACGTGTTGGTAAGATGATTTCTGCAAATTATTTCAATAATGAAAGTAGATTATTATAATGTGTAGAACAATAAATCTGGTGTAATATCAGTTTGGCTACGTTTCATATTTCTTTATCAACTGCAGAGTTAAAATCAAACTTGTTAGTTCTGATGAACAAAACAGTAAACAAATAGATGTCTTAATATTATTATTAATGCGTTAACTTTTTAATTAATTTGAGTTGCGTTGCAATAATTATGAGGTTATTTTTGTTTGTAAATGAATCAAATTCAATAGTGCAACTGCTTATACCTACAATGAGTAACTCATATTTGAGTTCTCGGATGGATTGTTAATTGTACTGGCTTTCCCATTTTGCGAAAGTGGAAACATCTACAATCTTATGTAAAACACAGGGTTTTAAACATTAATAGAATTCCAAGCTACTTAATAATAACTCATAAAGACATATTAAATTACAACTAATACTTTACGGTTCGGGTTAGAGATTCAAGAATAGTCTGAGGTGGCTGCATATTATTTTCTGCTTTTTGAGTATTTTAATGCAGAGGCTTGATTGCTACTCATTACTATTGGTCTACGATGAAAATTGCCATTAATTTCGTTAATATAGAACTACAAAATAATTATGATCTTGAACAGAAATGTCCCAAATTAGTAACATAAGCAAAGTCTCATATCTGCTAACAAATGAAAATTTTCGACTGCTTTTAAATATTAACATGCTCAGTGTGTTGTAATGGTAATTTCATTCTTTAAATCAGACATAGGGAAGCTGAGAGAGAATAATGAAGATGCGTTATACGCAAGTGATGAGCACTTATTGTTTTTGCTTGCAGATGGAATGGGTGGACATCTTGGAGGTGAGATAGCTAGTAATATGGCGATTAAAATCATTGCACGAGAGCTAGTCGACAATTATTCAAAATTAGGTGGTAACGATGAATTGAATATCAAAAAAGCATTCAGGAAGGCAAATCAAGAGATACTCAGGATGAGCCAAGATAACACAAAATTTTTGGGTATGGGAACTACAATCGTGTTGGTTAAATGTCTTTACAACAAGAAATTCTATGTAGCTCATTTGGGTGATAGTAGGGTGTATAAATGGCAGAGTGGGTTGAAGAGACTTTTCAAACTAACTAACGATCATACAGTTTTGTCGGAAATGAAAAAAAAGAAATTTTCGGAATTCATGAGTAATTCTTCTGGATTAAAACATGTTTTGACTAAGTTTCTTGGTTCCCAAAAATATTTTGATCCTGAACTTCAGGATTTTCAATGGAGCGAAAATGATTGCTTACTCTTGTGTTCAGATGGGCTAACTAATATGATGGACGATAAACAAATCGAAAAAATCATTGAAGAAAATATTTTATATGGTACAGAAACGGTTTGTCAGGAATTAATCAGGGCAGCAAACGAAGCTGGCGGATATGACAACATTAGTGTAATAGTTATTAAGAACACTTAGTGATTAGCGTATCAGATTAATTTCGTTTTGAATTCTTGTACGTACTTAGTTTGTAACTTCGTAATTATGATTCAGAAGAACTGGCTAGTAATTATGATTTAATCTACGTACGTTTCAACATTAGATAGGAATACCAATATGCCAAAGTGTAATTGATGTCAGTAGACTAATATATACTACAACCAAACAATATTAAATGTTTTATCTACTCGTGACATGACGTTAATTTATTAACTTAACTAGTTTGTACTAAATATTTTCGACATTATCAACAATGTTCATTTTAGATATTATTATACGTAAGATTGGTTTCATTGAGTTCGCAGTTCCATAGATGGATAGGAATTATTAAAGCAATTCCCCTTTTAAATAAGAACCCAAAAAAACACTATACACATATCAAGCATGTGAATTGTCTTCCTGTGAGTCATGATTTGCATTCATTGAATGTTCTATTGCAAATATTCAAGTTGAATTAACTAATTGCCTTATACGATAATTCGGGATCTATTATTTACCGTGAAGTGATTGGGATGATCAATCTATCTTCAATACGGAATTACTCCTCATTATATTGATGTTAAAAATACAATTCAGTTTAGCCACCTCACTACGTAATGTAGACTGTATCAATTCAAAACAATTGATCAATTGTGAAGTAACCTTAGCCATCAGATCGTAAATAATGACCCAATTAGTTAATAGTTTTTTTCTATTCGAATTGAATCCATTTCATATTTGATTAAAATTTTATATCTCATTGCCGCAATGTTAATCAATAAAAGAATTAATTTACAGCCAAAAGCTAGTACAATGCGAAATATGCTCGAGATTGGAGTTTGATTCTAGAATGTATGATTATCATGGTTTACAAATTTGTATATTTTGTATCATGAAAATGGACTCACTGAACAGGGAGAAATAAATGCAGAACTAAATTTCGATGACTTCTCTATCATACATTTTACGTAAAGGTGAGAATAAGGTTTCATACAACTCAATTTAAATAAAACTGCTTTACAATTAAAGATGATGAAAACAAATAATTTAATTTTGTTTACGTCACAGGCGATACTTTCCTTCATGTGCTTAGCTGCGTTAGATTTTGGGAATACTTCAGAATCCTATGGACAACCAGCTCAACAGATTGAGGCAAATAGCAGCGCAAATGTAGCTACAAATGCAAGCAAAGTTAAATTGCATCTAGAAAGCTTGTCAATAACTAGATCTCCTACTGGCCTAGTCGATGTAATTGGCAGCATTAGGAATAATAACTCGGTAAATGTAGATGACATAAAGGTAACGGCAGAGTATTATGACAAAAATGGTTTGATTATAAAGAGTACTGACAAACTGGTAACTAATCCATCCCATATTGCAAAGCCTGGCGATATAATACCATTTCAAATGATAGAAGTAATCTCATTTGGTAAAGTTAATACCCACAACGTAACTGCATACGGCGACATAGTCGGTTGAATACGCGACTAGTTGATAATACAACTTATTCAATTGGTCAAGGACCTAGAATTTATGTATGCGGCCATGGCTAAAAATAACACGGCAATGAGTGTTTGTTGAGTTTTCTATTGGAAATATGCATAATTTTTCGGTAGAAAAGATTTTCGCAAGATATTTGTCATCTTGCTGACGAATTACTCAACTAACTATAAATATTACATCCAATTTTTTTATAGATAATGAGTAAAAATTGCAAATATTTAACTAATGATTAAAATTTCATGATAAGAAACTGCAAGAAAGATAAAAAATTTATACCAAAATCACATTCCAGATCCTCCTCTTTCTGTCAATGTGCGTACAAAAATATAATACCCTTACAAATTATCGAATTTGATGATGTCAGTTTCTAAATCGAATCCAACATCGATTTGTGTATTGATATTGCTCTTGACGATCTTTTTGCTATTATTTGGATTACAGAATATTACTGACATCTATGCAAAGAAGTCGTACGATAAAATAATGCTATTAGACCCCAACCTTAAAGTCGAAGCAATGACTAAAGGGTTGAAGTTTTCGACTGGCATGGCAATGCTAGATAATGGAGATATTCTCGTAATAGAAAAGGACAGTGGAAACATATTAAGAATTCAAAATGGTATTAAATTGGATCCGCCTTTAGCAACTGTTAATGTAGCAAATACGAGTGAAAGGGGTCTACTAGGAATCGCTATTTCAAAACCTGTGAATAATTTTATTCCATGTTACGTGTTCCTTTATTTTACAGAGAAAAATAAGAATAATGAAAGTCAAATAATGGGAAATAATCTTTACAGGTACGAGTTGATAGACAATTCACTAGTTAATCCCAAGTTACTTTTGAAGCTGCCAGCATATCCGGGTCCTTCTCACAACGGAGGAGTTCTGAAAATTTCTCCAGACAATAAAGCCCTGTATCTGGTTATTGGTAATGTCAACTACGCACGCCAGAAGAATTTCATGACTCAGGCACAAAACGTGAAAAATGGGCCACCGCCAGATGGCAGGGGCGGTATACTTCGGGTAACATTTGATGGTGAAGTAGTTGGGGGCAATGGTATTTTGGGTGAAACAAGTCCACTTAACAAGTATTTCGCATATGGGATCAGAAACAGTTTTGGAATAGGATTTGACGATATAACTGGCTATTTGTGGGACACAGAAAACGGTCAAAGCAAACACGATGAAATAAACTTGGTTTTACCGGGGTTTAACAGTGGCTCTAACGTTGTCCAAGGTATGTCATCCTATAAGAAGGGTTTTAATAAAAATACTCTTGAAGAATTTAATGGGAATGGCATATATAGTGATCCAGAATTCGAATGGCTCGACACAATAGCACCTACATCTATTCTATTCCTAAACTCAAAGGCTCTTGGCCCCAAATACCAAGATGATCTATTTGTAGGAAGCGTGAAAAATGGTACAATTTATCACTTCGAACTCAACAAAAACAGGACAGCACTGGAGCTTTCAGGATCATTATCTGACAAAATTGCTAACAGTTCAAATGAACTTGCAAATGTCACATTCGCAAAGAATATAGGATTAATTACAGATTTGGAAATCGGTGTCGATGGTTACATGTACGTATTATCAAATTTTAATAAAGAGGGGACCATTTTTAGGATTGGCCCCAAATGAGATATATTCAATGTTTAGAATCCCATTTTCCTTTTTCAATAACATTATATGATCTCGGAATAAATTAGAACGCAAGTTACGCTAATTAATTTTTGCTACCGGACAAAAATCTACTCTAGGTAGTAACATGTAACTAATTTTTGCTCATACGATCACAACTAATTATGAATATTAAGGCTCAATTATAGTTGGAAAGTATTGGATCACTTTTCGAGATTAAAATTGTATACTATTAAGAATTGTAATATGTAAAATCAGTTGTTTTACAAAGACATTAATTACAGATTGAAAGATGTTGCTAGTAATGCAAGGAGTTCAAAAATTAAATTGTATTAGTTGTGGGACCGCATTCATGTCAGAAAACGGAAATACTAAATGTCCATCATGTATCGAGAGTTCTTCACACAGCAGTGGCCATGAGGCGGGACATTCATGTGGTTGCGGCCACTAATAATTTTTTAACCTTTAGGCCCTTATTGCCTTCAGGCAGGGATGGAAAAACCCGTGCGAACAAAATAAAACATAATGCATTTAATGTAATTTTAGTATTAAATTCTGAAAAAAAGTGGCCATATAAGTATCTATTTCACGTATGATTGAGCTATTCAAGGTCTTACTAATTAAAGATGACATTGAATTATTAGTTGTTTATGACAAATTTTAGGATTACTTGAATTGCTAACGAATTAGATTTGCCTCAAATAATGTGACTAATTTTTCAGACTCAAGCTTGACCAGTTAAATTGCGAAAAATGGATTTTGAATTAGTTTAAGATACAGAAATTATCAATTCTTGCTACTCTAAAGTCAATCACAGTAAACTCCATATGTCGATTGCACTAGCGCATAGTACAATACCATAAACACTCATATAGTTATGAGATGACAATTAGAATTGCATTTTGTCTGAGATAAAAGAAATCAAGAGTGTGTTTCTGGGGCTACAAACTCTGTACCAAACTTATTTTCCAAAAGTAGATCCGTCTCTAATTCATTCCTTGTTAACATCACTGCAAAATGATCCCGATAAGTCTCCTTTTTACATGGTTGAAATATTTACTAAGCCCGGGACAAATTCTGAAGCGATGAGGGATCATATTCTACAAAAAACAGGAATGGTACCAGCCATATACGATAACGGCACGCATTATGTAGTGAACCAAAGACTCAACTTAGAGTATCTTAAAGATTTGTCAGAAATGGATGAGGTTATAGATATATCTGGTGATTATACTGGCAGCCTAACGGGTCGAGGAGCCTCGCGGGAGCAGAGAGAAATGAAATACTGGTAATAAGCTTATCTTATGGGATCAGAATGCAATGGGTGTGATTAGTTATTTTTTTGGGCCAAAAATTGACGCTTGGCTAGATAAGATGCTATTCTCTTACTACTCAGGAGAAATAAAAGGTATAAATTTGAACTTTCTAAATTTAATGATCTAACCGAAATCCATCTTAATATATCTAAGTATATACTTTACTCACTTTTGGAACTATATTAGTACCTGGTATTTCTTTAACAAGTGTTACATTAATAGTACGTGTGGGCGTTTCACTTGATACAATATAAATAGAATTGAGATCAAGGCATGAGGATTAAAATGTAAATAAACTAAATTTTTAGTTTAAGATCGTTCAATCAGCTTCTCATTAACGACAATGGTGATGTTTAATCTACCTCCATAAGTTACTATCTAATAGAAATGTGGAGTAGTAACAGCATTACTATATCATCGTCAAAAAAATTGGCAACTCTAGACATTTATATAACTTTAGTATTCTTATTTTGAAGGCTCATGGTTATCGAAATTGGACCAATAATGCAAGATTTTGCTGTGATTATGGTTATTGCATCAGTGATGGCATTGATTTCTTACAAACTCAAACAACCCATGGTAATAGGTTATATAATCGCAGGTATGCTAATAGGTCCGCATACTCCACCATTTAGTCTGATACTTAATTTAGACGTGTTGAACTTGTTTTCTGAGATAGGTATCGTTTTATTATTATTTGTAGTAGGTATGGAGTTTCCGATCGAGAAATTAAAGAATATTGGGAGAAAGGCTATCGTTATTGCTTTATCTGAAGCCTTAGGCACGTTTGCTATAGGATTTGCAGTTGGGCAAGGAATGAATTTTTCTATTTCAGATTCTCTTTTCTTGGCGTTAGCAATATCTGTTACAAGTACTGTAATTGTTATGAGAATTCTTGAAGAATTGGGTATGATTAAGGAAGAAGCATCCCATATTATTTTAGGAGTTGCTGTTATTGAAGATATTATCATTATCTCAATGCTGGCAATATTGCAGTCTACATCATCTACAGGAAGTCTATCGTTTGTTGAGCTGGCAATTTCAGTTGGATCGGTTGCCGCTTTCATTGTAATTGTATTAGTCCTAGGTTCAAAGACAGTACCAAAGTTTGTCAACTATGTGGGTAGTACAAATCAACATGATTTACTCATAGTTGCAATATTGGGGATTGCATTTGGATTATCTTTTATTGCTTACGAAATTGGTATATCAGTAGCAACAGGTGCGTTTTTTGCTGGTGTTTTGATAGCAGAGTCAAAAGTCCACGCAGTAACTAAAATCATAGCAACTCCAATTAAAGACATGTTTGCTGCGTTATTTTTTGTATCCGTTGGAGCACTAATGGATATAACACTCATTCCGGTTTTCATAATACCAGCAATCATTCTTATATTAGCATCATTAGGGGCCAAATTCTTTACTGTTTACTTTGCTTCTAGGTCACAAGGTTACGATAACAAGACGTCAATAAGGGCAGGTTTCGGCCTTTCGTCTTCAGGTGGAGAACTCGCACTTGTAGTAGCTAAAGGTGGTGTCGATATTGGGGTAACGAGCTCTTTTTTACTTCCAATGGTTGGAACAATGACTATTATAACTACATTTATAACACCATACATGATCAAAATGGGCTGGAAGATCGCGGATAATGCCTCGCTACAAAAAAAGAAATTTCCATTTCATTTTAGGAAATAGGCTTTTCTTTACCAAGTTTTGGAACATGACGTGACTGATTACCATTAGTAAAAGAAAAGAAGTGCACATGGAATAAGTCATTATTCTCTGAGAAGTATAAGAATAGGTATGACAAGACGTAGGCTTCGTGACAATATTGCATTACGAAAAAGTAGAGTTCGTAAGAATGGCTTGGATTTGGTCGATCTAAAATGCATATATTTGAAATGAGAGATGGTTGCTAAAAATAATGAGATTTAGATCACACGGTGTTTCAAGCAAGCAGCACGCATGCAATATTTTGCTTATTTTTATCAAAAATTAATTTTACGCCCTTAGAAAACATTACTTGTTTAAATTGGCTTAGTAGTTTGATGGAAATTTTGTCTTACAACATGACTAGCTAATTAAGACTTCACATTTTATTGGAAAACAAATCATCTATTTTCTAATGAAGATCTAGTATCTCTGCTAGGCGTGGAATAATGCATTCCTTTTGATAAAGCATTACATTTCGTCCTCGCGAGTTAGCAGCTTAAACGCTATATTAGGTCCCATCTCTTGGCGAAATGCCAATTCAATCCAAAGTAATGATAACTGCTCTAACAATCTAGCATTGGACAGTGGACCAACATCTACAACCTCAAAACCTAAGTCAGTGGCTAATTTTTTGACAGTAGTTCTGGACTTGAAATCACTGCCACATATGAAAACATCTGCCTTATTTGTACCAAATATCATATTGTCAAGTACTTTTATCCCAATAGTATTGAATGCTTTAACGACTTTACTTTTGGGTGCAAGCTTAGCAATTTCCTCAGCGGCGGAGGTAGAAGGTTCTATAACCATTCCTTTCAAATCAGAGGTAAATGGGTTTGTAGTGTCAACCAATAGCTTCCCTGCTAGATCTCCTGCAATACCTATAATTTGATTAACTGCTGACCAAGGAATTGCCAGAATTATTACGTCACTAAAAGAAGCTGCCTCGGATACACTGCCTACCTTTAGGTTTGCATTCGAGGATTTTAAAAGATTAGATACTTTTGGGCTTTGGGTATTTCTGACTCCAAACATAATCTGGTGACCTTTACGAGCCCATGATTTTCCCAAAGTTGCACCAACATCTCCAGCTCCGATTATCCCAATTTTCATATCTAGATCAATATAATATTTAATTAAACAGTTTTTATGTATTGCTTCTATTTTTGTTAGGAAATGCTAAGACATCACATTGAGACTTGGTGAGAAAACTTTCTAAGCAACTGCGATTATAATAGTACGGTTAACAACATGGATATGTCGGTTTCTTGTGGCAATTGTGGTAAAAAGACTCAGGATTATCCTATATTTTGTCACGTATGTGACGATTACTTTTGTTCTGATCAGTGTCACATGAACAAACATAACAAACAATGGCAACACTTTTGAAACATGTGTAGCATTGTATTACACAATAACTCTTCAATTTTTGTTTTATTGCAAATTGCATCGTCAGGAACTCTGGTCGATAAAAAGGTTGATTCTTATAAGATGAAAATTATCACGATAGCTCACATATAATCCGACTTTGTACTTTTTTCATATTAAAATCTTAGACATATTTTTCATATAATTTATTCGTCGCGGCAAAGCAAAGAGTATGGTTTTAGTTCCATTCAAATCGAAATGATTGCCCCTCATGAATATTTTTTCTTGTCCACTCTGCTATTAGTCTCCGTTTATTCGAATCCTGTAGGACGATGTCAGTATTTGTTTTCTTCTCTCCAGTTTCAATATTCGATTCAAATATTACCAACGATCTAATGATTTTTGGTAAGTTGAACGATATCGTGAATTTTTCGCACCCAACAAGAAAGGAATTCTCAAAATACTTTTCAGGCTCCTTAGCATCATATTCCAATACATAGTAACGTCCATTTTCTCCCTGTAAAATTGGCTTGTTGAAAACAGTAGTGAATTCCTTCTGATACGGTTTATCCATATTTATACTGGAAATTCTCAGAGGTATTTTATTTTCATCATATGCTTCAATATTCAAATCATTGAAAGTACTCGGCACATCAGTTGCGATGCCGTGCAACACTCTGTAAATGGGCTTAATAGATACGTTAAAAATTTCATATTCTCGTTTATAGTGTACTAGTGTCCCTTCGTTGTTCCCTATAGTAACCAAAACCCCAATATACGGATAAATAGTACTTTTTTTCAATTTCAGGATCTCTCTATGCATCCTACTCTTTTGCATCATGCTTTTTGTTGGCGGTCTTGCGTTCCCAAACCCCTTACCGTAAACGGAATATACTAGAATATTTTGTCCGTGTTTAATATGGTAATCGTGTAAAGGCTTAATTATTGTCCTGTACTCGTATGAAAGTTCCCTTAGGTCTTCGGCCGTTCTAGCACTCATTAAGATATGTCCATCATCACCAATATCCATAATTCTTCTGGCAATAATAATTCCAGGACCCCAAATGTTTCTGTTTTTCAGTATATCGCTAACTACATACACTGGTCCGCTATGAATTCCAATCCTTATTCTGAGTGATTCGGAAGGTATCTTCCCCCTGTTGTATTTGGCCACGGTTTTGTGAAGTTCGATTGAGAGTCCGAGAGGTATTTGGGGGCCTTGCATGAATCCAATTGCCATCCCATCACCAGTGGGGAGAATCAACATGCTTTCTTTAGAGATACTAGAAAATGATGGACATTCGCCAATTAGATTATTCAGTGTTTCAATTTTCTTTATTTGGTTTCTAGTAGATATGGTAGGATCGGAAAGTCCAACTATGTCTATGAAAAAGAAATTAGCATGAATAAGTCCTAATTTAGAACCAATACTCATAGCGTTCTTAAAATGCCTGTTGTCTAATATACTCTCTGAAAAATTGGCAACATTTATGTCAAAGATACTTACATCTACAAAATATTCAGGATTCGCTGTGTGACAAACTGATCACAATTTCCCATCGTAAATTGGAATCATTTCTGCAGATTCCGACAACAATAAAAATTACAATATGAAATACAGGAATTTGCCCTCCAACTAAAGCTGATTTGGTGGTACCACTCCTCCAACAGCAAACTTTGAGTAGTGACCAGGAAATAAATTATAGGCACAAATATCAATGGAATCTAGTAATTCTTCCCGTATAGCTTCAACCTTTTTCCATTTTTTTGTTTTCTCGTCGAATACACCAGCCGAAATAATAGGACATCCATCTTTAAGTTTTTTTGCATTTAACGACTTTGAAGCAATTACTGTGATTTCGGGCGAGGAAACGAAAGACTTGTTATTAGAAAAATTAGCAGTAGTATAAATATTATCAGAAAATCCTGCTGCCTTTCCTAGATAATCGATATTTAAGAATAATGACGAATTGAACGACTTTGGTGGTGGAATTTCAAACTGTGTGGGTATTTTTTGCGATATACCCAAACTAAAACCTACATCCTCCCCATTAATAGCAAAAGTTGCTTTGATCCGTTCTATGCCTATCTGCCCTTTGCTCAAAGTTGGGAAGTCGTCAATAGAGATTGTCATGTTCTTATAGAGTCTGTCAATTATGGGGCTTAGGATGAAATATCCTTCATCACTTGAATTTTCCTCGAATATTTGTTCGGCTACGAACGCGGGAGGGCTATAAATTGCATCTGCCAGAAGTTTTACTGGAGGAGTGTGATAGACTGGTATCGCATAATAGTCAAAAAGCCTGTTAGATGTGGCATTAAATAATATCTTGGTAGTGAACACTATTTGTCTTGGTGTCTGGTTATATTGTTTAGAATCTTGGGATACCAACAAAGCTGGTGGTAATTTATCGGCTTGGGTCATTGGCCTACCTTCAATCATAGCTCCCTTGGACGAAAATTTCTGAAACAAGTTGGCATCTAGAACTGGACCAGGTAGAAGTACAAAATCCTTGCTTGTATTTTGTAGAGATGAAGCATAAATTGTAAATGACATGCTAAAAAGGAATACTACTAGCGAGCTCATGACCGCAGTTGATGGTTTATAAATCATTAATAATTTGGTAATATGTGACAACTTACTTTAAGGTTCCTTCGAATCCTTGTTTCATAGTCATATGAACTGAATTTAAGATTTTCTTAACCCAATTTAACCAGTTGACTCAAACAAGGATATTTTGATATGTTCATTAGGCTGTCAAGATAGCGATGTTGAAAAGTTGATTCATTACATTAGGCCTTGTGGTCTCGGGAAAATCGTTCTATTTAGAAATCATATATAAGTTATGATAAACAGTCCCATCGACGCCGCCATAGAAATTCCCCAAACTATCTTGCTCCAAGTAAAAATTTTTTCTCCATCCAATACACCAAATGGGAGTAAATTGAACATGGCAATCCATGCATTGAAGGAAGCTCCAGAAAATAAGTACGGATGATAAGGAAGTAAATAAGCACTGGCTAAGAAGGAAAAACCCATTACAATATTAGTCATTGGCCCGATCAAGGCAACTCTTCCAAACTGTTTTCTGTCAGATAGACCTACCATCACTGCGCCAGGAGCTATGAATTTGAAGGGCATCATAGGTAAGGCCGAAATTGCAGTGATAATTAGACCATACATTTGTGCCCGAAATTCAGCCCAGGTTCCATAATATTGTGCTAGGAATTTATGCGCTAATTCATGAACGAGAAAAGCGCTTATGAAGACGGCTATAAATTGCCAAGAAAGATGCTTGTAGCCATTGAGTGACATTCCTACAGCTGTAACTAATATAGTTGCTATGCTTAGATGAATGATTTCGGTCTTTGAGCTTTTGATTTTTATTGCATTTTGTAGTGATGTCCTCACATTTGCGTAACTACCGGTATCTTTATCGTGCGCAACTCTTCCTTTTTCTGTATAACTATCTACGAAAGGACAAGAATGATTAATCGGAATTCGATGGATATGACAGAATGAACCATCACAAAAATTACATCGAAAGGGCATGCTCTCTTCAAGACCACAGACATAACATTTCAATTTGTTATGCTATCACCCCCTTCTGTATTAGGATTTTCGAATAAAGATTCCAAGTTTTAACACTGGATATCAGGGAATAAAATGCAATAATTTCTGCAAATTCTTTTGACCGCGATCCTAATATAAGATTACTTATCTTAATGCCTCTTCATTTCTTTCAAATCCAAAATAACAAGAATGACAAAGGTCCTTTCCATAAATGACTCCTCTGTTGCCACATTTGCTACATGATTTCTCATAATCTATTGTTGAGTCTAGTGACTTTGCCTTCTGAATACATTTTCCGCATATTGGCGCATCAAGATTGAAACTTGAAAGAAAGGCAGAACCGCATTGAAAACACCTAAAACTGTACATCTTACCTTTTGGTTTCCATCGTCTGAAGAAATTAATCATCATCCCACCCTTTTCATCTTTGAACCACAGTTGGGACAACCAGTTTGTTTGTGCTGTGTTCCGCAACTCATACAATAATATTTCAAAGAGTTATCTCCAGACATTGAATTAGATGACATAGAACCAAACATTCCTCCACTGCCCATTCTTCGCATCATTCTTTTTCTCATGTAGAAGTTAAGCATTATGAATACCCCAATTATTACTACTAACGATAACGGAAATGGTAATAGGATAGAGATAGCAAAACTGATACCCAATGAGATCCCAAGCCATAATATTTGATTAAACAAAAATTGTTTGTTGTTCGAACTCATCTTGATTATATATAATATATTGGGTGTAGCATAGATAAACGTTTAGTATTTTCATGTTGCAAGCTCTTTGAAATAGTACTTAATCCATTCTATTAGTTTCATTTATTAATAATAAAAATTGCGTTTTTTTCCGCCAATTACATTAAGTTTTTTTTCTGGATGTTAATTTTTTGCAATAATTTCGTTAAAAATCCTTCATTTGTCTTTCAGTGTTAGATTTATTAGTGAATCAGGGATATTGCTCAAATCTAACAAATTATTTGATAGTTTATTGCTTATTATTTTGATGGTAATTCAGAAGCATTTCATAGCCACTATATCTCATAATCAATCAATATTAAATACTTAAATGACAATGTAATGTATATTTTGTATTATGTCCGGTAGCCCAAAGATAAATGAAAGTCCGTCCCACTTTATGGTACTTGAAGCTATATCACGAGGTATGGATACAATTGACAAGATTGTTACTTCCACAAAACTAAACAAGGACGAAGTTAACTCAATAATAAATGAGCTGGTGTTCCAACATTTGGCGTTTATGGTAGAGAAGAAACGCTTTTTTGGTGGTAAAAAAGTCAAGATAAATATAACTAACACTGGGAAAAATCTTCTGGGCATCAAGCATCAGGAAATAACACAAGATCAACAAAAATTACAACAACTGTATGAAGATGGTGATAAACAGCAACTGCAAACTTATATGGATTCAAATAGAATGTGGATGCCCTATATGCTCTTTTCTGGATTGATGAACATTGTGTTTTTCACGTCGATGATATCTTTTTTGGGAATGACAATGAGTCCATCAGAAAGCGCAGTTGTCGAGAACACTGGCGCTGAAAGCGGAGATGTTGGCACCGATAGTTCTGCAAACACTGATGGAGGAGATAGTCAAACCATGAACCAAGACAGTGGTACTGCTGATATGACAGACACTGGCGATATGGGTACTGATATGGGCTTTGATGGATTTGATGCAGGTGGTTTTGATTTTTAGAGAAAGATTGATAATTCGGAAATTGGCCTATGGACGGTGGATTTTTTTCGACGTTTAATTATTTTGTTTTTTAGATCATTTTTACACAATTGATTTCTCAACTCTCTTAGAATATGTTTTTGAGCAACGTTCAAATCCTTTGAATTTTTAAGAGTCTCAAAAACAAAATCAATATCTGTAGGATCACTATAAGCCATTTTTTTTGGCTATTCTGTTTATTTCTGCGATATTCTGCTCACTAATACCTGAGAGAGTCATTAACCTCGTAATATCCATCCCAGATCTTCCAGGATCATCTGCAATCCTTAAAAAAGATAGAAAGTCTCTAACAACCGGCATAGCAAATAAATTTGACTCTCCACTAAAAATAATTGGTATCCCACGCGCCTTAAGCGCATTAGCAAATTTTTGACCCAATATTTTTTTCCTCGAAAGAATCGCAAAATCTTTATAAGTTAAAACTCCGTTGCTTCCGTCTCTTCTTTTTATAGATTTAAATTAAACATTTACCAATTAAACTACTAATAGTTTTAGCTACAAACTCGGTCTCTGAATTTTCATTAGAGCACACTCCTAAGGTTATTTGTTCTCCATCTTCATTTTCAGTAAATAATTTCCGTTAATTTTGACCAAACTTCTAACTAAGAAACAATATCCACTCTAAGGAAATTAAATTATTTTTAGCTGAATTTTTAGGTGTCATATTAATCTTGTACATGACAAAAAACTTCCATTTTTTGAGCACGCCACATTTTGGTTATTAGCTCTGTAGTAACAATAGTATCAAGTGTAGCAGCTCACTTTCGTGGGAAAAACTTATTGTACCACTGTTACTATTACTACATGTAGAATGTTAAGTAAACAGGAAATAGAAAATGAAATAATCCGTCTCCTCCAAGAAGGGAAAACATATCGAGAGATTTCAAAAATACTCCATGTTTCTCCTACACAAATTAGTGCTGTTAGAAAAAAATATGAAGGAAGTACTAATGAACCCGGTATTCAGACGAAAGCATATAAAATGTTTCATTCATCAGGTAAATTATTCTTTGACTCAATATCTCAACAAATTTTCTCCAGTAATAGCAATCGCCCTAATAGGCGAACCTGAAGCATTTTTCAATTTAAGTGGAGCCACAATAAGGATAAATCTTTCTTGAGGTATTTTGTTCAGGTTACAAAGATTTTCAATTACAATAATACCACTTGATAGCAATATTTTATGAACTGGGAAGTCGTGTGCAGATCCTCTATCAACACTAGGAGAATCAATTCCAACTGCATTTATTTTGTGCTCAACTAAGTATTGGGCAAGTTCGGATGAAAGCCCAGGATTATGGGAAAAAAAATCTTCTCTAGTAATTTCATGCTCCCATCCGGTAGAAAATATAATTGCTTGGTTAGAAATATCATCTGGAAATCTGCGTACGTCTTCTAGGGTAATATACTCGTCTGTATGTTTATCTACCCTAACAATTAATGCATTACACACTAATCTATCTACATCTATTTGATCTATAGAGCTAACATTTTTGAGAAAATGTGATGGAGCATCCATATGCGTTCCAGTGTGTGTACTTAAAAATACCATTTCGGAGTCATAACCGTGGACATCTATTTTGGTCCAATCAATAAATGACGGTGGAAGGGAATTAGGGAAAACTTTCGTATCCGTTGAAATTAAACGACTCAGGTCTACTATCCGCATCAAGTCTTCTATCCGTGTCATATTATTATGTTATCAGTATAATTAGAAATTATTATAATATTCCTTTTTGTAGCTCATTTAACACCCTATAATGGATGGAGATTAAGAGTTAGGCAGACTTTAGAGATACATTATTTATGGCCAAAAAGAGCCAATTGACTACGGAATTATTTTCCAAATCGCATAATTAATAGGTTCTATGCAGCAAAGATCTTCTTATTAATTACTTTCGTTACAATTGTTACACTTTCTGAGTAATGTTTCTGAACATTCGTCGCAATCTGTCCGTCCTTAGTTTTAACTAAGTAATAATAATTAATACTAATAATATGTACAAGTTACAAGCTGAGAATCATTATAAACTATACTAAAATTTGAACCCTTATTTATACAACCTAGTATTTCCTTCGATCTCATTTATATTCACATTAATGACATGTAAAAATAATTTGATAAAATTGTTAAAATAATAAAATAAGCGTCCAGAATACAATTTTAAAATTAACATCAAAAATTCTAAAATCTAATTATTGGTTTACGTTGACATCCCAGCTCAACATCTATTCTTTTTCAAATCCCTCTTTGTGTATCCAATAATAAGATGCCCTGTCGGCGCCTATTCAATAAGTCTCTATACCCGAATCAACAATTATTTCAATCGTTGCATCTTGAAACTTCACATTATGTTTATGAAGTTCAATTTTTTCTCCAGTATCTATACGTATCATAACCTCACCGTATGTGTCTACAGCAGATTTAAGCGATTCAAATTTGCCATGTTACAATTCTGACATCTCCTTTTATTAAATTTTTATGACATGCATCTGATATCTGATTGGGGCAGGTACTAATTTCAAATATGAGCCTATTCACAGCAAGGAAGAAATATCTAGTCGACTGATTTTAATAAGAGACATTTCAGATATGTTCTTGATTGGAACGAGTTTTATTCTTTTGTACGATTGTATCTATGCTTGCTAATTCGATGTTTGGTCTAAATTTTACCATAGTATCAAGTGGAATAGCGTCTGCTGAAGAATCTATCAATAACATTTCAGGCAGTGACTATTCGAATAAGACTAAAAATCTGAGTCAAAATTTAGAAGATTCTGTATATGCTCAAGTAAGCACGTCCGGAGAAAATGTCTATATAGTATGGCAAGAGTCAGTTGGGAGTGATGAAGCAAAAGATTATGATATATTCTTTATTGTGAGCACGGATGGCGGAGCTACGTTTACTAGTCCTATCAATTTAAGCAATAACAAGGGGTTCTCAGAGCATCCGCAAATTTCCGCTTCCCAAAATAATGTCTACATAGTATGGGTAGATGATAATAATACAGGCTATAGAGAAGTCCTATTCAGAAAAAGCTCTGACAATGGAAGAAGCTTTGAACCCGTATCCCAATTAAGTAAAGACAAGGTTGATTCTTTTAATGCAGAGATAGATTCTTACAATTCAAATGTATATGTAGTATGGAATGAATTTCAAAACAAAAATAGAAACAATATATTGTTTGTAGAGAGCAGGAATAATGGTACAGTGTTTGATGTATTAAATCGATTTGAAGCTGCAGATAAATATTCTTATCCAAAAATTGCAGCTTCTGGTGATTACAAATATGCAGTATGGAATGCTAGAAACAGCAAATCAGTAGGCGAAATATTTTTTGAAAAAATTTCAAATGATTTAAACGAATCATCTTCAGATACTAGCAAAATAATAGCGAAATATATGGTGGATGGGGAATCGAAAGTTTCCGCTTGGTATAATAAAGTTTTGATATTTTGGACTGCCGACAATTCGAACAATACTACACAGGTATATAGTTTGAAAAGTGACACAGATGGGAAAAAATTTACAAATAAACAAGTGTTATCGAAACATTATGTTGATTCTTCAAATGTGGAATCTGTAATTAGAAATAAAGAATTATTTGTGATTTGGCAAGACAATAATTCAGGTAACCAAGAAATACTACTGGTTCGAAGTAGAGATGGCGGAAATTCATTTGATGATATAATGAACATAAGTAACAACGATGGTACCTCAGAATGTCCTTCAATTGCTATTTCAAAGGATAAAATACACATTGTCTGGGAAGATGATACTTTGGGCAATCACGAGATATTTTACAAGTCAATTAACTATATAACCTAATCGTGATTCAATGTTGATATCACCAGTTAGTAAGTGTCTACCTCATTCACGGTTCAAAGTTACTATTTTATGAGCAAATTAGTAATTTATTGGAATTTTATCGGAACTGGCAAAAAGTTCTTGTAAGTAAAACTGCCAAATTAGGACTCCAGTAGTCAATATTGGTAATGAAGTATAATTACGCCTTCATTTTATCATATTTTGCTATCCAATAGTGCATTAAACACTTTCATAATTATATATGATGATAGAATTTAATGACTCAATTTCTGTACAAATGATTACTTCATGAGATCAATGGCGGGTTACTCAATTAAAAACAGTACTAACATTTATGCGGATTACAGAATTTATTTGTAAACATGAAATTTGAGTTATCACCAGAAGAAATTATCTTTAATTTTACAATTTAATTTTTGTACTAGTCGTTATGCTACCCAGTACTATATAATACTCACGTATATCTTCAAATGATTTTATTTCTCCATTTTCAATTTGCATTGTTTTCAGTTGAAAAGTGCTTTTAACTTCTTTCATTGTAAAGGGTGATATGACTATTTGATCTGAAATTGCAATTTCTTCAAGTCTACTTGCTAAATTTACGTTTAATCCTATAACCGTAAATTGGTCCCTCTCGCCACTCCCCATCAATCCTACCAATACTGGCCCGGTGTTAATACCACACTTAATATCTATATTTATTTCAGAATTAAAAACTGCTTTCCACGTGTCAGTCCAATTTTGTTTTACACTTTGAAATGAGCTTTTGAGCTTTAATGCAGCAAGAATTGCCTTAGTTGCACCGATCGATGGATCATCGTCATTTTCAGTGAATCCGAAATACGCCAATATGCCGTCGCCTATGAATTTATCCACAACGCCACCGTATTCATGGATTATAGGTATAGCGACTCCAAAATATTCATTCAAGAATACTGCTATCAATTCTGGATGATCTTTAAGCTTATCCGATAATTTTGAAAAATTGCTAATATCCCAAAATACAATTGTCATGATCTTCTTTTGAATCAATTCAGCGTTAGGATTGCTCAAATACTCTAGAATTGTTGGGTCCACTTGTCTCTGAAGTCTGGTCAATATTTTTTGATTAATTCCTTCGATTAGAGAAAATTCTACTGAATCCAAGACTCTGCGTTTTTCTAAACTTGTCATTTTTTCCTCTTCTTTTTGAAGGATTACTATGATACCTCTTTCACTTGGATGTATCGAACAAAAGTACGGGATACTCTGCTGATATGTCTCGATTTTAATCGTAGTTGATTCGCCGGGGAGCATACGACCAGTCTTAACAAATTCCGTGGTCAACAAAGAATCGGCATCGCCTGACGTCAAACTATGCACCTTAACGTCCCTATTAATCCAAGTTATAGAATCACCTTTCAAGACCTTTACTATTCTAGGCTCAAAATAGGTTATTTCGCTCGAATTTTCTTCTGCCCTGGGAATAATCACAAACTGATGCAATCAAATGTAAATAGATCCATCAACTTATAATTCTAAGCAATAACCTAATACTCAAATATTTTTGGCGATGAAGAGCATCGTAAAATCTTTATCTCATAGGTTAAAAAATATCATTCCCGCATTTAGTAGAATCTAAATAAAACAGTCAGATAGAGGATGTTAGAAATTATTTATAAACTAAGAAATAATAAACTCGATCTACTGACAATTTTAGATCAAATAATTTTTTTCAAACCAGATTAACATTCAGTTGTTCAAAATACCTGATTGCATAACTAGAGCGGTGTCATAGTGTCTATTAGCCTTGCGTTCGTAATGGTTCCATCATTCTCCTGAATCATTAGATCAACAGTATATTGTAAACCGTTCCTAAGGAATGTTACTTGTGTATCCCATGAATCTCTTTCCTTTTCGTTTGGGAACGGGAAGACTACTCGCAGCTTCAGGTCCTCAATTTGTGGGCCATACAAAGATTCTATCGCCTTTTTTGAAGCAACTAGAATTTCATCCTGGCTTGTAACTTTACTCATACGAAAACTATAGCGAATTGATATAAAAGAGTATTGATATTTGAAGGTATATCTAATTCTAAAACTCAATTCTTTTAGCAATAAATAGATCGTTGAGCATAAAATTTTAATTTGGATGGATGATTGTTTTCCCAGAATTAAATTTGCCAAAACCCAAAGAGATAGATGTGATCATTTTATAGGGGCTTAACGTAATTTTTAAAATGAAAAATGGCCAGATACGTCGCAGTATGATACATTTACTTAAAGAGGATGTAAAATTTAGTAGAGGATCAACAGCTCGAAAATTTAATTTACTTGCTGCCAGATTGATTTCAGATCTTATAAATAATTGCCTTGGCCCAGGCGGCATGGAAAAAATGTTCATAGATATATTGGGGGAGGTTACCATAACAAAGGACGGTGCAACATTCCTTAGAAAAATAGATGTTGAACATCCTGCAGCAAAGATTTTGATCGAGGCGGCAAATGCGGTGGATAATGAAGTAGGCGACGGAACTACCTCAGTAGTAGTATTCGCAGGAGCTCTAGTTAAGAAAACTGAGGAATTACTAAGTTTAGGAATTTTACCTTCAACTATCATAGATGGATTTTTACGCGGACTTGACTACTCGCTCGAAATATTGAATTCGATCAAAATCGACTCTAGCAACTCGGATACAAAAATAATGAAGAAGATTGCCTCCACAACCATAGGTTCAAAACAAATTGTGCATGCTATGGCCAACACAAAAGGAAACAATATAGCTGAATTAATAGTTGATGCGGTTACGTGTATAGCCGATTTTAGCAACAATTTTGTTGATGTAGATGATATTAAATTTGAGGAAAAAATAGGCACGTCATCTGAAATTCAGTTAATAAGAGGAGTAGCGATAGATAAGACAATAGATAGTTCGTCAATGCCTAGATCAATAACCGATGCAAAAATATTACTCCTTGATCTAGACCTGGAAGATCATAGCCCAAAAACTGAAATGAAGGTTATGATTGATCATCCTAACCAAGTTGTTTCATTTGCAGACAAACGAAGGAAAATATTGCTTGATAAAGTTAAAAGAGTGATTGCCACCGGTGCGAACGTAGTAATTTCAAGGAAGGGAATAAATGTTATGGCACAAAGCCATTTGTCTAGAGCAGGGATTATGTCTATTAGACGGGTAAAGGAAAACGACATTCTTTGGATCAAAAAAGCTACTCATGCTGCAATAGTCAAAGACATGGAAAGCGTAAGACCGGATAATTTTGGCTACGCAAAACAAGTCTATGAAAAATTATTAGGCGACGAAAGAATGGTTTTTATCGAAGGTTGTAAGAGTCCAAAATCTGTTACAATTTTAATTAGAGCAAATTCTAAAAGATATCTCGATGAATACCGTCGATCCTTAAATGATGTCATTTTTTCCCTACGAAATTTTATTTCTAATCCCAAGTTGATTGCCGGAGGTGGAGCGACTGAAATGATAATTGCTTCTATTATCGAACGAAAATCAAATTCAATCAATGGTAAAGAACAAATTGTAATTAAAAAATTTGCAGAAGCTCTCGAAGAAGTTCCTTTGACTATTGCAAGGAACGTGGGTTTAAATGTCATTGAAACTTTGACAAATTTAAGGTCAAAATACTTGGAATTTGAATCTACCCTTAATGCTAGTGGAAAAACTGTAATAAAAAAATGGTACGGTATAGATGGTACACATAGGAAAATTTCTGACATGTTATCCTGTGACATAATTGATTTAGCTCAGGTAAAGGAACAGATCTTAAAATCTGCAGTTGAAGTAGTGGTTATGCTTATACGTGTGGATGATGTCGTTATGGCAAAGCCTGAGATGCAAATGCATACACATGGCGATGGTACTACACATTCTCATGCAAGGGGGGATAAGAAACACGATCATGGTGAATACTTTGACAAACTAGGCAAGTTACAAAGACCTAGCCATCACTACTACTGATTCAATTGCTGCAAATTAATATTCGTAATTTTTGCCTATCGGTATATAAAAATATTAATCCATTTTTGATAAGGGCATAGGATTCAATACGCTGCTTAAATAAATTTCCACATTACTGTCAATATACAAAATTGCCATTTGGTTTGTTCAACTGGTATCAATATTTAATTTCCTTTGGATATAGCATTTCTTATGAATACTGACTCTTTTAGAATCTGGTTTAGAAGTATTTCGATTTTAATTTCGGTCAAAGTTTGAGGCACCCCAATAAATACTTGCGATTCTGAAATTACATCCATAGCATTTTGCTCTATTTCTGTCACAGATTTTTTCATACATAGTTCTCTTAATACAAAATCACAGAAAAGATACAAACATTCGTTCACGTTTAATTTTGAATTTGATGAAATTTTTTTTCTCAAGACTCCAAGTGTATTTCGAAATATCTCCCTATCTAATTCATCTTGAAGCTTGAAGTTCCTTCTAAGTGGTATAGTGTCAGGTTCTCCTTTCGCAGTAACATTTATTAGCATCAACTATTTCGTATTATTTTGGAATTTGAGCTTTCTCCTTACCAAAGTCATACGTATGGCCAGTTCCCCTATAGAATTTTGGCCTAACGGGATTACCTTCGGTCTCACCTTTCTTTGTTAGAGCCAAACCCGCAAGAAGCTCCACTATCAACCTATTGGCAAGCCCTGAAGTTATTCCCCCATTATAAGAGTTCTGATCGCTCACATCATAATTTGGTGCTACCTCCACCAGATCAAAAGCAAATTTGTCAGGATTGAAAGAAGTAGAAAGGAGTCTCATAAGCCTCATCCCCTCTCGCGAAGTCAAACCATTAGGCTCCGGTTCTCCTGTACCTGGTGCATAGGCCGGATCAAAGGTGTCAATATCCCAGCTTATGTATACTGCATCTACGTTATCGTTTGCTCGATCGGCAGCCTCTTTTGCAATTTGATCTATTCCCAGTTCTTCTACATCTAACATGGTAAACCATTGAAAATCTTGATCTGCCATCCATTTGTAAATGTCAGGTCCAGGCCAATATCCCCTAGGCCCGATCAAAGTATAATTCTTACCTTTGAGACAGCCTAGCTCCATGATTCTTCTAATATGCGCTCCGTGATCGTACTTGAAGCCACAAAGCCCCTGCGGTGCACAGTCCGCATGAGTATCTATATGAATCATACCTATGTTTTTGTATTTTTTTGCAAATGCTCTAACGTTTGCAAAGGTGATTGAATGATCTCCACCCAGCATTACTGGAATGCCATCGATATCCAAGACTTCCTTAACTTTATCTGTCATCCTCCTATGGGACTCAATCACATCACCAGGCGAAACCACTACATCACCATAATCGATAGCTTTAAAAACGCCAAAAGGGTCCATTCCAGTTTCGATGTTGAAATGTTCGTATGGCGGTGACGGTACAGTAGAAGCGGCCCTAATAGCGCGTGGCCCGTATCTTGCTCCTGGACGAATAGTCGTACCGAAATCAAATGGTTCACCGATTATGGCAACATCTGGTTTAACTTTATTAAGCTCCGTTTGAGTCCTGAGCCACGGTAATTTTAAAAATGTCGGAATACCAACGAAAATTGGTTCATCGTTCCCTTTATAAGAGTCTCCATAAAATTCCATTCCCATACTTGTTCTCTTGTAAGATAAAGAAATTATTGTTTTTAAATATTACTGAAATTGACGCCGATTAAGACGAATAATTCCATGCATTCTATGCTTCGCTGTTTTTACTAGGTGCAAATTTAAATAGTCTTTAATATAACTGAAACTGTGGATATTACATACGTCTGGGCTACTTTTGCTGCGATTATTGCCGCAGGTGGTTTCTTACTATATCTTGGTACAATTGGATTAAAAGGAGAGAAGGAAGAGCCAGAAAGTAAAATGCAACAAGAATGATCACACCTAGTTAGCATCTTTCGTACTAACTCTGATTAAATTGACCATTATTTTGATAAAGATATTAGGGTTTACTAATCATCTTTTCGTATGAGAATTGTGTGGCCGTTTAGACGCGAGTCGGACGAAAAAAAATCTTTCTTAGCTAAAGACAAAAAGAGCCTTTCTAATGAGCTCGTAAAATATGGCGAAGACATGGCAAATGCGAATAGGTTAGACGAAGCGCTAGAGTCATTTGATAAGGCAATAACAATAAACCCGCAAAATGATCTTGCATGGGGAGACAGAGGCTTAATTCTGGACAAAATAGGCAAGACGGAAGAAGCCTTGGCTTCATATTCAAAAGCATTACTTATAGACCCAGACAATTCTATAACTTGGCATAATAAAGGGCTAACTTTGCTTCAATCCTCTAGACTGCGAGAGTCGATTACATGTTTTGAAATGGCTATCAGTATTAATCAAAATTATGCTAAAGCGTGGTACAATAAAGCAAGAGCACTATCTCTGGTAGGTGAGCTAGATTCGTCGCAGAAATGCTTTGATAGAGCCAAAAAGTTAGACCCATTACTCTACACAAAACTGCGTAAATTACGCAAAAATACAAAATAATCATAATAATATTTTATAAGTTAATTAACGAGTTGCAATGACATCTATGAGTTATTCTGGCATTTTAAAAGATATCAACATTAGTAAAATACGCCACTCCTCCTGCAGGATCAGAGACAGTTTTGTAGGATTGGAGGATTTGGCCGACTCCATAAAGCAATATGGATTGTTGCAACCCATTATAGTAAGACCTATGCTACGTGAATACGAAGTGGTTGCAGGAAACAGGAGGTTAGCTGCATCAAGCAAACTGAGACTGAGAAAGATTAGTTGCCACATCATGGAGCTATCTGACAAGGAAGCTTACGAAGTTGGCCTTATAGAAAATATCCAGCATCATACAATGAATGCTATAGAAGAAGCGCTTGCATTTAGCAAATATGTGGATGATTTTGGCTGGGGAGGGATATCCGAACTAGCACGTCAGTTGGGAAAGAGTCAGGAATATGTAACTAAAAGAATTCAATTATTAAATCTACCCGAAAAAATCAGGATGGAAATTATTAGCCGGCGAATAACTCCAAGTGTGGCATCTGAATTGTTACCGCTGAATAATAAAAGATCTATTGAAAATATTGGACAATTCATTATCAATAATTCAGTTTCGAAAAGCGAAGCCAGAAATATAGTAAAAAGAGAAAAACAAAAAAGTAATAATTTAGTCGATACCGACTCTAATAACATAAATGTAAGTCATGAAACAACGTATAAAGAAATATCAAATTATGACAGGGGAATACATCTGGTGGATAAAGCTCTTATGAGATCAATAGCATTGTTGAAATCAATGTTGGTAGACTTCGACGAAATAATAAATAGCGTAAATGAAAATTGGATGTTGAGTGAATTGCTAATGGAATATAGACTCATTATACATGGGGATATTGACACGTTCCTACGTCTGAGGAAAAAACTGAGGACTAAAATTCCAAAAGATCTCGTGGAGATGGTTACATGGAATGGTAAAAACTTGAACACAAAGGGAGAGAAATTTGATTCAATTCACCATTGGGCAAAATTTTTGTCATAGACTGGAATAAAATAGAAATTGATTTGGCACTGAATCATATATGGAATAGTGAATTAATTTCTATGAGTTTTTAGATTTTCAGGGATGAGATATTACACAACAGAATTTCTGTTTTAGACTCTAATGAATTTAAGATTCTTGGTGCACATCTAGTATGAGTAACATAGAAGACAGAATTGTCTCAATACTAAAGAGAGCTCCAGCAGATCCTTACACCATTTATAGGAAAATTGGCGATTGTAACATGAATGAACTTAACAAGATATTAAGTAGATTTTATCGGAAAAATGTTATAAATATAGCAGACTACAAAAAAAATAAACGAACAGGACTTGATATCCCAGTTTATTGCTTATCATCCTTCAATTTGAGTGTTACTAGTTTCAAAGCGGCTAATTTTGATAGTATGGTAGCTGGTATCACATCAGAAAGAGCGATAGAATTCAAGTTCTTGGTCAGGAATTTGACTACTCTATGTGCTCATGCAACTATCTTAGATATTGGTACTGGAGATTCAGGCATGGTTGAAACTCTTAAAGCACATAATGGCGATGAATGGAATGTCACTGGCATAGATGTCATTAGACCAACACATTATGACAGTAACCATTTTTGCATAATGGATGGAAGATTCATGGGATTTGCTTGCAATATTTTTGATTTGGTAATTTGTATAAGCACAATTGAGCATATTGGTAGTCCTATGATATCTTGTAATAATGGCAATGTGAATGTGCCGAGCGACACAATGGTAATAAAGGAAATATGCCGCGTATTGAAGAGTGGAGGAAGACTTATTATTACTATGCCCTTTGGTAAGGCCAATTTTATGGTTCCAGATCATCGAGTATATGATACATTGTCCTTAAATCGACTGTTAGATGGTAATGATTTTAAAATTTTAAAAAAGGAATTTTATTTATTTGATTTAAAAATTGGTAAATGGAAGAGGGGCTACAACCAAGATCATGATTTCAATTATAATCCAGAAAAGTATCCTCCTAGTCTACACAGTCCCATATGTTTATGTCTATCTCTGGAGAAAGTTCATAACTAATGATTTCTTTGGAGATTTTTTCAGAGATTTAGAATTCTGAAAATAAGTATTTGCATTGTTTGATGGCTCTAACTGAATTTAATTAGTAACGAAATATCCATTTTGTGGCGAATTTTGGACTTAATTTGGAATAGCTCCACTTATCTGACAGCCAAAACACGACAATGAGCGTGACTTAATACCTGGTTAGCGACACCACCCATAACGAATCTATCAATGCCTGTTAACCCTTTTGTACCTATAATAATTAAATCCACGTCGGTATCTTTAGCATAATTAATTATACTATCGGCTGCAGAATTTGAATTCGTTATTACTTTGGTATCAATCGTAATACTGTCTTTCTGTGCCAAAAGCTTGACTTCGTTAAGTAAATCCTCAGATTCCTTTATTAATGACGTTCTCATAATTTTCCATTTTTCCCCCTCTATAATAACTCAGAAGATTCCATCCTACTCCCATAGCAGCTCTGTCCAAAACATGAATTGCAATTATTGTGGCATCCAAAGCTTTTGCAAGCATTATAGCATTTAGTATTATCTTATTCTTAAATCCAGATTTGTCAATTGCGATCAGTATTTTTTTTATTTTCAATTCTTCGACTTGCGCATTTGAGTCATGTATAACTGATTCATCCTGGGAAGATATTTCTGTCAAACGAATCTACCTCTTACTTTTCACCTGTCTTACGTCAATAGCGATTCTTCCACTCAGCAACATCGGTGCCATTAACTACGTCCTCCTCTGAAGGGATCAAGTATATAACGTCGTGTTTGGATGGACTTTTTTTATAGGTCGCGTAACTTATTCCTACAAATATTGCAAGAGACACTAGAGGTGGAATAAAGGTATCTAGACCTAGATACGGAAAGTATGGACTATCCGGCGTAGCAGTACGAATTACAAAGTATAAGATCAGTCTCAAAGTAGAGCCTACTACAATTGAAGCAATAGCAGCTTGTTGGGTCGATTTCTTCCAATATGTCCCTAAGACCAAAGGAACGAAGCAGCCTGCAAATACAATGTCAAAGGCTAGAATTAAGTAAATTCCAGGTCGCGGTATGAGAGCTCCCAGTGCAAAAGCCGCAAAGAACATAGGAATGACCAACAGTCTTGTAGCCAACAATAACTGCCTATCGTTAAGCCCACGTCCCTTTTGTTTGAGTTTCCTAAGTATATTGCGCTGAAGGATATTTCTAGATATGACGCTAGCAATTGCCAATGTACCCCCATTAGCTGTAGACATCCCACAACTTACGGTACTGACCAGCATGAGAATACCAATTACTTCAGGCACGTGCTTTATTGCCATTACTGGATACAGCGTAAATGCGTCAGTGATACCTGGTTCAAGCGTATGTCCTATTATTCCAATCATAGTTGTTGGGACTAGAATTAGCATGGTTAGTCCAGCAGCGAAGTAACAACTCTTTTCAGCTGTCCTTCCTCCCCTAGCTGCAAATACTCTCTCCATGAAATCTAGGGCCACGATATCACCTAGACCTAAGGCTACAATTCCTGCCCAGTTTACTAAGGCGCCATCCTTAATACTAAAGAGACCTGATAGATCCATAAAGTTAGCAGGAACTCCGGCAACGATTGTTTCTAGACCTCCTGGTATTGGAGACCAAGGGCCAATGAAGTAAATGAATCCCAACCAAAATCCAGCCACTGCCAAATAAATATGAAATATGTCTGTATATGCGCATGAAAATAAACCCCCAAAATAAGTATAAAGTAAAACAACTGCTGTAGATATTAACATTGCCCAAATCAAAGGGATATTTAGTACAACTGACAAGATGTAACCGCTCGCTCCAAGGTTACCAGCTACCAGAACTATAAAGCTCACAGACATTATTACTCCTGACATCACTTCGGCAGTATTTCCGTATCGTCTAAAGTAAAAATCTGCAAGGGTAACCATATCCATTCTATTGAATATCCTGCCAAAGAATAATCCTGTCAACACCAAGCAAATACTTAACCCCAGCGGAATGGCCGCACCAGACCAAAATCCATATTGAAAAGCTAAAGACACATTTCCCAACGAGGCATTTCCATCAACAGCTTCAGAGACCAACATTGTACCAATAAAGAATAACGGAAGACTCTTGCCTGCTACAATAAATCTTTTGCTACTTTTCTTCACAAATTTTACGGCCATTACGCCTATTACAGCCGTGGCTGCAACAAATGCCATTACTATTATTGGATAACTTATGGGGACATCCACTATGTCTTCAGCTAATTCGATTTGAATTATGAAATATTTAAGTATGTTTATATCTAGTTGAAGAGCTTCTAGGTTATAACTATTGAAAGTAACACGACAATTATTAACCCCAGAAACTATAATATTTTATGATCCCGAATCATATGCAACTTGAATGATGATTCTGAATCAAATGATTCGTCGCAAGTTATGCAAATGTATGATGTCTTTTTATCATGGGCACTTTCTGCGTGACCCAACAGATCAAATCTATCCTTAAATACAGCACCACAGGATCCGCACTTATATCTTTTATCAAACAAAAAGATGATAAGTATTATTTTTATTTAAGACTTTTCCCAGTTCAGTTTTCCCCTGTTTTTCATGAAAATAAAAATGTAGATTTAAACGATTTCATCGGGGACAAACGATGGCAGTTAGCAATTTGCAACAACTACAAATTCTAACAATTTATTCAAGAAATCATGTATAATAAATGGGACATAACTGGCGACAATGCCGAGTCATAAGAATATCTCGTTTATGATACTTTAATTTGTGTAACCTACCTCTCATCATTTGTTAAAGAAGCTCGTCCTATAATTGCATCAGACGTAGAAATAAGTGTAATTCTTTACTTATAATATTAAATGTTGTCGTACAAACAGATACCAGCAAATATCGTTCGTTAAGAGGTATTACAAATTCTACCTTTAACGTTCAGTCGCAATTTCTGTCAAATGCCAAAAACTAACTTAAATCATAAGAAGTATAGATGATTTTAATAATATTTCAAATATGCTCCAGATTGTAATACTAACCTGACTATGAGTTAGACGAGGTCTACACTAGCTGGAGTTAAGTTTTTAATAAAATTGATTGGAAGTCGAGAAAAGTCATCCAATATTTTGTCAGGAATTCTTCCACTGATTGCCCCGAAACTTGGATATTTCTTGTGTCGGATTAAATACTAACCACTATACTGGGTGTCGTTTTGGGCAGAATTTAAGCAATCGATACGAGGGGTTCCAAACATTCCTGACATAATCACATATTGTGAGTGAATAATTGTCCCTCTATATACCGACTCGGCGAGATAGTATTTTAGATGATGAAATCCATCACTTCTGGTGACCATTCTAGATTTTATGTCATTATAACTCGTGTGTTACTAATCATGGAACTAAGAAATAAGTCATCGCGGCAATCAAATTAACGATTAATTAAATTCTGTGGGAAGTTATACCTCATGGAAAATGAACAGATGTAACATATAGTAGAATTAGAATAAGTGATCCAAGTTCAATTTATTTTTGTTTAAATAGACTCGCAGCGAGGCCGATTTAAAATTGGGAATATTTAGATTTGAGCAATTATTTTCAAGTCCCATAGAATATGAAGTCATCAGTTCAATCAATTTCTACTGTTTATGAATTTAATAATAATGGCCAAAAACTAATGATTAAAATATTTTCGATCCGAAAATTAGCTCAACAATTTTTGAAATTGGTGAATAATTCGCATTTGATCATAGGGTTGAGATTGCTTATTACTTTCAATTGTATGAATTAGAGTGCCTACGTTATATTTTTGACGTTTTCTGAATGGTTTGTTCCGAAGCCTGCGCTTTTTAGATCGCAGATCAATACCGTTTAAATATTAGGCCATCCTAATTAGGTAAGCCTAAATATGTTATCCCAAACTCTTAAGTATTGTGAGAACAACAACGCTATGGCATTATTACATCAACTTTCTGATGAGGTATCATATCGGATTATTTCATCCACTATTGACTTAGCCAAAACAGCCACACAAATTAGCGTAGAGAATGAAATTCCATTGAGCTCTACCTACAAGAAAATTAAGAAACTTCTGAAAAGTCGAATCTTACGAATTGAAAGAGTCACTATAGATAACACTGGCAAAAAAGTCATTTTTTATAAAAGTAAAATAAGAAATATTGAATTTAGAATGGGAGTGGAAGGTGTAACACTTCAATTGAATAGTTTAGTTTGTACCTGATTGGAGAATTTAGTCCCTCATTGTGAAGCATATGGATAACGTAGCTAACACGAATTCCAGCCACTAAAATTTTTTATAACCAATTTATCATTCGATTAATTCAAAATTCGCGAAATAAGCTTAATATGTTGTATCCTGGTGAAAGTATCTGACTTATTATGATTTTAGTATCCTTATTTGTGGTCACATAATAGTAAAGTTACGTATCAATCTCGAGACAATTTTACTTTACAGTGAAGAGTTTCATGAAAGGTGATGTGTAACTATGGTCCATCAGTTATAAGCTATATTGTACTTATTGCAATGTAAAAAATGGTAGCTTATCTGAAAATCTGGAATTCGTAAATTGACTAGTGCAAATAATATATTATATTGTAATAATATATTTACACAGGGACAATATTCTAGGCAAACATAACTGCGTATAGCTGTGATTCTTTAAACAAAACCAAGTTTATCAGGGTTGCGATAATGATGCATCCAGTCTTCGCTGTGATACTAATCGGGGTGATGCGGTCAAAATATTGAAATGACTTTCAAAAAAAATAGCACAGTAATATTAAAGGATGTTTTGAAAGTGGTTTCCTGAGAGCTAAATATCGGATAAATATTGCAATTATTGAATCAATAAAGACCTAATTAACTGTCTAGAGATTATTCGTAATTAATGAACACGTTCCTACATCTATGCAGTCCAAGTAAATTAAATCAGCGATATAATAGACTATTGTTTGATTTCCAACGAGATTCGTGATAATGTAGCAATTACTTTAGTCGCAAATACGTTCTACACCGAATACGGGTGTTGATATGTAAACCTGCTTCCTTGGGAACAAATGCCAAACATCGTAGCTATACTAATTGGTAGAATTTTACATAATGATATTTTTTAAAAACTATACTGAATATTCTTAAAATTTTAAAGTCTTATCGTTCTCAAATTTTGACAATTGGAAGAACCAATGGTGTCTATATTTTTATTATGTCAATAATTACATAAATGTATGTTTACTGGGATTGTTGAAAATACGGGTGAGGTAAAGGCTATTTCAAATATTAACAGATATAAAAGAGCACATACGCGAATTAGAATCAATATTGGCAACTTAAGCAAAGGTCTCAAAATAGGTGACAGTATGAGCGTTAATGGATCTTGTCTTACAGTAATGCGAAAAGAAGGAAATAATGCCGACTTTGAAATGGTAAAGGAGACTATCACGAGGTCTTCACTAGGCAAGTTGAGAATTGGTGATAAAGTAAATCTTGAAAGAAGTTTAAAAATTAATAGTAGACTGGAGGGACATATTGTATTGGGTCATGTTGATGGCTCTGGACAAGTAAGTAGAATCAGGAAATCCACTTCACAAATAAAAATGTGGATCTCTACCAAAAATAAAGCTATCACAGATTCACTGGTTTCAAAAGGATCAATTACGGTGGACGGCATTAACTTCACAGTTGTTGATGTAGATCGAAATATGTTTTCGATAATTATTATCCCTCACACTTTGTCGATAACAACCATGGGGAGTAAAATTGTTGGGGATTTGGTGAATTTAGAAATTGATGTTCTATTTAGATATATTAAATGCCTATACCATAAAACTGGTAGAAACCAGAAATATAGTAAACTATTTAATTAAAACATTACAAGCTTACCTGTGTCTATAATAGAGGCAATAGAAGCCATTAGAAACGGCAAGTTCGTCATGATTCATGATAATAAATCTAGAGAAGATGAAGTGGATTTGGTGATTTCTGCTCAGTATATAAAACCAGAAGACATAGCAATAATGCGCATTAAAGCGGGTGGACTAATATGCATATCTATTTCCAATGAAATTGCTTCTGGTTTAGATTTACCATACATGCACGATATATTACACATATTGAATAATAAAACAATTTCAAACATGATTGTTAGGTCTGCACCATATGGGGATAGATCATCGTTTTCGATCACAATAAATCATATCAATACCTTCACTGGTATCACTGATATTGATAGGTGTACTACAATTAAAATGATGCATGAAACATGTTTGAATACAGAGAACAGTAAGGACTTGTTCATTAAGAATTTTAGAACACCGGGTCATATCCCTCTTTTGATAGCTGCAAAAAACTTGTTAAAGGAAAGGATGGGACATACTGAACTATCTGTGGAGTTAATGAACTTGTCTTCTTTATTACCAGTTGCCGTAATTTGCGAGATGTTAGATACCAACACACACAAATCGTTGGATGTAAATAAGGCTAAGGAATATTCGTCAGAATATGATGTTCCGTTAGTTGAAGCAAGAGACATTATATCCTATAGTGGTAAGTAATGAAAGAAAATATCAGAATTGCCATAGCAGTGTCTGAATTTAATGGTGATATTACACTCAAAATGCTCGATGCAGCTAAGGCCCATGCCCAGAATTTGAATATAAAAATCAATTATGTTTGTTTTGTTCCGGGTGTATTTGATATGCCCCTGATCATTGATGAATTGCTTCAGAAGCAAGAGGTAGATGCGGTAGTCACATTAGGATCTGTAATTAAGGGAGAAACTTGTCATGACCAAGTAGTTGCGATGAACGCGTCAAGGTTAATTGCAGATCTGTCACTGAAATATCATAAACCAGTTACATTGGGCATTACCGGTCCAAATATAACTTTGACACAGGCTAATAAGAGAATTGTAGTAGTTGCAAAAAGAGCAGTAGATGCGGCTGTGATAATGATTTTGAGATTACGAAAATTAAGAGAAAAGAATATCCAGACTAAAATGGTAGTGGTTAATTGACAATCCAAATTACAATAATAAAGATCAAAGGCTATGGACCATGGACACTGGAACTAGGCAGCGATAGAGAAGCGCAATTACAAATTCTCCAATCAAATATATATATCAAATTGCAAGAGAAATTTTCGGAGAGAGGCGGTATTGTATATTCAAATAGATTTGATGAATTAGTAGCGATTACTAATGGGATATCGTTAAACCAGCACATTGAAATTCAACACGAATTGTCAGAGTTCCATCGAGAGTTGAAATTACTAATGTTCGTTGGCATAGGATCGACACCATTAGATGCAAATATCGATGCATATGATGCATTTATGAAAAATCACATTAGTGAAAACAACATTTTTGTAAACAATGCCAATTCCGCACAACCTAGCGAAAGAGGGACTCATATTCAGGTTCTACATTTAGATTTGGACAGTTCAACTACGTCTCTCAAAACCTTGTCTACGTACGAAGTTACCGCCTTAATTTTCAATATCTATTCTGGATTAATTAACGAGTTCATTAGATTGAAATCATTGGCTTTCTACCTTGGTGGTGATAATTTTATGATTATATCCAACAATTTGAATCATGAGAAGATTGAGGCTGTCATTCATCGAATTAATAATGCACATAAGATCAAATTCAATTGTGGGATAGGCACTGGTCTCACTGGTAGAGAAGCCGTTATGTCAGCAACGAAGGCGTTGGACACTATTAGGAAATTAAGACACAACGGAATTATAACGTCAATAAGGGAAAATGTCGCTGATACTTAAAAATATAAGCCTTTTTTTTGGCGAGGATCTGAATTTCATTGATAACGGATACATAGTAATTGAGGAAGGTATAATCAAACGAGCGGGTATCGGAGAATATCATGAATTTGACAAAAAAGACACAATTCTTGATGGGCAGGGAATTCTAGCATGTCCAGGATTTATAAATTCACATACACATGTAGGAGACTCTGTAGGGAAGGACATAGGTGTAAATTTCTCACTTAATGGGCTGGTGCATCCAGTTCAAGGCATTAAGAGGAGAATATTGGACCGTACTGATAGAGAAACTCTAGTTAAATTTGTCAGAGGATCATTATTTTCAATGATGAACAAAGGCATTGTTGCTTTTGCAGATTTTAGGGAAGGCGGAATTGATGGGATTGAGTTGTTGAATGAAGCGGCCTCTGGACTAAATATTAAACCAATTGTATTGGGTAGACCGGAATTTTACTTTGACCTGTCTAAGAGGCTAGTAAGTAAAGATATTCCTCGGTCCACAATTGATACAGCAATCGCGATCTTGAAAGTAGCAAATGGCCTTGGAATTAGTGGAGCCAATGAGAATACAGATGAGGCTATGTGTCAGTACAGAAATCTAAAAAATGAATATGGGGTAAAAAATACTTCATTGTTGGCAATCCACGCAGCAGAATCGTTGCATACAAGTGAGTTTTCTGTATTAATGACTGGAAGAAGAGAACTAGATAGAATTTTTGATTTCCTAAACCCTGACTTTATTATCCATTTAACTAAGGCTTTAGACAATGAAATTAATCTCTTGGCAAAAAATAGCACAGGTATAGTTGTATGCCCAAGGTCTAATGGAGTACTAGGTGTCGGATTTCCAAGGATAGCTAAAATGATTCAATCAAAATGCTGTGTAGGTATTGGTACGGATAATATTATGGTCAACTCACCGGATATGTTTAGAGAAATGGATTACATCTGGAATGTATCAAGAACTTTCGATGAGTCAATCTCTGCCAGAGAAATATTGAAAATGGCTACTGTCAACGGAGGCAAGATTCTCCGATTAAACTCTGGATGCATATCTCCAAACAAATCTGCGGATATTATGTTTATCGATAAAAACAACATAGACCTATGCCCTATGCATGACCCTTATATATCCATGGTTCACCGAGCGAGTGAAGATTGTATTCTCAATCTAATGATAAACGGGGAATTCGTGTATGGGAACGGCTTTTGATGTATGTAATCGTTAACGCAGCGATGTCCATAGATGGAAAGATAGCAACGGTGACCGGTGATTCTAGAATTTCTTCGTTAGCAGATAGACGACGTGTCCACAAATTGAGATCTTCAGTGGATGCAATAATGGTAGGAATATCGACTGTGAAGGAGGATGATCCAATGCTAAATGTAAGATTGATAAAGAGCAGGAAAAAAAATCCGGTGAGAATAATTATAGACTCTAAAGCCAGAATCCCCATGAATTCTAGAATCATGAATACTACACATTCTCACAGGACAATTCTTGCTGTTTCGAATTCAGCCTCAAAAAAAAGAATTTCAGAAATACAGAAAAGAGGGGTAATGGTTATCAAAGCCGGTCATGATGTGGTTGATTTAAGGTTAATTTTTAAGACTTTAGAAGAGAATGGGATTAATAAAATACTTGTTGAGGGAGGAGGCGAATTAAATTGGTCGGTATTAAATTTGAGATTAGTTAAGGAATTAATTGTCACTGTTTCATCTAAAATTATAGGTGGAAGGGATGCCAAAACTTTAGTTGAAGGCATAGGATTTCCAAGAATCAGAGATGCAATAAAATTACGTTTGCAAAATGCGATATATGATGAAAAAGAAATAGTCCTGTACTACAAGTCACTGGATGATTGATCCCGTGAGATGTCTGATACAATTTGTTCAATCTTGTACCTAAGTGCCTCTTTCACATTTGAGTTGTCAATGATATTTAGAGGGTCTTTACAGTTTGGACATTTAAAGAATAATTCCACCGCAGAATCAAATTTGACCCTTGGGCAGTCGCTCTTTCCGCAATGATAGAATTCTGATGATTCCTCATATTCTAATCTCTTTTGCAATCTATCCAAAATTTTCTTTTTTTGATTATCAATGTAATTCTCTGCTTGATCTCTCTTTGCTCGCCATCTATAGACAAACCATCCCTTTTTTTCGTCCTTCACCCGTATACCTGTTATTAAGGCCTTACCGAACATATCGTACAATACTTTCCTGATTATGTTGATTCTCATTCCTGTTGCGCTGGCGATTTCTTCGTCCGTAGCATCCTCAGTATGCAATAGCGCACGGGCAACTTTATAGTATTCTTCACCACCAATTAAATCGGCTATCTTAACAAATGGATCTTCATTATCAACTAAACGCATCAATAATTAGTTACTTTTTTTTAGATATATAGTTACCGTCACAGGACTTTTTATTTGAGAACAAGAAAGTTTACTTCTGACTTGTGATGGATAATGTTTGATCTAAATAAATAGATGTCAGCCAATCCTTAAATCCATCTAACAAGAAAATGAGTTGATACTTATCACCCATTTAGATTCGAATAGCAATCAGTATTTATCCCCAATTTATTAGATCATGAAAAAATCGTCAACAATTATGAATCGAAGTTTACACAATAATCGCTACAGTATATATTATGAGAATAGCATTTAGACTTTTTGTAAGTTATGCCCCTGGACGGTGCAAATGATATATCTAAAACCGATCATGCTCTCAATCAAGCAGAGCAAAATGAAGGATATCTTTTTGGAGACTATACGCCGTGCAATGAAAATGAAAATTTTTTAATTCAACTTAAAGAATACATATCTACTACTAGCAAAATCTTTATAATTCATCAAGATATAGGAAAGCTAAATACATTATTAAATAATTTGGACTCAATTAACTATGAAATTACTTCTGAAACAAAAGAATCCATATCTAAAATGCTTAGTTCGATCGAAAAATTTCAATCAATTAGTTCCGAAATTACGAAAGAATTCTCGTCTGTAGGTGGAAGTTCAAATGCTTTAGTAAATGATAGCAGAATATTTATCAATAAAATCGAAAGCGACTTTAAAGATCTCTTTAAGCGGATACAAAGTTATAAACAAGAAATAGAATTGGAGATAGTAAATCAGCGTAAAAATGCAATAATCATACTTAAAACATGGTTATCTAAAGATGCTAATTTTCCATCAAACATTGTTGCTCAAGCTATTAGTGCCATATATATTAAGTACGATCGGGAACAGGATAGCTATAGTATCAACAGGATTAAAAAAATATTTGAAAATAACAATGATAAGAACAATACAAAAACCATGTCATTTTCATTTAACATTGATCCATCAGCAACTGATTTTTGGAAAGGGAGTAAGACAATTTCCGATCTTGGCTTGGAAGGTGTTGATATTCCGATTGGATTTAGAATTTCAATGGCAAGAAAAATCAAACAAGCATTTAGATTTATTTCTAGCAACATAGGATCAGGAAAAAAAGAGGAATTGCAATTCATTAATATTGACAATTATTACTTAAAGATAGTAAAATTGGAAAATTACATGCTATGCTTAACATTAGCTGATTATTTGGAAAGTGATCATAAAATTATCAGAATAAATTATGATGTTAGAAATCTGGATAGTGTGAAATATCTGGATAATGTAAATTATTCACTTAGGAATGATAAGGTTACTGATGATACCTTGCCAAGGATAGAATATATATACGACAAAGAAAGAAGAAAATTAAATATTTTTGAAAAGGAATTTATTAAATTCGTAGATGTTGCTAAATTACTGCTTATTGGTAAGCAATTAGTTAGCATTATCAACAATATTGCACTTTCTGACACGATTGTTACTAATTCAGAATTAAAATGGGTCCGTATGGATGAAAAATACGTCTTTACTGTAGAAGATAATTATAATTTAATACAATATGATGAACTTCTTGTTCTTTCATTTTTGGAAAATATGGGAAAGAAATTCACACCTTTGCTAAAAATCATAAAATTCAAAAGTCCAAATGAAGGCGAATTAGTTCTGACACATATAACAAAAGATAAACAGAAAAAGGAGTACGCAATTAAATTAGAAGATATAAATAGCGAGTTAAATTCCTCAATAGAAGGACGCAAAATATCTAGTATATTAGAAATTGGATCCTAATTATTTTCGTGACTCCATAAAAAGGAAATTATATCTCAACATATTAAGACTACATCACAGGATCCTTTTTAATTATTAACTCATCATTTGGCAATATGTCGATTCCCATGAAACTTAGTATTTCCTTAGCTTCTCTTTCACGATTTACGATTTTCTTGGCAATTTCCAATCTATAAGAGTGACTCCAATGCTGACCTAACTTGTACTTACCTCTTATTTGATTAGGAGTTAATTTTAGTACGGTAACTTCATGTACTGAAGACTGGGTACTATTTAGGGGTTCATAATGTCCCTCTTTTTGGTATTTTTGCATTAACGCATTTAATGCCAATGCCTTCTCTTCTGTGCTTAGCACAATAGTCGTGGTACCTTTAATAACAACACTTATGTAAAGTGTATCAGCCTGTGAAGCATCGCTAGGATGAAAATAATATGATGGTAAGAAGCACACATGCAAATCAACTTCGAAGCCTGATTTAGGATTCCTTATTACGTTATCAATTTTTTCTCCGCGTGGATGAGAGTGCATATAAATAAATCCAGAACTGCAATTTTCAGATGTAATAACGTCATTCTTCACAAATACAAAATTCATTGGAATTATCTGGGGGTAGCCGTCATGATCGATAGACGCAATTCTTCCGACATTTTGTTCATTCAAAAATCGAACTATATTTTCAAATGACCTAATTTCAAACTTTGGAAAAAGTTGCATATCTTATAAATCACGAAAGTAATATAATATATTTGTGGTATAAATAGGGATCTTATTTCTCAAGTCTAACCCAATATTAGATGAATTTCTAAACA
The DNA here is from genome assembly GCA_963703885.1 of uncultured Nitrososphaerales archaeon. Lineage (GTDB taxonomy): Archaea > Thermoproteota > Nitrososphaeria > Nitrososphaerales > Nitrososphaeraceae > TA-21. The sequence goes on from CAVPGE010000030.1 coordinate 67,749, forward strand.
CAAATGTGATATTGTATTGAATATCATCTGAAAGAAAGAAATATGTAAGCTATTTTACCTCTAATTAATAATTTTACACTGAAGTTTCATATCATATTACAATACTAGTTTGTTGTTAAATATTGTAAGACTTGGATTTCTACATATTCTTTATTTGTATTATATAGATCAACAGATTCAAATCAAAAATAGGAATTTAGACTTATCAATATTAATTATATATTCCCATAGTCTCAATTATTTAGAAAGTAAGGAATATTTACCTTGCGTAAGTACAAGCCTCTTACTGATTGCTTTAATAGAAGCAGTCTCCCAGGTTTCATTAATTTAAAAATTCAAAAATATCTGTCTACACAAGAATTTAGAACTCAGACAGACTCAACAATCCCGCTCAATGCAAACAAAAAGATAGACCAAAAGAGAATTCTTATGAGCAATTAGTAACGATAAATAGGCATTTACACCAGCTCATTTTCAACAAATCTCGTTGAATGTCTCTGTCTTGAACTTGCCTTATGCGCCATCATTTTCTTGAGACTATCGCTCATTTTATCAAAGATTCTTATTAAATTAAAATCCGTTTTAGTATAGGCGTATGTCATGTCGTTTGCTCTTACAATTACTTCGACTTCATACCTTTTGGTACTATTCCTGGCTTCTCTTACCTTTATGCGGCATTTCGCTTGCTTCAAATCTGGATTGATTTTCTTTAAGAACATAATGGTATTCTTAAATTTAGATTTTGCAAGCTCTGCATTTAAGGGATCATCTGGTAGACCTATTATGAAGACTGGTATTTGTTCGTCGAGTTTATCTCCTATTAGTGAAATTATATCCCTATAAGTTATTATTCCCTGTGTTTCTTCTCCTGACTTTACTATACAATATGTTGAGTTATTTTCTATAATCGAGTCTAGTACAGTTATTAGATTATCATCAATATCAGAGATTATTACATTATTGTTAGCAATTCCAGACACTTTAATATCAAATCTTGATTGAATATTATCTAAAGCGTAAGATTTCTTGCCTTGCTTCATATCAGGAAGCATGATTCTTAAAATGTCTGAAGAAGTAATTATTCCGGATAACTTATTTCCCTTAACCACAGGTAGGTGGTCAATTTTCTTCTTCCTCATTATAGACCTAGCAGTAGATATTGAATCGTCTGATTCAATGACTAATGGGGAAGGTGTCATAAGAGATGATGCAAAAATATTTTTGACTTGATTTTGGATTACAATTTCCCTTATGGCATGAATTATTCTCTTAGCAGTAATCTTACCAATAATCGACTTGTTTTCTAATATAGGGATTACATGTATCCCATAGAAATTTAATATTCTTGCAGCGTCCGAAATGGTATTTTTAAGTGATATTGATGGGATGGGTATACCAAGTGATTCAAATTTGGCAGAAACTACATCCCGTGCTTCTAACATAGTCCTTGCGTTAAATGCAAGAATTCCCCCATCTATTTTTATAAATATTTCAGATTCCTTTTCTATTATAGCACTCATTATTTTTGCAATTGAATCATAATTTCCAAGCTCAATTTGCTCTATAAAATCGCCAAGATTTGAATTTCTAAGTTTAGATAACATTTGGTTTAAGTTAGTAATAATCATATTCTAAAAAAAGGTGTTCAATTATTTTAGTTTGTCCCTAAAGGACATTAGATTATTATCAATAATTAAAGATGATGTCACATAGTTGATATATCATCAGTAAATTTCTTTTTCAGAAGCTAGTTAGAATATTTAAAACACATAAATTGACACATATGAAGTACATGATTCCCTAACGTAAGGTAACTGCAAGTACGATATTTTCTTTTTTTATATCACCTTTATTTTATTGTTACTGGCGGTGTTTTTTTTCTATGCTCTAGAAACATGATCCAAAATCGATATTGATAAAAAATTAAAAAATTGAAATCGCTATATATTTTGTTATCAGCAAGTCAAAGTAATATTCGAGGAAAATAGCCTAGGTCCGATTGAATATAATTTTATTAATAATTGGCATGTACAGGAATATTTTTAGGTAAGAGTTATTACATATCAAAATTGGATCTTGCATTAGATTTTAATCATAACTGATTAATTGATTACAAAAGTAGAAACTAATCTAATATTGATAATGCAAGATACTTTACCATTTTTACAAAGGATTCCGTATTTATTTAATTAAAAACAAAAAAATGATTTAGAGACTTTTATGCAAGCTGTTTGTTTGTACAATTTTTATTGCATACTAATTAACTTGTCTGATTTTGAGCATTAGGTGCAGGAAGCTGAAAGAAGGGGAGACCACTAGTTCCTAGTGAATATGGAAGTTGACCATTCCATCTGTTGATGGCTTGCCATTGAAGATATTGTGGACTTGACCTTAATTGGTTTGTAATGATCTTAATCGCTTCCGATTCTCCGCTTGCCTTTGCTATATTAGCTCTTGCTGCTGCCTCTGCCTGAACTACATTTTGATTAGCAATTACTCTTACAGCCTTTAGGTTGTTTTCCTCAGTTAGAAATTTTTGAAAAGCTACCACCTTTTGTTCTATTTGATCAGCAAAAGCTGTGGAGAACTTGAAATCTGTTATAAATACATTCTCAGCTTGAATGTTATTTAATGATAGTGTGGCACTTATTGCCTGAGCTATGACAGCCTTTGCAGTTTCTCTTTTTGTAATTAATTCTTCCGCATTAAATTTTGCTACACTTGCTTTTACTGATTCTTGTATAGTTGGAGATATGACACGGTCGGCATAATTAACCCCAAGTTGTTGATAAATCTTGTTTGCTTCCTGTGGATCAATCCTATAATTTAACGCTATAACGGTTTGTACTTCTTGCAAATCATTTGAGGCAGCCGAAGCCTCTGCTTGAAACTTTTGAGTACGAACTTCAAGCTGGACTACTTGCTCTGCAAATGGAATTACAAAGTGGACACCTTCTCCCAAAACGCGATTTTCAACGGCCCCCAGATAAAGGACTACACCCCTATGTCCGGCTTCAACGATTACTACTGCTTCGAAGAGAATTATGATGATAACGATAAATGTTACTACAGCTGCCGCAATCTTAATCTTGTTAATATTTGAAAATCGTGGCATTCTGGGCATTCTATCATATGACATATTTGTATACAACATCATTGAAAATGATTTTCTATATATAGTAATCCTTAATTCTCGAAATTTGAGAGTGGGTATGATATGAAATTGTTATAAATGAAATTCGCATTTCAATTCACCAGCTCCAACGTATGTAAAAAATGTTGTCAAGTTTAGACGGTAGATCGGTGAAAATAATAATAGTAGTGACAAGAACTGCATTATGAATAATATCATAAATTGTAGACTAACTCAGGCATCGGGACTCGAAGGTAAATATATTGATATGTATCTGAAAATCATAGGAGAGTACAACAAACATAAAATACATTTGCCAAGGAAATCGTCTATATCAATATAAGGCTTTTATGCGGAATGAACACTAATTACCAACATATGTGCGAATTTTTCTACATTATTGAAATATATAATGTCTTGTTGGAAAAATAATTATAGCAAGAAAAACCATTTATGGGAAATGTCCAAAGTGTAGAACTAAGAGCCAACTTGAGGTGATCTCAACGACTCCAGGTAAAGAGAAATTTAAATGTAATATGTGTTATCATAAGTTTGGAATGGATGAACTTTAGCAATGATTCTTGATCAGGTAATCCATAATTATACACTAGTTCGATTTGATCCCACATTTTTATTGTGTTTTTAATCATTTAATCCAATGATTGTCGAATTCTGTTAGCATATGACATGTCTAGAATAGAATTATTTAGAATTAATTGTTAATCCGTGATAATTTATCCGAAACTATCTAATTTTGGGTCGATATTTTCAACAATAATTGCAATGCATCCAGAAAACTAAGATGGTACGAAATATTAGAATCAGAATTGAATCTTTCCAGAGGAAGTATGGCAAAATTAATGATACATACTTATGCTAGTACTTGATAGTAATTTTTGATTATGGAGACTAACAAATGTAATATGTGCAATTTATTGATACACCCCGATTTTGTAGGATATCATAAGTGCGGGTTTTCTAACTGTCCAATTTGTAAGGATGCTGTGACTCCCTCAAAATATTGGTTTCACGTAAGGTCGCATCCAGGTCATGAGAATGATAGTCCACCACAACCAAAAAACAAGCAGTTTTAATAGGAGAGCGGTCAGAAGTATTTTTCTCATGAAATTTAGATGGGATAAAAATTTTTGACGGTCAAATTAATTCGTTTTAAGTTGCAATCATTGACAGGTTTAATCAATACTTGGAATTTTATTTTCTAACTTTTATTCACGAGAGCCTCACTTGACATTATAAACTCTTCTGTTCTGTAAAGATCGAAAAGTATGCAATGTATTATTGGCTGTACTTTTCAAAATTAACTGTACGTAACATTATCAATTTACAAATAAATCCTCACTCAAAATTACACCTGAACAGACTTTCACAATTCAATATTTAGACTAAGTATCGAGCCATACGTATCGTAACCACGAGCGAATTAGTATTATGCAGCATAAATGCTTGAATGATAAAGTTTTGTTTCAAATTGGAAATCAATTTTTCTTTATTATTTGAGTCCTATTAAATTCATCAAAATTTCAATTTTTGTTTTAAAGTGATTGAAAGCTCCTGCGTTGTTTATTTTATAGCGATGAAAATTACGAATATTAAGTTTGATATAGTAAATTTCACTAATATTGTAGACAAATAATATTGTAGACAAATTGAAATGTCCTGCGTTATATGGACCCCCAAATGTTTCTAATTTCATTAATGTACTGCAACAAGACTATGCAAATTAGATCACAAAGTAGTCAGAATTGTATCTTATTACCATAAATAATTTTGGGTTATTGTATCAGCCGATTAATTTTAATATGTTTTTTATTAGTTTGTCATGATCCACGTTCACCTCAGTCGTTACTAAAAGCAAGTGGTCATCTCCTACTGGCATTGTAATCCTTTTGATTTTTTCATATTCCGCCATGGCATACTTACCTTTGCCGATTTTTGGACTTAAAGAATTTCTAAGACCCCACCTGGCTAAGGCTTGAAGATTTGATTTCTTTGTTTCTTCTGCAGAAAGCAAATTTGTTATTCCACTACGTTGTCCTCCATATTTTATTTCTCCAGTGTCATCACATATGCCTGCAAAACGGATTTGCGGATCCAAATTCATAATTTCTTTACATGCTTTGCCATAATCCATATTAGGATATTGAATTAATTCGGCCTAAAATACTTTCTATCAAGTGTTCCAACTTGTTAATTCTGCGTCAATTATCGAGTAAATTAATAAGCAATTTGTATTGGCTATCTCGATATATGGATATTTTGAACTGCCAATTTCCATCTCTGAAACTATATTAGCCTAATCACGCTACCAATATATTGAGAATTTTCAAATGGCTAAAAAAATAATTTGTCTGTACCAATCATAAAACTTGTTATTGAGGAACGAGCTAATCGAGTGCTTTCAGAATATCTAAAAACTAATTTCCTTCAATTGTGAATTGTTACCGATTACATCTAGGCACAATATATAAAATAAATAGTTAATTGAGAGTGCTTTGCCGGAATTGGTCAGTCATGAATTATAGAAGTTTCAGCTACAGCCAGTCTAGCACAAAAACCCATCACACCACCAAATACAATATGTAGGGCCAACGAACCCCAAAAAATGGTACTGGAAAGTTCCAAAAATTGCTTTGCCATGGTATATTCAACAGATGATGACGGGGATTGCTGTATTATATGTTGCAAATTTGGTTGCATTACCAAGTAATTAATAGGTAGAAAAAGAACAGCCCAGACTATTACTCCCGCAAGGATACCTGTACCTAGGCCCTTCACTACGGAATTGATTTTGAGTATATGAACACGGTTTGAGATCGTACTATATGCAATTCCGATGATTACAGCGGTTATCATATAAAGCATAAACCCGACATATAAGGCATAAGATTGATCTACGCCGAAAGTCAATCCGACCCTTTCATACAGTGCTCCTGGCGGTAAACCTAACTCGTGATCAATGGCCAAAAACATTCCAAAAATAGCCCACGCAGCAGTAATACCGGCTATCATACCAGAGGGTCTTTTTATAACAATCCGACTAGAAGACTCCATATTATCATATCGCTAAAATCCTATTTAAGATATGCTATTGACTAGATAGTAAAAATGACGATCAATTTATACATCAATTCAAAATCACAAACCGCATCATCACCAATTATGCCTATTTGAAGGAATAATTTCCACTATTGTATTAATACAAAAAAAATCGTTTAACAATATTGCTTAGGGATTGAACTAAACTAGTTACAAATAATTTGAGATAATATTAGAGTAGCTATTTTTCAACTTACAATGTAGGAGGTGTCACAATTTTTGATTCAAATTGGAAAATATTTCTAACTTCAATTTTAGTTCGCATGAAAAGTGACATCTCTTACATACTTCGAGACGTTAGGCATTTAAATACTCATGATAAGATGCCATCATAGTTTAGTAAGTATCAAATTATGCGATTAACTCTTTTTCATGTTCGGCACATACATGCACTAGTTGCAAATATCTATTGAAAGAATACTTGCAGCCACATTCATACTCTATTTCTTTCGCATCAACACGATTTGGCGGATGCACAAGGTCTGTCATAGTTCTTATACGTGCTAATAATTATTTAATCTTTTCATCATTCTTCAAATAATATAATTTTTGCTATTTCAATCTGAAAGATTTTCAATAAATATTTATTTTTTGATAATACATAGTAGGTTTCAATCCGCGGATTTGGTCAGCCAGAATTACAAATATCGACGTTAAAGATTATAGTTAATTTACAAAAAGCTGGCGATAGTCACAAACAAGAAGTTTAGATAAGTGCAAATATAATTTCTGAATTTTGCGCTTAATCACTAAGTTATTACTGGTAGAATATAGGTTAATCAATCAGTTATATCGCTAGTGATATTATAATATGATACTTAACTGATATAATTAAACCTTAATAATTATTCATATCATTCGCATCTTGTGAACTTTAAGGTAGAAGTTGAAGGTCTTGATGATGTCTTTAAATCACTGAGTGATTTGGAGAGTGGAGAAAGTAAGACTTCATTTGTTGCATGGACTAATAGGATTGAATTACTAGCGAAACAATTTTGTGGTAATAAGGAAAGTCATAGAATCAAATTCGAGCATACTGATAAAATGGGAGTTGATTTCGAATTTGAAGATAAACACGCGATAGACTGTGTATTAAAAGCAATAGAACAATTGAAAGATTCAATGCCTGTTTTCTTGAAGGGGTTTTATGAACTTGTTGTTGATGACCTTACCACGAAAAGGATTGAATTAACTTAATCTCGCCTTATTTAATAAGTTAAATCCATACTTGATGCGAAAACCAATTGCCCTATCTAAAGTAGGTTCAGGCTTGGAGGGTTCAATTACAAATATGTCACTAATTGAAATTACTGACTTTAAAAAGAAATTAGTAGTGTCTTATTCGACTAATAATGTCTGAGGCTTTGACTTATCCATGTTGTAGCAATCTGGACAAAGAAGCTTCCCAAACCAGTACCTCAGTGAGTTTGTTTTTTTTTTGTTGCATACTTCACAGAGAGTAAGGCTTATCATTACTAATTGGTCTATACTCTCAAGTTATATAAGATTATTCTGACTAATTTAGAAATTCGAGCCCTTGTTGTTGCAGTCTTCTATTGCATCCCGACAAAATAATTATAATAGTTAATCAAAACAAAGAAAATTTTGTAATATTTATATTTCAAACTAGAACTAAAAGCCGTCTTCAAAACAAAGGAATGAATAATTAAAAATTATCTAAAGCCACCGTTAATATCAAGGTCTTAAGCGCTATCAAGTAGTGTTAGGAAAATGGAACGTGTCAAGTCTGAACTCAGGTATAAGAATACTGGAATTAGTCTTGTAGTGTGCAAGTCATGCAAGTGGTGTGTGTCAAATTTGTCAGCTTTTGAAATTCTTAACTGTTTGAATTGCGACAAGCAAAAAGTTCTGCATATACCAATATCCAAGAATGAACAGTATACCATAAATTTTGATAATGATAGTATAAACCTGAAATTTACCTAGTAAATTTATTGTGGTACTCTGCTGGTTCTATTTTCCTACTTTAGACCTACTTGGAATTAAGTATAACCACTAAAGTGGTAATTAATTATAGTAATTCCTACTAAAAATATACCAATTAAGACGTCAGTATCTAAAGCTATATCATAGAACAGCACAGCATTCTATTTGAATTTATTAGGATACTCCCTTTTAATTTGCTCTTAATATCCCTAAATAATTGACAGTCAAAACAAATTTCCAAACTATTATCCACTTCTTTAGGCTTGACTTCTGAACCGCAGTTTATACAAGTGACTGATCCATCCTTTAAACTACCATCTCCGACCTTTATACGGTGATAAACAACATTAATTGACCTATTTTGAATTAATTAAAAAAATTTTGACGAGGCATGTAAAAGTAAAGAGTTTACCAGTTAGTAGAAAATAATTAAAGCAGATGGCTTCAGTTAAACTGACCACGGAATTGGTTTCTCTTTTCTTTTATCGACCCGAGACCATATCAAATTTCCTAGTCCAAGAGTCGGTATAAAACCTACACATAACCATGCTATAATTTCAATGAATTCCATAATTTACTTTCGAGTAAATATCTCATAAAGTTCACTCAAGCTAATTCTTGAGTTTTCAAGCTTGATGTTGAAAGTTCAAGCGAAGTTAATTATTCAAGACTTGTATAACTTTTTTGCAAAAAATACAAGGTTTCATGTAACTTATTTCATAAACTCCCTTCTTCAAGTAAGTACGCAATACATTCTAATCGGGTAAATGCATTATCTAATACTGAGGATAGTGTCTCATGTCTGTCTCGGCCAGTGGACAATTTAGGCAGTACCTCATTCGACTCGCTACTTAACTATATTAATTTCAATTTCGAAAGCAATTGTTCCGTTTCGTACTCAAAAATTTGAATGATAGTATTCAGTAACTTTCGTTAGTTGTCAGGAGTTCTTCCATAGTTAAGGCACATTGCTTTCTGATATTGACACTGTTAATATGCTGCAGTTTTTCATATACTCTAACTGTTAATCTATCATTTGTTTTATTTTTATTGATTTCAATATTCTTATTATATATATTGAGCAGCATTGTTTGCGCTAGCTCAAATATAGCTGTTTGATTATTTAAGGTAACTGAAGTTACCAGCAAAATGTTTCTCTTCCGAGATATCTTTCTGAATGCTTTCTCTATTGTTTTGAATATATATTGTATTTCTTTAATATCTGGTTCCGCATTTTGGCAAAACATTTCTAATAAACCTGGTATTGCTATTAGATTGATTCTATGCTTTTTAATGAGTCGATATTTCACTTACTATAAAATTTGTAAGTTGATAGATAGTAAATGCCCGGGAAATCTTTATTCTATTCAATGTGCTTTTGATATCCATTCCAAATCTTCTGATAAATTCTATAAATTGGTAGACGTCCGTGCTGTTACCAGCATCTAAAATAAATACAGTAGAAGAATTGCCAAATCCACCATATCTTTTTGGAAGCAAGGAAATAATACATGTTTTAGTAAGTAGCGTATTTGTCAGTACGGAAGAGCTTCCTAGAATGTTTAAACTATCTCCAGGAAGTAATCTAAATTTATACGTCCTACATTCAAACTTATTTTGTTAAGGTAATCATATGCTCTTCTAAGACTGGGAAGAATTTGATATTTTACACCTAATGTAGGAATGAGCGACAAGAGCTTATCTTAATTAAAAGTTATCTTATGCTTAAAAGAAATGAAGCTAACTTAAGAGAGGGAGTGTCGCTCATTTTTGCCTATAACCCAGACTTCAAGTTATTCATAGGAGTGAAAAATTATTGTTTATATCGGGTTCTAATGCAAACCCTATGGAATTTCACACTAGTCTAGTTGTTGTCGATTATTTCCTGGTCATATAAATATTAGTAGATATTTTAAGTTAATTAACAATTAAGAATCACGAATACCATATTTGAGTTAAAGTTGATTTTCCTCCCCTATCTAACATTAGCCAAGAAGAATTCAATGCGCTGGATATTTGCCAAAACCTTTTATGATTTTAGAATTAATTAGAAATATTAATGAGAGGAACTAAATCATTTGTAAGCAATTCTTTTGACCAACTTTCAGCTTCTATTAATCAATGGATAGAAGGAAGCTATGATGAATTTAAGGAAAAAGGCGGTAAATTTGAGCTCTTGGATGTAAAATTCCTATGTATACCTGAATATATGACTGAAACAGGTCCAATTGCACCTAGTTACTACGCAATGGCATTATATGAAACTTCATTGGAATTATATGAAACTTCATAGTCTTAAATGATTGTTGCGTATTGACACTTTTGAAGTACATACTGCATAATAGAACGTCAATTTCATTTTGTCCATGTTCTGATACGATTTTTTGTAGGCGCATTTTAATTAAAATTCACGTAACAATCGTTGGTATCGAAGTGTTGGCATCTTCTTTGTTAATGGTTGTGATATTTGTAGTAGTTTACACTAAAGGACTAAGGAGTTTCAGCGGAATTCTTATAGGTGGAATTGTTGGCTTGGACATTTACTTTTTTGCACTTATTTCTGGAGCATTGATGAATCCTGCTCGTTCTCTTGCTCCTGCTTTGTTATCTGGCTCTATGTGCTCACAACTATTTAATTAGGAAGACTAGCCCTAAATGAAAATTGTTTGAAAAATTGTGATGGTAGGAAATAACAAATTAGTTAAAAAGCCCTCTTTTCAGTAAATTCCGAGTGCAAAAACTACAGCCATTGCAACCAATATCAGGGCACTAATTTTGGGTAGATATTTGACGTAAGGAAGTACTTTATTTTCAATTCTTGAGTAAACTGTTACTCCCAATATAGTTACTGCTATGAGGGATGCAGATACTGCTGATGCATAGGCTATCATCAAAAGAAGCGGACTCACCCCCGATTGCCAGAGACAATATTACGAATTCTTCTTCGTGAGCAAAACCCAATACCAAAGCAAATCCCGCAATAGCCGCCAAAGACATCATTGTTCTTTTCTGGTGAACATGCAGATGTTGGTGATAACCAGATTCTTTATGCCAATGTTCATGTACATGTTCTATTTCTTCACTAGAATACGAATTGTGCAAATGCCCATGTTGGTCGTTTTCTATGTCTTCTGATTTTTCTCTCCAAAATAATAAAGCCAAAATCCCCAATGCTATTGCGACAGCGTAATTTGTATAATTATGCGGTATTTGTATAAATGATGTTAGCAAAATGAAACCTATTACTACTGTCAATGAGGATAAAAAGTGCGCTCCTGCTATTATCCCCGAACTAAGAAGACCAGTTAGCAATGGTCTTTTTCTATTAATTGAGTACAGGATAGCCACAGTCCAACCATGAGAAGGATTCAGTCCATGAAGTAGACCAAAAGCGATTACGCCTAAAAATACACTCATAGATTCCTGCATGCTAGTCAATAAATCTCAGATTAACAACTAATCTAAATCTTTCAATTTAGTGACTCAAATTTGAAAATTAGGACTGAATTAATATTGATATTTGTGCTTGATTTTCTTGTTTAACTTAATGTCTTATTTAGTTCCTTTTGTGAGTAAAAAGTCAAAAGTTTGCAAAACTGATGATAGAAACTAATTGATTAATTAAATATTATTTACTAAATTAGTTATGCAATTTTATCGATACTTATCATAATAACTTATCATAATAGCTTTTCTATCAAACTTCATTTAAGCAAAGTTTTGAATCTTTATTTTTCCCAAATGAACCAATTGCCAAAATTCGTACTTAATAAGTATTGTAATTGGATTTGTAATTATGCCTGTATCAAATATTATTAGTGTATCCACTAACGCTTATGCTTTAAATGCTCGTACTAATTTTCTAGGATTACCCGGCGTTGTTTCTGTTATTGTTGTTCCAACGGATTATTCAAAAATACAATCAGCAATAGATGCAGCAAAAGCAGGCGATACAATTAAAGTTCTTCCTGGAACATACACTGAACAATTGAGTATACGCAAAAATATTAATTTAATTGGTTCAGGTGCTGAATCAACAATAATTAACGCACCTCCAGGACTTAAGCCCGGTGTTCTTCAAGACAGACCTGTAGTAGTAGAAATAAAAAATGAAGCCAAAGTCATAATGAAAGGTTTTACTGTTCGCGGTATTAGTGGGACAGATTGTGTAAGGTTTCTGGGTATCAGCGTGATAGAAGATGCAAGCCTTAATCTAGATTCTTCTATTATAAAAGGTTGCATAGCACTTGGACTATTAGTTGGTGCGCCCACTCGGTTCCCTGGAGGTCCTCAACTAGGACATGCAACCATTACGAATACAGAAATTTCTGAATATAGGGGGCGGGGATAATTGCATTCCAAGAGGGTTCAGACATCAAGGCAACTAATAATAAAGTCGTTGCTGCGAATGGGGGGCCGGTTGCAACTGGTATGACAGGAATTGAGGCCACATCAGGCGGCAAAGGTATAATCCAAAATAATAAAATCAGCGGAAATATTTGCAATGAGCCTGATGTTTGTGGGCCGAATTTCTTTACTCAAACACAAGCGACAGGAATAAATGCATTTGCCGCGGCAAAAGGGACTATCATTTCTAACAACGACGTGTCAAATAACGACATAGGGATTTCAGTGTGTGAAAATAGTAAATGCTGCAAAGTGTTTAATAATATAGTTAAAGACAATCGTTTCTTCGGAATAACATTAGTCGATGGTGAATATACTAGTTCAAAAGACAAAATTTCTGGCGGAGATACTGGTGTAGCAGCCGTATCTTTTGGTGTAAATACTGTTGCAACACTAGTAAATGATAAAATAAAAGATACTGACACTCCTTTCCAGGAACTTACGTGTGGAGGCTCTGCGAAGATAGTCGTTATACCACCGAAATCAATACATCCAGAACAAATTGAATGTTAATCTGGTTAGATTTGTTCTATTGATATCGTTATAGGGATACCATAACGTATCTACGGAGGGTTTCGAAATGAAACCACGACTATGTCAATCGCTTTATTATTTTTTATAGTGTTATAATTAGCTGGGTTACGGAAACCAATATATCCAAGGTGGTTATCTCCTATTTCGTTTATAGGTACAGACATAGTTAAAAGGGAATAAATACGATTGGTATGTTAAATCACATCCTCCATCAGCATCGGCAATATTTGGTATTTGCAGTGTCACCGGTATGTCCACATAATTTCCCGGTATATTATTAACAAATATACCTGACGACAAGCCATTTTGTCCGAGCGAAATGCTGCTCAAAATAAGGATAATAGACTGGTTGATTTTCTATTATATTGATACAAGAATAATATAGAAACGGACATGGAGAGGGATATATTCCAATAACTCCTGGTTCCAGAGCATCGTCCTCTGAATCAAATAAATTATAAAAATGTGTGACTTGTTTTTCTATGGCTTTACCATACGCAGATTTTATTCCATCAGAACTGCTTACATCAGCAGAATTTTTTGAAACTTCATCGTCGTCGTCTACTGCTGCACCCATTAAATCCACGGATGCAATTTTAAATTTATTATTTTTCCATATTTCATTGTTATAAGTCTTTTTAAGCGACTAAGGACCACTCTTGCTCCAAGAGAATGAGCAACGAGTCTAATCTTAGTTTGTGGACAATTATCTTGCAGGTCTAGAATAAATTGTGCTAGTTTTGGACCATTCTTTTTTGCTATTATTTTTGCATAATCCCAACCCTCTGAAGATATTATAGTATCAGAATCCCGACTGAAACCAATAACAGGAAAGTTATAACCAACGCTCTCTAAAGATAATCTTAGCCTATCAAATATTTCCGGTGCACTCTCAAACATCTTTTTGTTGACTTCATCAACCCGATTTTTGGCTGTCCATACACCATGAATATATATTACTATTTCCTGAGAACATCCAATACTTCCAAAATCAAAAGGAAATGGTTCGTAAGAAGGTTTGTTGGGTATCGCATTTCCTAATTGATTAAAGTGGTTACGAGTTGAAACTATGTGTGCCCCTTCTGCCCAGACTAGACTATTTGTAGGTAAAAATAATATGATATTATTGTTAAAGATAAAACGGATAAAGCAATCCCAAAGATTAACGAATATGTATATATTTATAGGCAATAATATTGAGCCACATATTTTAAATTCATTAATACAAGGGCATTATTTCTCATATATAATATTTTAAAAATCTAATCAATGTCGACCTCAACTCTAAGTTATAGACGACTGTGCAACTATAGATTTCTGATAAATTAGTCTGATGAATTAGATGGGCCTTATGGTGGTGGAATGGGACTAGAACCGTTCTATCATGGTCGTGTAGTCATCTGTTATCATTAAAAATATTGATTGAATTAAATTGCTAAATCTAAGTTTTCGTTTAAGTCTAGGTTATACAATAATATGATGGTCGAATTCGATGCTGGATATTGGGTTTTTATCTTGCTAAACATGACCAAATCATGATTGATAAATTTGATAGATTGAATGTATGTTTGAAATTAATTTGTGGAACCCTGATTACGATATAGGTTAAGCAATCAAGGCAGAGTAACGAGTAAGTTTAATGCGCAACTCTGACAAACTTATAACCTGACTTTTTCCAGCCTTGTAACACTTTCATGAGAAAGATATGAAATCCAAGAATTAAATATCCTGACAAATTACCTGCTTAAGATTCATCGTTAGAAGTCATGTGATATCTCATAAATTGTCTTGTCAGTAACCGCCTCATTCTATTTTCATCATTCTATTTTCATCGCAGACAAAGAGTCGTCTCTCATATCTATGCAAGTCAAGGTCATTGGGCTCGGTGGTAATATTTTGGCCCTCGTCGGTTAGGACAATGGTGTATGGAATTATCTCCATTGAATGGTATCTGATGTCCTTCGGAATGTGTGATATCTGATTCGAAATGAATTATTCCTCCGCACCAATAACACTGGTATCTATTTTCTGCTAATGTATCCAATGTTATCTTCTAACCTCACGTTGCAAAGAGAAATTAGTAACATACTGATTCATTAGACGTTGTAATACTTAACTTAATTGTATGCAGCGCACTTGTGAAATCATTTTTAATTATGTTTTATAGTTTATTCATCGTGATATTACATGCCAGATTGAATTTTCGCTTGCTATAGAGTAAAATTTGGACAATAATGACTCGAATTTTCTTGTCTTCAAATTTCATTCTGTTTGTCATGCATTTTGTTACTGCTATAAAGAGTAAATTTTCGTCATCAGTTGGCGTCTTCCTTTCGTCCATAAGTAGGTAAGACTACTAACATAAGAAATTTTTAATTAAAGTGGATTAGCATTGTAACAATACACATACTGCTAGACAACCTGCCTACTTACCTAGAGCTCTATGATATTTATCCTAGTTTTTCAAGCGGTCCGTTTAGAATGTGTACCATGCTGAATAAAAAAAGAGTGGTGACTTTAATTTACTGAAACTGTGACTGGTTCTTCTACTTTTTCAAGTTCAGGTTCTATTTCCACGTCTTCTTCATTAATCACATTCAGATTCTTGGATTTCATCCTATTTGGTATTTCGAACTCAAAACACATGATATCATATAGTACATTCAAAGTATAAAGGCCTTTTATGGTCTTCAATGGCCATTTATTCAAGATAAAGGACATGGCCACCTCATGTTTTACATCATTCTCTGTTATAGTTAATTAGTCGTCTTGAAGTTGTAATTCTTATGGGTGAGTTACTCCTAGGCTGTAGTGGTTGGAGCTATCCCGACCCGGCCGAAAAAGGTGGGTGGACAGGAGCATTCTATCCTGATACCAAGACAAGGAGGTTGGCATTCTATTCTCGGTTCTTTAATACCGTCGAAATGGATTCGACATTCTATGAAAAATTTTACTCGCATATGACCAAGGGTACTTTTTATGGTATGGTAAAGGCAACACCTGAACAGTTTCAGTTTTCTGTAAAAGTACCAGAAACTGTGACTCATGACCAGAGGTTAAATGTACAGAAGGGTGCTATTACTTCGCTAGAAGAATTTCTTGATAAAATATCTCCACTTAAGACTGCTAACAAACTTGGAGCTGTACTAATCCAGTTACCACCAAGCTTTACTGTCAAAGAATTTTCCAATACGGAGCAATTCCTAGATAGACTTCCAACAGGTTATGAATATGCCCTGGAATTTAGACATCCTTCATGGGAGACAGAAGGACCGTGGGACATGCTAAAACATTATAATATAGCGACAGTAATGACTGATTCTCCTCCACAAGACAAGTTGCAGTTTCTTTCAAACGTTACCGTTACAGCAAATCATGCTTTCATAAGGTGGCATGGGAGAAATGCCAAACATCGGTATAACTATCTTTATTCCAAAGACGAATTGAGACCTTGGGTTCCAAAAGTGAAAAAGATTCAGGTCGAAACTCAGGTAGTAAGAGGCTATTTCAATAATCATTATGGTGCAAAAGCCGTTGTAAATGCACTTGAATTTAGGGAAATGTTGGGAGAAGCGCTGTCCTCAGAACAGCAGGACGTTCTAGAACAAGCTCGAAACTATTATACTCAGAAACTCAGTTTATCCCCATGACTTTCGTACTGCTGTAGTCTCTTATGAAGTAACTAAAGCAGTTTCTCGTCTTTCCTGCTACAAAGCAACAATAATGATAGAAGCACAAATAATTGAAACGAAAATGAACCAGATTAATGACTAACATAACAGCTCCTCTTAAATAGCATAAAATTGAGTCATAGCCAACTACATATATTTAGAAACAGTTAATATTTTTAGATTGTTGTTAAGACACCTTATGCAAATACTCCTACAACCGGTGGCAACAAAAATAAATTATAATACTCTTAATTCTTTAGGGAATGATATATCAAAAGAATTTGAAAATATCCAAGTAGTTATTGCCCCATCTATCGAACCATATATCAAGACCATTTTTCAATTCTCCTTAGATAGGTCCAGAAATCAACTGAACTCTACAAAATTGTTACAGTGGTTCTTGGATAACGTTAGAATAGAGACAAACTCAAAGATACTAATTATCGTTGATGCAGATGCTTATTCATCCGGCTTAAATTTCGTTTTCGGAGAGGCCTTCAGTAATGGCATAATTGCAGCGATATATCTTCCGAGGTTAAAACAAGAGTTCTATGGCCTTGAACCAAATGAGCAATTATTTTATGAAAGGATGGTGAAAGAATGCGTCCATGAATTGGGTCATACTTGTGGTTTAACGCATTGCAAGAAGGCCCGATGCGTCATGCATTTCAGTAACTCCCTACATGACACAGATATCAAGGGAAGAAGCTTTTGTAATACTTGTAATAGTCGACGATTTGCAAGTGTCAAGCTCATGGATTGAGCAATACCAGATTGAAAAAAACTTGAAGGCTTGCATAAATTAGACGGCGGCTTTGTTGTTTCTATTCATCCAGCAATTTACTCGACGGAGTCGTGAATTAGAATCGTAGCCTTAGGATAATGATTTATCAATATGAATGCTGAATCACCTTACATGCATTATGCGGTCTACGTGGAGTTTAATTCAAGTGGTAAAATTCAAGTCAATTATAACGATATATCCATTTGCCTAAAGTCCAAGCCAGAGAGAGGAAGCCAATAAGGAATTGGTAGAAAGGCTAGCTGATTATTTCCAAATATCCAAGGATAAAGTGCATATTATTCCAAGATTGACTTCTAGGCATAAGCTGATTTAAATTGAAGCTTAATTGAAGCATAAAAGATTACTGACTTCCCTTTACTAGTATTAGTTCTTGATATTTCTAATATTTTTGTGACCAAAAGAATATGTTTTTTGAAGTGAGAACTCAAGGGGGTGTTGGTCAATTTTGCCTCTAATCCAGTCTCAAGTTTGTACAAATAAATGAAAAATCATAATTTTTAGAGAAAATTTAATGATGCTCAGTGGGTTCTTTCGCCATAGATTGTCAACGATGGGTTCTTTTTATCTAAAAGTAATGTTGCATTTGTTATATTATAGTCGATACCTGGAATAAGGCTAAATTTTCTCAATTCAGATGTAGTTCTCAAGAATTGGATAGCCGTTCCGGTTCTCTTCTCTTCACTTGTTTTGTCAAAACCAACATTAAAATAATAAAAGTCGGATTTCTTCATACCATCTTTTACCGTAGTAACAGTTAATCGGCCTTCGAATACATAGCCGACGTTTGGAGAATTTGGTCTGAATTCAGTATTGTCCACACTATAAATGCAGTTATTTAAGGGACAGATTTCACTGCCGTTGCTCGCAACGAAGTCGAATTTTTCAACCTGATAATATCCGTCCTTTGCCAAGAACTCGTTTTCCTCTGGTTTGAATTGCGCTATCAATCTCATTTTTTCTAACCCTGAATCTGAAGACTTCTGGTTTGAAGTGTCATTCTTGTCGTTACTCACATCTTGTGCAGGAACATCAAGGACGTATACGGTCCTAGAATTAGGCACCATTATGCTAACTAATGAAAAGGACATTATAGCCAACTTCAATCTCGGCATAATCATCTGCAGCATCCACCACACATAGGAAATTTATTATATTAACAGTCAGAATATTTTGCTCGAGATATTACTGTTTTGACTCATCTCTAGTGACATTTTTATTTATTTAACGATAGTTTGTTTTAGAAAGATAAGGTATCCCAATGTAGGGTATTTAGAGAATCGCAACTACATTGAATATAGTGGCATTTCGCTCAATTCTGTACAATTTATTTGGCCGGTATTCTGTAGAAGGTTGAATCAATTTCTACGTAATCAAAGATGTTGGAGTAATATGATAGCCAGTTTCTGCTTTCTAGATTAGAAGGATAGAATGGACCCTGCCATGAAGTGTAACTCCATCCTGAGCATCCGGTAATTATATCCAATCATTAATATTTTAGCAAGCCAAAGAATAAAGATTCTTAATTATATTAATAGACATAATAAATTACACATCGTTCAATAATTTCAAAAAGTGTTATTTAGTCAATTATACAGATTCGTTTTCAACATCTATGGGAAGTAACCAGGATGAGGGATTACCAAAATTTTATCCATTGTTGGAATTATTGACCTAATATGTAATTCTGTGTTGAGCAAAATCATTTCAACTTCTTTAAGTGGCCTGGTCCCATCAGTTTCTATATGGATTTCAGCCTGAGATACCATACCCGTCTTACGCAATTTAACTGAACGAACTCTAACAATACCTTCGAATTTTTCTTCAATCGATTTCTTTACAAAGGCTATACTTGAAGGATTTTGCCATGCGTCAACAAGTATCAGCGATGATTCTTTCACCGAAATATAAGCCACAGAAAAGATATATCCTGCAATTAGCATTCCTCCAATTGCATCAGCCTGTAAGAATCCGAATTGACTTGCTATGAGTACGCTTAAGAAACCTATAACTGATGCAGAGACATCTTTTATTGAATTCTTTGCATCTCTTTTTAAAGATAATAGATTATGTTTGTTGGCTATATTTCGCATCTGTAATGCCCTATATAGTGAAATGGCTCCCGCTGCAGCCACAACTATCATTGTTAACAATGGTTGCTTAATTTCTCTCGGATAGAGCAGTCCTTCGTAGGAGTGGTAAGTAATGAAACAGCCTATGAGAATCATTCCTATTGCTGCAATCAAAGCCGCAAAACTTTCTACTTTGTGGTATCCGAATTGAAATATTTTGTCAGCAGGTCTGCCAGCAAATCCTAGCCCAACATACACAATGAAAGAAATCATAGCGTCCGATAACGAATCGACTCCATCTGCAAATGCCACCAGACTCCCGCTAAAGTAAGCCATAATCAACTCGGCAGCACCTATACTTATCAGAGTGGTAACAGATATTTTGGCTATTTTCCTACCAGCCAAAATTCCTTCGTTAACTCTATTTGTCAGGCTACTACTATGTCTGTCATGGAAGTTTTTATGCCCCGAATTAAAATCTGAGGCATCATAACGTTTCTTGACCAAATTGATTATATACTATACAAGGTATGAATCATTTTTTATAAGCGTTCGGTGCATAAATATCATTTTGAGAATCTGTTTCTCATTTTGGTTATAATCCCTAGATGTCTAAAAGCGCCATTTGGATTCTGTTGACGCATCATTCAAGCCTCGCATGGGAGATGACTCGCATATTTTGACGGTAATGTAAACGAGTTATTACAATGAAGACAATAGAATCTTGATTCATTTGACGGAGCATCAGAGCGTCGTGATGCCTATTGCGACTGTCATGATAGCGAAACTTTACGTCTTCTCGTGTAATGACAGAGAATAATTTATTCGTAAAATTGGATAACTTAATTAGCGTTCTGAGCAAAGATATTTTATAGTTCTCTGAGATGTTAACTTCGTGTTTCATGTATAAAATGTAGTTTGCAATGGTAATAGAATTGTCTTGTATTTTGAGTTTGTATAGTTTAATTTGGAGCTCTTTTGCGAGTCCATCAGTTACCTCAAGTATTTCTCGTGGAACTAAAACTAAAGCATCATCAGCAGTCAAGGTCAGTAGTATTCTCCCCAACACCAGATAATAAAGTAATATTCGATATGCATTTATCTATAATTAAGTAATTAATTGATGATGTCCAATCAAGATTTTGAGGCGTTATGTGAAAAGATATTTTCAATAAGCCCCAGTATTCGTTTTGCTGGTGTCGTCACAAGTATGGGCTCGTTAGTATCTGGAGGAATGAGAAAGGGTTTAAATTCTTTGGAAGCTAAAGATGATTCTTCAAAACTTTACATCGAATTTGCCTTAATTAGTGGGATAAGCGAGGACTATAACAGTACTTTTGGAAAAGCGATTTACAGTTTCACAGAAAGGGAAAAGATTAAGCTTGCTTCATTTCCATTGAGTGATAATTACATATTACAGATTTCAATAAATAAGGAAGAACGTAACCATAAGAAGATAATTGAAGATATAGTCAATATAATTCGAGAGCAGTATCTGTATCAGAAATAATAATAACGTTAGCAAACTGGAGTATTATTGGTGAGTTCCCTATAACTTATCGCCTTAAACTGACATAGGTGGACACTTTAGTTACCTCATTCTAAGAAGCTGTCAAGTAATATATTCAAATCCACTTTTTTCTAACCTCCCATTTTAGGACACCAACCACGATAAAGAGAAATGATAGTTGTTGACAATTGGAATGTTTCATTTCTTCTATTTTTGATGTTGCAAGTGACGAATTAAAGTTTGAATTGGCGGTACCAATTAATAGTTTAATTAGCCCAAGAATTATGATGGATGACGAATTATGATTAACAAAATATAATATTTTTCAACATTCTACGCTTATATACTTAATTTTTGCAAATGGCGTACAATTAACATGCTGCCGATTACAGAAATAGTGGATGAGCAAGTATTCTAGAACCATTACTCTAACACATAAAAAGAATGATAGGAGATATCGGACTAGTAACATTGAATGACATAGATACCTTTTAGTTTCCTACGACTCCAAGGATTGCCTTCTTACCTGAAACTATTAGTTCAGCATAAGGTTGTTTCAGAGAAAGGCATTTTTTTATCATATTAATTTTATTTTTCGATAGCATATGAATCCTATAAACATTGAGTTGGACTTAATTCGACTGTATGTGGCGACGGATAAATAGCTCCGGATAACAGTAATTAGTACTACATAATTATAAGGCTTGACACACAACATTATGGAAGAAATAATCAAACAACAGAAAAAAATGTTGGAAACAATGTCTCAACAAACTTCAGTTCTAAAACATCTTTCCAGATAGTATGCTTACATCATTTTTGGATAATAGTAATTTAGCTAATGTGCCGTTAAAAATGCAATTAGAAAAGTGCTTAAGTTTTTTCCCTGAGACTGATTTAGACTCATTACCTTCTCATACTGACATCAAGGAATCAAAAACTAAAATGCTTCTAAAAAAAGAGTTCCCGTCCAAGGAATACAACAATGGAGACAATATCAAGATATTTGTAAGGATATTTTATCATATTGTTTGGTACCCGCTACTACTTTAGCCAATAGAACAGCAACTGTAGCTATGTTTGTGAAGGGGAATTTTGAATTTATCGTCAAGTAAACTAAGATAGACATGACTCGAAAAACCACATGTTTTATAGGTGATGACATTTGTTTAACAATAATGGTTCATGTAGTAAAAATTATAGAAATAGTCGGAACTTCTGAAAAGGATTGGACCGATGCTACGCAGGTTGCATTAGATGAAGCAAAAAAAACCCTTCACGGAATAACAGGTCTAGAGGTTGTAGATATGACTGCCAAGGTTGACCCCAATACAAGTAAAATTACCAGTTACAGAACTACAGTCAAAATAGCATTTGAAATAGAGCATTAATAGGAAAAAAATTAATTCTTTTTTTTGTTTTTATTTTATTATTCGATATCGATTAGAGTAGCATAATAAAATAAAAGTATAAATGAAATTCTTGTCCAAATAGTAATACCTATCAGCAAATTCTAACAACATTATTCAGAAAATAGAGATAAATCAAGTTTGTAAGGATGTTGATACTTGTTTGATAGACATACATGATTTGAATAATCAAATAGCGTATATCAATACAGAATATTCAAGTGAATAATATGCCTTGATTTTAACAAACTACCTAACGAGGATATAAAATCCATGCTAATGAAATTAAATTATTTTAGCTGAATTTTTTAGGTTTTGTATGTCTAGCGAGTGCATCAGGATTATACTTTAGTTCTTCGGTATGCTGACCAATCTAATATCAATTTGAGGTTATAGTAATTACAAAAGGAAAATGGGGTGAAGTTGCGTTGAGGATTAACTAGTGTACCAACATTACGATTTAAAAAAATTGATTAGTATCTTAAAATTGATTAGTATCATTACGCACATAACAACCTTTAATCTTATGATTCAACTTATTTAGACATGAATAGAAAGGTATTACTTATTGCGTCACTATTTGGAATAGCCATAATTTCCTTCGTTGGTGTATATTCGTACGAAAATTATTTTGGTCCAAAGACAGTACTTCAGACAAATCATGATAAGGGACACTGCAGGCAGGGAAATGTACTTGCTGGTGTGGACAGACAGGCTAGGTTTATAGTACTATCTCCTTGCGAACACGTCGTTGGAATAGTCCATAACATGACGGGAATAAAGAAAGAAGACGGTGACTATCAATTCAACTTGGCGGTACAAAAACCTTACAAAAAGTTGTTAAACGATGTAAATATCAAGCAGGTGCAAGGAATGCTGGTAGTGGAAATCATTCCGATGGACCAAAATTCGAGTTGGGTACAAATTCCAAAGGATGGAGATAAAATTGGAGCATACGGCGCATGGGTAACTGATAACCCCAAAGGATGGAACGAACTTCATCCTGTATGGAATCTGACGGTCTTTTGACACGACATGGTGTTAGCAACTATGCAGAAAAATCATCAAATATCGACCTTGAACTCTCGTATATTCCTATAAACCTACTTGATATAGCGTTAGCAAAATGTACTAGCTTACAAAACAGCTTTATCATTTTCTGAAGCTACTCGAAGAATACAAATTATATTATATTTTCATCACAAACGACTATTCTAAAAATGCAGATAATGATATGTGGCTCAATTGGATATGGAGGCATGGCATAGAAGAGATAAAGAGATTGTATTCTCTGTTGAAGAAAGTTTTACAGCATTAAACCACATTATTTCTAAAGGAATGAACTATTCTGATATCAAAGATTTTAGACATCGAAGTCAGCAGGCTGCTAAGATAGTTTGCCATGACTTAGAGTACGTAAATAAAGCTGATGTCCTTGTAGTGTTGGCTGAAAACCCAATTAATCGGTATTCGATTAGTCGCATACAGGAGGGTTAAGGTATAATCCCGAGGCTCACTGGACATCTACATACAGAATACGAATCCTGGAACAGAAAAAGAATCCAACTGGCTGCCGTCTCCGTGGGACATTCAAATTGGTTCTGCGAGAGTCTGATCCACAAGATGCAATTTTGACAAGGCGAGTACCAAATTACACCTGTTCAGGTAACGAGTTAGGTTCGGTGGCAACCAAGTGGAATTTCACCCTAGTCTACTTGAAGTGATGTTATTTGTTTATTAGAGGTATTATTAGTGGATGTTAATGAAATGGTCGTAGAGCCTTTGAATCATGCCTGATATGACGTTAGACTAAATCCTAGGAATCTACATCTCGAATTATTTACTTGTGAATCGGAACTCGAATCCAGCTTAATGACACAATAATGGACAAATATTAAATCTTGTATAATATAATATAAAGAATGTGTGCCTTGAAAATTATTAATGCAAGTGAACCAGAATTTGGAGGTCCCATGACTGAAGACGAAGTTAGGAATTTCTTGATTAATAGTAAGAAAAATGCTCATATTTCAACTTTAGACGAAAGAGCAGAGCCTAACATACATCCTACTTGGTATTATTTTGACAATGAAAGTGACAAGATTTACATTGAAAGCGGGAAATCGTCCAGAAAAACTCAAAACCTAGTAAGAAATAATATCATATACTATTGTATAGATGATGACAACTTCCCGTACAAGGGAGTTCGCGGGAAGGGAACAGTAAGAATCTCTGAGGATGCGAATTTCAATTTGCCTATTGCTGAAAAAATAGTTGTGAAATATTTAGAAAGTGTGGAACACCATGTTTCACAGTTACTTCTGAATAGTATTAAGAACGGAGAGGCTATCATAATAGAAATCACACCTAAGTTTTTTGCGACATGGGACGATGGCAAAGCTAGTAAAGAGGATAAGTAAATACAGGAACACTCAAGTTTCCTTTAGCAAGTCAATAAAGTCCTTTGAGATAATATCCATCGACCTTTAATATAAAAATAATGGGTGCAACCATTCCCCAAACGATAGAAGTTGATAATAAGTCTAACCTGTTTTTGATTTCATAAAATGGCTTTAGTTCTTCAATGAGTGATAATACATCATTAAGCTGTGCTTTTGTAGGTTCTATTATCTCAATATTGCTGGGAATTATTTTTTTGCCTTCCTCATTGAATAAGAAGCCTTCATAATCCATTTCCTCATTCTCAACAATTTCGTTATTTTGTATGAAGGCTTGGACCATAGCACTTAACGCCATATCCACGCCGTCATTCAGGACGTAGCTACGTTCCTTTAATATTGCAACAATCTCGGCTAAAGTCTTATGAGCAATCGTGAATTTGTATCCTGTAGAATGCTCAAAACTTATTGAATATTTATCAGCGCTCAGGTCTAGGAAGGCTAAAGGATTCTTATGTCTTATTATCTTGATAGGAATGCAGGCGAGGCATGTTTTTTGATGGTAGAGATGTCTGTGTACAACGTCCTGTCTATCTGGTTGTTTATCCCGTGTTACTCTATACTCATCAAGTTGTTTCGTCTGTTTATGAGCAATAATATATTTAGCTGGATTATCACCCATTTTGTAAAATACATTTCCGACTAATTCGTCAAATTCCCTATTTTCATTTTGATTTGCATTTTGATTTTGTCTTGGAATGTAATTCTGTGCACTCTTCCAGATAGCCTCAAATTCTGCGTCAGGTAGTGGAGTTTCACATAGATTTCGATTAGCTTCGTATGCGAGCTTTTTAACCTGTTCCCCTGGTAGTAGATCGTAATTTTGCGCGATTAATTTCCTACATAGATCAAAGAGTGATTTATTGCGTGTACCCTCTGGAATCTTGTTTCCATCTGTGAATAGCTCTTTGGTGTTGTTGTTTCTATTTCCGTTACCTGCTAGTAAATCATATTTTTTGTAGATTCCAATAACGGGCTCTTCTATATCTACTGCAGTTGGCTCTAAATCTAAAGTTCCAATGATTCTATGATTTGAGCCATCTTTATGCGGTGAATTTGTGCATACACAGATTGTACTTGAGTCCTTGATTTCAATTATTGGGATGTTGTGACCGTTACCGTTGCCGTTACCATTGAAACTTTTCAGATTTCTTTTCTTGAGTTCTTTACTACAATAGCCGTAGATATGACAGCGAGTTTTATTTCCATCATGCTGCTCAACTATTAACTTCCGTGCAATTTGTTCTAATGATTCAGCGTAAACACTTGCCAATAATTCCTTAATTCCTAGTTCGTTGTCGATGTCCAGAGCAAAAAGATACAGATGTGTTCTTGAATGATTATGCCATACTTTACCTGGAATAATAGCTATTCCATTTCTGAATTCGTTGTTAGCTTTCCATTGGTCATGTTGCTCTTTGGATATTGGATTATGTTGAAATGGTTTCCATTCTTCATAAGTTCGCTTGTTAACACCATCTGCAGGGATTACGTTTACTCCAATAATATACCTCCAGTAGTCGGCCCACAAATTATTTTTTTCTTTTTTTGTATAAAAAATACAATTTGGACTATTATCTTGTTTTTTAATCTCTTGAACTCTCGCGATAATATCGGAAACTCTCGGCAAATATCCATTATCGTCCTGTGTAAGATTATGCTCAGTCATTGTAGAGAATTGTGTTTATCGAACCTCGTGGATTCGATTTTAAATAGAATGCCTCCATCGATTAGTAACTGCTCTAGATATGTATTCCCATTAATTCCAAAATACTTCGCTATTTCGTTATCAAGTACAACAATCTTCAAGCCTGAGATTTCTAACACCCGTTTGATAATTCGTCGTTCTTTAGAAAGTTTTAATTCTGAGCTGTCTGTAGTATCTGTCAGTTTTCGACATCGCCATTGAAAACAGAAATCCATATTATCTTCTATACCATCATATTCTAGATTCAAAAATAATATTCACTCGATAATTAGTCGGAGCTTAAAATTTCGAAGGACATCCTTATTGAGTTTATCAAGTAAATATTGTACATTGTCGACGGCTTCAATTTCGTCTATGACGGTATGAACGCATCCGGAAGACTTATTTCTATAGTCGTTTCTATGTAAAATTAGTAATCACCTCCAAGGTTGATTATTAATTCAATGTTTCTGGCAGATGGGGACCAACCTTTTGCCAGAAAATTGTAACTACCTAATGTCATCAATTATTCAGCCTTCTCAATAACTATTTTACGTCCCTCCATACACACCTTTACAAAATCCCCCTTTGTAATACCCAAATCAGTTGCGAACATTTTTGGTAGAATGACGCTGAATGACTGCTCACCTAATATTCCCTGCACTTTACGATATGAAATAGGATATGTTTGTTCGATTTCTTTATTTAATTTCATATATTACGAATTATTTGAAATATTCATATATATGCAAATAGATGTAATTCTGTTTTGTGATTAACCCCTATTTACAATACCGTAATTCTGATTTACCATATTTGAAAAATATTCATAAGTTAAATTCATCAATTATTATCGACGTCAGAAACTTGGTAAACGGCAGTGTCAATGTTTAGAAATTTATGCAACAAACCCATACAAAAACCAATATGAATTGTTTAAGGCAAAAAATTATGATAATATGAAAAAAATGATAAAAAAGCTCGAACATGAAGAATTCCTTGCGAAATATAAAAATTATGGATTGACAAGACGAAGTCAGAGTCATTATAATCTAACCGATAAGGCAATTTTTTATATTTTTAGCAGAAGCCAAGATTTTTCTTTAGGTATGCTTAAGAATCTACTAGAGTTTTATCCAAATAATTTAATCTTTGAATCCTTCTTGTATCCATTGTTTAACTGCGAAACTCTTCTCAAAATAAATGGAACGTGGATAATTCTAACTATATACAAGTATCTAAGTGATTGTTATCGGAAAGTAGAGAAATATAATTATGATTTAAGAGAAGCAAAGGTTTTTGGAGATTATCTTTTTGATTGGAACAATTTGGAGATTAATTCTAATAAAAAAATTAATGACTCTGCATTTTTACAGTTGCGGAAATTTTTAATACACGATATTAATCTGAATTGGATTGAGAATGCCGTTATTAAAAAAACAGATGAAAACACATTGGTAATATCAAAAGAAAATAAGCAAGTACTTATTATTCTGAATAAAGAAAAAAATAAGGCGAATTTAAGGTACAAAGGTCAGTACATACATGAATTTATTGTAGCTTCTTATCCTTCCGGAGGAGAATCTCCTACTCCTTTTGGTGTACATTTACAGAACGTAACAAAAGAAGAAAATGCGTTGGGATGGTTTTCTTCAGGAATGGAATCCGCTATTTTTCTAATGGTTTCTAGAATATTGTCAAAGCCTATTATTGAGTCAGACATCAAAATACTTTCTGCTGATGCAAAGTTTTTGAAAATACTTGCTCATGTGAAAAATGTTTTAGATGAGCGTTCCAGCGAAATAATCAATTATAAAAGTAAATAAAGTGCCTATTGATTATAATTTGGGTCTACTCTTAAACTCCTCAATATCTTCTGTTAACTTAGTAATTCGGTCGGCTAAATTAGCAATAACTTCATTTGTTTGTTCTTTTTCTTCCATGGTTTCGAGATAAGAGTCATAGCTTAGTATCATTCTACATTTAACACAGAATTTGGAATCTATCTTGTTTAACTCCATACAATTAGGACATTGCTTTGGTTTCATCTTATCAATTTCTTCATTCTTTTGTTTGTAGCCATATGCTTCTAGTATAGATTCGCTTGATTCATTGCCTAAATAGTGAATATATTTCAGATGCATGTTTGAACCCATAGACCAACCAGCATACTGTCTTAGTACATTCTCCTTTAATATTTGGGATTTTTCTGTTAATGCTGTATGTCTCCTGATATATGGATTCCAAGGCTTCTTTAACAACTCTTTATTTTGACTTTATCTTCCGGTGATACTGTAGGATTTTCTAATAATTTAGGAAAGAATATTTTTTTGTAATTGGTGTATGTGACTAACATCGCATCACTGCTAAGTTTCTTTCCGTAACTCTTGCATAATCCGAATATAAAATAAGCATTTGGGTTATTTTTCTGTGGATGTTCGTCTAGGTAGTCTTTTACATAAGGGATTGAATTGATTAAAAGTATACTTCTTGTACCAGTTTTTCCATTAACATGGATTTCAGCATATTGTTTATCGCCTACCATCTTAAACACAATGTCTTTGAGTTTTAGATTTAAAATTTCAGAAGGGCGGCATGAAGTATCTCTTGCAACCATATGGTAACACTTATCCCGTTTAGATTTACAATAATTCAGGAAAATTATATCATCTTCATTTGTCCACAAGTCAGTAGGCTTATAGATTGATGTTTCTTTTCGCTTTAATTTGGGTATATTTTGAATAACATCTGGTTTTTTACGTTCTTTTTGAGGTAAATTTGGATTATATAGCCATTTGAAAAAACGTGATATTACAACAAGATAATAATTATAGGTACCTATCCACTTATGTAACGGGTCTATAGGTTCAGGTTTGCGATGACTATCTAAGAATAAAACAAAGTCTTCACGTGTGATATCAAGAAATTGCTTATTATCTACAAACTTGGATAAATTCGCTAGGACTGTAATCATCAAATTCCTATAGTTATCAGATAAGTTGATTTCATGCTTCATTGATAAGATACATTTGGCTATAGTTAGCGAGTTATCTTGATTTCTCATTTTTAATAGTGTCTGTTTAATAGCCTTAGGTAATCCTTTAGATGCTTCATTAATTTCCCAAGGTATTAATCCTATCTCAATCTCTACTTCGCCCAAGATACTGTATGATACCGCAAAATGTGCTTAATAAACCCCTATTCTATGCAGGATAATCACTAAGTAAACGCCAAACTTTCCCATTAAGACAAGACAGACACTATTTTAGAAGTTGAACGTACATATCATATCATTAAAATCTCCCGGGAATCACATGCAATTTTACGACTTCCTTATGATCACATTTGTACTCACCAGAGACGCATTAGGGGCAAGAATAGTATCACCTTCTTCTGTAATTAGCTTCGTATACAACAGTCCAATATCATATACTGTTCCAGTATTACCGAAAACAGTAACCTTATTGCCTATTTTGAATGGACGAGCTATAGCAAGATACAGTCCTGAAATCGCATTTCCTAAAACATTTTGACTGGCAAAGCCTATAACTATCGCAGTAATGGTTCCAACCGATGCGGCGACCAATGGATCCTGACTCAAATAAGAAATGATTATGGCCATTATGATTATAGAACCCATTATTCTAATGAGCACCTTAATTGCCTTAGCATTCTTTCCAAATTGGTCGTATGAAAATTTATAAAATATATTACTGATGGAATTAGTCACAAAATAGCCTATTAATGCAACCTCTCCTATTCTCCAATAAAGCACATAACGTTCATGGAGCCTCTCTTCGACGATGATACTCGCGATAGCAATTATAGCAATGATAACAACTAGATTTCTCAATAACCTAAGTAAAGATATGTTCCGATTTGATTCATCATTACTATCACTTTCAGTATGAGCTATTTTCTATCTCCAAACATTACTAATATTGCTCATATTATTATATCGAATTCATTATCAGATTAATTTCTTTTACATACTTTAACCAAAACATGAGTCAAATATC
Source organism: uncultured Nitrososphaerales archaeon (assembly GCA_963703885.1). Classification (GTDB taxonomy): domain Archaea; phylum Thermoproteota; class Nitrososphaeria; order Nitrososphaerales; family Nitrososphaeraceae; genus TA-21. The sequence goes on from CAVPGE010000030.1 coordinate 98,516, forward strand.
ATTCATTAGTCATTCAGTTTGCTTATTGGTATAGCTACACGATCGGTGAAACTTCTAGCATACATCCAAACCAAGATAGCATAGGCCAGCATTTTTTGATTATTTTTGTGATCACTTTCAAATTAAGATATTTGTACAAATGATTTGTATTTTCTTTGCCAATTCCAATATCATTTGCCCACAAAAATCATTGTTTTCGTAACAGATCATCGCTGTGATTCAACTTATGGATTCCTACAATTGTCTTTTCTCACATCCCATTTCTATGGATAGGCAAAAAATATATATAAACATCATGTAAAATTTTGGATTTATGTAGAATTCACTTCAAAATACCCAATATAATGAGAATTACGAGAAGTGAAGCAAATATAACGCTCGAGGTTATAGCAGCGCTAACCCAATCTGTCCAATCCCAAGGGTCATCCTCATAAAAAAACTTCATTATAACTTCTGTAGGATGAAAATTCGTTTAATTAATCTTACAGCAATTGTTATTAGATACGTGATTATTTGGTAAGAGTATCGCGAATTATGAATAGACCTTTTGTTGCAAATATGTTTTCTTTATTAATGCATGGAATATTAAATAAATCCAAAATGAAATATTGAATTCAAAACATCTTTATTTTTGATACATATGATTCACAAGGATTGAATATAAAATGTCCCTTAGGAGTTAAAATTATAGCAATACTCCTTGTAGTGGGAGGTTTCATGTTATTATTTGGCGGTATTGGTTTTATTTCAATTTCCCACTTGTCCCAATTACAATTTAACGAAGCCTCTGTGGGAAATAATGAGTCAGTTTCATTTGGAAGTAACGCCAATAATATGCTTACTTCAAACGCTACGCTGTTCGTATTATTCGGCTGGCTTATCGCCTTAGTTGGTTGTGTATTGAGTGTGGTTGGATGTGCGAGTTTTATAGTCGCCTGGGGCATATTGAAAGGGAAGCTATGGGCGCGATTTATTACAACAATGATCACAATCATTTCAATAGTCTTTAATGCAATTTCTGCTTCTATGGGGAATATTTTGGGCATTGTGGGCATAATTCTCAATGTTATTACAATCTACTACCTAAATAGAAAAGAAGTAAAGTCCTACTTTAAAAGTATGAAGGCGGTCGCAGAATAAGCGGATATTTTGACTGCTCGTCAACCTCGGGAATTTTGGAAATTCCTATTAATTACCTTGCTGGAAGATTAAAAAAAATATTTAGTGCATAAGTTAAATTATCTTTGTGTTATGACCTGTACCCAACTAACAGCTAGCTAGATGATATCCTTATCGTATCATGGTACAATAAATGATAAAATGACCAGATTTAGGCCTTCTTTTTAAGGTATTTCAGCTATTTGACATTGCATTCTTTTTTGGCTTTCAACAATTTACTGATTGAACCCGATTCACAATCACATCGTTGTTCGTACAGGATTTTGATTTCACTATGTTAAATTCATCATATGACATTCCATCCATAGAATGAAAAGTTTCGTTCAGCATGGTGCCAATTTTATTTATTTTTATTTCTACAAATCCTTGTCCTTCATAATAATTCGCAGTGTATTCCCTCTCGCCCTTGTATGCATGTAGATCACCACCACCTGTCCCAGAAGTTATGAAAATTGGTCCTTTTATAGAATCATACTTAGTCATATTGTGGTCAGTAACAATAGGATTCGTGGAGTTTAGCTCGTTATACATTATGGGAAATGTCCTCTCATAATAGTGATTGTGGGCCTGTAATACTAAGTCTACTCCGTACTTATCAAAAAGTGGATGATATGTGTCTCTAATTGATTCTGCGATTTTTCCTCCAATGGCTGATGATGTATATGCAGGTTTGTGAAAAAATACTACAATCCAGTTAATTAGTGTATTTTTTGTAGCATTTTCAAGATCATTGGTTACGAATTCGTATTGCGGAGTATATTTCTTGAAAGGTATCTCTGCAGATATCGTTATAAAATGAATAATCTTATGATTAAATGAATAATACTGTCTAGTTAGGTTGAATTGTTTCACATATTGGTTAAAAAGTTCTGGAGCTATATCATGTGGACCAATTGCAATTTTCATTTTATCTTGAAATGAATGTATCATATTAAAGAAACAATCGGCGCTTGAATTTTTTTCTAGCACGTAATCACCTAACCCCAAAACCAAATCTGGATTTTTGTTCCTTATTAAATCAGACACAATAAGAGTCTTAGGTGTACATCCCCAATCACCTACTGCTATAATCGTGGAACTTTCATTCGTTCGTGCATTAGCCTGACCATGGACATAGGATAATGCTATGTAAGCAAAGACAATAGTTACAATGATAGATAGTTTTCTCAACTTGCACTGAAGAACAATAGTACGAAACAAATTAGTCAGAGCGTATGAAAATTATCTCAAATTAATATTTTGTCAATGCCTAAATGTAATATCTCCTGTTGGGTTTTATTGATATAGGGTATTTTTATTCTATACTTTATTTAGTAATAGAAAACTCTAATTATTTTGAGTTAATTACAATGCATTTTATCAAGAGTTTCTGAAAGTAAATTTGTCTGAATTTGTGAGTAAAATTGTGGTTTTTGATATTGTAAATTTTTTGCTAGCAAAATATCACGATCACGTTTAAAAATGGTAGCGTATTTAATTCTACCGTGGGAATACAATCACTGTACCGGTCGTTATTTTCTTATGTTTTCTCAATAACCTTTGTAATTTTGATGGTATCCGTCATACTATCTGTAACTAATAACAATATTTTAGACCGTACTCGTTCTTCTGTAACGGCGCTTACCGATGAAAATGTGTTTAGCCTCAATGGAACAGAGAAAACTGAATCTTCTCCGATACCACACCTGGGTGTAAACATGCGTGGATATTATACAAGCATGGCAGATTCAAGAGAGGGATTTAACACCCCGTTTCCGAGTAATTATTATGAGACAAGCTTCAAATTATTGTCACAGGGCCGTGCAATAGACCACGTTAGATATAGATTTTACTGGGAATCCTATGAAAAAGACCCAGTAGCGTTTATTAAAGAGATAGAGAATGTGGCACAAAGTGCTGATAAATATGGGATTAAAGTCATTTATGATAACCATCAATTCCATACATCATCTTGGCTCAATTCTGCTCGCGGTACCGGTTTTCCAATATATCTTTTCAATAGCACAGGAATTAAGGAGAACAGTGGAGGGGCGCCAAAATACTCGTCTGCTGAAAAATGGTGGTCTAATTGGTGGAATAGATCTATTAAAAGTGAGAATGGGACAGATGGTTGGCAACTGCAAGCCAATTTTCTAAAGAAAATAGTGAGTACTGTGAATAAATACAGAAGTACATTGGGATACGAAATATTAAGTGAACCTCAAGTTCACAATAAGGATCAATGGGAAAAAATTGGCAAATATAATACTTTCATGACTGACGAACTTAGAAAGTTGACTGACAGAGCCATAATATATAGTATGAATATTCCAATTGACCTGAAAAGCACGATAGGAGTAACTCCCGAGAATATGGCCAAGATGGTACCCAAACACGAGGAAAATGTCGTATTCAAGATGAGCTTATATGGAATTCCTACAGATAATTATCAGAGCGACAAGATTCAGCTCTTCTTAAATGCAAGTCGTATGGCTGGAGCCCCGTTGTACGTAGGCGAATGGAATAATGTAAAGAGAGTTGCTAGCATTAATGAGGAAGGAAAAAAAATATGGAGTATACACCCTAATCTTAGTGACATTAGCCAGGAGGAAGCTGATATGATTGTAAAGCAATTTGGAAGGTATGGCATATGGGGTATGTCATATTGGGAATGGAGCTTTATACCCAGTGATACACCAAACTTCAATCTAATTAAAATTGTAAAAGATAAGGTGAAAGGCGAACCAATTATCCAGCCAACCAAGTATTTTGAAATTATAAAAAACGCGTACAATAACATTTTTCAACGAACATAATTGTGTTAGCGCAGTATGTAAATGGTACAATAGGTTATTGGGATTAAGTTGATATTTATGCAAAATCATTTAATTGATGGATTTTAGCCATCACGTATTTACAATTGCATTTCACATAAGATTAATCTTGATCGCATACGTAAAAAAAACTTTGGTGCATACGTAAAAAAAGCTTTGGTAATTCTAGTATTTAATATTAGATTCAAATTTCTTTAAAAATCAAAACCACCTGCATCAAATCCATCAAAGCCCATATCAGTACCCATATCGCCAGTGTCTGTCATATCAGCAGTACCACTGTCTTGGTTCATGGTTTGACTATCTCCTCCATCAGTGTTTGCAGAACTATCGGTGCCAACATCTCCGCTTTCAGCGCCAGTGTTCTCGACAACTGCGCTTTCTGATGGACTCATTGTCATTCCCAAAAAAGATATCATCGACGTGAAAAACACAATGTTCATCAATCCAGAAAAGAGCATATAGGGCATCCACATTCTATTTGAATCCATATAAGTTTGCAGTTGCTGTTTATCACCATCTTCATACAGTTGTTGTAATTTTTGTTGATCTTGTGTTATTTCCTGATGCTTGATGCCCAGAAGATTTTTCCCAGTGTTAGTTATATTTATCTTGACTTTTTTACCACCAAAAAAGCGTTTCTTCTCTACCATAAACGCCAAATGTTGGAACACCAGCTCATTTATTATTGAGTTAACTTCGTCCTTGTTTAGTTTTGTGGAAGTAACAATCTTGTCAATTGTATCCATACCTCGTGATATAGCTTCAAGTACCATAAAGTGGGACGGACTTTCATTTATCTTTGGGCTACCGGACATAATACAAAATATACATTACATTGTCATTTAAGTATTTAATATTGATTGATTATGAGATATAGTGGCTATGAAATGCTTCTGAATTACCATCAAAATAATAAGCAATAAACTATCAAATAATTTGTTAGATTTGAGCAATGTAGTCATGATGTAATGTCTTATGAAAAACTCAAATGATAAATGAATTTAGTGCTACACAAATTTCCTTACCATGCCATAGTTAAGTGGCTTATAATATTCAAGTTGCAATTTGTGTAAATGCGCTACCCTTTCCTTGACCATCTCTTTAACAACTTTGCCCAATCAATTCTCGTAGAATAATAGATTAATCCTGCGTATATTATCACTACAAAAAGTCCCAATAGAAGTGTTTCTCTAGTTAGCGTCAATGTCCTTTCAAATGAAAAAGTATGCGATATCGGCATTAAAACGACTATCGCAAGTTCATAAATGGCTAATTTACCGATGAACGCTGATGCTATAAATTTCCAGAAATTATATCTTGCAAATCCTAAATGTATATTTATTGGAGCATCTGGGATAGGTGTCATCGAAGTGATAATTACTGCGAGCCAACCGTATTTCTGTATGAGATTTTGTAAAGGTAACATCTTTTCTCGGGTTTGTGCTTTCAATAGATTCCGTCCGTAGTAACTGCAATAGAATATTACCGTTTTGGCTGCAACTGAGCCCCCTGCTGCAGACAATGCAAGCAAATATCCATTCGTTTCTCCATTAAGGACAGTTAATACCAATATTGGTAATACAGGAATTGGAATAATTGTTACTATCCCAGCAAAGAAGCTAACCAAAAAAATACTGCCATATTCAAAGTATTGTATGTTTGAAAATAAATCCGAAATTGAATATAGAGCTATTAATCTTTCCAATTAATATATTCATGAACTCTCCATAATTATACATTTATTTAAATGGAAATATCTAAGATCCAAGTTCGCTGGTAAGGCGCAAATTCTACAAATTTCCTTGCATTGAGATCGATGGTACGGATTATGAAAATTAATTGTGGTTTTTTTAAATAAGGTATATCGAATTGTTTAATCGTTAGGCATTAGTAATTTCAAATAGGCTCAAAAAGTTCAAATTGTTGTGATATTTGGATTTGTATAGAAGTCGATAGAGACGATATAAATAAATCGTAGCTGACTATATCTTTGTGTCATTAAATTAGTGCCATTTTAAACATTGTTTAAAAAATTCATATTCTAAATCTCTGTTTCAAACGTAATTAATATTCTTACAGGATCAAACATATCTAGTTAAATTCCATAATTTTTTGTCTTCTATCAGGTAATTTTCTAAAATTAACCTATACGGTAATCCTAAAATTATCGTTAGTAATTGGCTGTACATGAGTTTGAACTGTTTTAATTGTCAGTAGAATTAGTGGAGCTATCGTCATTATTGGCTTACCTTGAACTCTATACTTAATCAGATTGCAATAGAGTGTAGACGAATTATTATGTTGTAATGAGATAAAGAGCTCGATATAGAAGATAGTATAATCCTTACCAGAACATTAGATGAGAAAGTAGTACAAATCATTAGATATTGATAGATAAACTGCCAGCGAGTTTATTTATGGATGTCGTTAATTGGACTATAGAAATAAATTGAGGTTAGAATTCCTACTCGCCCTTACCTACTAGGAAATTTATTAATCAAGAATTTGCACGACATGGAAATAACAGGAAAAATTATTGATGTTGAGAATCCATTGCAACCGCAGGTTCGATACGTCGAAGTACTGATCAATGGTTCTACTTATATAGACAAATCAACAGTAAATGATGCTCCGAATTTACGATTGATTGACCAATTAGAAATTGGGGTAGACAAAGTAGATGTAGAATATTTCCCTGCGAAGGGAATCTTAGTTGCGGAAGTTCCTCTCGTAAATTCGGTCTCAGTTGCAGAACATACAATATTTTTTATGCTGTATCTAGCCAAAAACGTGAGGAATTACCGTTTGCATAATGCGTCGACGCTTAGAAGAAGTCAACCAAATACTATGGGGTCTTAGTTACAGGGTAAATTTTTGACAATTATTGGCCTAGGAGCAACATGAGTTGATGTTGCTAAAGCAAGAGCATTAGGCATGAAAGTTTTGAGTGACCACGCCCCATTGTTCAAAAAGAGATGTAGTATTGATAAGAGAAACTCGTAAATTGAAAAGGTCTTCTGACCAAATTAGCGCTTGGCAAAATGTATACTTTGATAGGAGATAAAGTATTTAGGATGGCTGTATCGTCAGTTATCTAATTAGTCCATGTATATTTGAAATTTTCAAAATATATATTTCGTAGACAAAAAAAAGTCGAATAAAAATTATGTTAACATATTGCATCTTTTACTTCGTTTTGTTGAATAATTGCGTATTCATGCATCTAGTGAAATATTTTCTAGCAGACTGTCAAAATAGATTCAAAATTGCATGTACGAACTTATTTCATACTAAACATCTTTATTCTACCTATCAGTGATACAATGGGAGTTGGAAAGCAAAAGGCCCATTGGTATAACTATAATAGCCATACTCCTGATAATTAGTGGAATCCTCTTTCTTGTTGGAGGAATCGGCTTTGTACTGATTGCACCACTACTAAATCAACTTGAAATCAGTGACACTACGAATAGTGAAGGCAATATTACGATTAATGTGAACGGTACTGATATTGTGCTTCCTAACAGCTCGGTTTTCGTGTTGCTTGGTCGATATATAGGTCTGATAGGTGGGATACTGATAGGAATTTCTATCGCAAGCTTTCTAGTTGCATGGGGTCTATTCAAGGGTAAGGGATGGGCATGGGTTTTTACAATGACTATCACTACAATATCCATAGCATTGAACGGATTAATAATTGTGGTTGGGGATATTTCTGGCATAATTGGAATGATAATAGATGCGGTAATTATTTACTACTTATATAGACCGAACGTTAGATCCTATTTCGGAAGAGGAAAAGGTCCAACGATATGAATATTCTAGCTACTTTATAAGCATAGATATATTAAGAATTAAATTAAACCCAGTAAAATGCAAACCACACGTTGAATACACTTGATTTGCAGCGCTAATGTTTGGACAAAATGTCCATTTTTATATGCATATTCATATATCAATAGTCATACGGACTGATTTTTATAGACTAGAAATCTGAACTTGTCAAAAAGCAAAGATTTTGGCAAAGGCAAGAGAATATAATTGATTTATTCTGGATCAAACCATTTATGTACTATCGACTATTCAGTACATGGTTTAGATACAATAACAACATTTACTTTAGATGTTTAGCTGTGCATTTTCCATAAAATGAACTCTATCTGGTAAAAAAATACTTGATTAGACCTGGTCAAGAAATAACTTTGAATTTGTGATATAGATGTCTGATACTAAGCCTTTGATACCAATGTTCCATATTCAGGTATAATATTAAGTATGCTTTTTTTTGCGATTGAAAACATTACGGATACTTTGGAAGCAATGCATTTCTACCAAAATGGTAAATAGAATTGGCGCAGCAATAGTAAATTTCTAATTTTGTATCTAATCAAGTTGTATAAGAAACGCATCTTAGCTATGTAGTGTTCTTAAATCTGGTTCTTGATTTTAAGATATTATTTAAGTGCAAATATGAGAAAAGCAAATGCATTATCTATATAATCCTATGATTTTACTTAAAAAAGGACACAAGAGATTGTGAACGTCTCTATTGTTGAGAACCTAAAAAATATAAAACACTTTGGACTAATACTAGTTATTGTTTTTACGAAAGGATCCGAATTATAGCTGGACTGCAGACTATTATGACACCATATACAAAATTTACGATAAAAACAACAATCTTGTTGCATATTTTTATCCTATTTATGTAAAGTCCTATGAGAATAATGATCTTGACAAAATGATTGATAGGCTGAATCATTCTAAAGCGCTGATAAAAGGAGCTAGAATTTTGCTTCCCATGATCAAGCTGAATTTATTAGATATAGAAGAGGGAATTCAACTTCATGATGTCATAAGCCGCTTAGAACGCAATGCTACTCAATCAAGAAATTGGCAAGAGTGGTTATTATCTAAAAGCAATCAATACAAAATTTCAAACTATCTAGTATTTACTGCACGTGAGGATAGAGAGATGTTGAGTATACTCCTAAATTTAGATGTGCAATTTCATGCCGATAAAAAGGATATTATACGACTAGTTGCCCCAATGCTAGACGAACTATCGATCAAGGGTCTAATTTAGGACGCACGTGCTTTACAATTCTAAAAGATTTATCATGTGGTTTAATTAGTAACTTTAATTCTACTTAGGAAAGGCCTTTTTTATGATTGTTCATTTTTATTATTGGTTGAATCCTTATCCGAAATTAAGTCGAATATTCTCAAGTAAATTTACCATTTGATCCTGAGAGATTGTAAAAAAAGAACATTAATGTGCTACTTCTTCCTGTCTCGGCGTGCTTCTACTTAAATGCTTACACAATATGCTTTCATGTATTTTATACCTGATTCTTGGTTTGGGGATAGAACCAGTCTACGCTAAAATAAGCGAAACTGGTTTTGAGAAAATATTTAAGTCTGGTTTATCATACTTTTGAGTTTTAGGACTCTTTTTTCAACAGGTGGATGAGTAGAAAAAGGATTAGCAACAGAAGTTCCCGAAAGAGCTGGAATTATAAAAAACGCATTCAATTTCTGTACATTCTCAAGATCCTTTGGAGGAATTTTTTTCATCCTGCCGCTAATTTTTAGAAGTGCATCAGCCAGTCTATCAGGTTTTCCTGTCATTATTGCCCCTCCTCTGTCAGCACAATATTCCCTGTATCTAGATATAGCCCTTATCATAATAAAGCTGACAACCCACGTTATTACAGCAACCAACAAGACAATCGCAATAGTACCAGCAGTATCCCTGTTTCTACCACGCAGACCACTAAAAAATCCAAATTGAATCAAATACCACGCAACAATAGAAAATATACTAGCCAAAGTTAAGACTAAGACATCCCTACTTTTTACGTGAGTTAACTCATGGCCTATTACAGCCTCTAGTTCATCATCATCTAGTAAATTCAAAATGCCTAGAGTGACTGCAATTAATGAATTTTTTGGACTTTTCCCCGTAGCAAAGGCATTAGGTACCTGAGAATTAACTATCGCTACTTTCGGTTTAGGAAGGTTATTGTTACTCGCAAGCTTTGCTACGATTTCATGAAGCCGTGGATATTCTTGTTCTGACACAATCTTCGCTCCAGATGTCCATAGAACTATCTTATCAGAGAAATACCATTGTATCAAAACCATAGACGATGCAATTATAGTCAATTGGAAGAAGTTGACTCCAAGATAATGCAACACCCCCAAAAAAACAGAATAAAGAATTCCCAAAATGATAAAACTAGCGGCCATCCTAATTTGCAGCCCTGGGTCTCCAGTCCACTTTTTAGACATCTATCTATTAATTCTATTATTCAAATTCCCTAATTAAACCAATATGTTAAATAAATCATTTGATAAAGCATTTTCTTCATAATTACTATCTATATCCCAAAAATATCGTGGCGATTTCTAAATATCATAAATTTATGAATTCAGATCAAGAAAAGTAGTTTTGGAGTAAAAAGCAATATATTTTCAGACATTGGATAAAAATGGTATTTTAAAAAATGAATTGGAATAACAAAGTGACTTGTGCCCCCAACTTCAGGATGTCCCGTCGTTAGTATATTCATTAAATATATTATGATCAGAAAAGTAATGAATACAATCCCGAGAAGAAGCATCCTGACTTTGAAGTCGTGAGATTTCTTCTTTCCTTTTATATTGCTACCTGATTTATTTTCCGATTTATTGTTGATCTTATTTGACTGGGCATTAGTTCTTTTTGAGTTTAGCAATGGGACTCTCTTTACCGTTGAACCATTTAATGGGTCCATTTTGATTTCATATAGTATAACGTGTTTTCCTGCTTTGTACATGCTGTTAAATTTTGCAAGCGCTAAATTATAGTGTTCAAATTTTTCACTAAAGGAAGGATATTCAACGATCCAATTTGTTACTAAATCTAGCGATTCATCACCGCTCGTCAAATACTTTCGTAAACTATAACGTCTTGATAGTATAAAATTCTTGCTTTCCCATATCGATCGATTAAATTGAAAATCTGCGTAATAAAACCCAATGGCATGACTGGTATATATACAGATTCTCTAAACAATGTAGGAATATTATGACGATAAGTCATTAGATTGATGTCAAGACATGTGTAAATGGGCAATAGCTTATGTCATTAAGATATCGTAGTTAGGATAATGGACTCAAAGATAGGAATAACCTGTTTGATTACATGTAGGAATTAAATCCTTCATTTTAAGTGTGTAGGACGCATTAGCGAGTAAGGGTGATATGCTTCTAAATTCAACTGCTAAAACGAAGGCTCCATCAAACTTAGATTTCTGATATATCGTTAGAATGAAAGTAAAAAATGAATTCCGTAGAGCAATTTGATTTCTATTCAAAATATTTTTCCAAAATTTTTTTCATTTTTAATTTTTTCACATCTTCTTCTCCCAAGGTTTCAGGATGTTTTTGCTCTAAATGTCGTAGTGCAAATCTAACAGAATCGCCACACAGCTTACACTTAGCCTTTCCAAACAATGTGGTAAGTAAAAAAACTCATGCTTTGTAAAGATTTAGTATTAAATAAATGGGTTTATAATGCTTTTTTTAAATTACTGAAAGGAAATACATTGACAAGGATAAAGCGATATAGGACGTAAATAGGCATAGTTTTAAGCAACTTAGCAATCGAGTAAATATCTTCAGCAAAATTAATGACTAAGAATTACAGTTAATTGCGAAACCTGTCATGTGCATTACAAGATACTAGGAGTTCTTTACACGTAATACATCTACAGAGTAACAAAAGACGATGCTCCATATAATTCCATCTTATAATTCTAAAATCCTATGTTTAAAGCTCCGATCCGAAAATGATGATCGCCATAAAGACTAAAAGAATTACTTCAATCTCATTGTCAAAGTATCTTTATTTGAGGTCAATGAAAAAATGCTACTAAAAATTAAAAATAGTAAGTACTTAATACTAAAGTTATATGAAGTAGAGACTCGAATTGACAAAAAGATTTTGACATTACAAGCAAAGTAAAGAAAATCCCAAGATGCGTCTAAAAGTTAATTGATTGACATTGGATTCAGAAAAACTTAAAAAATATGGGTTTTTCTGATCAAAATTAAATCTATTGGTACCACTAATCCAAGGTCATTATAAATCAAACGAGAATGAATTGCGCCTCAACTATCACATGATGACAAATTGAAATAGTTTTTAGGACAACTTTCGAATTGATTTACGTGCAATACCGAAACTACTGTAAAATTAGTTTTTCTATTTATACAACAAAATCAAAGAACATATGATAAGGCTCAAACATGACGCTTGGAGCAATTCATGATAGCAGAGTTTTTAGGAAGATTTTATGCAGTGCTTGCTTTATCCTGCTTGCCACCTTTCTCTAGCTTGCTTACCATTTTTGAAATAGAACCATTCTTATGTTTCATTTCTATTTCAAATTTTGTCTCTTCCCATCCAATTACGTTAATCGAAAAGTTCGATTCGTTACCCTTGGCATAAAGCTTATTATCTTCACGTCTGTCTTGGAATGTGGGATCAAACCTGTAGACCACGTACTCCACGGATTCATCACCAGAAAACTCGCGCGATAATTCAAGTGAAATATTCCAAAGATACCAATCATTTTCATCCCTTTCGGACTTCTCAAACCTTTCTTCTACTTTTACCTTAACTATTTTTTCGGTAATATTATCTGGTATATACTTGGCAGTATCAGAATAAAGCTTTTTATTTATGACGAAATCCTGGATTTTTTTCTTTAGCTCTTCGACATCGTTCTTTGGTTTCGCACCAGGAATAGAGACTATGGTCTTAAGAAAGATCTTATCTTCATCCTTCATATCTTTATGGTCTTGAATGATTTTTAGGAGATTTTGAAAGTTCCACTCAACTAATTTTGAATCTTTCAATTCAAACAACCTTAACAAATCTTTAATTAAAGTTTCGTTATTTGGGTTAGCGCCGTCCTTATTTAAGTAACGTAAGCATATTAATAAAATATTTGTTATTATTTTAGTCGATCTATCTTCAATTGCTACGATTTTGTCTAGAATTCTTTCTTTCAGTAATTTTTCGGCTTCAACATATGATCCGAGAAGAATCAAATTTTGTGATTTATTCAAATTGACTAGATTTGAACCACGATTCAAGCATTCACATTTGTCGAAATAACCATTAGCAGCAACATAATCTTGTTTACCATCGCTTAAAATACATCCCATCGCAAGTAACGCCCTCCAATCATCATGTTCGCTAACGCTTATTGCCCTCTCGATATAATTAAAAGAATCAGTATATTTTTGAATTTTGAAAAATAATATTCCGAGCGATGTCAAAGCGTTAACGTGATTTGGATCTTTTTGAATGATTTTTTCAAATTGCTTGATCGACTTCGTAAATTTTTTATCGGTATCCTTGCCTTCTATTTCTTGGCAAGTTAACCCTAAATTGTATAAGGCATCAGTATTGGATTCGTCTATTTTCAAAATTTCTTCAAATTTTTCCTCTGCTGTACTATAGTCTTCAAGATACATATGGGCGACTCCAATTTTATTTTTCAATTTGATAATTAATAATTTGAGATCATTTCCGTAATCCTTTATCGCTGGAATCTCTAATATTTTCCGGTACATAAGCTTTGAAAAATAGTAATTTATTCTGGCCAAGTATTTCCTTGCGTGCTTTCTTTCCAATTCATTGAGACGAAATTTCCAAAAATTACATAATTCTGCTATTTCTGGAAATAGATATGGATATTTTTCTAATGTTTGTAAATTTTCTTCTAAATTTTCTGATTTTTCACTTATGTCATCCCTAATTCCTTGCAATGCACGGTACATATTATAATATAATGAATGATGTATATGATCGTATGCATAGGTTTCATCGTTGGTAATGATGTCATACTTATCTACTATTTTCGCTGATAGTTCTGAAATATCGGACAAAAGCTTCGGCGGCTCCATATTAGTATTGTCCATTAATTCCTTTTCGAGTCTCTCAATATCTTTTAATTCAGCTTCAAGTTTATCAACATATTCGTACAAAGTTTTAGTATCAGTTTCGTTATCTAGAGCTTTATCTTCCTTGGACAAATTAGGAACAAAGTTAATACGAGAAGTTTTCCTTTTATGTTCGAGTCCAACCAATATAATAGTTCTAAATAAATTGATCAATCCTTCCTCAATATTAGAAACTTTCATCAAGCAAAATTGCAGGTCTGTAATACGACTATTTTTAACTTTTTGTCCATGAGCTGTTTCCAATTTTTCACGTAAACCATCAATTTTTTTAAGTTGCGTACTAACATTTAAATCGTTACTAAACTCCATATTATAAATATCCGACCGCATTTCACATTTTAAAGGAACTATTAGGTCGTTTAAGTCTAATGTAATAAATTTAATCAGATGAAGACATTTTTTCATAACATAGTCTTCGTAAAATTTAGAATCAGGTTCAAATGATTGGTCAATCTTTTCTTTTAAAAGATTTAACTCAAATGATTGGTCTATTTTTTCTCTTAAAAGTTTCAACGACTTTAGTATAGCGTACATGATGCCAATGATTTCACCAAAAAATTCATCATATGGATCTTCTGGAAGCAATGGACTAAGCTTCTCAATAGAGTCTATAGTTAAGTCAAAATAAATTCTTTTAAAAATATTCATTATTATTTCTTTATAATCTTCTTGCATATTTTTTATTATTTTTAGTTTCTTTGTTGGTAGTACTGGCTCATCTAATTCTTTAATCATATTTTCAACTGCTTGATATTGGTCTCTCAATATTTTCGGATCGATGTTTAAGGCATATTCCAGTGCATGTACTATTAATGTTGATAGAATATTGGATATATTTTTCAATTGAGTCTTAAATTTAAGAGGGTCATTGGAGATCATAATATCCTCGTCAAATGCTTTTATTGTATTCTGAATCTTAAGCAACAAATCGCTTGGGATTCCATTATTATTTCTGAATCTCAGGACGGAACAAAAAATCTTTCTAGCTATCCACCGAGTAACAATTCTGATTATGCTGCAATAAAGTATGAGGCTATCAGAGAACAATTTTTGAAAATCTGGAATTCACTGGGATTTCATCCTTTGGTAGTTACTTTCGTGAATGCAACAGAATCATCGTTCCTGGGGAGCGGTCAATATCAAGTACATTCCAATACTTTCAAACCTGGTGAGAATATAGTCTTGTACGTTCAGCCTATAGGCTTTGGACATAAGCAAATTGAGGGGAAGGATGGAGAGAAACTATTTGTGATGAACTTCACGGCAGATATTTTAATAAGTGCACAAAATGGTACAATACTGGGTGGTGGCCAAAACATTCCTATTAGTAATTTAGTGTCCCATTACCAAAATACCGAAATGTATATGCATCTCTTAGTAACTCAAAGCAGCCCGCTTCCTAAGGGCAACTATGTAATTAACTATCGTGTAACTGATGAGACCACGGGTAAAGATTTTGACATTGTTAAGAATATTAGAATTGCATGAATAATGACTTGATTCATTTCAATTTGTTTGAATATTAGTCATTGGTTAGACTCATTGTAATCCAAAATTTCACTTAATTGCAACTTTCACAATACTTCATTTGAGAATTTTATTAATGCTAGTAGGCTCACAACGGAGATGTATATTGTGAATTTTACCACTCAGAAGTTTAGACAAAATAGCCTACTTTTGTTGAATCACTATGAGTTTATAACTTTGAAGATCCAATGATAAGTTTGTACGCATAAATTAAGGAAAATGTAATTAGCTTATATGGCTTCCGATGTAGGTGTATTAATGTTTCAGTTGGCCGAAAATATAAGTATTCAATTGGACTGGGACGAATATAAAAGACAAGTGTTTGATCGTGTGTTGGGCGCACTTCCAAATGAGTTATTAGATATGAACTCAAATTTCAAGGAATGGCAAACTAACGAGGTGGTCCATTCAAAAAATGATTTCCTACTTGGAATAATGATAGCATTAATTTATTGCAATTTTAATCATATATGTTCTCTTGAGGGAAATCCATTAAAAGGTGATCAAATTCCGCGTTTTTTGACAAGCCTTTATTCGAATTCAACAAGATTGATGCAGATACTGAGCAAGCTTCAAGGATAGTATCAAAAAACTCAATTGCTGTTTTAATGATAGTTCAATATTCAGAATGAAAATAGAAAAATATCATTCTAGGTATTTAAGCAAAAATATGGAAAGGTATGCTCCAGAATTTTGGGTTTAGGATTATTTCCTAATTTGATCCTGACGTAATTATCCTGTTAAATGAGGATTTGAATAACTTTGTAGTCTTGCAATTTGATAGTAAACAACCCATTATCCTTCATTCAATCTCCTTGCTCTTCTGGCCCTGAATAGAATTGGAAAACATATGATACTACTAACAGAGCAAAGTACACTTTAATTTAGTTCAAATTACTATTGTAAGAAAAAATACTAGAATATTGATATTCTAAATCTCAAATTATTTTTCAATAGATCTCCTGCCTCGTTTTGCAACTAATACCCACCTTAGAGAGATATCCTCATCGTCAGGTTATAGTATTTGGTAAGGATGAGTAAGATCTTCCCATGGCTGAAGAATTTTGCGAATAAATTTCAAAACAATTTGTCTTCATTTCAGTCATAAGTCAATAACCTTGCACACTCGGTATGTGACCCTTATATTATAATCAAAATATGGTTAAGAAACGAATAGTATTTGATTTTAAATCTTATGGACCACTGAATTTAAATTAAATTATAGATTTAGATGTTCAGGATAATTGTGAAGCCGGAAGATAATGTGCCTGGGTTGCTTTATTCGATAATAAACAAGATTGGAAAGGAGAAAATTCAGATGGTTGTGAATAACGATTATAATGAATCTGCAAAATTTATTGACCTTATTCTTAAAAATTTAGATAATAAGTCAGTACAAATTAATGACCAAAAAATGTTATCAGTTCTCGAGGCAACGTTACATTTCATGCTCACAGTATGTACCCTTCCTTCCGCGAGAAAGGTGGAACTTGATACAATTTCCTTGGATATTGTGATACCTAACCTCAACGTGCTAAAAACTAGTCCCGACAAATCACTTGTGATCCAGTTTATAAATAGCGCTGATGATATAGAAAAATTACAAAATCTGAAAAAAGTACAGCCAAGTGAAAAAAATATATGGATCATATCGATCAAACCAATTCCCAGTTTTTACAAGAACTACACACTCCTACCCCGAAACAGACAACCCCACTACTCTACAATTGTTGTAGACATAAGTAATTTTTTACAAGCAGTTGGGGACAAGACAATGAGATTCTTGCACTAATGGAACAATAAAATAATGGGTGTATGGGTAATATCTTTCAGTCTTGGGTTGTGTAGACAAAATTATTTTAATTTCAAGATACAAAGGTTGTAATATTTTCGAGTCAAAAATTAATTTAATTTTAGGCAAACATTGCCTTACTTGTAGTGTATTCTCCGATGATTTCATATTCGATTCATATCAATTCTAAAAATAAAAATGAGGAGATTGATCCGACTTAATTAAATGAACGTATAAAGCTTATAGACATTACCAGTGTGTTTGTCATAAAAATTCCATTTATCTATCGGCAACTTAATTTCAGTGAATCGCTCTTTTAATTTATCACCTTCGGAAAAAACTGCGTACAGAGATTGACCTACTAGTATCTGGTTAGTACTAGCTGCAGACATTATTTTTGAAGCCATACTAATACAAGGGCCTACGAGATCAATTGGTGCTCTATCGATACTCTTCCCATATAATATTACCAGCGATGGTCCCTGTTCTAGTCCAATCTTTACTGCAATTTCCGGAAGATTTTTTGATTGCATTATTGGATTTATACATTCTCTTATAACAGATAGCATACTTATTGCACAATTCAATGCGTTTTCACTTGCCTTTTTGTTGTCATACTCTGCGGGAAAAATACCTATAATGGAATCACCCACGTACTTTAACACATATCCGCCATGGCCAAGAATTACTAACCTAGCTTCCTGGGAGAACACTTGAACCAATGATGCGAAAGTAGTTGGCGGAAGCGAAATGCTCATACGGGTAGACCCGTTGATGTCTATGTATAAAACCACTATACTGGTGTTTGAATTAACATGTCTTTTCAATAATTGTTTGCACTGTTCTGTAGTTAAATCAAATTCCAATCCATGCTTGATTGTATGCAATATTCTCGCTCTGATTCGTTCAATATCTTGCGCAGGTGAATACATCTATTGTACTAATGATTAATATCCTATAACTCTATCCAGAGCAGCAAAGATAAACCTTTTCGTTCTTTTTCATTTCCTTATATTCAAACATTCCTATGCTTCGCCGGATACGACGGCATTTATTGTTAGTATGGCTAAAGGATAAAATTCGATTCATCTAATAATCTATCCTTTTTAAGATGTTGCTTCATCAAAATACTTACTTATGCTTGTTCAACTATGCTTTTCCTGAAATCTTTAATAGACGAAGAATTATTTGTTATTTTCTGGAAATCATCTTAGAAGATACATTATCGTCTTGAAAAAATAATACTACACCTCACTTGGGTGCCTTTAAATCGTCAGACAACCCAGTTCAATACTAATAAAGGAACAAATTAAATTCAGAAACATACTAGGTTTTATTCGAGTTTAAATGAGTATATTCTCTAATCCAATCTTTGTTCCATTATGCAGACTTTTTTTATTTTTATTTGTATTCAAAGTAATATCCAATCTCAGTCAGACTCTTGTTTTTATATTTTGACTTTACGTCACATAGCCAAGGACCCATAATTATTTGAAGCAGCAGTGTACTATATTCAAAAAAATCAAATGAATACTATTCTTCAATAACCAATCAATTTACAGTTTGATAACCATAGCACAATTACCAAAAGATAGCCAAAAGTAGTATTCTTTTATGCGAAAAATTAATTTTACGTTAGGCTCAATTGTAGAGCCAGGTATTTTTTCCTTCCTCTTGCATCACTTTTTTTCAGCCTTAGATATCTCCATAAAGTAAAGCTGCTTCTTATTTCAAAAATGTACATCTACAAGAGGTTAATAGTGTCTATTTTTATTGCTTGGGCTGTAATTGTGAATATGTAATATTAAATTCATTAACTGTTCCTTCATGAACTGTCCCGTCTTAGCCTCACAGTAATCATCTACCTTCCATATATTCTGACATTTAGATTTGAATATCTCCGTTTACTTTTTTTGGTAAATTTTATTGTAGGAACGATTTAGTATTGGAAGATGTGATATGCTATCTTTATTTTTTAATTCTGAAAGCAGCCTTTATGCCACTTTCTCAGAAATCGATTTCATGGATTTAATTTGGCGAAATAAAGGCTATTGCCCAGGTATTAATATTCATTCATTTAATTAGTATTGTGCCAAATTGTAAGACTTTTTTTAATGAATCTATAGTACTTTCTGTAGTTCCCTAGTTCGATGTTAGATATATCTAAGCCTTTTATCTTTTTCATTCATATTAGAAAAACTTTGGATATTTATAGCACTTTTACTTTCTTAAGGCGAAATCAATTTTGCGGTGCACTTTAATATCCCGCAAGTTAAATTTTCTATAAATATTCTATTCAATTTCTTTTCTGCATGTTATAATATATATTATAAAGTGACAGTTATAATTTCTATAGATAATGGAAAATGGCTATCAAGATAAGAAGAGACTCAAGTTTTACTGAAACATTGGTAAGTAATCTAAGAAAATATTATGAAGAAAAGAAGCAGAATCGAATTGGGAATGCACCTATACATGTTTCGGATATACTTCCCTCAACCTGCATAAGAAAGCAATATTATTCAAGATTGGTTACAGATAATGATATAATAAATGAGGATTCATTATATCACTTCATAAGAGGAGAGTCCAGTGAATTTGCAATAACGCGAATGGCAAACATGGGTATCGCTCAAGCTGATCTGAATTTCGAAGGTTTGGTTGCGCATCCAGATATCATGACAGACGATCAAATTGTGGAATTAAAGGATACTACAAGTGGCAAGCGACTGGACCTGACCGATCAACAATTCCAATCCTATTTAAGACAATTGCTTTATTATCTTGTCATCACCGGCATAGAAAAGGGGATAATTTCCATAAGGTACTCGATAGGAGAATTAAGGTGGATTAAATCTGACGAGAATGGTGAGCATTACATCATGCCCAAAAATTCAAGAAATCCAGGAATTGAAAGCTGGTCTGTTTATCTTCCTAAGAATGATTTAACAAGAGATATACTGAAGAATGAGATCATGAGAAGAAAAAATCTCCTCCACCATGCCCTCAAATCCAGAAATCCATCAATATTGCCACGACTTGTAGAACCGATGAAATCAAGAAAATGCCCTCATTGTCCATTTTATGATATATGCTACAATAAAGATGGAGAAACACAAGAGGCTGTAGAAATGGCACTTGAAAAAGACTTGTTGGATATATCTGGAGTGGTAGATTACAGACCTTTTTTTGATCATACGGAATGTGAAACTGGGTCATATTAGAAATTCGTTCCCATTTAATCCCTAAATAATTTTATTTGTAAATGTCGCCTATTAAGTATCAAAAAAAGAATAGTTTTTAGAATTTAGAATTGTTCAATTATACCTAATTAGAATACAATTAAGTCTTTGGTAAGCATAGACATTACGATAACTGGGTGTAACGCGATAGATTGGTTCATTTAAACTTTTTATTTAACTTGATAGATAGGCGAAGACCAATTGCTATTGAGTACTTAATTTAATTGCTCATTCAAATACAAGTGGAAAGCTGCATATGATATGGTTCAATGAACAAAAACGAGTTATTACTGAGAGTACAGTTTTTTATTTCACAATCATAACAGGACAATGAGCATAGTTGATTATCCCTGCCGCCACACTGCCTAATAGTAATCTCTTTAGTCCTGATCTTCCTTTTGTTCCTACTACAATTAAGTCTACCTTTTCCTTTTCAGCAAAGTCCACAACACCTCCCACTATTGAGGGCGATGCAATTAGTTCCGTCCTCAATTTTATCGTATCATCGATTTTAATTGCACGCAGCCTTATCTTCTCGAAATTTCTTTTTGCTTCCTGCCTCATACTTTCCATGCGTGGTGAAGAGGCAAGACTCAACACTGTTGAATTGAATTGAAGTACGTGGATTACTATTAGCTCCGAATCATGCTTTTTCGCTATTAAAATTGCATATTCTGCTGCGTGCTTAGAATGTTGGGAGCCGTCAATTGCCACCATTACTTTGTAGAATTCCTTTGAAGCCGACAACCCAGTCAATTAGGATATTACCTTGGTTCCTTAAATGTATGTTATTATCTTGAAAAAATAAGGTACGAAATTATATATAAATTTAAGATGACAAATTTTGCTAAGATAGAATTAACTTTAAGAATCTATATACGTAATGTAGCTCTATATATTAATAGGGCGAAACTCCTATTTGGTGCGACATCGTAATTCAAAAGTACATAAAGTGGACTCAACATCAACACATAATTCTGCAATATATAGGATGCATGAGTTTCTAAGAGAAACTAATGATTGGAAATATCAGATTTGTGATTCGTGTTCCACCAGAAGTTTATTTGTTTGTATTATTTGTTCATTTTGTTGGAGTTGTCATTGGAAGATAGAACAATTGGCAAAGATACCATACCACATGCACAATGAAGCAAAAAACTTGAGGGCATTTTAAGACTTTCCCTGAGCAAGTAGTAACCAAATTTTCTTGCAACAATTTAATTAAAAGATTTGTTTCCCAATTACATCAAATCTGCTTTATATAGATTGGATGCTACATCATTTTAAAATAATCAGTCTACTTTGCACTTCCGTTTTCCAGGTTAAATATATGGTTTTGTATTTTGTAATCGTATTTACGGAAACAGAATGTCAAATTAATATAATTTTAACCCCTACGCACAAACTAAAATCAACTGTATGGTAATTCAGGTGCTATCTTTTGCAAAGTAGAAATTAACATCCCTTGTCCATCTTGTCCTCCCACCAATAATAGTGTCTCGCTAGTACCTGTTCCTTTTTGTCCTCCACGTAGATCTTTAAATATGAACTTGTCTAGTACTTCAATTCCATTATCGGCTAATTCTGAAATATGTTTGTTCGAGCCCTTTCCGGGATCATAAAGAATCCGACTGTATCTGAAGTTATATTCTGTAATGCAGAAAATCGTATCCTTAATTGTTACCGTTCCTTCCATCACAAATTTAGGATCATCTACATTCACATTTGCCTCAGAGTATGTAAATTTCCTTGTTTTTGTTCAATACAAGAGGAATTGAAACAGTGTTAAAGTCGAATTTTCCACTACTATAAACCTTGTTTGAATTCTCATCATTTAGTGTAATAGTATGTTCATGTCCTACATCCCCATTAAGCCAGGTGATTTTAGTCCCAGGATTGACTATAATATTCTCTGGAACATATGGCTGATTGATTTCTCTTTGCTCCTCTGGCAGTGCTGGCGACTCATGTCCCTCGTTTGGGATCAGTATTATTACATTTTTGACATTAATTCCAAGTGTTATTAACTTGTTCTGAAATATGGCTTTGGCTGCCCCTCAGCAGTACCTTCCGAATTACCTAATGATCTATCAGATTTAACAGTTTAACAGATTTAACAGATTTAACACTTGTGTTATTTTGAGCATAGGAAACTAATATAATAGCAGGAGGAACGAGCAGCATTATACCTGCTAATAAGCAAAAGAAACCAAAACGGAAATTTACCATCGATAATTTTATGATTTAAATTTAAAAAGGCTTGCGGTTCTTTGTTCATTGCTTCTAACGCTCGATTGCTTTATTAATACAAATAGCACAATCTTTACCTTCTCATCAATAAAAAGTATGGAAAACTTATAGTTTTGCGATTGTATCAATAGGTAAGTACTATTTCACAATCAAGATTTCTGTTTTCCTTGTCATTTTTTATATTGGTCAGATCATTCGATTCTTTACTCGGCATTTAATACATTATAATTAAAATTAAGTTGGGTTGCACAGCGTATTACAACAAATTTTATCGTTGCCCTCCGGAGTGTTGATATTATCGTTTTTAGATTACTAGATATAATATCATGAATTGGACTGCCTATTATTGAATCGCTTTCTCCCTTACAAGATATGATATGAAGTCCTTAGGCTGAAATAACACAATCTCTCACATTTCCTATTGTTATATTAATGTCTCCCGTGAGACGAGTAGAAACGAAATCGATATCGACTAGGTCAATGGCA
Organism: uncultured Nitrososphaerales archaeon; assembly: GCA_963703885.1. Taxonomy (GTDB): domain Archaea; phylum Thermoproteota; class Nitrososphaeria; order Nitrososphaerales; family Nitrososphaeraceae; genus TA-21. The sequence goes on from CAVPGE010000030.1 coordinate 121,828, forward strand.
ATAATGCAGATGCTTACCAGTATATAAATCGCAAAACGATAAGTTAAAAACATTTCAATTCTTATATAGCTACGAATTTCGTCTTCAAGCGACATCTTTTCTTGTAAATGTTTATAATTAATCATGCTTTAACCTATATCGTATATAATTAATTTGGATAAGAATGGTTATGATGCCATTGATTCTGATTCGAGGCAAAATGACTCGCGAGATAGACCAAATACGTTGATAAATAGAGTTAATGAAGGCATATTGGCTGGCCGAAAAATAGCCAAAATGTCTGTTATTACTTTAATAAGTATAGGAATTGCGGAACTCATTACTGGTTACTTTAGCGGAAGTGTAGTAGCGTTCGCCGATGGAGTTGATTCCATATCAGATGCGATGATTTCTTTTATAGTGTATGTTGGTTTAGGATTTACACATAGACCTGCTGATAAAAAGTTTCAGTTCGGGTATCATAAAGTAGAGAGTTTTGCTGCAATGATAGCAGCAATAGGGATGATTCTTATAGGCTGTTTCATAGCGTATCATTCTTACGAGGGATTGATCGATCCAAAGGAAATTAAGCAACCAATAATAACAATGGTAGTCCTAGCCGTGGCTGGTACGATTTCGACATATAGAGCGTTGCAAATGAGAAACATAGCCAACAAATACAATCTATTATCTTTGAAAACAGATGCGAAGAATTCAATAAAAGATGGATCTGCTTCGCTTATAGGTTTTTTAAGCGTTCTGGTAGCAAGTCAATTCGGATTCTTACAGGCTGATGCTATAGGAGGAATGGTGATAGCGGGGTATATTTTCTCTGTGGCGTATATATCACTTAAACAATCATCATTAATCTTAATTGACGCTTGGCATAATCCTGCTACTATAGACTACGTAAGAAAAGCGGTTGAAGAAAAATTTGACGGGGGCGTAAAAGTTCGTTCTGTTAAGCTGCGCCAAACTGGTATGGTTTCGCAGGCCGAGGTTCATATTGAAATGGATGGAAGCCGACCATTAAGGGACGTAGAGATGGTTCTTCTGAAGACAGAACTAGTTATTAAGTCTAAAATTCCAACAATGTACAGAGTTTTGGTTGTGCCACATGCGAGATGATATATTGTCCATCACGAAATTATTTTTTACATAGGCTTAGTGAAGAATATACCTGAAGATTACTAATCACTAAATCCAGTAACTATTATCACAAATTAATAACAAATTAATAACAAACTATTTTTGTTTATCTTTTTTTAAATTTGGGTACTTTTTCGTTTCGTAATTAGTTAAATCATGGCTCGAAAGCAATTACGAATTACGTAATCACATCTTTAAACTATTGATGCAAATATTAGACAGTGCATAGATTGCTATGGGATTTTTGTAATTGAAAAATTTCCATTATGAAATAATACCTATAAATATTGTTCCCTTTATAACAAGGTATGAGCGAGGAGGAGTATATTGAAGTTGCGAAAACTAGTCAAATCGATGATGGCCAGCTTATGCATATAGAAATAAGCGATAAGGAGATTTTAATAGACAACATCAATGGAAAATTCTATGCTATGGATGATAGATGTTCGCATATGAACGCCAGACTTTCTTTGGGTAACATTAGTAAAAATATCGTTACTTGTCCCTTCCATGCAGCAAAGTTTGAAGTTACATCTGGAAAAAAGATAGATGAACCAGTATTGTCGATTCCCCCAGAAATGGAACCACTACCACCGAACTGGAAAAAATACATGGATTACGTAGGTGAGCAAATGTCATTCATAAAAACTAAGGATCAAAAAATTTATGACATAAAAGTGGATGGCGATAATATTAAGATACGAATCTGAGGAATACTCCTTCTATTTTTTATTATGTCTTCAGTTGAAGAGAAATATTTCAATCAAAATAAATTGTTTCTTAAATGGTAAATGGTATTGATAAATCCTTTTCGAGTAATAATTTTTCTAAATGGTTTAATTGATATTGTAGATCTAAAACTATGAAAGCGCTACATCTAGAAAAAAAAGGAATAAGATTATTCGCATTGGCAGAAAGCTTCCACAAAGAAAAATTAAAATCAATACTCTCTGGTGTTGTAATGCGAAAAGATCTAATAATTGATGGAATAGTATTTGGCAGATCAACGATTGGCGGTAATGATTCTACAGATAGCATTTTAACTATGGTGAAACACCTGAATAGAAACGATATCAATTTGATCTTATTGGATGGATTAATTATAAGCATGTATAACATAATAGATGGTGACAAAATCAACAATCATACTGGGCTTCCAGTAATTGCGATTACTTTTAACGACTCGTTTGGAATTAATCAATCAATTAAGAATTACTTTCCCGAGAATTTCGCACTCAAGTTAGATCAACTACAAAAATCTGGAAAAAGAGATAAAATCGTATTAAAAACAGGAAAAGCTTTGTGGATTAGACATTGGGGAATTGAATTATTTGATTCTATCAGAATACTTGATTCGTTTACTATCCAAGGAGCTATACCTGAGCCAATCAAAATTGCAAAAATTTTATCGAGAGCTTATCTGGCAACAATCTAATTAATACTATGTTCTCAAAATTATTCATAACGATCATTTGTTAAATTGAAATTATATATGTGGCGAAGTTCTGCTTATCACTACGGCCTTTTTTACAAGTATTAAAGTCTCTTTCATTTGATTTTTTGTTCGGCCTTATTTTACTGTATCTACAAGAAGCCATGAAGGCAAGTTCTATCTTAATCTCTATGGTTGCTAGATTACTTCCCAATTTTGATTCCATATAAAGAACAATTGGCAGACATAGCTCGTATTTGAAGAATGCACAGAGAAATGTTAGAAGAAGATTGTTAATGGGGATGCCTATCTCTAAGTCATACTCGGTTGACAACAGTAACTTTGGGCAGTATTCAGAATGTTCTAATACATTGAATAAAATGATGAACAATTTATGCAAGTCGACAAAGCCATTGAATATTCAAACTGAAGATTCAAATGATGACCTTAAATCCCAAAAAGACAATAAGTGGCCAGATTGGACAGGGTTGCTTAATATCGCAAACTGAAAAAAATCTCCAATCCCACAGCCTGAATGAGATTTAAAAAATCCGAATTTTAAATTTTATTTTCTTCACATTTTTGATAAAAACTGGTTTATATAGCAGCTGATTTACCTTAGGTAAGTAACAGCAATAAAAAAACTGATTACACCAACAAGATAAGCTAACCCACTAATCATGAAAATTACTGAAATGAACATCATTAGTTCGCCTTCTTCTAGCTTTTTTAACAAGTTTGGAAGAGCAGCAAAGATACCCGAAATAGCGAAAAATATTATACTAGATAGTGTCAAAACACTTCTGGCACGTAATTCAATCTGGCGGTCTGTCGTTACAATTCCGAATCCAATTGAACTGAGCGTGAGAAGAATCAAAATACCTGCAATTATTGTGGCATCTACCCTAATAACGTCTTTATCTTCTAAGACCACAGTAAGAAATACATCATTGTGGACAAATCAGTTTTGTAACAATCTTACTGCAACTAGTATATGAAAATAGATCGTAATCAAATTTCATTAAATAGAGTATTAAATCATATTCTTTGAAAAGCGTAGAATATTGAAAAGTATGTTCAGTATATTAAACTGTAAGAATTGAGATTTGTTTATAAATACAATATTTAAATTCGTCACTGATTAACTTCTGATCATTCTATAAATACCGTAATCGAGTAACAACTAGTTCTTATGTCCTGATAAAGTTCACACATCAAAATGCTAATATTAGTTGCTGCCGATCTGGTGGTATGTTCAATAAAAATTCCTGCAGAGCGTGCGGAAATTATCTAGTCCCAACTTCAGTGTGCAATATTTGCGGCGAGCAGGTTGCATGAATATGTGATCAGTGTGGCAAAATACATGAAGCAATTCATTCACGTGATAATCAATTAATATCTTACAAACCGGAAAAAATAGCCCTAGGAAGCAAAAAATATTGCATTCTATTATTCACAATGTTGGTGGTGCAGATCCAAATTATTTACAATCGCACGATTTAGATGCTTTGAAATTAGGGTTGCCATTCGATATAACCGATTTAGAATCTGCAGAAATCCACTTGAATGAATATGACAGGTAGAGATTGTTTTTGATAAATTGAACGTATTGACACGACATGTAATGTAATCATATGGAGAAGGTTTTAGTATCATGAATTAGATATTCTAAATTTATGAGAAGTACTATTGAAAGAGTAGTTAATAATGACAAAAATGACTACATCAATAAAAGACATCTTCTAGTTTGCGATAACCGCTATTGGTTATTCCATCTTCAGGATCTTTAATATTATATTATTTAATATTTCGATAACTGTCCCAAATGTTGAGAAGATTTAAAGGTAATGTATATTTCCCAGAAATCATTATAGGGATTAGCTACTAAACATCTCAGGAACATAATGACTGAATCTAAAAATAGGTAAATTGGTATGAGTGAAACGTTACCATATCGATAGGAGAAATTGAACATATCTGACGTGTATGTATTAATACTGTATAAAAAACCATTTAGAGCAATTTAAGAGGTATCTAATGACCACTTTCAGGTATTTTGTAAGTTATTGGTAAGGAAATTGTTATTAAATTAAAACTTGGATAATTTGCTATCTTATAAGCGTTACAATTAGATCTCAGAGCCATTGTAGACTCGATTGAATTTTCAAATATATTCTTGTGGGCCTTAAAAAATGAATTGTCAAGATCTTTCCATCTAGATTCAGTCTTAAAGTCAATTATTTCCAAAAGTTCTTGATATGCAAAATCCCCATTTGATTTTATCTCATTCAATAGTCTATACATTTTATGAACCAAATCTTTTTTCCAATGTTTTGATTGTACACAGGATTTTCTGATTTATGAATATTTATCTTGAGATTTTTAATCGTAATATATAGAACTCGTTTCGGAACTCGAAGATTATCATATTCGTGTGCATATTCCTTATCAATAGCGTCATATTCTATCACTTAATGTAAGTTCCGCCAGGAAAGGGAAGTACACCTAAATTATTTTCCATCCTTCAAAAGCGAATGGAGTATTTTCAAAAAACATGTGCCGTGTGTATACGTAATAAACTCAATTCAAAAATAGTGCTTATCTATGATCATTTAACTAACATAATATGCAAGCATTTCAAAAAATTAGTCTAATTACTTCGATTTTGGGCTTAATACTACTGGTTCCAATTATAATCATTTATGGCTATGCTAATAGCGTGATAGGAATACCAATTCTTGGTCTTTTTTTGGGTGGATTAATATTGCATGTTTTCCTATTGATTATAGTTAATTTAGCAAGCCTATACGTAGCATTTAAGATGAAAAATAAGAAAATCGTTGGGATTTTGTTGATAGTATGTGGCATAGTAATATTCGCAATTGCTCACTTACCTGGTATTCCTGGTTGCATTTTGTTCTCTATTGCAGGGATACTAGCATTGAATGAAAGTCGCTTTTCGACTACCTAATCTGTCCTCAAAGTGAAAAAGTGAAATTAATGGGCAGATAAATGGTTAATATTAGTAAGATGGATAAATAGAAAATATGACTAAAACTTTAGATTTATTTCTAATATAATAATTTAAGGTTTCCGGGACTTAGGTCCTAATTACCTTATAATAGGATAGCACAAATTATTCTATGATTCAATGGAATCAAAGAGTGATGAAGAAGAAATTAAAAGATTCAGCGTAATATGAGAAATACTCCACCACTGGAAGTACTGATATTATGCCAATTAGCATCACTATATTCTCTTCCTTGTTTAGGGTGAGCTTTATTAATCTCATATTGAACAAATCATCGTCGTTAATTTATGTTATCTGAGTAATTATATTGGTTATCTTAGTAATAATCGGAAAATAGTAATTCGCTTCTATATTTTCCTAAATGAGCAGTACTGTTTTTATGAGCATCAATTTTAATTAATTTGGATTAAATTCTTCGGTTTCAATTCAGTTGGGAAATGATTTCTGAATAAGGAAATATGAAATACTTCACAGAAAAGTTATCTGGATCTGGAAACCACAATTCACTTGAGCAAATTTCAATCTGCAAGAAATATAATGCAATTAACTAAAACGGCAGTGGCAATGTTTGCTGTCTTTATAGAACTGGGCTAATATGGTCTGTAACAGTATTGCAACCAGCGGATGCATGGCATTCTCAGTTTCAACGCAAAAAGGAATGTGTGAACTTGAAGTCAGTAGTTGGCAATACTACAGCGCAAGCCCAGGTCATGTGCAACAAGATTATTCCACATTGACAAAGAAAACTCCAAAGGACGCCGTAAGCCAATAGCGTAATCCCTTCTTTTTTCTCTATCCTTTCTTTCGTTCCTTTAAGGCATTCCTATTTTCTAACATTCCCAATCTTATCTTTGCCTTTATTGCTTCGGAACGTTTCTTTCCTAATTTTACAAATCTTATCCTCTCTATTGTTTCAGATGAATGTTTAAAACCTTTTGGCATTGCCATTTCTATCTATCCAATAAATTGAATTATTTAGTAAGATAAAGAGTTATTGCCTTTAGTGTTATTGTGGCTAATACTCCCTCCCACTTAGAGCATTCTCAGAATAAATATTTAAAATCTTAATCAAATCAATATGGTAATTTTTCCAGATGCAGATATGCTGGTTAAAGAAATAGAATCATGGAATAGTTTCGTAGAAGTGCTATCCAAAGAAGACAGAGAATACTTTAATGAAATGTTAGAAGAGTGTTATAGATATTCCAGTGCCTTTAATCAAAAGGCAAAACCCTTTCCTACTGAACCGCTAATTATGTCTATTTTGCTTCATCAACATAGGTTAATTAAACATCTTATTTCAAAAATATCCATTAATGAAGAAATAGAAAATGCAGAAAAATTGAAATCTTCAGATGATAGGAAATAATATAAGCCCAATACTCAGTTGCTTCAGGTTCTAGATTAGAGTATAGTTCTAATACAGAGATTCTTGGCATTGATTTGTCTTCGAAGGAAAAATGACCACGCTTTATATTTTGAATCTCATTAGTAAAACTTTTTTTCTATTTGTTAGCATGAAAAATTAATGAAGTGTTGTATGAGGACCAATTATCGCAGACGGGTAAAATATCACAAGTATTAATACGATTATTCCTATTCCGCCAATAGGGAATGCAGAATATCCAATCAATTTATTTCGTGCAGTTTCAGACATATCTCCCAACAGAACTCCGGTTACTATACTAATTTCCAAAAATTCTACAATGAGGAAATTACTGCTAGTACTCGGTGAAGGTTTTCATTTTATTTGCTCACTAGTGTGTATTAATCAATGGACTTGAAAAATCATCAATCAGCTTGACTATAATTTATCACCTATACCATTACAATCAAAATTTCAATGGAAGTTATTGAAATGTTATGCTGGATACGTATGGGATTTGTAGCAACCCTTTGCTCGGGCAATATATTATGGTCGCAAATTAAACAGCGTCAAAATTAATTAAATTTGGATAGGTACAAATGAAATTGCGTCAATCTGGTGCAGCAATGAGATTACGGTACATTTGCGATAGCGAAGGGGGGCTTGTAACTAATTATTCTGAAAAAATTGTGTTAATGAATAATGGTATTGAATACTATTTTGTTGAGGTCATGTCATCATCTGGTACAAAGTATAGAATTTATGCGCATGGAAGCGAGGCTATCGAATTATACCAGGAAACAAAAAATATGCTAAAAGTACAGCATTTGGTTGATATCATCATTGACATCTGTACTTGAAGAAGCATTGAAAGATAATCATTCTTTACGTGATGCAATTCCATTAAAAATATTGGTTATTTTTTTATTTTGACAAGAATTCAAAATCGTTTCTAACAAGATATGAATACTATTGTAATTCTATCTCAAACCATATTATTTTGCTGTAACAAGGGAGACTTTACGACGTTATATGTATGATTAAAATAAAATAACTTAAGTACCTAGGTTATCATTATAAAGTTAATAAAATGAACTGTAAAATTATGAACACTCTATTAAGATTCAAGATAGACGATAAGACAACAACAATTAATCTTATAGGATCATATGAAGATAGCATTAACATACCTGGAATCAAAAACAAGATTGCTTCTTCTGCAGTAATTCCACCAAAGAAAGGGGAAGTTGCAGAATTAAAATCAATGCTTAAACTTTAACTAGTTATTAGCAGATGTGGGGGAGGTTAACGAATAGGTGTAATACATACCCCACACCTCCCATTTGAGATTTGAGGCTTCTCGCTGAGTATAGATCTTTATGAAATTATTAAAGAATGATGGAACTTAGTTAATACAATAGCAGATGCAGGACATGGTTAATTCCTGCATCCACTAATTTGTTCCACACACTCATCCTTACGTTTGAGTATTTAAGACTCTTCACATATGTACGGCTTACGCAATTATAAAGAAGTGTGCAGTGGAATGTCTCTTTCCCAGCTGAACATCAGCAGCTAAAAATATTACGAAATGTCGGTGGGAAAATCGGGCAAGTATCTTTCTTAACTAAAGATTACAAGGTCTTCAGACTACTCATGTACAATTCTGCCAAGAATGCTATTATGATTATATCGACGGATATGTACTTCAATAGAAGCGCACTCTACCAAACCGCTGACCTAATAATTGTGCTACAATAGGGACCAGTATCTCACATTCAAGCGACACTCGATGGTGTACAGTAATAATCTTGAGAATAACTATGCCACAACAAAATATTTGATATGACGGTGCAAATGACAATTACGAATTTCTTAAAGGTGGCAGTACCGACCGGGGCTGGTGGTTACTTTGTTTTTCTAAAACCTCTTCAGTTGGTGAACACAACTTGAGCATAACAGCAAGGGTCTAATCTAGATCATCTTCAACTACAACTATGATACATCGTTTGATTTAAAAGTTCAATAGCTCACTGTGTCACAATCAGTAACCAAGATTACCTGATTTCGAAATTATTGTATAGTTGAAGACAAGTCAGTGGAATGACATCAACTCGAGTGACAACATGCGAGCGATCAAGATGACTATTTTCTGTTCATATGCACATTCTAATTTCTGGTGATTTAGCGTTTCTTGGTTCTGGTCTCAATAATCACTTGATTAAGTATTCTTTGATTTCACTATCTGTGAGAGAAGTGGCAACACAGTATTTTCGGAATCACCGCTGAAACAGTTTTACTTTTCTTAGAACCTTTCAGTTACTGTATGAGTATTTCTGCGCTAGCAATATTCCGATGAAATTAACTTCAGCTTCAACTGATTTCGAATAGAAGCGCGAAGTTTTGAATCTTGAGATACGGATATAGCAGATGAATATATCGAAAAAAATTAGGTATGAAGAATATAAATGAAGTGAAAGAGAAAAAATTATTATTTTATATAATTAATAAATAAAATTAAATAAATATTTATTTGATTTATTTTGTTATAGTATAAAAAAAAATAAATGTATAATTAATAAAATAAAATATAAAATTATTTAATATAGATAATATTAAAATTAATTATTAAATAATAATAAAATATAATTATAAATTTATTTGATAATTTTTATATTTGTAATAAAAAATATATAAAAGTATGAGTAGAAAATATAAAGTATTAATAAATAATTGATATATTCAAATTTAATATAAAGAAAAATATATATAATAATAATGATTATAATTATAAGTAATAAAATGTATTATTTTGTAATTAATTATATTTGTAATAATAATAATTATTAAATTATATAATAAATTAATAAAATAATATAAGTATTTATTTAATAAATTATTATAAATAATAATAATAATTATAAAATTGTTAAAATATTTGTAGTATATTTTAAAAAATTTTTGTAAAAATTATTATAATAATATAAATAATATAGAGTTAATAAAATATATATAAGAAATTTAATTTAAAATTAAATTAAATAAATTAAATAAATATAAATTTTTATTATTTAATTATAGTAATTTTAATTTTTTGTGAATTTAAATTATTATATGTAATTAAATATATAATAATATTATTTTTTAATTTATTATTAATAATAATTTTATAAAAGTTAAGAAATTTTTAAGTTTTGTTTTAATTAATATAAATTTAATATTTGATTTTATATTTTGTATATAATTTTATTTATTTATTATTATATTATTTGAATATTATTTTTATAATAAGAATTTAAATTTGTAAGTAGATTGTACTTTGATATTTTATATGAGAAAATTGAATAGAGTAATTGTTTGATTTTAAGCAGTTTTAAAAAAAAATAATGAGTTAATGATGATATCTGAAGTAGGTAAAGATTGTATCTGCTGACAATTGAAATGTGGAAATATGGCATAATGTATTTTTAATTATTTTATTAAATATAGAGTATTAGACTTTATTTTATTAATCTGAATATATTGAAAGATTTTCTGTGAAGTAAAAGAATAAGTTATTGATATAAGATGTTGGTTATATGGTTGAGATTTATAGAAATAATTTGTTTTTGATTTAATAGTTTATTTTACAAATAAGAAATTTTATTAAGATTGATTAGTATAATACTAATTGAATATTTTTGAATGTAGTTTCTGGAAGTTTTTTTTATTTTATTTTATTTATTTTGATTTGATTTAGATATGATTTACTTTTAGTTTTAACTATGTTAAAGTAAGTTTATTAATTTAAATGAAAAATGTGGTTGTCGCTCACCAACGTTGTTATTGTTATTATTTACCTAAGAAATTCGAATTTCGAACTAAACTATTTTTATGAGTGTTTGTAGTATCTATTTCAACATTAAATTCACTTACTGGGGTTCAGTGGTTTGTGCTACTTTGGAGGTGAGTTGGGGTTGCAATTCAGACTCACTTTCTAAAGACACACTATTTGTTTTCTAATATTTACGAATACGACAATGGCCACAATTGGAAAATCTGTTTAATCCTGAGTAATCCAGGTCAGCCACACCGCTGGCATTTCAATGTGAGGACTCTCTTAGTCACGAGTTTATACATGGGGTAAGTAAAAATAGAGTAATATTAAGAGTTGGTTAATATCAAGTAACCAACTGTAACCAACTTGGAATTGGAATTTGATAATATAGATAGGGCAATTATTGAATATGTCACTAAACACACAGGTTGTACCAAGAATATTGTTAGGACTGAATTGAATAAAGAGGGTAGAAGAATATCTTCCCCTAAGACTACTAACCTTAGAATCAGTAAACTGATAAAATCGAAAGTGTTGAGATATGATAAAAAAGAAGGTAAGGGGTTTTATCACCTGTTTGTTACTGATAGGACTCCGTATCTTACTATAGAAAAACAGATACAAAGGATTCAATCGCTTGTTAACAAAATTAGTGTACCATTAAAGGAACTTGATAGATACTCTAGGGGTGCAAATTTTGGGCGTGAGATGATTACACAAAAATATATAAATACATTCATTATGCCGTATTTTAATTCAATATTCACAGTGCTTGAGAGACTTCTTGATGAATCAACTAACAACGAAAATATCAGCGATAAAGATTCCAACGTTCTACATGCAAAGATTATTGAGGTAATGCGTAAGGTACGTAAACAGTCGGAAGTCTCAGATAAGGAAATACTCAATACTAATAAGAATATACTGGCAGCGTTTAGAGATGAATTATTAAAATCTGGTCCTGGATTCATTAAAAGTTTAGATCCCAATACGGTTAATAGTCTGATAGACATGATTGATGATTTTGAAAAACAATTTTATTTATCTCCATAAAGTGTATGTTCGATTCTTTTCAATCTTGCGTCTATAGATTCCAGTGATAAGGTTGAACTTGATTTGTTTTGTGGTTGTTGTGTCTGTGGGGACTTGTCCTTATTCTCATTACTTCGGCAGTCATGGAAGGTGTTGTCTAAATTATGGGGTAGCCAGCGACCACTATCATTAGTCAATTGAATCTCTTGACCGCAAAAGGTACACTTCTTTTTGAAACTACTCATTGCTTATTGACTCCTAAGGCTTTGTTTGTTGGATGCTTGCAAACACAATTCATTTCTCTTCTGTGTGATAATGCAGCAACGGGAACGTAGAGATCTTTACTATTTATTTCGTCAATTGTTTGTTCAACTTTTTATTTATTAATGGTGCTATCTGCTTTGATTCGTGAGCATAATTATAATCACTCTTTGTAGATTCTAATCTTTCCATTTGCTGGTTTATTCCCTGCATTTCTTTATTATGTTCGTACTTCAATTGAGATATCTCGTCCTTGACCTTATTGTTATCCTGAATTGTTTCTGTATAAGCGTCGTAAGATAATACCATGCGACATTTAGGACAGAATTTATCATCTATTTTGGCTAATTCAGTGCAGTTAGGACATTGTCTTGGTTTCATCTTATCAATTGCTTCAAATTTAGGTTTCAGTCCATATGCTTCCAGTATGTTTTGGTTTGATTCATTGCCAAAATAATGTACATATTTCAGGTGCATCTGTGAACCTGGACTCCAGCCTGCATATTGCCTCAGTACATTTTCCTTTAATATCTGAGATTTTTCAGTTAATGCGGTGTGTCTTCGAACATATGGATTCCATTTTTTCTTTAGTAATTCTTGGATTTTGACTTTATCTTCAGGTGATACTTTAGGATCTTGTAATAATTTGGGGAAGAATTCTTTTTTGAAATCGGCATATATCCGTTGTATAAACTGACTTGTTAGTTTCCTTCCGTAACTTTTACCCATACCAAAGATAAGATATGCATTTTGGTTAGTTCGTTGAGGGTGATCATCCAGGTAATCTTTAACATATGGAATGGAATTAATCAATGGAACGCATCTGGAACCAGTTTTACCATTAACTAGAACTTCTGCATACTGTCGATCTCCTGCCATTTTAAACACTACATCCTTAATCCTTAGGCCCAATATCTCATGTGGCCTGCATCCTGTATCTCTTGAAATCATATGATAACATCTTTCCCTTTTTGAAGGACAGTATTTTAAGAATAGTTGATCATCATCCTGGGTCCATAAATCACTTGGTTTATAGATTGAAGTTTCCTTTCTTGGTAGTCGTTTAAGGTTCTGGATAACAGCAGGCTTTAGTTGCTGCTGTCTTTCATTTGGTGGTAAATTTGGATAGTAAAGCCATCTGAAGAATCTTGATATTATGGTAAGATAATAATTGTATGTGCCAATCCATTTATGAAGTGGATCATTTGGTTCTGCTTTCCTAAAACTATTCAAAAATGAAAGTATATCATTACCTGTAATCTTTGAGAACGGTTTGTTTTCTTCATAAAAGTTAGACATATCGGAAAGCGTACTTAGCAAAGACACTCTATAATTATCTGATAGATTGATCTCATTCTTCATTGACAAGATAAATCTAGCAATAGTTAGAGCATTATCTTGATTTCTTAATTTTAAAATTTTGTTTCTAAAACATTTCGCTATTCCTGCAGTTGCTTCATTAATCTCCCAAGGGATTAAAGAAGATGACTCTTGATCTATTTCCCTCATCTCAACAATCAAAATTAGTCTAAAGTTTCGACTTAATAAACAGGTATTCTATCTTATATTATTTTGCTGCAATTAAGTATTGACTGTTGCACACCTTTCGCTATACCGATAAGTGATATATGCTTAGGCTTGGACATATTCTCATGTAAGATATTTTTCAATATTGGCTCCTTAAGATTTTCTAATAAACGATTTACTTATTTGAACCAACTCTATTATAATTTTATTATCTTCAATGAATCTCAATTTTTTTGTATATATGCTAACATCATTGAGTCCTACGCATGGGAGGATTGCAATGGTTATTCCATGTATACTAGCATATGGTATTCTTTCATAATGAGCTGGTATTATAAATGGAATTATTGAATAATCAATTGTTACTATTAAGTCAAGTGATTCTTAATATAGTACTCCCTTTACGAAATTTGACTTGTATTGAGGGATCGGAAAGCCGGAATGCTTAGATTAGCTTGATTTGGTTCAAATAAAATATAAAAATTAGTTGTGTATAACTTTTATACAAGTAATTTTAATTACGAAGATAATTAGCAATTTGACAACATTTGAGCAAATAATGAATGACATTTTAATGCAAAACGATATTCTTTTTTCCGTGAGAAGTAGCGGAGCGGTTTGTGAAGCGAAAATCGAGAATAATTTACCACTTCGAATACACGATCAATGGGTTACAATAGGGGATGAAAATAAACCGTGGCATATACATGTTAATATTCATGATACCGTTGAGGCAAGGTTTGTAAAGGAGGATAAAGCCGGCAACAAAAAGGTAAGTTATAGCATAAGATTCTTTGATGTCAATGGAGGTCTTGTATTGCGTGCAAATTTTATCAATATGTATGACGACGCTGATACATTAATAGAGGACAAAGCAACAAAATACGACAATTTATTTTTGAAATATGGTGGCAAGGAAACAGTGCCATTAGTAACTAAACAAAATTTCACTTCATAAATGCGATTTTAGGACAATGAGATCGATTTTACTAGTCAAATTGAAAATAGAATAGCTAGATTCCGCTGGATAAACTATCCAAAAGTTTAAATTCATCCCGGAGGAATCAACAGAGATGTCACTGCAAGTCATTGAACATTCGCCTACCATTTCTAAAGCAGTTATAGGGTTACTCATTGCAATCTTGTTGTTTTGCCTGTTTATTGTGGGCTTTGACCAAGGGCAGTTGTTTAGTATTGTACAAGGTCAGAAGGCGTATGATGGCATGTGGATGCATGAGTTTTATCACGATATGAGACATGCTGCAGGTTTCCCTTGTCATTGAGTAATAGTACACTATTTCAATTAGATGATCATTTTGAATAGCCTTACCTTCTTGGCTATCACCCTGTTATCAGGTGCAATTTCGGGCATCATACTTTCCTTCCTCAATTTACTCATAGTTGAATTTTTTATTGATCAAGCAATTAATTTGGAAACTCAAAAAATGGTGCTCAAGGGACAACACATAGATATGGCGGAACTTGGAAATTATCGGGTATGGCAAAAGAGTGGCTCAATCATAGCTGGGGCTGTGTATGGTATTGCATTCGCATCATTCTTAGGAATCATCTTTGTGTATATACGAAAATCGTTACCAGGCAGCAATAATAAGAGAAAAGCTTTAGTTTTGGTAGGAATTCTATGGGTAGTGATATTTTTGGCAGTATCATTAAAATATCCAGCAAATCCGCCTGCTGTGGGTGATCCCGATACTATTTACTATAGAGAACTATTATATGTTGGATTCATTATATTTTCAGGATCTACTGCCCTGGTACTAGCCTTAATTCACAAAAAACTCAGGAGTTCGTATCAAAATAAGGTATTATTACCAATTATATATGCGGTAATTATGATTGCTGCATATTTCATGTTTCCTCCAAATCCTGATCAGGTAGATATTTCCACGGGATTGATTTTCAATTTTAGGGTGGCAAGTGGCTTCACCATTGGTATTTTCTGGATAACTCTTGGTATTATTTTTGGTTCCTTATGGGACAAATTCAAGCCATATGAACAATCAAAAATCACGATCGTATAAAATTTATGCTGAAACTTTGAACCAAAGCAAGTTTATTGGTACAAAATTACAGGTTTATTTTTTTATTATTTTTTGAACAAGAAAAATTGAAGTCAATATCAGTGTAATGCAGCTAAATAGGAATTTTGGCTTAAATTATATGATTGGATTCCTAATTCATATGAAGGATCATTAGTTCTGTAATTGAAATCTTGAAAGATTAATTCTTCTGTTCAGACGTAAATAAATTAATACCAATTATGAATTGCGATCTCCGAATTATTAATTATGATGGTATGTGAACAATTACTTAATTTGATGGCATATTTTGCGAAACCAAATTAATAAATTTCTTGTATATGAATGGCTTTTAATATTAAGTTATTCAATTTTCGGCATGACACTTTAGTTAAGCAGAAACAGACTGTAATTTCCTCCACTCTATTACCCCTCATCAATTGACACAAACAATATTAATCTGATTCAACAAAACACGTATAAAGTAATGAAAGACGCTATAAAGTATCCCCCTGGACCCTCCGAGATTTTGCCGTACACTTCTGCCCGTCAATTTTTAAGGGATCCTATTAAGATGCTAATTAGGTTATCAAGCTATGGTGACATATCACATCTTAAATTTGGCAAGCAGCATGTATACCTACTAAACAATCCTCGTTATATTGAAGATGTTTTGATTACCAACTACAAGAACTTTATTAAGAGTAAAGGGCTACAGGTATCAAGACGTCTCTTGGGTAATGGTTTAGTTACTAGTGAAGGTGAGTATCATGATAAGCAAAGACATCTCATCCAACCGACATTTTACCCAAAGCAAGTTAAGATATATGGTGATGTTATGCTAAAATATGCTCAACAGACCTCTGACCGGTGGCAAGATGAGACTATAATAGACATTCATAAGGAAATGACCAAGCTCACTTCAGCTATCATTTGCAAGGCAGTATTGGGATATGACGCAAATCTCGAAGTTGATGATGTAGGTGATGCACTTCTTACTTGCATGGAATATTTCAATCGCCTTTTGATGCCCTTTGGTGAGCTCATTGAGAAAATTCCCATTCTGCCTATAAATAAGGGATTTCGGCAGGCAAAAAAGAAACTGGATACACTGGTTTTGAATATGATTGAGCAACATAGAAAAAGTATAGACAAAAACATTGAAAGAAATGACTTATTATATACTCTATTAGAAGTTCAAGATCAAGAAGCAGGTATAGAAAAGATGACTGATGAACAGCTAAAGGACGAAGTGATGACCATATTTCTAGCAGGACATGAAACTACTGCAAATACACTGACCTGGACATTATATTTATTGGCTGAACATCAACAAATCGGACTAAGGCTTCAAAATGAACTAAAATCGGTGCTAGGTACCAAAAAATACCCTACAATGGTTGACTTTCCTAAATTAGAATATACTAAAAAAATTATTTCTGAATCATTGCGATTGTATCCCCCTGCCTGGGCATTAGGTAGACAAGTGATTAAAGATTACAGAGTTGAAAAATATTCAATACCAGCTGGATCCATTATTCTTATGAGTCAATACGTGATGCATAGAGACAAGAGATACTTTTATGACTCTGAAAACTTTCATCCTGAGAGGTGGACAGATGACTTTAAGAAATGCTTGCCGAAATTTAGCTATTTCCCATTTGGTGGAGGCATAAGAGGGTGTATAGGAGAACCATTTGCGTTGATGGAGGCAATGATTATAATTGCTACAATTTGGCGAAAATGGGATATGCAATTAGAGCCTTCTCAGAAAATAGCGCTTAAACCACTTATAACTTTGAGACCAAAATATGGTATGAGAATGAGAATTTCAAGGCGTTAAATACATCCAATGGTTTTCTGAAATAGATAGTAGTCGTTGTAGCTTTGAAATTTCAATCATAGTTAGATAAAAATACATTCAGAACTTCCCCCCATGCGTTTGCTATATTTTGGCCATTATATCCTCCTCCGCCTAAACCTATTAATCTTTTATTAGAATTTAGATGTGCAAACTTGTGCAAAATTTCCGCCGCGTATTTGTGGCACTTGGCAGTATATTTCAAATGAGTAAGCGGGTCGCCATTTAACCCGTCAGCTCCACACTGGAAGATGACAAGGTCTGTTCTTATACTATTAATAAAATCTTCAATTCGTTTGAACGTGCTTACGAAATCGATATCTGTTGCACCAGGTTTAAGACATAAGTTCATTTTGGTGCCATTTGCCCTCCCTACACCTTTTTCTGATTCAAAGCCAGTTCCAGGGTACAAATATGTTCCATCTTCGTGAATATCACCGATAATAATATCAGGATCTTCATCAAATTCGTAATATACACCGTCTCCATGATGGGCATCAATATCTATATACAGAATTTTTTTAAAATTATATTTTTGTCTTGCATACATTATTGCTATACCTATATCATTAAATACGCAAAAACCCCCAGCGCTATCTCTCCTAGCATGATGGAGTCCTCCAATAGGATTAAATGCATGAACTATTCCTCCAGTCTTTTTAGCTACTATATCAAGTGCCAGTAGTGTTGATCCTACAACGTATCGTGATGCTTCGTATACTCCCTTAAATGCTGGAGTATCTGCATTATCTAAACTTATTCCGCCACGTACAGACGATTCCTTTACAAAATTAATGTAGTCTTTGTCATGAAAAGTATATAGGGTAGTCTCATCGGCCATCTGTGGGTTAAATAATCTTAAATTGTCATTATCCTTAATGTCAGGCATATCAATTCTTGAAGAAAAAGCCTCAAATCTACTAGAATTCCACGGATGGCTTAAGCCAAACGAATAATTTGATAATTCAATTCCATTTATTACGGCAGTTCTACACACATTATAATATGATGTACGGAAGTATTAGAAAGTTACAGTTTACTAGTGCGTAATTTGGAGCAGTTTACTAGATTATACGATCAATCAATAAAATTCCAAGGGTGAAAGACAGACGGAGACTACCATATTACATGTCTAGTCAATGAATCTTAATATAGTTTTATTACAGGTTAGAAGACTCAATAACCTCATAAGTCCTAAATCCCTCTTTAAAGAATTCCGTATATAATTCATCAGTACGCCAATCACTGGTAGTCAAATGAATTTTTGCTGATTTCGAAGCATATATCATTATCTCATTTTTTGTTTTTGATTTCAGTAATCTCTGTTGTACTTTATATTCCTCGTTCAATTTGGCTAATGATTCTTCAGTTAGTTGACCTTTTGCCTTTTCTACCTCCAACAGGCTGTGTATTGTCGAAAATTTGATAACCATATAGTCTTTGAAATAGTGGAATTTTAAAAATTCTTCCATCACATCCGATTCACGTAACTGATGGTAAATTATAAACCGTGTGGAAAGACGAGTTACGTAATCAGTTAATTTTTGTCCGTAGACTTCAGTATAAAGAGATTTAATCCCTGGAATTTTTCCATTATCATACGTTTTTGGTTTTCCTGGACCTTGATGTACATCCATCACTTTTTCTAGATATTTTACTCTAGTTAACTGTGATAAAGCACGACTCACAGTGGGCTGATCTATTTCTTTAACTGTTTCTGAAAACTTCATTTGTACTTCTTTTGGAGTAAATTTCAAGTCAGAGTCATGACCTCTCTTTGACTTCCGAATAACCATAGTTTGAACGAGTTCCCTATTTGATGGTTTGATTAACTTCATCACTTTATTGTACCATCGATCTTCTGGACCAAAATATCTATAAACATATTTTTGTACACCCTATAACTATTCTAGTTATAATTGGTATATCCCGGAAGGTAACGTCTTTCATGTCAGAAATAAGCACGATTTTGTCATGAATGGTATTGTATTTTTATTATTTTAACTTTTTTAAATATGTCAACAACAACTAGACATTTAATCGCAGTAAAGAATGAAACATACCAGCGATTGGTAAGACTGGGTACGCTCGAGGATTCTTTTGACTCAGTGATATCTAAACTATTGGAAGGTAAAGAAAACGTGGGTTCTGGAATGTCGGGAGAAATCAGCCAAAACCGGATGATGACGGAAACCGACGGGTGAACATATTCTGATGACAGATAACAACATTCTAGTTAATAAATCAAATGGTCTATCTAGCGATTTTCAGACATCTCCGGATACTATCAAGATTGCCTTAAACATCTTGGGTGCTATCAACTCTATCTTTGCTTCAGGTACCAGAGAGGAACGGAAGATAATCAAAAAAATTTTACAGTTAGCCCAAGAGAGGACCTGATATCGGGATTAAGCAGGTAGGTCACTAATTTTGGAAGATAAAAATAATGCAAATTTAGTCATTTTTGCGGAACTTGAATGTAAAAATCAAGAATGTGGAAATAAAAATTTTGAAATCAAACAATATCCTGCACCTGGAATACGATACTACGATTACGTACATGAAAGTATGAGGTTTATTTGTCCTAGTTGTGGCAATCGCTATAAAGACGAACCAAGTTTTAGTGTGAATACTAATTTCTTCGATAAAGGTAACGGCCACGATAAAGGTAAATCCAAATCACAAGAAGAGGAAAAAGAGCAAGAGCAAGACTCTAAATCAATAGAACAGGAATTAACAGAGATCTACCATTTCAAAACTGTAAAAGATACCGAAGAAATTTATTATTACAATTCAGAAAAAGGCATTTTTATTAAGAATGGTGAACAAATAATAAAACAGGAATATGTTAAATATTTTCCTGACTGTAAAATAAAGGAAGTTGATCAAGTTCTATACCATATAAAATGGAGCAACCTTGTCGACAGAAATCAATTTGATTCTAAGATTGAATGGATAGCGGCCAATGATTGTATGATTAATCTAAAGACCGGAGAAACACAACCGCATAGTCCTGAATTTATGACAACCGTAAAAATTCCGCACAATTATTTTATTAATATTCCACCTTTACCAACACCGGAAAATTATTTTCCTCAATTACCATCATTATCATTATCTGCATCTCCATGTCCCAAAATCATGAAATTTCTTTATGAAGTAATGTCATCGGATGACGTAGAGAAATTTCTTGATTTTGTGGCTTATTGTTTGTGGCGGGAATATAAACATCATAAATGGTTGCTTTTTAATGGCTCCGGACGTAACGGCAAAGGTGTTACAACTAACTTAGTTACGGCATTACTGGGAAAGGAAAATGTTTCTTCTGAAAGCCTTCAAAGGCTATTACGTCGAGATTTCTCTCCCGCACAACTATATGGAAAACTGGCAAATATTGACGCCGATTTATCAAAAGATATGCTGGGAAACACTGGATTGCTGAAGAAGATAACCGGCGGTGATAGAATAACCGTAGAAAAGAAATTCAAAAATCCATTTGACGCTAATGTTGTCGCCAAATTAATTTTCTCGGCGAATGAAATTCCTCTGACATCAGACGAAACGGATGCTTTTTTTGCCAGATTAATTATAATTAATTTTCCAAAACAATTCCTGGGAGATGCTGCAAATCCAAGCCTGATCGATAAATTAACCATAAAGCAGGAAATTTCTGGTTTTTTTAATTTAATAGTGTCAAGAGTTCCCAAAGTTTTGAAAGATGGAATTACTGGCTCAAATCAATCTTTGGAGGATAATTACACCAAATATATTGAAAGTTCTGATCCAATTAGAGCATTTTATGAAACTGCAATAGATTGTACCAGTGAGGATGCTAATCCAATAATGAATTAAAGGAAGTGATTTACAATGCCTACATTACATTTTGTAAATTTAAGAAATTAAATCCAGAATCTTCCTTTGCATTTAGTCAAAGATTGAAGAAGGAATATAATCTGATTGATGCAAAGATAATGAAAAACAAAATTAGAGATTATTACTGGACCGGTATAAAGTTGAAAGATTGGAAGGAGGCAGAGGAAGGTCAGGAAACCTTATGAAGTGTCCAAGTGTCCAACAATGAAAAATAAGGTTGGACACAGAAAAAATTGGTAAAAATAGCCTTTACGCACGAATTGATCCTATAATGGAGAATGGTGTCCAACTTTTAACTATATGTTGACCCGATTATTTCGCAACCATACAATATCGTATAATACGATAATAATATTTCAAAACAAATACTTCAAAATAGTTGGACAGTTGGACACTTTTGGTCTATCGTTGTTGACTATAGTAACCAATCGTGCGAGAAATGGCTAAAAAAGTGGGAAAAATGACGGTGTCCAACATCATGCTGCATAGGTAAAGTAAAGTTGGACAGTTGGACACCTGGAAAGCCCCTACAGGTATGTGGGAGGAATTTATTACAAGCAAAAGCAACTAACTAGTTAGATAAGGTTAGTAATAACCTAAAGGTAAAACCTTATAGTTTGTGTTTTCTTGCTTTCCTGTATAACTCTTCAAATTCTGAAAAATCCAGACGAATTAACTAGGAGAAAGCAGAGTTTATCAAAGTTAGGTAAGCCAAGACAAGAGCATTTATTTTATGATAGAAGTTTAATTACTTCATCTTTTCAATCAGAGTTGTGAGGAGAAGAGATACTACGTAAAAAAATAGATAGTCACATTCATACATACACTGAACAGAGTAGAGAAAGTAGGAAGAAACATGATAAGGTACAACTATGCGATAATAAATGATGGTCCGCCAATTAATTCTATTGTTTTTTTAATTAAATTATTATTTTGTTAGCCTGCAATTCACAGTCTGGGATGGCTTCGAAATCTAATTATTACTACAAAATCTAACAGTTTTGAAACTTAACATAATTTGGAGATCGTCAATACTGCAATTTTTCTTATTTAGTAATACTTTAGTAGTTAGACAGTATTTATGATAATGTAATAATATTGTCCGCCAGTGTCTTTCAGTACTTCCAAATACTACAACTGCAGTATCTCCAAGGATTGAAAAAATAGTCCTATCTCCAGAGGCTAAGGCCAAAGTCGAGAAGATTCTAAATTCTGGATTAAGACCTGTGACCAAATCAAACGCAATGTCAAAGATATGTGGGACTTGTCAATGTGGCAATATGCCAACATTGAAGTTAATTTACGATTGTGATGGT
This sequence comes from uncultured Nitrososphaerales archaeon, assembly GCA_963703885.1. Classification (GTDB taxonomy): domain Archaea; phylum Thermoproteota; class Nitrososphaeria; order Nitrososphaerales; family Nitrososphaeraceae; genus TA-21. The sequence goes on from CAVPGE010000030.1 coordinate 144,511, forward strand.
GCTTCTCGTGTAGAGAAATATTGTGAGAAATGTTGGGAGATAAAGAAT
>CAVPGE010000031.1:0-28988 GCA_963703885.1 uncultured Nitrososphaerales archaeon
GAAGGAAGAATACTTTTCCATGCCCGTAAAACTGCGGACGATACTTAGTCATTATCAGTCTATGCCCAATATTCTAATTAGTATGGTAGATTATGACTGAAAGTCATTACTCCTAAAAACCGATAAATCCCATATGTCGATAGTGAGCCTAAACTACCTCGTTCATTTCATCACTTACATTAATGGTTGGAATTATGTTCCTGAATGAGTTACTAGTATACCAATTACCACAAGATCAATTTTCATTTATATCGCTGTGTATACATTCACCGCCAAATTAATCTACCAATTTGGGGGGATATAGTTTAGCAGCCTCAATTACGTTTTCAAATGATTTAAGACATTCGTTGCAGAAATCTAAGTAAAACTTACTTGCTTGTGGACACATGTAACAATACTTTGAGGAATAGATGTATCATACGGGAATCAAATAGTCTAATTATCACTGATATCTGAGTTACCTCTATAGTAATCCTTTTGATTTCTATTACATGTCTTCATTTAGATATTCTGCAAATTCATACTCAAACTTCAATTCCTCTTTATCCAGATACATTTTATATTTATTTTGGTCTTAATTCATAATGTAGTTGGACTAGTCCACTTTCAAAAGTTTTAGAGTTCATAAATCTTAAACAAGAAAGTTTTCGATTGTCGCTAAATAAAGGAATGCCGCTGCCTAGCAAAATAGGATGAATTGAAAGAATAATTTCGTTTATCAGGTTCGCATTAAGTAGTACGGAAATAATTTCGGATCCACCTACTAACCAAATATCTTTTCCTGGATACTTGATCAATTGTTTTACTGTTTCTATAATATTGTGGTTAAATTGAACATCTTGATTATTTTGATTATTTTGATTATATAGATTAGTTTGTCTGGTGAATACAAAACATTTCTTGTTTTCAAAGGGAGATTTGCTGAATTCTAGGACTTGGTCAAAAGTTTTCCTTCCAACCAGCACAGTATCGATAGAATCGTAGAACTGCGCATATCCATAATCACTTCCTGTAAATAGCCAGTCTATAGTGCCATCTATTCTGGCGATAAAGCCATCCAGGCTTGAAGCAATGAATAGTATGATCTTCCTCATGTCAGAGCAGATTATCTACTAAAATACTATTATCTTCGAGACTAAAATATATGATCCTCAGCAGTCAGTCCACCCAAACAACTGACGTATCAGGGTAGATGCTCCTGAGGGGCCTTAAATCAATTATGTGTACTTAATCGAGTATTTGAAATAATATATCGAGAGTGAAATGGACTACTTAAAACAAATAACAGGTTACATTTTGATATTAGAATACGGTAATAAGCGTAAGGCAATCATATTTTAACTAAATCAAGGGTTTTCAAAATACTTGATGCAGCACGCTTCGCTAATTTTTTACGCTCAGGCTCATTAGATATAATTCTACTAGTAGTCTCAAACTGTAATGCAATAAAATTAACATGTTTAGCAAGATTCTCTACTCTACAGTTGATCCCCCTGTAAATTCTGGCTTTAATGTGACAATGAAGTTGCAAGATTTCGGACATATCATTAAACAATAAGATATAGTACCTGCCAAGTGGATAGAAAGTAACTTTTAACTTCTGAAAGGGTAGACAAGAACCTGCTAATTTTGGTTTACTTTCTCAGATCAAGTGACACTACATTGTAACTAATTCTTTCTGGCATTTTTTCAAACATTGGTTTGACTTCTTCGACAAGTCTTGAAAGGCTGTAATTCGCATCAGAATAATAATTATCCATGTCTTCCTTTGATCCCCAGAATGTCAATACAAGCGTCTCATTACTATCTTCGACGTTCTCAAGAATGGTATAACCTTTGAATCCGCTTAAATTTCCCTGAATAGTTAAAAAAAATTCTCTAAATTTCGCAGTAGCTTTCCCGCGCATTCCATCACTTAATCTGACTTTATTTAGTTTTACGAAATTAATAGTATTCATCTACAATCGAGGATACTTGTCCAATTTCAAATATAAATATCATACCAACAGGTCAGATATTTACTATAGGTGCAAACTTAGTAGGAGACATTATTGCATTGGGTATACCTAAATCAAAATAGAAGAATAGAAATAGTAATGATTATTATGATATCGCGATTTGGGAGTCAGGTACTCGAGGGCATTACACCAATCTGGGCCAACATTCACACTAGGTCGTAAAACAGTCTCTCTTCTAGTATTTTTTCATCCTTCCAATGGGCAATGGTACAAAACTCTATATGAAATTTCTCCTTTGTGGGTTGAATTATTTTTCCATCAAGACCCTTCACTGGACCTTTGAATGTATCTGAGAAATCTGCTACCGAACAAGTGTAATCGTCTTTTGAAAAAAGTATCTTGTATGGATTGTTTACAAGGTGATTGTCTGGGAATGTCTTAAAGAACTCAACAGATTCTTTACGATGGTTATGCACAGCCCTTGTTAGATCTGGCTGACCGGGCCAAAATATAGCCACATCATTCTGCATGACGTTCTTCGAAGGAATTTCAATCCAATCTTGCGAATTCCATGCATCATCAAGTGTTTTCATCAATTCCATATTTTTCTCATCGGCACTCATATATCATTATCAGGCAATTAATTTCTTAAGCGTTTATTGTATATTTCGAACTAGTAACAGGTAAATATAATATTCATAATTACGGAATGATGAAATAGCAAATTTTCATATTTTTTGATTTTCTCATCAGGTATTTTTATTGCATTTCCCTTTATTTCTTGATGTACTTCTTTTATTAATGGAGTTTAACCTGTTTTCTCTGATTTAATATTGCTACGTTAACATAATGACACTATTTGACATCCAACTGGCATAACCATATGTTCCTCTCGTAATATATGTAGCAAATGGAACCAATAGTATATACACTTATTCAGCTCTAAAATACCAATCAAATCCAGTATAATATTAAATTTCTTTACATCTAGTGCCTCTTAATTATTTTTCTTAAATATGCCGTAATCTCTCTTTATGATAGTGATTAACCCTAAGTTAAAGATAGATCATGTACATCTTAAAGTATCAGATTTAGAAAAATCACTTCAATTTTACCAGACCGTCCTTGGATTTAAAATAGTAAGACAAGAATCAAAGAGTGCATATCTTTCATTATCTGGAGATAAAGATTCACTCATGTCTTTAGTTGTACTATCTGAATTGAAGGGTAATGTTACCTCCAAACTTCAACATAAACCGAGAGTAGCAGGATTATATCATTTCGCAATTTTATTACCCGGAAGAAGGTTTTTATCACATTTTCTCAAACATATACAAAAAAATCTTAATCCTGAATATTACGAGGGTATGGCAGATCATGCCGTATCAGAATCTATTTACTTACATGATCCTGATTTTAATGGAATTGAAGTTTATAGAGATAGATCTCCTTCAGAATGGAAATGGATCGATCATACAGTACATATGGTTACTGAACCATTAGATGTTCAAGATCTACTGAAAGAATCCACTGGGGTCGATAATCAATGGAATGGACTTCCTCCCAACACAACTATAGGTCACGTTCATTTGCATGTGTCTAACCTTGCTAAAGCAAAAAAATTCTACCATGAGATTTTGGGTCTAAATCATACTGCTACTTTTCCAGGAGCATATTTCTTTGCTGCAAATAGGTATCACCACCACATTGCTACCAACACATGGCTTGGAGAAAATATTTCTCATGCAATTAATGATGATAAACCAGGGCTGGATCATTTTGCCGTAAATTTACATACTCAAAAGGAGCTACTTTTACTTAAGAACAGCTTTATAGAATCTAAAGTACCGATTGATGAACGATTAGTCGACGATTATGAAAAATACCTTTCATCATTCTACGCGTACGACTTTGATGGAATAAAACTGCAAATCTTGCATAATAATCGCAAAGATATAATGAATTAAGGCAACATTACAATAGTTAGAAAAACTTTCAAACGTAAGTTATCAGTGTGTTTTCTAAATATTTGTTACTTTGCCTACTTGAATTATCAAAAAACTTAATTTATACTAATATATTACCATTTTAAGAATGACTTAATCCCTTTGGATTATATCCACCTTAGGTGTATTAGCTGCGAGTGTTGGTTTTGATTATATAATTTCTTCCTCATATAGTCAATCGAACCCTACTGACTCACAAGATCAAGAACCGGAGTAAAGGCCAACCTTGAAAGATTTGATAGATTGGACTTTGAGGCATTCCGCAATCAGAATTGGACACTTTTGAATGAAATCCATGTTCCTAATGTATTAGTTGTATGGCCAGATGGTAGAGAAACTATTGGTATAGATCAACATGATAAAGACTTAAAGGAAATGTTTGTGTACGCTCCCTGATACCCAGAATTGTATCCTTTTGCAAGCAGATTGCAAATGTCCACCTGTTCAACCCATTCAACCGTAGCCCAAAGTATCCTCTAAAGCAAAACAGGATTAAAGCCTCTTATAATCAGAATTCTTTACAACGTTTGACATCCGTACGGAAGGTGGGTTCACAAATTGTATCTATAGCGTCATTAATTCCACCGAACTGGATATAAAACTTACATGTTTTTTATGTATTTATTAAAAATATTATATTGAACAATGATACTATTAATAGATAAATATGAATCATATGATAACTAACGCTGTGATTGCATAACTAACATAAGAATTATGATCAAAGGATACCGATAATTTCAATTTCATTTCTAAAATAAAGCTTCCAGACAGCTTACAATATGTAATTTTTCAAATTCAATCGTCGTAGATTCAATCTCCAAATAGCTTGCTGAGTATGGCTGACAAACGAATGCTTTTAGTACTTATTGCATGAATCTCCATTTAGGCTAATATTGGACATCATAAGCGAGAGAACCACAGAAGCAAATGTACTGTGTGATATATCACTAATAATAAAACAGAGGTTTAAAACAAACGTTACTATTATTTCTCCAGCGAGAATTGAAAATAGGGAGAGAGGATTTGATTCCTTAACACAGATATTAAGAAATGGACAAACACTCATTTTCCAATTTCTGAGGCCATGTTCATATGCCTCGAACCGGAATAATAATTATACAAAATTTATAATCCAGACAGAACAGCATCGCAATTTGTCACAAAGCTTCAGGCCTAAACAGGTCTTTTATATTTTTGTAGCGTTAAACAATGTCTCTGAAATTGTTTCTAACAGGAATGATTTTGTAAAGTATTGTATTGCCTTAGATATTCATGAAATTCCAACTGATATTACTCTAAATCAGGTAACTAGGGTTGTTCGCATGGTAAAGTCTTCTTTGACGCCAAAATTGGAAATCGCTGGCAAACGAAAATTTGGAGCTATCTCCAGCCCAATGACACTTGACGAAGTATGTAATCAATTTATTAAAGGAATTGCAGGAATTACTGCAGGGCCAGGTCTAGTACCACTTGGGAGCTCTATGGGAAATATTAAAAAATGGATTAATTTGTCGCACACATACTTTATACACGTAAGTACCAATTCTACACCGGCAGGCTAATCGGGACTTTCTCACTCGTAAATATATCCAGTCCAGTTTTGGCTTGATAGGATTGAGCTCTACAACCTGTGTTGGCTCGAAATTTTAATAGCTAATAAGATGTGTGAACAACATCATGGTTAGTTCAGAATTACTATGTTTATTACTTGCCAACGGTCACAAATTATCATGAAGCTTGAAGGTAAAATTGCAGTAATAACAGGTGGTAGCAGCGGCATAGGTTTATCCACGGCACAGCTGTTCATCAAGGAGGGTGCATATGTTTTCATTACAGGTCGCCGTCAAAACGAGCTTGATGAAGCAGTAGGGCAGATAGGGAAAGATGTCACAGCCGTTCAGGGGGACGTCTCTAATCTCGCGGATTTGGATAGATTGTATGCTACAGTTAAGGAACAAAAAGGTCAGATCGATGTCCTATTTGCCAATGCTGGCATAGGTGAATCCTGTAGGTTGGAAAAAATTTCTGAAGCACACTTTGATAAAACGTTCAGCATCAACGTCAAGGGCGTTCTCTTCACGGTGCAGAAAGCACTTCCTTTGTTTAAGGATGGTGGTTCGATCATTCTTAACGGATCTATCGCTTCATCGAAAGCTATAGAAGGAAACACTGTTTACAGCGCAACCAAGGCGGCCGTTCGCTCATTCGCACGCACATGGACATTAGAGTTGAGGAACCGCAAGATTCGTGTCAACGCTCTCAGTCCAGGTCCAATTGACACAGTAGGTCTCAACAATTTCATCAGTGGTATGGGAATGAATGAGGCGCAAATCAAAAATACAATCGTATCTGCCGTTCCAATGGGACGGATGGGCGCTCCTAATGAAGTAGCAAATGTTGTTTTGTTCCTCGCATCTGATGACAGCAGTTTTGTCACAGGTATCGAACTGTTCGTCGATGGAGGTATGGCACAAATCTGATTGGCCTTTATCTTATTCTGCGACATTTTTTACACCGGTCTGATGATTCAAATTCGACAGAACCCTTTTAGTATCATCAAATCAAGTCAAGAATTCAAATTTAGATTAGATACAAATCTGAACGTTATCACTTGTGGCTCATTTTGCTAACAACGCTTAAATTCCATTCTATAAAAATATCATAGAATAGCACATTTATTGTATTTGTGATATTTTTCAGGTTTACATTTATGAATTGATAAATATGAGCGTGGACTCGTAAGAGATCCCTTATCCGTCCCCTTGTATTTTAACCTCAAAAACTATTCAAATCTTCATCATTATAAGTATTATTGCAAATAAGCTAACAAAATTTGTTTCTTTTGAAACCAACAATCCAAGTACTACCAAAATCTAGCTGATCAATATGACTATAAGTCACTAATTGAGCCAGATAATAATGCGTGCTAAAAACCTTGTAGATTCGTTACTTGTATGCACTATACCAAAAATAATTCATCACTCGTTCTTATCGACAATATACTGGTACATTTGTGTCATAATCAGGTAGTTATTGTGTTTCTATCGCAAATAAATTTTTATGAATCAAGACATAGGGAATAATAAAGATCTATCATTTAGTTTTTAGAAGAATTACAACACGATGATTGATACTAGGTTAGTAAGCAACAAGATGATTGATACTAGGTTAGTAAGGCCCAGCATACCATCGAACCGTCGGAGGCGACAAGTTAGGGGATGAATAAATTATTTATTTATGATTTTTATTAGATCAAGAAAATTCGACTATAGTGGATAAAGATTCGTTGTACTTTACCATGCATGTCTGAAACCTTTCCTATCAACACTGCACGTGTTGCTATAGCCAAAATATTTAGTCGATAAATTTATTACGGTAACATTTCAATAGACGGCGTAAATGTGGTATGGCAAAGTGGATGATGCAAATTAAGAATTTGTCTAACTAGAAAGATTTACATATTTACAAATATGATATTTTGATTAAATAAACATGGAAGACAAAATCATAGTTACCAATCGAGGTGCGTTACAGAAGAAGTACGGTACTAAGGGTTTTGCATCTATTATAAAGGCTCTTACAGAATTGTCAGGCGCTGACAAGAAGAGAGGAATTGTAACCAAGATTGTGTTCCTTGATAATGTTGCCTATATCAAGAAGACTGGTGGTAAGGCCGTGACGAGCGCATCCGATCAGCGTGAAAATAAAGAAGCTATAGATGCTGTATTCAAATATTTTAATCCACATTATCTAATGATTCTAGGCGCAACGGATATTGTACCTCATCAAGACCTCAACAATCCTGCAGGTGACGATGATAAGTACACCTTGGGTGATTTGTCGTATGCATGCGATGTCCCATATTCCCAAGACCCAGCTGATTTCGTTGGCCCAACAAGGGTATTGGGAAGATTACCAGACTTGGTTAACGCGAGTGAACCTTCATATTTACTCTCATTGCTAAAATCCTCAACAAATTACAAAAGTCGGTCACCGGAAGATTTTATTGGCTACCTTGGCCTCTCAGCAGAAGTGTGGCAGGGTTCAACACGTCTTAGTCTTACATACATCTTTGGTAATAACAGTAAATTGTTATTGGCTCCGCCCTCGGGACCAAATTACTCAAAAGTTCAGTTTGGCAATCGAATGCATTTCATTAATTGTCATGGCAGTCCAGCATCTTCTGAGTTTTTTGGCCAAAAGGGTGAAGGTAGAAATGCAAAATATCCAACGTCATTAAGTACCAAATCGATTGCTAACCAAATTCTCGAGGGAACGGTTGCATCTGTAGAATGTTGCTATGGCGCTCAGTTGTATGATTCAGTCACATTGGCAATAGATCTACCCATCTGTCAGAGTTATATGGAACAGGGAGCTTACGGTTATTTTGGCAGCACTACTATAGCATACGGTCCAGAAGACCAAAACGCTCAAGCAGATCTCATCTGTCAGTACTTTCTGAAGAATGTGTTGAACGGTGCTTCAATCGGCCGTGCTGTATTAATGGCACGTCAAAAATTCGCAGATCAGGCAAATCAAATGGACCCAGTTGATCTTAAAACGCTTGCTCAGTTTTGTTTATTCGGCGATCCCAGTGTTCACCCTGTAAAAAAACAAGACGCGACAGAGATTGTTAGAAGTGTATCCGCAATTGAAGCGGAGCGCTTCATGCGAGATGAAAGAAGGCAAAAAATGAAGATTTCTGGAGATTTTTTGACCGCGAACAAGCCTACTGCGTCTAAGGAAATACCGCCAGGCAAGATGTCACCATCATCTAGGACTGCACTCTCCAATATTGCCAAAAGGGCCGGCCTTCCAAAGAATCAAAAGTTTAGAACGTTTGTGGTAAAGGTAGGAGCAGCACAAAAAGCTGGAACTAAAAAGCTAACTGGCACACCCTCTCGCTATCATATAACAATTGGTACACCAGAAGGAATAGATACGGAAAAAGTAAAACGTGGAGTGGCCGTGGTGGCCAAAGAATTTAACGGCCGCATAATTGATTATCGCATTTACTACCAACGGTAGTTTGCTATGAGCTCCACGCAGCCATTAAGGGTCTCGTCGCTCCAAGGATGGGTTACACAGGGTCCATATGGTAGGGGAAGTAAGAGCGAACGTCAAGCTATATTTGTCGAAACAGCCGATCGGAAGTACATACTTCGACGTAAAACTGGTCCTGCATTTGGCGACACAAGTATGGTTCAGTATGTAGGACATCAAGTCAAGTGTGATGGATTTGTTGTTGGCACGACTCTTTTAGCTGAAAAAATCGAATTAGTAGATTAAATTTTGCTAAAGTAATATTCTGAGTAGCGAGTGGAGGGATTTAGCATAGACAAATTTCAAACCTAATTGGACTTGATATTGATCCCACAGGAGCTTAGCTACAGCCGTCATCGTTCACTTATTGGATCCTCCTCCAGACTTTCCTCCTGTGGTCACGATTATCTTTCCATAACTAGACCAGTATTTCATAACTATTTCCCGGCTATTCCGGGCTTTCAATTAGTGACTAGCATGAATAAATATTACAAGTCCGTACCTTGGCCCATCTCTCATATTCACCATATCTAGCTATATGCATGGGGCAAATAAATTGAATTTTCAATTATTAAAAGAGTGTCTGCTATATTTTGGATGGAAATATTTGAGTATCAAAAATAATTTGAATTCTCAGACAGCAGGTGGCTTTGGAAGATTATGTATCATATGCACAGGACAGATTTATACTTTGCGCAATCCTCTTGACTATTTGTAATTTTAAAAGACTTTATCGGGGACTGGGCCTTGTAAGATAGTTATTAAAACAATAAATCCAAGATCAAGAGAGATTCTTCACATGATATTCCATTACCAAAGTCTATTGTAAGTATTTTACTTTTATCCATATTAACGAGGGCAACAACGTATTCCAAAAATTGATTCTGGTGGCACTCCCCAATCATACCAATGCTTCATATGATGGCTATGGTATTTAATCTCGGTCATTATATACTTCAATTACTGCTTATGAACTCAATTTATGAACTCTGATTTGGATACCGACGATAAATGTACACAATATTATAGTTGACTACGTTGATAGAATTGCAGGCAAAGATGACCAACACCCACTAGGGCCCATTGAATTAGGATTGAATTAGGTTGAAATAACTTGAAAACTATAACCCAAATGCCAAGTTAAATTAAAGATAAATATTATGGTTATTAGTTCCTAAGAAATTCCGTTTATAACTATTTAGGATTTTGGGTGTACTTTTAGGGTCAATTCTGTCACCAATTTCATCCAAGTTATATATTCTAAAACCTAAACTACAAGCAAATTTACTCGCGGTCCCACTGAACCCGATACATGACTGAGCTACTTTATCGGGGTCAGTTAGTTAAACTATAAGATGATAGATTCAAAAACTAATGGAAGATCAGAACTTAACATATATGATAAACTAGCAGAACAAAAATTCCTTATTTAATATCGACCATTTGCTTTTATATAATTTGCGAGACCGACAAGCACAGCTAAGTTACGCCTTTTATACTTTCACCTGTGGGATTTAGGTCTCAACAACAAATTATGAACTCATCAAATTTACGTGGATACAAAATAATATATTGTAAAATGCAGGTTGGATTAGATAGTATTCAGAATTGTATCTCCTCTAATGATTCCTAATATTAGGAAAGGCTTGTGAATTATTAACTATCCTACCTATTGGAAGATTATTTTAGAGCTTGATAATTTTTGTGAAATAGAACTGTATACACTGTACGCCAGCTCTCGAGCTCTCAATTACGCTGATGAAGGCAAAATGGTGAACGGCGGCATTGCTGCAGCCAAGACTAATAACATGGTTTATTTAGAATCATACCATTATTGTCAAAATTGATTACAAGCAGAGAATACATAAAGAAAACGTAATTAGTAAAAACTTAGCTGTTATCATTAATTAAATTATTATTATTTTCAGCTTTTAGCTATTTCGGAATCCCTGTGTTCTCCTTTATTTATGAATAAGGCCAGAAGTGTGAAGGGAATCGATACTATGAGGCTGATTATGATTACTGTTTCGATGCTATTTTCATCCAAATGTATCCCCCACAAAGGAAAGAACGGAATTGGAAATAAGAACACAAGCCATAATGCGACAAGTACGAGAACTGTTTTCCATCGTTTCCTCAGTAAGTCACCTAACATATATTATAAGCTAATTATCTGGTGTCACCTAAATAGTTTTCAGTAACTGGAGATTTACTAACATATACCCACCTAATCGTAATTAAGTCCTTGCCTTTCAATCATAATTATTCAAATTAAGTATATTTTAGTGATTGCTATAGGGAATGACACCCATTAATTACATCCATATTAGTTTATTATTCTGAATAATGCGTGACCTGATTTTGATTTTGATTTGAGTCATTTATGCCGTGAATCCCACATTATCCGATATAAAATTTAAATATTCACAGACAAAATCTTTTCAAGATACAATACATGTGCCAAACTTTACTTAGTATGCTACTACTAGTTTAGGTAAAGGAACTAATAACATAGGTACAATTATAATTTTTAACTTGGCCAAGTGATTGTATAGTATTGAATCTAAACCAGATTCTAAAGCTAATAAAATCAGCAAGGGTTGCACACCTAGCGACTACCGCATTAAATCTTCAGCCCTATCTTACCCCCACAGTATTCGTACTGGATAAAAATAATATCTTTATTCCTTTAGACCATAAACCCAAGACCGTTTCCTTGAGACAGCTCAAAAGGGTAAAGAATATCCAGAAAAACCCTAAAGTGGCGTTTCTTGTAGATAATTACGAAGAGGATTGGAAGAGGTTATGGTTTGTCATGATAATTGGATATGGGACGTTAATCGAGCAGGGGGATGAAGACGGAACCCAAGAAATTCGCAAGGTTCATGATCTTCTTATCAAAAAATATACTCAGTACTCCAAATTAGGAGTAGGAGACAAATACATAAAAATAATTGCCCTTCGGGGTTTTTACTGGAGATATAATAAAAAACTACAACTAGAATGAGGAAATTGAAAGAGTAATTTACTTGGCGTAAGTCACGAGTTGCTTTGATATTTCAATAGTCCGCTCTGTGTCACCATAAATTGGGGAGAAAAAGAAACCTAATACTATATGTTCTATCCCCATGTCCTTAATTTTTCTTATATCGCTACCTATCTCGTCTACGGTACCTGTCATTGGAAACCTCTGACTTCCACTTGAGCTTTTTGACTCAGATATGCTAGGATAAGTTAAGAGAATAACCTTGGACGAATTTGGATGCTTGTTAGCTTTACTTGCAAGGTCTTTCATATTATTTACAGTAGTTTGAAGTTGATCCAGAGGTCCGAACATTATGCCTAACCAGCCCTCAGCATCATAATTTATAATTCTGGAAAAAGTATTTTGGCTGAAGCCACCAAGGTAAATAGGAATATGAGGCTTCTGAACTGGTTTTGGTCCTATTTTTGATGGAGGAACATTATAATACTCGCCTTTAAATTCTACAACATCGTCGGTCCATATCCTTTCTAAGACTTGAAGAAATTCGTCTGCTCTTTTGCCTCTATTTTTAAAAGGTATTTGAGAAGCTTGATACTCATCTTTTGACCAACCTATGCCAAGACCACATATGGCTCTTCCCTCTGATAAAATGTCTAGGGTGGCAAAACGCCTGCCGAGGACAACAGGATTGTGAAAAAGCATATCGATAACTGATGTACCGAGAAGTATACTTTTTGTATTTGCAGCTACAAAAGATAGGGTATCCAGAGGATCAAGAACGTTTTGATAATCAGAAGGAAGGCTGCCGTCGGGAGTAGCGGGGTATGGTGATTGAGGATTAATCGGCCAAAGAAGTCGCTCCAATACCCAAAGGGAATCAATGCCAGATTCTTCAGCTTTCTTTGCATATCGAATCAAGTTTTGTCCTGTGGCTTGCTCTCCAAGCTGGGGCAAGGTAATCCCAAATTTCATACAATACAAATAGCATTAATTGTATTAAAAGGATTACAAGCCAAAATTTCATCTAGATCCTGAAAATCTATCGACTTACGGTTCTCTTCCTTAAATTTTTATTGTCTTTCCCATTGCAATGATTGAATGGAAGCTCTGTTCGAGTTCAAAATTACAAAGGTGAGATATACTATAAGACTTGATTTCGAATGGAAACAGATAACAATATTTATCAGTAAATTAGGTCAAAATCTTAATGACTGTTTAAATAGTTACTAAAGCCAAACTGAACGCAAAAGAACAGGCCATCTTTGTCGTTTGATGACATAACTGAAGAGGCAAAGTTTTATGCCTCAGTTTTTAAAGCCGAGACGCAAGCAAAAAGTAGTCGACGCAGTTTTGCAGATGTCGGTTGATGGTTTTATCGTGACTTCATATTGGATACGATTTTAGTTTCCTGTATAACTAGTGGTTAATAAGTTGGAGTAGAAACCCTCAAAGGTAACATCATTTACTAATATTATGAGTTAACTTATTGAAATATCTAGCGTTACTGGAACCATTGAACCCTATTCTTAGATGCTGATTTTGGAATGATAAAAGAAATTCTTTTATTCGTCACACCGACTAACGTCTTACCTGGATGAAAGTTTTTTCAGTTTTTCTGATTGTTCAATACCTTTGATCGGTAGACTTTTTGCATCAAGCACACCTATTTGAGTTAGCAATGATGCTTGGTCCCAGTATATGTGTTCATGCATTATTTTGTCACCTTTAAATTTCATTACAACTACGTGGGGTAACTCTACGTACTTTCCAGTAGGTTGTATTCCAGGAAGCATAGCTTTGATCTCTATATCATGTGTAAAAGATAGAATTAATTCATCTACGACTTGGTTCTTTCCAATGGTGCGGGAAATGCGTGTAATCTTAACATCTTTAGGCATCTTACCGACAAAATCGTTCTTATAGAAATTATACACATCAGCGTAACCAACTCCTCCAGTCATTACAGGTACATGATAAACATATGGTTCCTTTACCATCGTTTTCATTGTTGACTCCACATTCTTATCTTCAAATTCACATTTAACATGTTTATCGAATATCTTGCCTAGGTTAAACGGAGGTACACTTTTCTTCTTCCTGCTGCCTTTGTTCTTAATCTTGGATTTTTTCATAGATCAAAATAATTGTCCGAATCTTGTTCCTTAAATGTTGTCTACCGCAACTTTTTTGCAGGATGATGACACTAACTATGTGTTTAATTCTGTGGCCAAATTCTCTGCAACTTGTTTTCAAATCAATCATACTAGGAAATTTACAAAATAATATCAGAAGCAAGAGTGAAAACAAATTAGTCAGATAAGCCTACTTTCATTTTTACATTAGTTGTCTTAGATGGAAGTTGATTATGGGATTTTTTTACTTTCTGGGATTAGAGATCGTCTCAGATTATCATCATGCCAAATAATCAATTTTGAATTTTATCTGATCTGGGTCGTGAATAAGAATAGAATTATTATTCATTTTATTATTAGTATCCGACGTAATTTCGATATTCTTTGAGTCCAGTTGTTGTAATAGAAATTCAAAATGTGCTATAGAACTAATTTATTAATTCTTAATTTTATCTGTCTTAAAATAATGTCATATTTGTCATATTCTCGACAACAATTCTAATTTTAAATTCGGTGTACTTTTAAATAATTAATCTAGTTTATTACCCACTCTCTCTTATAGAAGGTTAGAGAAGAAATGAATTGTTAGATAAGAGACTAAAAAGCATAGAACCATTTACCGCAAACCCAGATAAGCATTCAATATTTTGCATATCGTGTGGCCAACCTGCGACAAAGTTAATCAGCTACAGCATTGAAGGGGCTGTGATAGTAGAGAAACATTGCGATAAATGTGCCAAGAAAGTTGAAGATGATTTGCATTAGAAGATTCTATATCATATTTAAATTAAGTTTGGTAGAAATCCGATAGGTTGCAATCAAGCGGAACTTTCGATATATAGTTAATTACGTACTAGAACAGTAATTACGTAGTACTAGAACATTTTGAAGATTCGTTATCTTGGCTCAAAGCCTGATTCATGCGTCCCAATTCGTATTAGATTACAAATTATGTCTGTCGAAATATTTGTCTCAATGAGTTCTTGTATTCTTCTGGAGTTCCTGAGAACATTTAATTAAATCCAAGTGTCGAAGTAGTTGCAGACGATATCAATTGTCAGTGCAGAGTGCACAGTACATTCTAATTGGTGTAGAGCTTATCAACCATTGAGGCCTCTGTCTCATGTCTGTCTTGACCAGTGGATAATTTAGACAGTGACCTCAGACCTATTGCTTTATTATTTGGGTGGTGACACTGACATTTTTTATTATCAACCTTTTCCCATGCCTTCCAAATATTTTGATAACAATTTCAATAGGGGGATATCGGATCTTCTTTTGGTTATCTTAAGACATTGCAATTCAGAATTAGAATGAAGACAGAACGCAGATTAAAAAATTTTGAAAAATTACTGTCAATAATGAAACTGCAAGTAAAGAAATAGCCGTAGGTGCTACTATTGGATCTTTATGTGGCAGGTCACATCCGTCTTAAAGCCGTCTGGGCCATCGATAGAAAAGGATATTTCATGATTTCCAACCCTTTATGACTTTAATGGGACCTGATATCCCTCAGTCGTAGCTTGGTACGTTCCTGCTGGAGCATCATAAATACTGTCACTTCGAAGTACAAATGTAAACAGTTTCGATTGCACCATTAACTTATTATCTATTTTGATTATTACACCATCTACTGATATTATCAGATTAGTAACCTGATTAACATCCAAGTATTTTTATTCCAATCTTTTTAAAGCTCGCGAACAATCAATGAAATTAGTCATACGTCGAATTGTCTCACGATTGTTAGACATTCCTTTAGATGTTTCCTAATCTCCATTAAGTTATATAATAAGTCAAGCGAATATTCTGATTATAATGAGTGAACGGATCACACATGTAGAACCTCATATCAAAGAAAGTGCTTCTATACGAGACTTGGTATTCGGATTCGGTGACGGTATTAATACCTCCTTAGGGATTGTTGCAGGAGTCGGTGGAGCAGTAATTGCGGCAGATGTTGTAATTCTTGCGGCATTAGTGGGTATGTTTACGGGCGCTAAAGCAATGGCTGTTCAGAATTACCTTGCTGTAAAATCCCAGAGAGAAATATTGGAATCTGAAATAAAACGCGAAGAATTCGAAATTAAAAATATGCCAGAGAGCGAGATACAAGAAATTGAAAAAGTCTATCGTGAAAAAGGATTTACTGGTGATGAACTCAAGATGATCGTTGATAAAATAACGTCGAATAAGGACGTTTGGCTCAAGACTATGTTGACCGAAGAACTAGGACTTAATTTGGAGATTCTAGGAAGTCCCTTAAAGGGCGCTTTGGTAATGTTTGGAGCTTTTTTACTAGGAGGAATTCTTCCAATCCTTCCATATTTTGTTGTGAAAGCTGGAATTATTTCTTCGATCACTGCCATTATAATAGCTATACTCATGAGTGTCACGTCCTCCTTTATAGTTGGTGCATTAAAGGCGAGATTGGCAAGGAAAAATTGGGTTAAAGGCGGGATAGAAATGGCTGGACTCGGAACCGGTATTGCATTGGTTGGGTACGGAATTGGATCTGAAGTTGCTAGAGCAGGTATAGTAAATATTCCGAGTTGAAATTCAATTTGATAGAATCTTAACCAAGTTCGTACGAAGATAATCTATATGCGTTAAATTTAGGTATCTCTTTACTAATCCAAAATCCATAACATGCGAGTTTATCACCAGCCCGATAGCCTCCTTAACAGTTGAAAAAAGAATTCAATTTTATGATGCTAATATAGGGCCAGAAGCCAGAAAGGCAAACTGACCTCTTCTGAATTCAGTAGTCGGTGTTGAGTGTCTAAATTTAATGAATTCTCTTACGTCTTAATCGACGTAAATTCGAGTACCGGAATCACAAACGTTACCTTCAAGAATAACCGCGGAAAGACTTCAATTACCAGGTGAATCGACAAGTTAGCTGTAAAACATTTGGAGAATCATGCGCTATCGGTTATTTTTATTTGTTGTACTAAAACCCCCAATTTTGGATAAGATTCGTCAAATATAGTAACTTAAAACATTTTGAATCTCTGATGAAATCAAATATCTCGGAGAACATCCTTATGCACAACTGTAATGCTTCTTCATCTGGATGAATTGTTGATTTCTAATGTCTTTTACGTAAATATTGTCACGTCGCTATCATGTTGCTTAGAGACTGCCCGCATCTAAACTGACTGAAGGTTACAAAATGGTGGGTTCTACTAAAGAAATACAAAAATTATGGAACAAAAATGGAGGAGAGAAAATGGTTACATCTGTATGGTAGATATTAATCAATACAAGTATCGATGAATAGTATTCAAAAGTTAAAAACTAATAATGAGACTTTTATTATAAATTCGGGTTCATAAATCATAATTCTGGCGTTATCAGTTCCACCGAACCTTCATCTTCTGAGAAAGTAACGCTTCTTTGGAGGCATGATATTACGCTTATCCCTCTATCCGACAAATCAGCAGCACGATGCGATGTTAATAATATAGCTTTTATCATAACAAAAAATTAATTAAAAGTAGATAGATTATTTTTTAATACTTTTTAATATCTATCCCACTCATATGCTTGTCGTTGTTACTTCTAGTGTATTATTGATCCAGTTGAAAAGTCTCTTACAGTGTCTCTGGCTATGTTCTCAAATGTCTTTGCAGCATTAGCATTTATCCTTGAGAATTCTTTTACATTATCTCTTGTATGCTGTACTGCTGTCTTGAATACTTCCATATTTGCGAACACTGTATTGTTTACTAATCTACTTGCTGCGATTGTGCTATCTGCAATATTGCTTACTGTTCTTGCATAACTCTCTGTAACTCTTCTTGGAGACACAAAATATCCACCAGATGAATTTTGAATATTTTCAACGAATGGCACCCATGCAGATTGCAACGAATTTATAATCTCTTTTTGTGATTCTAGATAATTTTCTGCAATATCTTTTGTGGCTTGAAGGCTTTGTTCTTGATATTGATTAACAACTTGTGTAAATCGCGGAATTTCTTTTATTGCCTCATCTACTGTTTTTTGAATGTTGTTTTTTGTTTGGTCTAATGCTCTATTGAATGATTGTTTTACTTGCTCTTGGTTTTCAGATACTTTATTTGTTGATGTGTTATAAGTAAATTCTGTTTCTTTTACATTTTCTTTCTTTGAAGACATAAACTATATGTATTATTTAAGATATATATACTTTGGTATTAAAAGGTATTTAATGCCATATAAAGCCATAAATTAGATCTATTTTTGCAGCAGAGGTAACATACCTTTGCCCAAACCTTCTGACGACAGGCCAAATTTTCTGATCATCATGGGTAACGATTTTGGCTATCCAGTCATAGGTTCTTACAGAACAAGATATAAAATTTTTATGTTTTCTAAAGATTTATTATATATATTACTATTTTTATACATATTAATCGTAATATAACACCTGATAATTTAGATGATTCCTCAGACCAACATTTTAATTATAATTGGAGAATAACAAATAGCTAAAAAATTATTAGCATCAATAGAGTATGCCTGTGGCATGAGTATTAAATGGTCTGTTAATATGAAATAGTAAAAACTAAGACTCTGCCGAATCACATTAATCTCTACTAAAGGAGAGTTGCAAAATATGAAAAATAATAAAATACAGTATGTCAAAAAAAAGTCTTGGATGGTTTCTAAGAGTTCGTCGAAGTCAATATCAGTGATCGACAGTCTACGCTTTACATACATACGGAGCTTGAGATAGAAAGTTGGAATGGGCTGAACAATTATTAGAAATTCTTACAACTGGACTACATGGAAATTTGCTCGCAATACCACCGAATCCTAATACCTGCAAAATGTCTAAAAGGAGAATATACGCCATTTCCATAGAAACGCAGTAAACGTAGCACCTAAATAGTTTGTTTGTGATTATTTATTGGCAATCTATGGCTCAGCAACAACTATTAAAGCAAGAATCATCTGTTTCTCAAATTCTACGTACATATAAAAAGCAGTTAACACAAAACTTAGAGCAACATACCCATGTGCCCAATATTAGTACCATTAGTCAACAGTCAAAGCAAGAATCATCTATTTCTCAAATAATACGGACTTATGGAAAACAGTTTACACAGATTAGAAAGCAGTATACCGACGGACTTGGTGGAAGATGTGTTATGGGTGTCATCATGTCTTATTATGGTTGGGATGGCAAATGCATCACTAACGCAGAAAGGAGATTATATGCTGCATTAGTCGCATTGAGACAGGCCGGTATCAGTAAAGAATTACTGATAGAGCTGAATGATTCTGGTGCGACATTCGACGAGATAGCTGATTACCTGGACAGAAATTGTGGGTTGGCAAATAGCAATCGGTAGATGTCGAACTCATGAACTCGGCGGCGTTTGAAGATAGTTTCTACCTTCCGATGTTATAACTAACTTACATGATATAATGAGCTAAACAGTGAAGGAAACTCAAAAACCAGCTATAAAAATTGGGAAATGCATTTGTGTGTGGATTTCATTGCTAACTATAAGATCATTAAAATTCATGTTGGAAGATGAAAATCCCATTTTTGAGTTGAAGGTCCATTTACACTTACATTTACACTCACATTTACGTTAAGCAAAAAGAATTATGAATATTTAGAGGTACTGTGGGGTTATGTTGTAAATAATGTTAATTCGACAATCTTTTTTTATAACTAGCCAACCAATAATATACTCAAATATGCACGAACAATAATTAACTTCAAATGGATTAGCGTGAAACTTCAAATGTTCTCTTTAGTTTTGGCGTATGATCCCTTTCCTCTAATACTGTCGTGGGATTTTTCAGTCCCGTCCATAATTGCTTTAGTATATCTATTAATCCTATTTTGATATCTGGTATATGATAGTTCTGACTGTATTATTAACTGTTATTTTCTAATTAGAATTGCAAAAATTTAACAGGAATCACAGACATTTACAGAATTACAAGATGCTAATAACCTGATTAGGAAATTATATTTTTTGTGTAAGCTACTAAACCGCCTGTGATTATCGTACACAGACTACAAGATTGAATTCAACTATTACGTTGATAATCAGTCAAGAGAAATTATTGCGTAGTTTAGCAATATAATTGAGAAACATGGCAACGTGTCTTGGTTTCCTTAACCGTAGGCAATACTTTGATAATAAAACTACAATCCAGAGATGATTTATTGTATTATCAATTGATGAACTGGGACGGTATTGTTTATCTCTACTATCTTAAAAAATGATATTATCGACATCCTCTATCATAAATTCAGTAAAGCATATTTTGCAAAATTGGGTGTCACCCACTACCCGTTGTTCCATAATTAGCTCGCTCAATTCATACGATTTCTGACATAAGACACAAATACTCATAATATTATTACGTTAACCAGATATCTAAAGTTATGTATTAGACGGATCCAATCTTCTCGCAATTCTTTACCAAGGCTGTAAACAACGACGAAATAAAAAATTGACATTATTCTGGGATTGTAATAATTATTGGTATCCGTAGTCAGTTATTCGTTAGAAATCATAACTTTAACCATCATAGTCGACTAATGCATAGTTAAATAGTTGTTATTATTGAGGGTAATACTGAAATTTTTACCAGTTCAAGTGAAACAAGTTGTGCTTTATAGGAATAATTACCTTATTTCAATAATTCCTGTTCACATTGGCAGTTATTAATCACCGAAATTATATTAATATTTTACAGTTAACTTACTATTAATTTAGCTTTGATTCTACTTACTATTCTTAATATTAACGAATTTTAATCATGTTTGAGGTACTATTGTTACCTAGGGTTTAATAGCGAATTAATGAATATTATAGTGCCTGTTGGCTAATTATTTCTGGTAATTTAAATCCCAGGCCAGTCAAGACCCTGGGGACCAACAGGATATCTCCAAGATAAGATAATTAAATATTTTATTTCACATTTATCTTTATTCTGTTGGAGGCAGAGAATGGGTATTCAACGCCAGTTACTAGTTCTGGGATGTACTAGGAACCAACAGAAATTTAATATTTGAAATCAGATAGCAGATGTAGGTGAATGGTGAATATAACCACCCACACCTGCTCCTGTGATGCCCAATCCCGTCAGAGATTTGGGGATATTCAGGATCCAAATTGGGATATTAAAATTTAACTTGATGATATAAACACATGTGCGGTCTCTTGTTATGAGTGCTAATAATCCATATTAATTAATAATCGTCAGTGTTGAGAACCGTACAAATACTTACGGTCCAATTAGACTTTTATGGAACTATTAAAGAAAATCAAAGCAAACGTCTGTGTTATTGGCTAGATGTAAGATATAATATCCAAAGTTTTACGAGCAGATGGAGTGAATCCCAATGAATAAAAGGAAATAATAATTAGTGTTGAAATAGTAATTAATCAATAACTAAAAGCCTATATAATTACTCAACATAGCAATCTGGTGGGAACAGAAGAATCATTTGAATGTAAATTGTGTTTGATAAAATTCTCGACTCTAGAAAAATTAGTCTTTCATAACAGGATAACGCACAGGGGAATGGGCTAAAGAATTAAGTTTGTTTATCATTTCTTTTTATTCGCTTGAAGTTCGTTTATTAAAGTAAATACCATAGCAATATCGGCTATCAATGAAAAGATAGACGACCAATTAAAATCTAAAACTAGAATTAGATTCATAACCTCTAATAGTGAAGTTTCTAGTTTTGCTTAGTTACGTTGCTTGGGTTAATGTGTCTTTATGGTCTATATAGGAATTAACTTTTTTTAACTTCTCTAATTACATTTTCGATATATTTTTCTAATTCTTTTTCATCCAATTCTAATGATGTCTCAGTGGTTAAATCGGCGATCTTCTTGTTTTCAGAGATCTTTTTAACAGCTCTTTGAATCTCTTTCTGCAATTCGGCTTCACCTATCGGGTTTAAGAGTTTTAACGTGTGCTGCTGTATAAATTGTAGATTACTCCAGTATTCGCACTAAAATAATACCGTGATTCAGGAGTAAATGACAATTTGGTAAATGTACTGCCCTTGTAATCCCACTAATATTAGAAGCAATACTAATGGTATACCAAGTATATCAAGATGGTCATTTCAATACCATGCTTTCATCTTGTGAATAGACATCCCATCCATATTGAACTAATACATTTTCTCCAACATCAATTCCAATTCCAATCTTTACTTTCAGTTAAGGACAGTCGGATTGTACCTCGTAGCAAACCGAATTAAGAATAATTTATTCAAAAAGATGAAAAAGAGAATAGCTAGGATAATTTTAATACTCCCTAAGAAATAGCGATTTAGACATGGAAAAGTATATTTTAGAATAAAAGTTATTGACTGATACTTGACAGTCTAAGTGCTGATATCTGTATGAGGAACTTTCCACCATATTAAATCAAAACAGTTCCAAAACTTCGTTAGTCTGAAATAAAAGGCCAGGAGGAAGATTTCTTTCAAAATAGTTTTTAGCAATATTTGGAATTAATGACAGTATCTGATTGCTGACCCCATAAGCTAATCCTATTGGAGCTACCCCATATAATGGACCCTTAGTTAGCTCATATAAGTTTGGTGGCATTCCATATTCATCTACGGTAGTCATTGTTGCTATAACATCCTGGGCCATACCTAGCACTTCACTTTTCATATCTACAATTGGGGAACCGCTAGAGCCTCCCATGGCAATGATATCAGTTTGAATTCCCCAAGGACATGGGTTGTCATCAGTTGGGATTAATCCAGCAATATGTCCGAATTGAATTATTGGATTCAATCGAATTCCAGCAGCATCTTTATGATTATTCTTATACAAAATCAACGATATTCTTCCACTGGGATAACCACACATTGCAATATCTTCATAAAGTTTCAATCTTGAGGAGTGTCTAATAGGCAAGAATTTGTCTGAGCAATGATCTAACTTTCCTATTCCTAAATCCAGATCAATGGAGCCTGTAAATCCGGTGGCTTCTTTGAGTGGAGGCAATCTAATCGCTCTCTCTATATTATAAGAATTAGACTTCTGATCTCCGTTTGAAGTAATATTAAATGCGGAATAAACCCCTTCGACTCCCTTGTTCTTTTCCTTATAATAGTTGTTATACTTAATACATTGAGTAAAAACATGGGCAGAGGTGACAATATATTTTTCATCTATGAAAAAACCCGTGCCAAAACTGCTCATTATATCTCCTGTATTCCTGTTGGTAAGACCTATCGCCACTGTAGCAGCTTTCACCTTCCTGAACACATCAGTATCGATCAACAACAGCGTATTGTTGCATCAGATAATAATTGTTTACGATGAACAAAAAGGGCTGTCTAAGTCCTCGACATCAGAGCAGGCTAAATAATAAGAACGCTTGCGTTATCAGTTACTCCGAGCCAAATCAGTATAAGGTTCTTATATTTCTTGTATGAAAGAGGCGAAGAAGAATAAACTATATGATTGTAAAGCTGGAAACAGTATGCTCAAATGTGTTCTGCTGCTGCTTACTGACTAGTGTGCCCAATTAATCTCCCATATTTCTGGAGCGCTTCCAGTTTCATTTACACCTGCAATGTCAACGTTCAGTGTGCCTGTACCTTTGAACCTCATATAATGAGGAACGCCAATCGAGGTAGCGTTGGTAATAGCTGCGGTGTTCACATTTGAAATGATTGTTGGATTAGTCAGAGTCAAATCGACAGAGTCGGTGCCATTTTTCCAGCTGAAGACCAGATGACCTGGGTACACCACTCCGTTTGGTGCTGTTCGATTATCAGACGTTTGCACAGTAAGGTATTTCATGTCTTCGATTAAGGTTTGGTTTCCTTTGGCTAAATAGAAATAAGGCATCGGCTGATAATTATACAATGCTGATGCAGTCAATAACCAGGCGTCGACGGTATAATCGCCGACGTGCGCTCTAGTCCAGTGCCAGTGATCGAGATACTTGTTGTTGTCTATTGTTCCCCAGTCGTGGTCATGATAGCCACTTCCCACTACCTTGTGAATCTGACCGTTATAGGTCAAAGTACCCTCAACCTTTGCATAAGGCATTGCGATAAACCAGCTAAAATATTGGGTATATGAGGGATCAAAGTACCATTTGCCAGTCCCACCAAGACTCGAAGACGGTACTTGGCGGGTAAATGTCAAATCAGCACTAATTCCGTTATTTGATTTGACGTGTAGTGTGTAAGTATTGAGATCGCCATGCACCCAACTGTTACCCATGGTAACATTAGTGAATGCACGTGCGGCGTTGAACTGGTGAGTATTTACAAAAACATTGCTATCCAATGTCGTACCACTAGAAGTCGTAATTGTTACCGAATAGAATGGAGTAAATGGTAAAGAAGCCGTCATAAATGGTTTAGTAAAGAAAACAACAATTGCACTCGAATTGTCATCAAGTACTGCCTCAAAGTACCACCATTCCCAGGTGGCTTGATTTGGATCCGTACGCATGCCGTCCTCCCACGGTTGTGGTACTGGTGGAATCCCTTCTTGTTTTATTATTTCGGGTAAGTTGCCTGGAATTACGGTTGGCGTAAATGGCTCAGCGCCAGCATTGTATACATTAGTGTTGGCCAGTCCTATCGCCAAAATTGTTAGTATTGCCGCTTTCAAAAATAAATCATTCATTCCAATCCATCTTTTGTATTAGGAACTTAATTATTTAAAAACTTAAAATGAATTACACACATTTTGTATAATCGCTTATACAGTTATAATAACTATGGAGTGAGATAATTACTATTATTATTAAAATTTGTTAATGGTTATATAATACTTTTAATAGTATATAACTAATGGCAAAGACAGCTATTCATCATTCTCTGAATTATTGTGGTTGTTATCATAGTCAGGTTCGTAGGCTAGCGTTGGTTAGGGTGAGGTTTTATTGGTTTCTTCTTTTGGTTTTTCATCATTTTTGATGTTAATAGCATACTTCATATCTATGATTCGTAGGAAGATCGAACGAAGAAGGACTTAACTGCAAGATATTCAATTTGGAAGTAGATGTAATATGCTTCTTACAAAATTCTATTCTAACATCATTTTGATAAGATATTGCCTCATTTATTATGGTAACGTTTTCCATTTTGTGAAGTAGACAATTTTTCAAATATGAAAAATCTAGTGGGAGAAGCTTCCATAGTGAAAATCTTATTCTCGTTAATACATTCTAAATAATAGTGTTGAGTTAAATTCCAACGTAAGAGGAGATCCAAAATGGCCCCTTCACTTGCTAAATGTTAGAGTTTGGGATAGCAGGCTGTGTAGATAAGAATATTTGAGTGGTAGGGAGCTTGATATGGCAGGTGAGCATGAATTTTGAAAGCAATATTGATTGCAGGTGGTAGTGGCAGCAGAGCTAAGCCTTTTTCTCAATACACACCCAAACCAATGATCTCTCTAGATGGACGACCGGTCATAGATCATATAGTAAGGTACCTTGCGAAATTTCCGCAGGTAGAAGATTTCATAATTGTATGTGAATTCGATGACCATGGAAAACAGATTATTAATTATTTTGAAGGAAAGGAAAGGATTGTAGGTAAGCAAATTGCGTTTGTGGAAGACAAGAAAAATGGGACTGGAGGTGCAATATTGAATGCCGAAACAGAGATTCGAAGAGATGACTCCTTTATCGTGTGGTTTGCTGATAATCTGTGTGCACTCGATATGGGTAGCTTTATCAAACAATACAAATTTTTAAATGAAAGTCAACAAAATCGTGGCAAAAATATGATCGGAATGGTTGTGACAAGGAACTACAGGAGGGAGGAGACAGGTAGAATTGTATGCGATCCAAATGAACCTGACAGAATTATGGAATTTACTGAAAAACCATTTACAAAATTAGATCTACCCGAGACTCTAGGAATATATATTTTTAGTAATGCTTTGTTCTCGTGCATACACAAACAAAAGAATAGTCTAATGTTTGGTAACAGCATTGATCTATCTTTTGACATCCTTGCCAAATTACCATCGCTTGGGTTTGGGCTGTATTCTTTTCCTATTTCCAATCACATCGATTGGATTGACGTTGAATCTCCAGTTTACGCAGAAAGAAACAGAGAACTTGTAAAGAGGATACTTTCACAAATGGAAGTAATGAAATAACACCATAAAATCCATGCTTTCATGGTGATCTAAAAGGCGAGCGAGTCGTCATTTACCTATTATTACTCGCAAACTACGATTGTGTCTACACCGGCGACTATAAAAAATACTTGTTACTGTATATGTCTTTTGATAGTCTCTTGATATCTGTAACCCAGTTCGTATTGCAACAATTCTAATCGCTTAAGAGAATTATTAGGTCGTAACATTTTAACAGCATTACTCCCTGTATTAGAGTGTCTAATTGATACACTTGGAAGACAATTATCAAACTTTTTTCAGACATTGGGGCTGAGCCTAAAACATAGACAAAGAATTGCATACACTTGTGTATTACGTACCATGAAACTCGATAATAAATTTACAAACATCCTACGAATTTATTGCAATTATCGATTCTGTTGGCTTATACGAACATGAGCTTTAGACTAGGGACTCTGAAAAGGTGGTAAACCATACGCCATACGATCAAAATTAGTCTTCAATTAGTCTTCATTGTAGTTTCGATATAGAACTTTTCTGACTCACAAATTCGCTTGATATCTGAGGTAATAACGAAATGAATAGAACTAGAAAGAGCAGAATATCAAGCTGCAACAATTCGCAAGATAATATAGATATAAGAACGGCTATACTATCAACCGTAATCAAAGAAATGGTGCAAGACAGTAGCAGTGGCTATGTTTCGGTTAATGGACTCAAAATGTATTATGAAATACATGGCAAAGGAGCACCATTGGTTTTAATCCATGGCGGAGGCTCCACAATCCAAACTTCATTTGGACGGGTGCTGCATTCCTTTTCAAAAGAAAGACAAGTTATTGCAGTTGAATTGCAGGGACATGGACACACCCCTGATATAAACAGACCAGAAACTTTTGAACAAGATGCGGACGATGTGGCAGCGCTTCTGAAATATTTCAAAATTGAAAATGCCGACTTTTTTGGTTTTAGCAATGGTGGAAATACAACGATGCAAATTGCAATTCGGTATCCGGATTTAGTGCGAAAAATAATTTTAGGTTCAGCGTTTTTTAAAAGAGACGGATTGTATCAGCAGTTCTGGGAATCTTTGAACCATTCAACATTAAAAGATATGCCACAACTATTGAAAGATGCTTACAAAAAAGTAGCACCTGATTCCAATGATTTGGCTAAAATATATGAGAAGGATAAAAAAAGAATGGTTGAATTTAAGGATTGGAAACCAGAAGATATTCATTCTATTAATGCACCTGCTCTTATTATAATTGGCGATGAAGATGTTGTTCGTCCTTAACATGCAGTTGAAATGTTTCGACTGTTACGGCACGCACGACTTTTAATATTTCCTGGAATACACGGGGGGCATATATAGGTGAAGTAACTCCGGGACTGGAACAGAGCAAAATCCCTGATTTAGCTGTTTCTGTAATTAAAGAGTTTCTAAATTGTCCTATTTTGAGAAAGAATTGACATACAAATAAGATTAAGTAAATAAAAGATTAAGTAAATAAAAGCATCTTTGAGCAAAGCGATATTCAATAGCCAGCACAGTTTTTATGGTGGTGCAAACGACGCCAAAACTAACGAGACACTAATTGTGAAGATTCCATATAACAATAAAGAAATGAAACATATTGGTTAGGGGAGTAAGATTGTTCATTTTTTACCTATCGCAGATACACAGATACACAGAGTGCTATTTTGTTTCACTTTATAAATCATAACACTTCAAAAGTCTTAATGTTGTTGTGAATCCACCTTATTATCCAATCCTGGTGGATCGTTCCTTAGAAGAATAAATTAGTTTACATTTTCACTCCGTCCAAAGATTCATCAATCATACTCATCATGATTTACACTTGTCAAAGCATTCTCTATGCAGCATATTGAAATGTTGGGACGAACAGTTATTGAAGTCACTAGAAGCGAAGACGCTTCTAGATTTATTGGGAACACATTACATAGAGAATTAAGGACTCACACCCACACATAGTTTCCGGCTCTCGTTATCTCTAAATTCATGTGAACAGTATTCTAATATTGACATTCTATGTTCTTGCAAATCTTTAAAAGCTTGACTTTGGTTTAACTCATGCGATATTCTTTGTGTACTTTTATACGCATCGATGCCAGCATAGATTCCAATCAGTATCGCAATCCCAATTCCTATTGCAATAACCAAGCTAGTTCTTTGCGGCTTCACTAGCAATAAATCACTAACTCGCTTTCTTAAAAAGTAGAGGTAAATATGGTTGAATACTCATAGATTTGAATTAAATGAATTCATTCGGGTTCACAAATCGTAATTCTAGCGCTGTCCGTTTCTTCGAACCCGACGAGTTACCGGCTCAGAGGATGACTGTTGCTAGTTTAAAAAATAAGGCAATATAATTTAGAAATACGTAATATCAACTAAGAGCATATCATTATCATGATATGTGGTAGTTTTATTTTTCGACAAGCCATATACGCACTCTACGGAAATCCTATACTCTTCTTAATGCCTTCACTAGGCTTCATCATATCAGTCACGACAGAAACCATTTTCGTTATAGGTCTTTACAATAATAATAATCAGAATTATTTTCCGGTTGCGAATATACTTGTCCTAGGTTTGTTTTTTGCAGCGTTCATCATTACGTATTTCCAACTGGTTATTGTAAGAAGTATCATATTAAAAAAAAGACTCAGAATTAATAATTTGCGCTATCTATTAGAAATTTTCGTTACATTTTCAATTTATTCAC
>CAVPGE010000032.1:0-75949 GCA_963703885.1 uncultured Nitrososphaerales archaeon
GTATTCGCACTAAAATAATACCGTGATTCAGGAGTAAATGACAATTTGGTAAATGTACAGCCCTTGTAATCCCACTAATATTAGAAGCAATACTAATGGTATACCAAGTATATCAAGATGGTCATTTCAATACCATGTTTTCATCTTGTGAATAGACATCCCATCCATATTGAACTAATACATTTTCTCCAACATCAATTCCAATTCCAATCTTTACTTTCAGTTAAGGATAGTCGGATTGTACCTCGTAGCAAACCGAATTAAGAATAATTTATTCAAAAAGATGAAAAAGAGAATAGCTAGGATAATTTTAATACTCCCTAAGAAATAGCGATTTAGACATGGAAAAGTATATTTTAGAAGTTATTGACTGATACTTGACAGTCTAAGTGCTGATATCTGTATGAGGAACTCTCCACTGAATTAAATCAAAACAGTTCCAAAACTTCGTTAGTCTGAAATAAAAGGCCAGGAGGAAGATTTTTTTCAAAATAGTTTTTAGCAATATTTGGAATTAATGACAGTATCTGATTGCTGACCCCATAAGCTAATCCTATTGGAGCTACCCCATATAATGGACCCTTAGTTCAGCTCATATAAGTTTGGTGGCATTCCATATTCATCGACGGTAGTCATTGTTGCAATAACATCCTGGGCCATACCTAGCACTTCACTTTTCATATCTACAATTGGGGAACCGCTAGAGCCTCCCATGGCAATGATATCAGTTTGAATTCCCCAAGGACATGGGTTGTCATCAGTTGGGATTAATCCAGCAATATGTCCGAATTGAATTATTGGATTCAATCGAATTCCAGCAGCATCTTTATGATTATTCTTATACAAAATCAACGATATTCTTCCACTGGGATAACCACACATTGCAATATCTTCATAAAGTTTCAATCTTGAGGGTCTAATAGGCAAGAATTTGTCTGAGCAATGATCTAACTTTCCTATTCCTAAATCCAGATCAATGGAGCCTGTAAATCCGGTAGCTTCTTTGAGTGGAGGCAATCTAATCGCCCTCTCTATATTATAAGAATTAGACTTCTGATCTCCGTTTGAAGTAATATTAAATGCGGAATAAACCCCTTCGACTCCCTTGTTCTTTTCCTTATAATAGTTGTTATACTTAATACATTGAGTAAAAACATGGGCAGAGGTGACAATATATTTTTCATCTATGAAAAAACCCGTGCCAAAACTGCTCATTATATCTCCTGTATTCCTGTTGGTAAGACCTATCGCCACTGTAGCAGCTTTCACCTTCCTGAACACATCAGTATCGATCAACAACAGCGTATTGTTGCATCAGATAATAATTGTTTACGATTAATGAAAAAGGGCTGTCTAAGTCCTCGACATCAGAGCAGGCTAAATAATAAGAACGCTAGCATTATGTGTTCCAACGAATCCAATCAGTATACGATTCTTATATTTCTTGTATGAAAGAGGCGAAGGAGAATAAATTATGTGATTGTAAAGCTGGAAACAGTATGCTCAAATGTGTTCAGCTGCTGCTTACTGACTAGTGCGCCCAATTAATCTCCCATATTTCTGGAGCGCTTCCAGTTTCATTTACACCTGCAATGTCAACGTTCAGTGTGCCTGTACCTTTGAACCTCATATAATGAGGAACGCCAATCGAGGTAGCGTTGGTAATAGCTGCGGTGTTCACATTTGAAATGATTGTTGGATTAGTCAGAGTCAAATCGACAGAGTCGGTGCCATTTTTCCAGCTGAAGACCAGGTGACCTGGGTACACCACTCCGTTTGGTGCTGTTCGATTATCAGACGTTTGCACAGTAAGGTATTTCATGTCTTCGATTAAGGTTTGGTTTCCTTTGGCTAAATAGAAATAAGGCATCGGCTGATAATTATACAATGCTGATGCAGTCAATAACCAGGCGTCGACGGTATAATCGCCGACGTGCGCTCTAGTCCAGTGCCAGTGATCGAGATACTTGTTGTTGTCTATTGTTCCCCAGTCGTGGTCATGATAGCCACTTCCCACTACCTTGTGAATCTGACCGTTATAGGTCAAAGTACCCTCAACCTTTGCATAAGGCATTGCGATAAACCAGCTAAAATATTGGGTATATGAGGGATCAAAGTACCATTTGCCAGTCCCACCAAGACTCGAAGACGGTACTTGGCGGGTAAATGTCAAATCAGCACTAATTCCGTTATTTGATTTGATGTGTAGTGTGTAAGTATTGAGATCGCCATGTACCCAACTGTTACCCATGGTAACATTAGTGAATGCACGTGCGGCGTTGAACTGGTGAGTATTTACAAAAACATTGCTATCCAATGTCGTACCACTAGAAGTCGTAATTG
This sequence comes from uncultured Nitrososphaerales archaeon, assembly GCA_963703885.1. Lineage (GTDB taxonomy): Archaea > Thermoproteota > Nitrososphaeria > Nitrososphaerales > Nitrososphaeraceae > TA-21. The sequence continues at coordinate 2,344 of CAVPGE010000032.1, forward strand.
TTACCGAATAGAATGGAGTAAATGGTAAAGAAGCCGTCATAAATGGTTTAGTAAAGAAAACAATAATTGCACTCGAATTGTCATCAAGTACTGCCTCAAAGTACCACCATTCCCAGGTTGCTTGATTTGGATCCGTACGCATGCCGTCCTCCCACGGTTGTGGTACTGGTGGAATCCCTTCTTGTTTTATTATTTCGGGTAAGTTGCCTGGAATTACGGTTGGCGTAAATGGCTCAGCGCCAGCATTGTATACATTAGTGTTGGCCAGTCCTATCGCCAAAATTGTTAGTATTGCCGCTTTCAAAAATAAATCATTCATTCCAATCCATCTATTGTATTAGGAACTTAATTATTTAAAAACTTAAAATGAATTACACACATTTTGTATAATCGCTTATACAGTTATAATAACTATGGAGTGAGATAATTACTATTATTATTAAAATTTGTTAATGGTTATATAATACTTTTAATAGTATATAACTAATGGCAAAGACAGCTATTCATCATTCTCTGAATTATTGTGGTTGTTATCATAGTCAGGTTCGTAGGCTAGCGTTGGTTAGGGTGAGGTTTTATTGGTTTCTTCTTTTGGTTTTTCATCATTTTTGATGTTAATAGCATACTTCATATCTATGATTCGTAGGAAGATCGAACGAAGAAGGACTTAACTGCAAGATATTCAATTTGGAAGTAGATGTAATATGCTTCTTACAAAATTCTATTCTAACATCATTTTGATAAGATATTGCCTCATTTATTATGGTAACGTTTTCCATTTTGTGAAGTAGACAATTTTTCAAATATGAAAAATCTAGTGGGAGAAGCTTCCATAGTGAAAATCTTATTCTCGTTAATACATTCTAAATAATAGTGTTGAATTAAATTCCAACGTAAGAGGAGATCCAAAATGGCCCCTTCACTTGCTAAATGTTAGAGTTTGGGATAGCAGGCTGTGTAGATAAGAATATTTGAGTGGTAGGGAGCTTGATATGGCAGGTGAGCATGAATTTTGAAAGCAATATTGATTGCAGGTGGTAGTGGCAGCAGAGCTAAGCCTTTTTCTCAATACACACCCAAACCAATGATCTCTCTAGATGGACGACCGGTCATAGATCATATAGTAAGGTACCTTGCGAAATTTCCGCAGGTAGAAGATTTCATAATTGTATGTGAATTCGATGACCATGGAAAACAGATTATTAATTATTTTGAAGGAAAGGAAAGGATTGTAGGTAAGCAAATTGCGTTTGTGGAAGACAAGAAAAATGGGACTGGAGGTGCTATATTGAATGCCGAAACAGAGATTCGAAGAGATGACTCCTTTATCGTGTGGTTTGCTGATAATCTGTGTGCACTCGATATGGGTAGCTTTATCAAACAATACAAATTTTTAAATGAAAGTCAAAAAAATCGTGGCAAAAATATGATCGGAATGGTTGTGACAAGGAACTACAGGAGGGAGGAGACAGGTAGAATTGTATGCGATCCAAATGAACCTGACAGAATTATGGAATTTACTGAAAAACCATTTACAAAATTAGATCTACCCGAGACTCTAGGAATATATATTTTTAGTAATGCTTTGTTCTCGTGCATACACAAACAAAAGAATAGTCTAATGTTTGGTAACAGCATTGATCTATCTTTTGACATCCTTGCCAAATTACCATCGCTTGGGTTTGGGCTGTATTCTTTTCCTATTTCCAATCACATCGATTGGATTGACGTTGAATCTCCAGTTTACGCAGAAAGAAACAGAGAACTCGTAAAGAGGATACTTTCGCAAATGGAAGTAATGAAATAACAGCATAAAATCCATGCTTTTATGGTGATCTAAAAGGCGAGCGAGTCGTCATTTACCTATTATTACTCGCAAACTACGATTGTGTCTACACCGGCGACTATAAAAAATACTTGTTACTGTATATGTCTTTTGATAGTCTCTTGATATCTGTAACCCAGTTCGTATTGCAACAATTCTAATCGCTTAAGAGAATTATTAGGTCGTAACATTTTAACAGCATTACTCCCTGTATTAGAGTGTCTAATTGATACACTTGGAAGACAATTATCAAACTTTTTTCAGACATTGGGGCTGAGCCTAAAACATAGACAAAGAATTGCATACACTTGTGTATTACGTACCATGAAACTCGATAATAAATTTACAAACATCCTACGAATTTATTGCAATTATCGATTCTATTGGCTTATACGAACACGAGCTTTAGACTAGGGACTCTGAAAAGGTGGTAAACCATACGCCATACGATCAAAATTAGTCTTCAATTAGTCTTCATTGTAGTTTCGATATAGAACTTTTTTGACTCACAAATTCGCTTGATATCTGGGGGAATAACGAAATGAATAGAACTAGAAAGAACGGAATATCAAGCTGAAACAATTCGCAAGATAATAAGATATAAGAACGGCTATACTATCAACCGTAATCAAAGAAATGGTGCAAGACAGTAGCAGCGGCTATGTTTCGGTTAATGGACTCAAAATGTATTATGAAATACATGGCAAAGGAGCACCATTGGTTTTAATTCATGGTGGAGGCTCCACAATCCAAACTTCATTTGGACGAGTGCTGTATTCCTTTTCAAAAGAAAGACAAGTTATTGCAGTTGAATTGCAGGGACATGGACACACCCCTGATATAAACAGACCAGAAACTTTTGAACAAGATGCGGATGATGTGGCAGCGCTTCTGAAATATTTCAAAATTGAAAATGCCGACTTTTTTGGTTTTAGCAATGGTGGAAACACAACGATGCAAATTGCAATTCGGTATCCGGATTTAGTGCGAAAAATAATTTTAGGTTCAGCGTTTTTTAAAAGAGACGGAATGTATCAGCAGTTCTGGGAATCTTTGAACCATTCAACATTAAAAGATATGCCACAACTATTGAAAGATGCTTACAAAAAAGTAGCACCTGATTCCAATGATTTGGCTAAAATGTATGAGAAGGATAAAAAAAGAATGGTTGAATTTAAGGATTGGAAACCAGAAGATATTCATTCTATTAATGCACCTGCTCTTATTATAATTGGCGATGAAGATGTTGTTCGTCCTGAACATGCAGTTGAAATGTTTCGACTGTTACGGCACGCACGACTTTTAATATTTCCTGGAATACACGGGGCATATATAGGTGAAGTAACTACGGGAATGGAACAGAGCAAAATCCCTGATTTAGCTGTTTCTATTATTAAAGAATTTCTAAATTATCCTATTTCGAGAAAGAATTGACATACAAATAAGATTAAGTAAATAAAAGCATCTTTGAGCAAAGCGATATTCAATAGCCAGCACAGTTTTTATAGTGGTGCAAACGACGCCAAAGCTAACGAGACACTAACTGTTAAGATTCCATATAACAATAAAGAAATGAAACATATTGGTTAGGGGAGTAAGATTGTTCATTTTTTACCTATCGCAGATACACAGATACACAGAGTGCTATTTTGTTTCACCTTATAAATCATAACACTTCAAAAGTCTTAATGTTGTTGTGAATCCACCTTATTATCCAATCCTGGTGGATCGTTCCTTAGAAGAATATATTAGTTTACATTTTTCACTCCGTCCAAAGATTCATCAATCATACTTATCATGATTTACACTTGTCAAAGCATTCTCTAAGCAGCAAATTGAAATGTTGGGACGAACGGTTATTGAAGTCACTAGAAGCGAAAACGCTTCTAGATTTATTGGGAATACATTACATAGAGAATTAAGGACTCACACCCACACATAGTTCCTGGCTCTCGTTATCCCTAAATTCATGTGAACAGTATTCTAATATTGACATTCTATGTTCTTGCAAATCTTTAAAAGCTTGACTTTGGTTTAACTCATGCGATATTCTTTGTGTACTTTTATACGCATCGATGCCAGCATAGATTCCAATCACTATCGCAATCCCAATTCCTATTGCAATAACCAAGCTAGTTCTTTGCGGCTTCACTAGCTCTAAATCACTAACTCGCTTTCTTAAAAAGTAGAGGTAAATATGGTTGAATACTCATAGATTTGAATTAAATGAATTCATTCGGGTTCACAAATCGTAATTCTAGCGCTGTCCGTTTCTTCGAACCCGACGAGTTACCGGCTCAGAGTATGACTGTTGCTAGTTTAAAAAATAAGGCAATATAATTTAGAAATACGTAATATCAACTAAGAGCATATCATTATCATGATATGTGGTAGTTTTATTTTTCGACAAGCCATATACGCACTCTACGGAAATCCTATACTCTTCTTAATGCCTTCACTAGGCTTCATCATATCAGTCACGACAGAAACCATTTTCGTTATAGGTCTTTACAATAATAATAATCAGAATTATTTTCCTGTTGCGAATATACTTGTCCTAGGTTTATTTTTTGCAGCGTTCATCATTACGTATTTCCAACTGGTTATTGTAAGAAGTATCATATTAAAAAAAAGACTCAGAATTAATAATTTGCGCTATCTAATAGAAATTTTCGTTACATTTCTAATTTATTCACTTTATGCATTAATTATAATACAGATAGGCAGTTTTGAGGGTGATATTCGCAAAAGCTATGTAAAAGATTCGGATCGATTTTCACTATACACGGTAAAACTAAAAAGCTATAATGATATAATAACCAGCATTCCTGCCGGGACTGTTATCGTCATGTTCTCGGCAATTTTTTCTATATTCTTCAACTCATGGATGGTCATGTCTCTCTGTAGATATAAAATAATGAATATCCATATCTTATACGAGTCTTTGAAGGATTTGATTGGTATTATTGCCAATCAGAGGGAAGGCAAAACGAAAATGATTGCATCAATATTTGCCTTAACTTTAATAATTTCAGCTGTCGGATTCATACTTACAAATATAGCAATTCTTCCAACGCAAAGCAGCTTAAACATATACTCTTTCAATTTGTAATTTCCAGTATAATAGGAACACTTTACTCTCCTTTCTTTATAGTGTGCCTGTTTCTTATTCTATCTACTAGAGGACATAAATAATAATTTTAGTTTACGAAATAAAGTTGGAAATATTTATTGCAAGCAAATTACCTCCCACGCCCATAGAACCGAACTCCTATCAGTTCTCTTGGAATTGGTAGGTACGATCTCAAGATTAACAGAATTGGAAGAACAATTGTGAACAGACGTTGAGCCAAACGTTCTATTTGTATATTCCCTTAGATCACCTTACGCCAAGAAAATATATTTCGGAAGATTAGGCGGACTTTTTGATGCTATAGGTATTAAAGGATTCACATTTGATATTAGATGCAGTCTATTTGTAATGAAAAGAAGAAAGGATCGAATTTGTGCTTTTGAAATTTGCATCTAAAAAATATTATTAGATATAATATTGAGTTTATTATTTTATATAGTAAAGTTGTAAGATCTATCAATGGTGTTCAATTTCATGCATGCTGGTGTACAAATTATAGATTTTACCTGTATTGCTGCTAACATAGCTCCATAATTCTGGAGTAATTGATAATTTACTAAAAGTACGTTGTTGTTCTTCCTCCAATACATCGTATACCAATTGACCAATTACAATATGATCTGGCTTTGCAATTGAAGTAATTTTAGAGGCAATGCTGATGGTATAACCTAGAATATCAAGATGCGGTTTTTTCAGTACAATTTTTTCATCCTGTTTATAGGTATCCCATCCATACTGTACTACAACGTTCTCTCCAACATCGATCCCAATTCTTACTTTCAGTTCGGGGTAATCGGATTGCTGAAGTATTGGATTAATACCCTCTCTTACTACTCGAATCATCGAACATGCACAACTTATTGCATTCATACATGGCATGTAGATATGGTCTTTTGTGTTCGGAGAGGAACCTGCTATAAAGAAAGCTAAAACTGCGTCCCCAACGTACTTCAGAACATAACCGCCGTAAGATGATATTAACAATGACATTTCCTGTGCAAATGTTCTAATGATTGTCCCAAATTTGTCTACAGGAAGAATCATTGATAAATTTGTGGATTCAACAAGATCAATATTTAGAATAACAAGAGTAACTTTAGATTCAGCATAAGGTTCTAGAATTTTATCTGATTCTTCTGATGAAATACTAAATTCTGACTTGACTTTCAAGGCCTTCCACATTGTAGATTGAGCGTGGTTGATAGCCAGATCGATATTTACTATTGCTTCAAGATATAATCGACTTAATAATGGTACATCAGATAGTTTTTCTACATTGTCTCTCCTTTTTCCCTCTTCGGTAATCTCGGATTGAATAATACTCATAACTTCTTCTTGGCTCACGTCCAATTCAAGAGATATCATTTCTGGGTTAATACCGGAATTGTACAAATTGATTATAGTTTTTCTTTGCTCTATCTCCAATTTACAACTGTATTAGTGTAGTACAATAATTAAGTATTTTGAACGCATTTTCATTGGTTTTCATTGGGAAACACAAATCAGTCATGAGATGGAATACTACAAAAGTAAAATATTTTTCTGATAGCTAAGTCTGTGTGTGAGAATACAAACAGTACCAAAATGAACATTAATGACACATACTTGAATACAAGGAATACAATATGGCACTTATAATGGTAACATCTGTATTTTAACTAATTCAAATTATTATATTATTTTGATTTAGATTACGTATTGAGTTCAGGAAATTGCATCTCTCGATCCTAATTCAAGAAAACCTCGATAGTTGTAGTAATGTAGAAATATCTCTCTCCATGTTCTTTAGTAACATTTAATTGCTATTTTTTTACTGTATGAATCTCTCCAAGCCAGATGTGCTAATGTGCTTTTATTCCAATCAAATAACATGTTTTTATTTAATATTAAACTTTTTAGTGGCATTTTCTCTGGACTGGAGTTCTGAGATAACGTCGTGAATCATATATTTAACATCTTTCTGTTCTAATTGTGGATATTCATATTTTTCCAATGATTTATAATGGTTCATTCTCTGTTTGTATTCTTTTAAAAGTTGGTTTTCCATTTCTGTTACTCCCATGACCTTCAATAAACTAAGTCGACTCTCTACAGATTTATAGAATTCCCTCCGTAGCTTGGCGTCTCTAGATACTCCAGTTGCTGATGTAAATATCCCAATCAATAACATGTATGAACCTAGCGGCATGAATGCCATTGTTACTAATCCGAAAGGAGGATAGAGCCTATATTGCAAGGCGGTTATATCAATCGAACCAAATAACATTGCCATACCAATAGCAGAAATCAAAAGAGATTTACTAACAAGATCCTTTACTACAAGTCTTGAAGCAGTCCAAAAAGCTAGACTAAATAACAACGCACCGACTTGTTTTGTGGCACTGAAAATAAGAACATATATCATGCCAAAAGCGACTGGCGAAGCCATCACTAGATCAGAAAACATATTGCCAAAGTAGCTTTGAAAAGGGAATAGATAGTATATCAACGGTATAATTAATAATGTAAAGAATTTTACTTTACCAATTTTATAGCGATATTGCTTCAGTAGTGTAAAGGTAGCTAACCAAATAACAGAAAAAGACGAAATAGATAGTAAATCATATAGCGTCGCTAGGGATTCACCCAATTGCGTAATTGACTGATTTATTACATAGGAATTAATAGGGTATGGTCTTCTAAAGGCTGAATTAGTAAAGGAGTATTGATATTCTAGGTATATCATAGAAACTATGATATTGCACAAAATGAGTATAAAGGATATTACATAGAGTAACATAACGTAGTTTTTTCTGGACTTAAGCCATCTAATGAACATTGAAATTAGAATTATAAGAAATAATGATGCTGATATATGACATAGGTAAGTGGAAATTTGCAAAAATACAAGGTTGTATTTATTTAGATAACCCATTTGAAGAATTATCCCAGCCATGATTGCCACCATGACACTTTGACTTGCATATATGATAACATGATAATATCTTAATCTTGATGGCAGGCCATTTGACTTGGCAATTGTTTCTTTTACAGTCTTTAGCAATTTTATAGAAGAGATTGCAAATATCAAGCAAAATATAACAAATAATGAAATATACGCCGAAGTAGGGAGTTCTATCCCACTATAACTCACATAATAAACAATCGTTAAATCTATAGCAGCTACGGCAGTAAAAATTAAAATATAAACAAGTGAAGTTCTGCTCGCATTAAGCGAAAAGCTTCTCATAATATTATTAAACACACTGGATCCACACGATGCTGAAAACCAACTTCCATATCCACTTTCAAGAACCCGATAGAAAATGATATCAACCCGTTATTTATTATTAATTGCATGTCTAATATTTGGAATGCTAGGAGTAAAGGTCGATTTTCTGCTATTTCTCTTTTAATTACTCTAGTCATACCCACTATTCTCATCTTAATAGGATTTTCGAGTGCTTACGCCGTTGATTTCTATTCAAAAGATGAAGCTCCATTCGGCACCCCATTAGATGTTTGGATGTCAAAATGGTGGACTTGGTGGGTTACTCCTACCATAGATGAAGCCACGCCAAAACCCGAGGGATGCTTAATACATGATATGGGTCCAATGGTGGCCCTAATGGATACTATCGTTTCAGGGAAGCCCCATCAAGTATGTGAAATTTCATCTACTCAGGGCATTATGATCCCGCTTTGGACTGCATTCCAGGAAGATTCTCTTCCGCAATATGATAGTTATTCATACGCACAACTATCAAAAGCGGCTAGAGAAATTCTAGATCTTGGAGCGATAACATCTCTAGTAAAGGTTGATGGAAAGCCAGTGGCCAAACTTGATGTTGTGTCGTCAATGAGAGGAGGATCGTTAGATTATAAGATTAATGCAATGAATAATGTCACTGAACTTTACTCAAAAGGTTTCAACATAACTATACCTGAGGATACCCATTTTCCTGATCAGAATACAGGAACATGGCGATCAGGTGCACATGGCTGGTTTGCTTTTCTAAAGCCATTGCCACCAGGAGATCATACAATTTCCTATAATGTGGGCGTAACTGGGACTGGTCCGAACGATCATTCATCAGAAATTTCCTATGATTTGAAAGTAAAATAGTAAAAATTTTCTGTCCTTAATAGAAGACTATATACACCAGTGTTTTATATCATGCATCCTATCTAAAACGATACTGATTTTCAACACTCACAGAATATTTCCGTAAGAGTATTTACGAACCTTGCTTACATAAGGTAGCTCATAAACTAAAGGCTTTGAATTATAAAAAGATAGACAAAAAATTAATTTACGATGATTGTATGCGTATAATATGAGATTTTCCACATGATTAAATAGTATTTCATTATATAGTTTCCAGTCTTAATATCTGGGTATTTTTATTTGAAAAGTATATCAGAGTATAATTATCCAACTTCAAGATTGCAATCACCTTCCAATCAAATTGAATATTATTACCACCGTCAGTTATCATAACCTCGGTACCTTGAAATAAAGATACAGTGATGTAGCTGCTATATCCAATTTGAAATCGGGGTGAACGTCAATAACATCTCCTTTATTAAGACTAATTGTACTGTTAGTTGCATCCAAATTTATGGAAGTTTCAAAAGTAGAGTTTTTTTCACTATTGATATAATTCTCGAAACTAGGAAATTCAATTTTATAAGACTTGTTATGTGTTGTTAATGTAAATTTAATCCCCTTTATACGGTATTAAATTAACTGGACCTAAATATCACAAAGGTTGTTTTAGTCTAGTTGAGTAGAGTACTATCTTAGTTTTGTAAGAATAAAATTGTATTTCAAACTAGCTAAAAAAAATGTGGGTGAAGAGGCAGTTCAGCAAAGTTAATGAGTGATATCAAGACAAAAGGTATTATGATGACATCTGATGAACGGAGTGACTCCTCAAAAAGGGGAGAGAGATGCGATATTGGAGGCTGCAAAGAAAAGCCAACTAGTCAGTGTCCTAGATGTGGCAACTGGTACTGTTATAATCATGCACAGAATCATAAGCATAAAGTTAGCGAAAAGGAAATGGAAGAAGAAAGACGAAGGAACGAGGAATTAAGGTAGTAACGAATTAAGTTATTAGCAGACGAGTAAGGACAATTTATGACTAGTACCCCACACCAGGTATATTGAATCACTTATCCGATTAATTCGAAAAGTAATCAAGAATGTAGACCATACTATTAAAAGCTAAATAGTGATTTTGTTGTTTGCAGATGTGTGAGAATGTCGATAATAACCCACATCCACTAATGCATTAGACATCTGGTTGATTGATTGATTGATTGATGAATGAATGAATGAATGAATGAATTAACTGACATAAGTGATGATATTTATCTTGTAATGCGATTTTCCATGTGGGAATTATCTTAATAGCAGGTGTGAGAGAGTGAATCTAAACACCCACACCCGCTACTAACAATGGTTTCCGATTTCTAGACATGTTTAGAACATAGGAAATATTAATAGATTACAGCCGATTATCTATCAAGAAAATAATAGCAGGTGTAGAGTGAGCAGTCTAATTTCCCTACACCCACTTCAAGGTTCTAACATTCGAATAGATGATTGGATTATGGCCAGTATTGGGAATGTAATGATGATATTTATCTGGTAGTATGATTATCTAGGGTGAGAATATTTAATAGCAGATGTGGAAATGAACCTTCAATCCACACCTGCTACATTTGGTAAAGGATTATTCTTTGTGTAATATAACTAGGACGATGACGCTAATAAGAGATGCCCATATAGATATCGTACACCTAAATTAACTAGTGTCACCCACCAGTTAGAATATTCAAACAATTTTTCACAGATAATAAATGGCAGGGATGTTAGGTTGTACTCGATCACATCACCCTAGTAATCCGGCATCTTACGGGAGATTTATATTATGAAAATGCTCTCAAGGCTATTAATAATATTGATACATTGTTAGGTAAAGTATGGTTAATAGCAGATGCAGGAAAATCGACTAACCTACACCTGCTATGTTGAATCACTCAGTCATCAATCTTCTCATTGCAATAGGTAATCTCCAGAGTTTAAAGTGTATTATTAAGTTATAATAGTCAACTTTGAGTCATAATAATTGGCTATTGATTCTCTTTATTTTTATATTAAAGTATGAGTGCTATTCTGAATGCATCTAATACATTATCATAACTAGTTGCTTCCTTTTCTAATCTACCTTGATCATCAGATACTGCAGCATTTTATGATACAATTAATTTCTCAAACTTAATTAATTCCAATCAAAGGTCTCTTCTTGTATCCCAATAATTCCGTTGTGTGAATTATCATATTCTTTCCTTCTGTACTAAAGGCTACTGGAACTACTGTCATTTAATCTGCTAATTTCAGATTATATTTTTTACAATGCTGAATTTTCTCTTCAATATAATTCTAGTTGTCTCTTTCTCCTATTGCTATTTTTAGGCTACTAATAAATTCAGCACTAGCAGCGTCAATGTAAATACAAGCTGTTTTCTAATTCCTGTAATCTCATTGGACCATATTTTCTTTTTGATTTATATGTTAAGTTACATATTTTACTAACTAATAGATGCAATATGGGATTCATCGATTTGTATCCTACAAAGTCCACCAAAATGGAAGCCACATTCTTGATGTTCTTTTTTAGTAATTATAATATCTATAATTTCGGGAACGAGTCTGACCTTAACTTTAATCAATCCTTGATTTGGATTAATTATTTCTTCGAATCCTACTATTTCACCTGATACGACATTATCAGATTTTAATAGTCTATCTTTGCTCTTAATCATTCTCCCCATACTCAAGCCAATTATCTACTAACCATTTAAAGAATTCGTTATGTTTTTTTCTATTTTTGCGAATAAATCTATGAGATACGCTTAAGGCTAAGCCTTATCTATCAATGGTCCACATATTCTAGTCGTATGGGAATTTTATTTTTTCCAAGCGATACTGTTAAAGGTGTATTTCTCAAATAGTAATATCTTACGAGTACTTATCTTCCAATAAGTGATTCGCTGATCAGTCTAATATGGAATAACAGCTTGGGGTGTTGATATGCGTATTTTGTAATTGTTAATGTTCCAATACTTTTGATATCGCCAATTTTCGATGGGCCTTTTGATAGATGAAGACCGCCTCTAATCATTACTTAAAACATCTCTTTATTAACTAACAGAAATAAGTTTTATAGCTAGTAGCTGTATTAATCACATATGGATTATGGCAAGTTGTGTAAGGATATTTTTGATCTAGATCAAAAGATTCGTTTCGCTGCCGTATGTGGTAAGACTGGTGAAATCAAATATGGGGGTCTACGTGAAGGTATAAAAAGTCTGCTGTCTTCAGACCAAACTAAAGAATCGGTTCTACAGGCGTGGAATAGATGGAAATTACGGGATGCAATAGAAAGTAGTGTTGGAAAAGGAAAATTTGCAATGGCTGAATATGAAAAGGTCAAACGCTTCACAATACCGGTTGATAGTTCACATCTCTTGCTCGTAAGTGCAGAAGTTGATACCCATTTTAGTATAATCTACGAAATTCTTAAGTTAATTCATCGTTAAGAAGATATATAGATAAATTAAGTAGAGGATTTCTAGTCAAGGTTATTATCGTTGGATAACGCTAAGATAGACAAATATATTTTTGATAACGTAAAGGAATTAGTAATTGAAAATCCGAATGTAGTTTTGATGTTCGGATTATTATCTGACGTCTTCCTATTACAATATTCAAATTATCATTAAGTCATCAACAGATGAGACTACTACTATCCCTCCACTGGTTGTTCCTGTAGTTGCTGCTTCTTTGATAACAGAAACTGCTTCTTTGACCTTATTCTCATCAACAATTGATACTACTACGCTCCTAGTAGAATATGCCATTTTTTGGGTTCCTGATCCTTTACCATAGCTTACCGTATATTTTTCGCCCTTTCCCATTCCTTTAGAATCAAAGAACGTGGCCTGAAGGCCCAAGTCATCTAAAGCAGATAACACATAAGGAGTCTTCTCAGATGCAATAAATGCTTCAATTCTCTTCATTACCATCACTATGATGATGTTATCTGCAGATAATAAACTTGTACTAATTTTGTATCAATATTGGCTAACATAATTTTATACTATTAAAGGAAAATTATGTCCATAGCCTTGTTTATCATCCAGATGAAGCAGTTAATTATGACCAGATTTACCGAATGCTCGATATACTAAGTACTCGATTTAGAGCTTATAATAATGATGAATATTGGTATAGGTTTGGAACAACTATGCCTATAAATACCGTCAACAGCGTCTTAAACTCGTGGGGATACTGCCATAAAAGTAGTTTCTGGTTAGGTGGTACATACATCACGTTTAAATCTCATTCATTCATAAAACATGGAAATTATATCTGTCATAAAATCCCAATTATATTATGCAATTTGAATGGATTAAGGTGGCTAGAATTTTTCGGCAGCGAAAAAGCAAAGCATGTTTTAAAAATATCTATTTAATAAGATCCTAGATAAGAGATTTTTGTGATCACAAATTTTCCATGGTTACCACCAAACCTAGGATAAAGTTGTCACTTTAAGACCCATGCGTTGAAATAATAGCAATAATGGCACAAATCAAGCACATTCCTTACCCCTCTTAATGTCAAAATTGAAGATTGAAAAGATGCTGTGTTTAAAATTGTTTCTATAGAATGATAATAATTGACCTTCATAGTTTTGACTGCTGCGAACCGGATAGAAATTATATTTTAAGGTAGTAGATGTAAATGTTAAATGCTGTTAGATTATTATCGGGTAAGTTTGGTTTTTCATTACAATATTATCGATTTATTTTTGATACTGGAATGAACGATAAACATGTAAAGTCGATAATAAAGCTTATAAATCGAAAAGCAAAGCTTATTTCCTTCGTTCACAATATTTCCTAAGTTCTGGCAAGAAATAAGTCCAACCTTCGTCATGTTCTTTAGCCATTTCAGTTGTAGTAGATCCTGTATGTCTTAGATTTACTCTTGTTCCATCATCTTTGATTCTTTCAAGTTCCCAGGTTACTATAGTTTTTGAATTTTCAGATGAACTATTTGTATGCTCCCAAGTATAAGAGATTTTTTTATTTGAAATAAACTCTATAATAGTTCCATGTATTTGACATTCGCCCTCTTTCCCTGACTTTTTGTCAGAAAAGTCAAATGTTACTTTTCCTCCAATATGGGGTTCAAAGACTACCTCGTCTGGAAACCATTGCGTTAACTCTTCTGGATTAGTAATAGCCTTAAAAATTACTTCGGGTGTAGCATCAATGACTATCGTTTTCCTTATCTCTATATTTTGATCTTGTCTTTTATCCATATTGAACCTGGATATCCTACGCTTATGCTATATTTAAATACTTATATAGTTCTACAATTATAGAATATTATTAATATGGGTTCGCCATGGAAAGCGCTATCAGATGATAATAGAAGACAGATAATGTTATTGCTCAAAAATAAAGATATGATACCGACTCAAATTGCCGAGGAGCTAAGCTTTACTCTGCCTGCTGTATCCACAAACCTTCGTATCTTAAAAGAGTCAGATTTGATAACAGAAAATAAACAGGGAAAAAATAGATACTATTCATTAAATAGGAAGACAACATCAGAGTTGGTACGATTTTTTGATGATATGTATGATAATAAATTGAAATCGTTAAAGGAATATGTTGAAAATAAAGAGAACAAATCGAGGCTGAGGAACAATGACTAAATCGTTAGAAGGGCACAAAATTGTTTCGGAGAACGATTGGGTAGAGGCACGCAAATCTCTACTCATAAAGGAAAAAGAGTTTACAGTATTGCGTGATCAGCTAAACCAGCAACGGCGTGAATTGCCGTGGAAGGCTGTTAACAAAGAATATCTATTTGAGGGGCCAAATGGTAAAGAAACACTGACAGATCTGTTTGACGGAAGAAGCCAATTGATAGTTTATCATTTTATGTTTGATCCAAGCTGGGATGCAGGATGTCCACACTGCTCCTTTTGGGCAGACAATTTCAATGATATAATTGTGCATCTGAACCAACGTGACGTTACAATGATCGTTGCCTCTAGGGCTCCGTATAGCAAATTGGCCGAGTACGAACGACGAATGGGCTGGGATTTTAAGTGGGTATCGTCTTATGATTCCGATTTCAATTTCGATTTTGATGTGTCATTTACACCAGAGGAGTTGGACAAGAAGGAAGCCTTTTATAATTATAATTTGCAAGACACGAACAGTCCAGAGCGAGAGGGAGTAAGTGTATTTTACAAAGATCCTGCATCTCAAGTGTTCCATACCTATTCAGCTTATGCGCGTGGCATAGATATGTTGAATGTGGCATATCACTACCTCGATCTAGTACCCAAAGGACGAGACGAAGAGGATCATGAATTCCGTCAGTTCTGGGTGCGGCGTCATGATGAATACAGCAAATAATAATGATCCAGTTAGGAGATATCTATTTTTGTTCAGTCATATGCAAATTCAGTGAATCCATAGATATAGCCCAGTGTCCAAATCTCATTTCTAGCTTTTACACATATCAATACAATATTTCTTCACATTATATTCCTGCCAGATCTACAAATTGGATTAGGATTGGTAATATATCCGTCACCGTAGAATTATTGTGAAATTCAACATTGCGCCGACTAGACACAGGTGTCCTTTTTAAAGGATTGTTATCATGTAAATAAACTTAAAGACCAGAATATCAATGGCCTAAACCATTCTATATAGAGATAGAATTTAGTAGGCAATTCTGTAACTAATTTTGCTTGATCAAATTAGTCAGATAACCAATATTATTTTCATTAGTTATAAAATGCCTTTACTACGATCCATCCTAAATTAGTATCGTTATTGCATTCTTCCTACACTTTGTTTCTACGCGTTGAAATTATTACTTCCAGAATTTAGTTCAAATATCAATTTCAGAACTTATTTCAAAACTTGATTTTTTGACCTATTTTTTACTTCAGCTCCCAAATCTTAGTTACTGCATTACCCTTCTGATCTATTTGGTCGGCAAACACTCCCACAGTCTTTGAGAGTGAAGCAAATTCTCCTCCTGAAGAGGCATTAAAGAACACTGTACCATGATTTCGATGATACCCATCTTTTCCCATGGTACCTATAGCTTGAACGGTATAAGTCGCCACCTCACCCCTGGGGTCCATAATTATGCCCTGTCCATGACTTCTAGATATGCCGTCAGTGCCAAATTCTACCCAGACAGTGCCAAAATCTGAAACATTTGTAACCCCTCTAAAAATTCCCGCTCCTGCCCATGAGACTTCCATAATCGGCATATTGGGTTCAGGTATCCTCATCCCCGCGCTTGAAGTAAAAGAGACTAGGATAAGATCGCCAAGTGATGCAGTAACGTTTTGAGGGCTTAGACTAGCATTAGGCATCATGGACATATGCGAAGATATAGACTTTGTTGAATTGTCCAGGGAGGGTGCCAAAGAATGCTGATATGTAACAAAATTAGAAGTAATCATGACACCTAGCAAAATTGCTGTGAGTAAAGTTATTTTTGATTCCAAGAATTTAGATCTCAATTATGTCTCTGTAAATCAGTATTATGTTTTATAAGGGTTGCTGGATATTAGTTTTTACAATGAGATAAAATAACTAATACTCACAAAAAAAACTAATTCGCAAATTATTGATTACATTAAATTCCTATAAAGTAGACTTGCAAATCCTGTATCTAGTCGTGAGGGCAGTATTAATTCTCGTATGAAATTTCACACTGTTTCCATCGAACCAATACGATATCACTTTTTTATTGGTATTATGTATAAGAACAGGAGAGAAAAATGTCAATAGTGGAAAGTAATTCCTATTCAGTATTACTATTCAGAATAAGGTTGCAGAATATTAATGAAAAAAATCTGTATAGACTAGGGAATTTCTTTGATTTCATAGGCATGATGTAGATCACCAGAGGGCGAGAGCATGTGAGTATTTAAAATGGAAACATGTCAGTCCTATCCACTATGTCTGTTTGCTAATGCCGGCAATATAGTCGAATATTCCATAATATGATATACCCAAGTAGTAAATTGTTTTATCGCTGATTTTTCTATTACAATACTAGAGAGAGGCGTGCACGGTACATTAACTCATTATATATTTATTTGGCATTTCGATCATGCTGGATAATACCAAAGGTAATTCCCTCGGTATCTTGACATATGGCTAAATATCCAATTCCTGGAATAGGCATTTTAGGGCTTAAAACTTTGCCACCTTCTGTAGAAATTTTGTTAGAGAATTCATCTACCGAAGACACATCAATTGTATTCGTAACTCTGCCACCTGGATTACCACTCTCACGGTTCGATTTAGGAGCAAGTCCGCCGTTTATGCCCGGCTGGCTATCTTCTCCCGTTTTTACAAGCCAGTAGTCTTGAGGACCATCCCACTTACTGAACTCCCAACCAAAAACCTGCTTGTAGAATTTCATTGCTCTTTCCGGGTTATCTGCCACCATTTCAAAATGAATCATTCTTGGCATAGTAAAATATTTTAAAGTCAATTATTTAAGCTTAATTATTATTATTAAAGGATTTGTCAAAATGCACATCCAATCACTTATAAAATCCGGCTAAACCCCTGAATTCGCCTAAAATTAAAAGATTTAATTATATGACCTAGGACTTCAATTATTTAGGTATCAATGCATGCAATGTGATAAATTCATCCAACCGGCTGTTCTTGTTCGGTAAAAATTGTAGAACTTGCAGGTAGAGATGATCGGAAATTACCTTGTTCATCGTAGCCGGGTCCCTGTTTCTCAATTGCCACTATGGCATTGTCAAGGATAAATAAGAATTGATGCTGGGCTTCAGGAGATACAATCAGATCATTTTCCGCATTGTCCCCTACAGAACCATCGGTTAGTGACCTTAATTGAAGAAGCAGATTCACAGATTCATCTAATCTATCTGATAAGAGCAGTCTAGCCAAATCACTGGCTTCAGGATCAGTCATGCCCAGTAGTAATGTTCTAGGGTCGCCTATTTGACTGACAGGGGCTTGTTGTTGTGAACTTATTGAAGAGCAAATAGATGTCCATGTTTCAGGACCGACTTTACCATCTATCAATAGCTGATGGTCTGTTTGATATTGTCTTACCGCGCTCTCGGTGAAAGGTCCAAATATGCCATCAATACCTCCTGGGCCAAGGAGACCTCCATAACCAAGTGTAGTCAAATGTGTTTGTAATTCCGCAACTTTATCCCCACTTGAATCAAGTAGTAATAACGGCGATGACGGATCACATGCTACCACCGGTTGTGGGGGCGTAGGAGTAGTGCCCGAACGGAAAGCAGAATCTGGCAGCAAATTAATGAGTTGATTCAAGCTTTCAAGATGGGAGGGACGACTTTGCCTAACATCTTCCATGGTAAGTTCAGGTGGCATCTCTTCTGGAGCCGTCTTGATCGCTTTAGATAACTCGAGTATCTTGTCTGAAGCTAATGCTGCGCTGGACGCATTCGTAATATCAACACCAAACGTATTCTGAATTATTGAAGCAGGGGCAATGTTAGATACGGTGTTTGATATGGTACTCAGGAATTGCCTCAGGTCTCTTGCTGGTTGAGAAAATATCAAACCCACACCTTGCTGATTCCAATCATCAAACCCATTCAACACCTGGCTAGTACTGTTATTACCCCCAGCATTAGGATTGCAGTCTGGTACGTTCCTAATGAAATTAATATCTGCAGGAACAACGTCCACAGTGTCTCCATCTCGATTCCAATCTAAGGGTATACCGGTTTTGTTTATTACACCATTGTTTGGTGGTGGAGGACCGTAGACCGTAAATAATCCTGGTGGTGTACTAGTGCTAATTCCGTTATTTTCATCAAGAGCTCTTTCATCTAGTTGAAATAGGATTGATCGGGAGTAATCAAGAGGCCGTGTTCCCAAAAAAATCGACATTTGTCTAACATGTGACATGACACTTAGATAATTAGGTTTGCAGTTGATGATATCGTTACCCCCGTGATTAAGTCCGAGGTTGTGCCCAAGTTCATGCATAAATGTCCCTTCCTGAAAGTCTGGTGAACCTACAGGATGTTTGGTCACTGGATCCAAGAAACTCGCTCTTGCGCCTAGGGTGGTAATGAACTCCATACTGTTAATCCCATTAGATTGACCTGATGATTCAGTACCTGGTTGATTGTGGGCAAAAAGTGCGTAATGATATACTAAAGACTTTGCTAGGATAGTGGCAGGATCCGCTCTCTGTGCGCTAGTACCGAAATTGCTAGCCTTAAACAAAAATATGGCTGTTTTATCTGTATCGTTTTGATGGGGTATCTCCTCATCAACTTCAACATGAAGTCTTATTCCATCTGTTCCGTCAGGATTACTTACTGGTGCACGAGAAAAATTATTTACTATATGGGTAATTGATTGATTGAATGGTTTGTGAAGCTGCATAAAATCCACTTCTACAAAAAGATCTTTATGCATAGGATCGGCACCTAGTTTTTTTAAGTCAAGCTCAACCACGCCATTGTTGTCCAAATCCATTCCAGTAGTCTCCCAGACATCAAGAAGATCGTCTTTATCCGTGTCATTTAAGTTAATATTAGTGGGAGCAGCCGAGGGTGTTGGCGCGCCGATTACTCCATCCTGTGACGGTACCGGCTGATCAGGGGCTACGAATTGTCCTAGTGGTTGTTCCATTAAACCTGTTTCTTGACCGGGCAGTATCCCATCTGGTTGTTGCTCTAGTTGTTGTTCTTGTTGAAACTGTTGCTCATCTTGAAGATTCGAAACAAGTGGTGATGGTGTTAATATGGATGTACAGCTAAAAGTAGTATTCTGATCACATGTTACATTTGGGTCGCTAGGGTCACTAACTACATCGATACTATTAGTAGTATCATTGAATGCCAATTCTTGTGCAAAAGAAGGAGAATAAGAATAAGCTAAACAGTATCCAATCACAAAACAAACTACGAGAACGGGAAAATAACGAATAAGCAGATCCTTTTCTATCAGATTTCTCATTATCTAGGAGAACCAGCATTCGCGAACTATTTAAAGTTAGAGAGAAGTCTGATGGCTCCCTCAATTCTGGAAGATGACCGATATAATATAATAATTACACATCCAGTCCAATGGAATTTCGCCACTAACTATACCAATCGATTGCCATTAACTATAACATCTCACTTTTCATTTCAAGGATCGCCGATATCACACAAGACTTAGGTCTTGATTGCTGTCAATACAGAATTTTGACTTGAGGGGACTTTTGGGATACGATGTTATCCTATTCAGTATAATTTTTTGTTCGTACAGCTTCTTTAAGCCATTCTGTTAGCCTTCTTTTATTTTCTTTACTAGTAAAGTCATGGTCCCAGACAAGGCAGGCAGAATACCCATTTTGAAAAGATTTGGTCAAGAATTTCTGAGCCGTTTTGACTTCATTATTACTTCTACCGTAAAAATCTAAGTTGACTGGATAACCACATTCGCCAACAATGCAAGTTTTATTATTGTATTTATTGCTAACGTATCGCTCTACCCGTGCTCTTTTGTTATACAGGTGAATATCACAGAAATCGATAGGTAGTGAACTATAACTTTTAGCTGTTTTTGCCCTCATACAACCAACACTTGTCTTTATTCGCTGTTTGATTGCTATACTGCATGACCTAATATAATTGCGCATTGAAGATTCTGAAACTATTTTGTTAAATTTAAACATGCCTTCTGGTTCATTCATAATATCTATTCCATATATAGCAGGGTGGTCTCTTAATTTTTCTACTAGTGGATTTAAAACATTGTTAATAAACCATTCAGGGTATTCTATTATCGATTTCATAATTTGAGTTACTGTAGAATTCCATACCCTATAGGAGGGTATGCGAGATTTTGGCAATTCGCTTGGAGGATCATATTTGACAGCCCAAGAATCAAACAGACAAAAATATACTTTTACATTGTATGATTCTGCAGTATCCAGAATCTTTTTGAGGTTGATAAGAAATTCATTGTCAATGCCTATGACATTCTGATTTTCGTCAAAACATAAACCTTCCAATCTTTCGAAAAGCCATACCCTTACAATATCTAGACCAGAAGTACTTCGGAAATAATGTTCTAGTAATTCAGGGGTCTCTGAGATTAATGGTCGCGGTGGATTTGGATCAGATTTACTGAAGTCGATATGGGAAATATCATCAGTGTATGGAACATGCCATAACCTTCCATCTGAATATTGGTTATAGCCTATGTCATTTGCATACCTATCACAAAACCAGGCATTGTTCACTCCTACCAGGAATCTTCTTTTTGGCGGTGTTTGTTTTGTTTCATCTTCTGTTATTTTTTTATCCATTATCACAGAGTCACGATCTTGCCATAAAGCAACTATCGGTTGAATATTCATACATTGTCTTTATATTTTTGGATATAGTAGTATTGTATTTCATAATAATATAAGAATAAACCTGTTAGTAGATGTTTAAAAAAAGTTGTTGCTTCCTTCCTAAATTCGATATTGAGTTCACGATTCGTAATTCTGGCATTATCAGTCCCACTGAGCCCGATAACTGTACCGCATTGAATGTGTAACCCAGTCAATACATTCAATATGTATTATAACTTGATTTATGCAAACAATTCCTATTGAGCTCGGAACATTCTTGGAAAATGTTTAGAGGAAATTCAATGCGAACAGGACTTTCATCTTCCAGCGTATCTAGAAAACCATCACTTCAATGGATAATAGAATTGGGTCCTATGGTCGCCTCGCCTGTATTTGATAATAACACTATTTACACTGCAACTATCACAGGAAGAATTTATGCTTTGCAGAAACACCAAAGACAAATAAAATGGCATTCAAACATAGGTAGTCCGATAGTATCTTCACCATTACTTCAAAAGGATTTGTTGATAGCTGCAACATTTGATTCATGGGTTAAAGAGACAAAGGGATTTCTTGGAAAAAATTTGGTTTTTGCTCTAAATGCCAAAACTGGTGAAGAGGTATGGGTCTTTGATATTGATGGTGATGTTTTTTCGTCTCCCTGTGTAGCACAAGAAATGATAATTATTGGATCTATGAATAAAATCCTATTCGCAATAGATATTAATAATGGTAACTCAAAATGGACATTTGAAACTCAGGGAGAGATTTGGTCCTCTCCTTCTTTTAATGGAGATCAGATATTTGTAGGCTGTGATGACGGTTTTCTGTATTGCTTAAATCTAGATGGCAAATTACAATGGAAAACAAAATTGAATGGTAAAGTAAGGTCTTCATCGCCCTGTTTATCCGATGACAACAACCTTCTATTCATAGGAACTCACAATGGTGCAATATACTGCTTGAATCAGTTTGATGGATTGATAAAATGGGGTAAGCAGATTACAAAGCCCGTCTTAAGCTCCGCTGCAATCCTGAAAGATATGGTATTCTTTGCATCATCAGATAAAAAAATCTACTGTCTTGATTGTACTAATGGTTCAAAAGTATGGGAATTTGAGACTGGTGATAGGATCTGGTCCTCGCCTGCTATAACTGAAAATAACAGAGTATTATTTTTTGGCTCACTAGATTCACATATCTATGGAGTCGATATCTGCACAGGTATCCAAACATGGAAATTTCCAACTATGAATATAATAGATTCTTCTCCATGTATAGCCAGTAATATGCTCTTTATAGGAGGTAGAGATGGATTATTATATGCATTTGGCTCACAAGATAATACTTCTTACATAACATAAATAAATTAACGGATTAAATGGCATTTCTTTTAGATTGTTATGAGGAAAATTGTGTTTCACAATAATCTATCGTGCTAGATATAACGTCGTCTTTTCAAATTTTGTAGAAAGATTTCCCGTCTCATTTGATAGAATCATAAAAATAAAAGTTATTTATTTTATGGGCCAGATTTTCAAATCAAATAACATAATAAACTGTCAGGAATCAATTACTTAATTAGACACATTAGTACGTCTTATTTTTATGAATGACTTTACATGTATAATATGTAACCATTCAAAGGGTGAACATTATGATTTTTCAGACAAACATTTGCCTAATTCTTGCAAGGTATGTAATTGTCCTCAATTTACGAATGATTAAACAAACATCTCTTTAGGCGTGGGTATTTGTAGTAAACTGATTGTGAAAACTTAGTTTGGTTGACAACTTGCTCATGCTTGGAAGGAATGTGAGTCAATGCAAATATCTAGGTATTGGCATATCATCGTTCTGTGTAAAAATACAATTATTGTAATCATTCGAGTCAACAACTATTATAGAGCATAATAGTTTGAATTCATGAAAGTAAAACATACTGCTTATATATAATAATAACATATACAGAAAACTGTAAGGTATAGATACTTGGCCGAAGAACAAAAGGAACACATCAAAGACATTGTTCTAGAATGTATTATTAAAAGATATACTCTTGAAGAAACTCTGTCTTACATTAAGAACAAGCTTGGAGTAGACGTTATGGCTCATGACCATAACCGCATTAGAGGCGAGCTGAAAAGGGAACTAGGAACGAATTTGAAACATCTACAACGAGATAAATCTGCTTATCGTCGTGAATATTTTAAAAGGGTAGAAGAAATAAGATTGATCCAAAAGAACTTGTGGAGATTAATAGATGAAAATAAAGACAAACCTGAGCTGCAAAAAAGTTGTTTGACCGAACTAAACTACTCAACAGTCACATTAGGTAATTTATATGAATCAATTCACAAGTTGGACCAGAATGAGGTCTTGGATCTGAAAGAAGATGAGCTGGAAGAAGAAAAACCAGAACCAACAACAGACGGAGCCAACATTAAAGCTCCATCTCCTGAAATTCAAGCCGCTACACAGAGAATTACAAAATACACATCAGAAGGAAAACTTGTAACCACCCAAAATTAGGGTTCCGGAGGTAATGTTATGGGTTTACACGATCGGGATCAACGGATAATTTCGTTTTCATTTTTTTACTAGTGATAATCCTAAAATAATACAAGTTATAGCTAGTAATATGACAACTAGTATTCCAAACTGGAAGGCTAAAGGAGACTGGTTTGACGTATGCAAATGTAATATTCCATGTCCATGTGAATTTGCTCAATCTCCCACATTTGGAGATTGTGATGGTATACTCGCATACCATATAAGAAATGGAAATTATGGTGAAACATCACTTGACGGTCTGAATGCAGTGGCCCTTGGAGCATTTAAAGGTAATATCTGGGCAGGTGAAACTAAGATAACTCTGGGGTTTTACTTTGATGAGCGAGCAAATGAAAAACAACGCGAGGCATTAGAAATGATTTTCAGCGGAAAGGCCGGTGGCTTTATGGCAGAACTTGCAAAGCTTATTGGAGATATACGGGGAATTGATTTTGCTCCTATTAAATTTGAGGTTGCTGATGATTTATCTTATTGGAGTGCCGAAATACCAGGAAAAGTAACTGCCAGAGGAGAGGCCTTAACTGGGCCTATGACTCCTCCTGGTAAACGAGTTCAAACTATCAACCCTCCTGGGAGCGAAGTAGGACCAGGCGTTGTAGCTACATGGGGAATAGCCGTAAATGATGAAGCTGATGGTATGGGCTTCAAATGGAAGAGAAGTGGCAAGTCAAGCAAGTACATTCCCTTCGATTGGAGCGGTCCCTAAAATCTTTATCTCGTTTATTTTAAACATCAATTTAATACATATTGATAGACTGTGAATAATCTTCAAAAAATAATTATTATTTCACTTCTCTTTACGGCAGGATTTTCTTGGATTTTGTCTTCCATACAGCCAGATATGATGAGTCTTATGACTAGTTACAATCCATTACTTATTTCATTATTCACTATAAGCTGGACAGCTGGCATGGCTGCTATGATGTTTCCAGCCATAGTTCCAATGGTTCTTCTTTATACCAAACTTATTACCAATAAAGGCTCAGGTTCGTCTACTACAGTAATCACAGACCGTCGATTCATACATATTCTGAAAATTATTGTTTTTGTCGGAATGTATCTTTTAATTTGGACTCTAACAGGGTTGGGCCTATTGCTAGGCTGGTCTGTACCTATGAATAGCATTACAAGCACTCTGGAAAATAGACATTTTGGAATAATATTTGGCAGCATACTGATTATCTCTGGGGTATATCAATTTACCCCTTTGAAGAACAAATGCATAGGCTATTGCGAATCTCCATTGAGTTTCTTTATGAGAAGGTGGAGCAATGGTACTGCCGGGGCGATCAAGATGGGTGCATATCATGGAATTTATTGCCTCGGCTGTTGCTGGCCGTATTTTCTAATCATGATAGCCCTTGGATGGATGAGCCTGACTTGGATGGCTCTATTCGCACTAATAATCTTTGGGGAGAAAATGTGGTCTAAAGGAATATTGATTGCAAAAGCAGCCGGAATAGCTCTAATTATTTTAGGAGTTGCAAGTTGTCTTGGATTAATAACAATTTATGATACGATGATGGATATGAACAAGAAAATGCAGACGACTAAAGAGAAAAGTATGGTTATGCCACAAGATAAGATTAGAAATGAGTACTCGACAGTACCACTTGATAAAGATAACGCTACAATGCATAAAAAACCTGCAATGTCGCCAGGGATGGACATGTAAAGAGAGTAATTAACTTGACCCATTGTGGCCGTGAAAAAAATTTAAAACAGCATTAGTGATTGATGACTGCAGAGATCTTAAAATAACCACATTATTCAAAACGCATGCAGCAAGCAAAAACGGCAAGCAACCATTAGAAAAAATAATTAGGATTTCATATCATAGGATTACTAATTCTAAAAGTGAGGAACAAATAGATGTTCTATTGCAGCTATTCAGACAAAACGAATAAAAACAATCCAGTCGAATCTAATTAATTATCCTTTAACGTGAACATTTTCATTAGAAAGACGAACAGAAAAAGAAAAAATCTGGCCATGAGTATGAGCAACTGAATAATAAATTAACAGAAATACTATAATTGAAGTTTATAGATCATATCCTTTTTGCCAATGCACTATCTGTTTGCAGCATTGGCAAACTAAAGCAAAATGTAGCCCCATCAGGCTTCGCAGTCCCAATTTCTGAGTCATTGTTACTAACCCACATTCTTCCACCATGAGCCTCTATTATATTTTTAGATATGTAAAGACCTAGACCAGTACCCAAACTAGCACCAGATACGAACTTTCCAAATATATTTGGGAGTATTTGGGGGGATATTCCATCACCATTATCATGTATGCTGACTATAATTTCAGCAACCCGACCAAGATTATGAATATGATTGTTATTGAGGGTTACTTTGTTTAATTCTACTCTTTCCTTCTGCATTTTATTATTTTTCTTGATGAGAATAACTAATATACCCTCTTTAAGTTTACTTTTTGATCTAATAGCTCTGAATGCGTTACTAAGTAAATTGCACATGACTTGAGAAATTTTAGTACTGTCAGCTTCGACCAAAAATGATTCAGTAACAGTACTAGGGCTAAGACGAGCATTATTATTAACATTTTCCATTACATGTAAATCAATTTCAGAGAATGAGTCTTTTATGGTACAGGTAGTATGATCTATCTCCTTACCATCTATCATATAGACAATTTCAATCCTGATTCTAGTTTCAATTATATCCCTTATATTGGTAATCTCTTCTTCCACCGTATCTTGAATTAGCTTCCTTATGTCAAATTGTTCCTTGTTAAGCTTAAGGGAATGACTTTCAATTTTCGTCACATCTAGGATGTTATCCGCAAGCAGTTTTAGCCTCCTAGCATTTCTGGTGATTACACCAAGAAAAGTTAATATTTTTTGTTCTGATAGCTTAGTATTGACATCTGGTTGAGATTCATGTTCATTATACATATCTTTACCATATAATGAGATTATTTGGAATCTAATAGTATCTGTTAGCCCTATGATGGGTTGAATGGGCGTCCTTAGCTCGTGTGCCGCCGTATTAATAAATTCATCCTTCATTTTTTCAGATTCTTTCAATTTTCCGTACTGCGTTGAAAGTTCCTGTTCTTTCTCCCTTAGCTTTATGTAGCTTTCAATTAGACTCTTGTTACTTTCCCTAAGACTAAGGCTATATTGAATGCTAGATAATGCCAGCGCGATTATATTAACAAAGTATCCAGCGTCCTTTAATACATGAGCTACCATGTGGGCTGTGTCAAATGAGTTAGCAGAATATGACATTATTATTTGTGAATAAATATCAATTATAAGGTAAGCTAATATCCCTTTGTAGAATACATCAGTCTTCTTGTACAATTGATTCTTGTAGAATAGGACCAATGCTATTATGAACATGATAAGTGGAGGAATTTCATACGGTCTATGTATAGGAAAATTATCAATTACCGAATATGGCAATATAAAATATAGCGAACTTATCGACACGGCTCCAGCTAATACCGAGAGAAATGCCAAGGAGACGATAAAAGTCTTGTTCGAACTATAAGATGCAAGAGATAAACCCTTTTTATCTTTAGCCTCATAAATGCGGTCCCTGTTCTCTTCATCTTCGCCGTCTATCTTTCTTTTATCAGAACTTATTTCTTCTGTTGAAAACCTTTCAGTTTTGTCTCTTCCCTCGCCTGCAAACTCTGAATATTTTGCGATCGCCATAACTAGCATTGCACTAAGGACTATCCTGCCTGCAAACCAGGTCTGCGGTATAAAATATTTCAGAAATGACATATTATCGATAAAGGCAAATGTCACAAGAACATGAAGCAAGTCAATTAGCGCGCTTACAAGAAATCCAAATCCTACGAAACGGCTAAAATTATCTTTAAGTGTATGAGCGCGAACTATGTAATAAAATGCAAGTATCGAACCAAGTATAACTGCAAAAAGCTCAATATAAAAGTGATGAATTTCAGATAGATGCCAAGCATGCAGGTCTAATGATAGAATTGAGATTATTGTTAGGAGAATTGCAGGGAGGAGGGTGTAATATATAAAAGTGGGACTCTTTAGGACCGCAATTATTGAAGAAAGAGTTGAGCCAGAAATGGAATGACTAGACAATCTTCTAGAGGATAGTTTTGATCCCGATGATGAAGATGATTTTGTCCACTTAATATTCAACTATCCAGTATACTTATCGATTACTACAGACTTGCTTTTAACTTCATCTCTTGATGTCAGTTTGTAGTGTATCACAGATTATGTTTCAACGAAAGCATTACAGATATTATACTGTGGATAATTCCTTCGGCGCCGCAAGATTCATCGTAAAAATACCCTTGATGAATCAAATTCTTATGTAATTTTTGGTCATTCTTATTATAGGGGCGCTAAAGAGCAACCTATGATTAGGTGTTGGCAAAAATAATGATGTACAAAAACAATCTAACAGTAAAAATTTGAAATTCAAAATTTTCTGTAGCTTAAAACATGATCTGTATCCAACAGAAAGTTTATTTCATCTGGTCGAGGGATAAGAAAAAAATCTGTGAATCTAACACTTTCTTACAACTACATCCGACCGATTATCGTGTTACTCTACGGATCCATAATCGATGATAGATCGATTATTACGTCAGGCTGTTGTTTTCACTTCCATTATCCATTCACATTTAACGCCTGCTTTGTGATGATGCTTTTCCACTGCTTCTCTATTAGGTGCATCAAGAAGACAATAGAATTTGTCTTCTTCTTTGTTGTAAATAATGTTATCATGAGTAATTCCGAATTCGTCTACAGGAGACTGTTGCAGTTTTCTTAAGGTTTTTTCCTCAAATCCCTTCAAGGAGTGAACATCTAGGAACTTTGCCATATGCTTAGTATCATGATATCACTATATAATTGTATCGATTTGATATCGTGATATCATCACGTTTAAATAGCATGCATAAAAATTTAGAGTATGACACATGATTTAATAGTTAGAGGGTTTGATGATGAGGTTCATGCAGATCTGGGCAAGATAGCAAATCAGAAGGGTGTTTCTATCAATTCCATCGTAAAGGATGCTGTAGACAAGTGGTTAAAACAGCGAGAAGAAATTCCCAAAAAGCATTATCTTGTTATTTTTTCAGACGATGAATCAATGATAAGTCTGCTAAGATCAATGGATAGGTTAGCCAAAGAAAATGATTTGTTTAGATGTTTCTGTGCACCTCCACTCAGTCCCGAAAGCGAATTTCTATCGAAATTGAAATGGTATAATGGAACACCTATGCCATATTATTACTCAGATGACATTCACCAGGGAAAACAAACACATACAAGAAGTGAGAAAGATATAACAAAATATTGCAGACAGGTCATGACAAATATTGCAGAGGGTGCTAATAACAAACAACTATGTTGTATGGATTTTCTCATAAATGATATAGCTAAAAATTCAATAAAACAAGCAATGAACGTAGAACAACTTTATGATAACAACAGACTATCTGGTTTGATGTACTGTACATATAAGACTGAAAATTTGATAAATTCGGATGTAAAGAATTTGGTTGAATTATTTGAAATGCACGATCAGATCTTTATATTAAAGAATGCTGAAGTATACAAACTTCATATCACAAAAGAAAATGTACACAAGCTTTTTCTAAATTGAACTTCTTAATCTGTCATATCATCACAGTTTTGGTCCTTTTATAGAGTCAATCTTGTCATCAATTTCACATTCATGACTGCTACGAATAAAAATTTTTAAATGTTGTTGGTTACTACCTAATAGAAAAAGCTTTTAGTGAAGCGATTCCATTCTGCAGGCCATGTCAGTGAGACCCAAAACGTTGTCAATCTTCACCAAGGTCTTGTTACAGTTTCGCTCTTCAATAATGTACAAAAATCTGTCCAACACTTGTAGGGTAACGATGAGACAAGCTTAGTAAGAACAAGATCAAGTTGGATGAGTAAGTCTGAAGGCTAGGAATCAGTCAACGCAGATTCCTTTCATCGCAACCTTTTCAAATAGTGTGGTGACATTTCAGTATTACGGAGAATGTTTTGCCATAGTTGATAGAAACTCCGGCCGATTAAATGCCTGTTATAATGAACTGCAGACTCCCAAACACCACGTAGTTAAAAAAGGTGGTACTACCGGCAATCCCTCTATGCAACTGGACAGAAATAAATCCTGGCTGCTTTTTGAACATTTCAGTTGTATCGTAAAATACCTTCAAGAACTCATCGATATCCTCAGGTTTTACACTAAACTTGTTTAGCAGAATTACAGGACCTACATCTTCTTCCATTTGTAATATCAGCGTTACATTTTCATCCATTTCAATGATTTTTACCATGATTAACATAGTAGTGCCTTGTTATTTGAGCCTTTTTTGGTAGTCGGCTGCAAGGAATCAGAATTTAATTGAATATAGCGCTGATATAGTCATACCTAAGACTACCTTTTTCTCAAATGATTAAATGATTAAATAATCCATCATATTACTGTGTATATGGAACAAGAGCAATTCTTTGATTGTTCATTGTGTCCGAGGATATTCTTTACGCTAGATCAACTAAAGTCACATTATGAAATCAATCATGAAGTTAATAAACTAAAACCCATCTGAGAATTTTCAACTGGCTATTTGTGCTTATCAATCAGTAAATAGACAACTATTACTTATCCTAGAATAAGTAACTAACTGATCAATTATTTGAAACTTTTTAATAAAATAATAGATAAAAAGATAATATTTGCAGAGTACTGTATTAGTCCGTGCAAAAAGAAGAATAATTTTATGTTAGGTACTATTTTAGCTAGTCAAGATACATGCGGCAAAAATTCTTGAATCATCCAAGATTCTTCGTGGCCGGCTATACCTGACTCATTTTTTTGAGATTCAATGTTAATACACGCGGAAAGATAATCGACTACTTTAGCCTCATTTGTTTCAACCATGGGAACTCTATCAATAATTCCGAAACACATGGGACACACAGATTCTTGATAAAGCTCAGAATTCAAGACCGTCACTGTCCAAGAGCAGTCTTTGCATATCGCAAAGTCAAATATTCTATGAGGACCAACTGTCGACCTCATACATCCTTGTAAACTCTGTACTATTTAATTATATAATATTGAAAAGTTTACAATTGAACTAATTTAATAAAAAAAATAATGATTAAATAAATTAAAAATTAGGAAAGTAATGAATTCATAAAAATATTTTTTTTGAACTACAGCAAATCCAAAAATAATATCAGGCATCCAAAATACCACACATTTGTATTTGACGTCGAAGTTTCCTTTGTACTTTCATGAAAGATGAAAATGTCAGGGTATTTTGAAAAGATTCTCTGCAAATCCTTCTCCAATGTGTTTAATCAGGGTCACAACTCCCACATACGAAAACTGAATTGCTCTCCCAAGTACCATATAGCGACACAACGCACTGAACTTTAATTGCACCACCTTTACTTGTACGTCCAAATTTGGAATTTCTAGCATCACCTTTGCAAAGATGTATTATCATGTACCATTTATCGCCTTGTTTATCACAAAGTTTACATTTCCAATAATCACTTTCAGAATGCGATAGGTAGACGGAATTACCGAAATTAATCAAGGCCTACTCTAGACAAATTTTTCGAATGGGCAATTAAAATTTGGTCTCGTAATTTAGGACAGAACAAAGATTCAGAAGTGTATAATAAGAGAAAAATTGATTCATGGCTATCTGATTTCATGCTAATCAGAATAAGACCTACTAAAATGATAGCACAAGTAGAATTAATGTGTGTAGTTTGCTATTCTTAGGTACTATGATATATTCCTATATGGTACTAAACTTTATCGGCTACAACACCACTCCTTTAAGAAACTAGCTGCGGACTCAGTATCTTTAAACAATATATTACGAGTATCTTTATCAACAGGTATTAGACCTTTGAAATCAGATGAAGCATCAAGTGGTGTATTATTCAAAGTTATAATATAACTTATACCTGCTCTAATTGCTGCCTCAACTCCCAGTGGAGAATTTTCAACCACTTTTGCTTCAGAAGAGTGTAGTTGCATCCTTTCTAATGCTGTTTGAAATGGTGAAGGATCTGGTTTACCTTCTTCCATATCATCTCCAGCAATTATCAAATCAAAGTTCTTTGATCCAATTTTTTTGTCAAGGAGAGCTATAATCTCATTTCTAGCAGCACCACTAACTACAGCTTTTAAACATGGACAATTTTTTAGGTCTTCAATTAATTCCTTGGCTCCTTGAATAGTTTGAGACTTTTCAATCACTTTGAATAGTTCTTTTTTTCTTTTACTGATCTTTTCTACAAGAACGTCATCAATATTTGTATTTTCTCTTCTGAAAATCTCTTTTATCAAGTCAGGTGTAGGCATTCCTTCCAGGAGAAAGACAATCTTCTTGTCAATTTCATGGTCTGTTTCTTCTTTTACTGCAACCCTCATGGCTTCTGCATGAAATGGCATTGCATCAATTAATACTCCATCCATATCAAAAATAATTCCTTTCATAAACCTAATAAATGGATAAAGTTGGGCTATTATAAAGTACCAGAGTCATGTCCATTTAAAAAAAATGGTATCTAATTGACTATATGAAGGTAAAAATTGATGTGATTTTTAGAATAAGATACGGTACCCATTCTTATTCGAAAAGGTCAAATACCTTAATAGCTCCAATACACTTCTATTTCAGAATCTCAAGTCTATTAAATCTTCAATTCTATCTTGTGTGCCATGTTGGTAGCCTATCTTTCTTCAATAATTTTCTTTAATATATGCCGATGGCAATGGGGATTTCTTTCACCTTCGAAACATAGTAAAGTTATAAAATCAGGGTTAGGATTTGTAATTGATCTGGATATTTCACGAAGCGTATCTAAATGGCGTTGGGCATTGTCACTCCGGGATATTTCCTTTCTGTATTCTGATTCAAAGTTCTCCCATGTAACTTCTCTTTTTTTCCATCTGCGAAGCAAGTACTCTGATGGTGCTAAAGCTGGATACCATATATCGTAATACGATCTTTTCAAGCGCCCTGGATATCTCGCAACCAGCAACCTAACTCCGTCCGTATCTTTTTTGGGTTCATGAATTGATTTCGTCTTGATAATCAATTAGATGAATTTTTTTTATGTGATTCCCGCGAAATAAGCGTAACTATTGGCTCAAGATTAGATGATGTAATATGAATTTCGTTAAGCCTGTCTATAGTACTACTGAAGTGTAACTCTGAGGTTCAACCCAATTAAATTCCGAAATATTCCGAACTCATCACTATCCTGAGGCGATTGATACAAATCTTAACCTGAGGCTAAACTATAATTAGGTCAAATAACGCAATTGATTATTAACAATGACCAGCTTTATCCTATATTTTTCGATCTTATTTTTACTATTTACTACATTAAGTTCATCACCTATGCATTTCTCAGAAGCACAAAATTCAACTAATATCCAAAATGATACGCATCAAATCTACGTACCTGCAACCATATCAAAAGAGGCACAAGAGGAATTGCGGAAATTGACGTCTAATGCCTTTCTTTCGTTTACCGTCCCGGATTCGGGTGACTTTAATGGGTGGAAGAAAATTTACCGGGAGTTTGAGTCTATGACTAATTCATGGTCTCAACCTCTCATTGATAATTTTCGCCCTAGTATTACAAAAACAAAATTAGGTGGAGTCACAGTCTTTGATATAAAACCCGAAAATTGGAGAGACAACGGAAAGGTTTTGGTATATACTCATGGAGGAGGCTATACGCTATTAAGCGCCAATTCTACGTTGTCAAGTTCTATCTTGGCAGCAAATGCTACAGGTCTTAGGGTCATATCCGTAGATTATACGGTAGCTCCATTTTCAAAGTGGAATCAAACAACAGATCAGGTAATTTCAGTAATTCAAGCATTAAAAGATGAACAAGGATATTCTCTTAATAGTATAGCAATTTACGGAGATTCAGCTGGAGGCGGATTGGCAGCGGGGACCGTTCTAAAAATGCGGGATAAAGGGATTGGAATGCCAGCTGCAGTAGTACTCTGGTCACCATGGACAGACGTTACTCAAAATGGTGATACTTACTTTACCTTAATGGCGTCAGATCCGTTACTAACGAATAATCTGTTCCTTAAGAATTCTGCAGATGCGTATGCTAATTCTACAGACCAGAAAAATCCATATGTGTCTCCGGTGTATGGTGACTTTAGCAAAGGATTTCCTCCTACATTAATTCAGGGTGGTACCAAGGAGATATTGGTAAGCGATTTTGTTCGTTTATATCAAGCGTTAGATCAAGCAGATGTCCCGGTGAAATTAGATATTTATGAAGGGATGCCGCACGTTTTTCAATATATTTTGATGAAAACACCAGAATCTGACATATCCCTTTCCAAAATGAATGACTTCTTGAGAATGTATTTGAAATATTAGATGAACTTTCCTCCAGAGCATGATAGTAAAGAATCCTGCAAATAAACACGTGAGATCCTTTTAAGCAAATAACTTCCAAAGATTAAAGCCAAATTATAGACAGAATCATAATATCCTGAACTAAAGTTCTTTGTTACTCGAAAGTGTTTTATCCAGTAAGAGGTTGCACATTTATTGTATCTAATTATTAGTTCCAAATTATATTCGCACCTCAAGTAATTATTGGTATTTTTTGTCCCAGCAGGGTCCCCGAATACGCAAATTCATTATTTAATATGGCATCTGAATACTTGGAGAACGTAGAACTATCTAAACACGAACCATGCATAGGAAAGACCATTTTTGGTTCAAGTTTTACAATTCTTCTTGTTGTTTGTCTGACTGGTTCTTCGCTACCGAATATTCCTACAGCTCTATACAATTGAATCATAGCTTCCGAAAGATCTTCTGAAATTACCGGTTTATTGTCGCCGGGTTGAATAAACAAATCTGATGGAAACAGTGATTTTGTAGTCTCTTCGAAGACCATCATACTATCCCAGTGGTGCACGTGAGGAGTCATAATAAATCTGAAGGAACGTTTACCAGTAGTAAGAACTTCATTATCCCAAAAGGAGACATGATCAGTGGGAACATCATACCATCCCGTCAAGTTCAATTTTGAGCTCAAATCACTACAAATTAGCTTTGCACGAGGTGCATCAAGAAATTTCATTCCGCCCCATTCATCACTCTCAAAATGCAAAAATGCAACGTAGGATAATTTTTCGAGCTTTATTATTTCCTTTACCTTCTCCTCTATTTTATGATACATGCCAATAGGCCCTGTATGAATCAGTGTCGGTTTTTCATCTTCGATGAGGAATTGATTAAATGTAATACCATAAGCTTCTACAAAGCCGGATATACGATAAATTCCGTCTACAACTTGAGAAATTGAAACATCTACCTCCTTTGGATGAAAATAAGTTCTACTAATTTCTGGCATTACCGTGGTTATAAGAGAATAGTAAATAAATTTTTTATACCGTTTCTTGTACATATAAATTCATAATTGTAATTGCAACTGCTATCTGAAGTGAAATTCAAAAATGGCAATGCAACTATCTACCGCCTTAGGATGATCTAATACCATATCGAGTCAAGTAAATAATACAATATTTAAGGTATTCTAGAAATTGCAAGAACGCAAGGTATTGAATATTATCCTTGGCTTATTTTCACTTCTGTTGTAACTACTTTTCTTTATGCTAAGCTATTTACTATCATAATAAAATCCCTATCTTCAGTGCTCTTTTTCATATTTAAAGGAATTTAATTACCACGAAGGTCACTTCTTGAAACGGAAAAATAAGTAACAAAAGTAGATTTTTTACATCCGTTAGATCTATTCCTATTTTAAGTAATAGGTTTGAAACATAATGGTAGATGCCTGACACCATGAAAAAATATCCCATGAAGTGGCTCTAATGATTTTTCTCTGTAGTCATCAGCAAATCTTAGGTCATTCAGTCTCTCCAAAATTATTTTCAAAACTACTTGAGCTTCCAGATTAGCTAGTGTAGAACCAAGACAAAAATGAATACCATGCCCGAAAGCTAAATGTGTACTATTAAAGGTCCGCGCTATATCAAATTTCTCAGCATCGGGAAAAACATATTCATCACGATTAGCAGACCCAATCCAAAGGATCATTCTTTGTCCCCGTTGTATTTTTTGTCCTTCGATATTAACATCTTGCATAGCAAATCTAAAGAGTGCCTGAACGGGAGATCTATAACGTAATGTTTCGTCTATTGCAGATTGAACTGATGGCAGATTAAGATTGGAGTTATCATTATTCTCAATTTTTTTATTCGATAATATTAGTTGTCTTAGTTGTTGAGGATGTTCAAGCAGGGAACGCACCATATTGCCTATTAAATTTACAGTAGTCACATGTCCAGCCAAAAGTAAAAGCGAACAAAATGCGAATATATCTTCTTCTGATAATTTGTTACCATCTATTTCAGCTCTTAGCAAACCACTTATCAGATCATTGTTCGATCCGGATTGATTTTGCTCCTTTCTCTTTTGAATAATTTTTATAAAATAAGAGTCCATTTCATCTTGCACTTTTTTAAATCTCTGATCTGCAATCCTATCCGTAGGAATATTATAGTCTCCGTCACTTGTAGAACCAATTAACTCATCTGCCCATCTTCTAAAAGTATCCCTATCTCCAACTGGCACACCAACCATCTCAGCTATTACAGTTACTGGTAACGGATAGGCTAAATCATCTATGAGATCCATGCTGCCTTGGTCAATAATCTTGTCAAGCAAATCATTACAAATTTCTTCAATCCGGGGTCTTAGGCTCAATATTCTATTTGAAGTAAATGCAGATGAAATGATACCTCGTAGCCTGCTATGATGAGGGGGGTCAGAAGTGAGAAGGCTGCGTCTTACATATTTATTTCCTTGTGCTTGTTCGTATCCCTGTTGCGACTGTGCTTGCTGCATATTGACTAATACTTGAACATCTGAAGAAAAATGTTTATAATTTGTTAAGATAGCTTGTATATCGTGGTATCGAAAGATTCCCCATAATTTATTTTTATCATCATAAGCAATAGGATGGTATTTCCTCATTTGTGAATAGAATGGAAATGGATTTAGGTGTTGCTCTCTTGATGGAAAGATATCCATTTTAATGATGTTAGGATCTTTTAGAGAGATGTATATAGTTATTCCAATATTTTGTCACAAATAGGAAGCAAATTATTTAATTTTAATTGGAAATATTATGATAAAACGTATTAAAAATCGGAAAGTATGAACATCATTTAGATTGAAATCTAACAGGCTGATATTGTCTTTTTATTCTTATGTGTAAATAATTTAAAAATATTAAAAATGATCTACAAATTAAAGTTATCCTATTGAACAAGCATCATTTTCTAAACACTATACATTCTGAAATTGAATTGTTATTACTACTTCATTTATTGAAGGCATAGCTGTAACTGGGGCTAACTACCTTCCCGTTATCTACTATTAGATATTCTCGCTCAATATCACGCCCATTAAGAAAATTCGAAAGACAGCTTTTTATTCCGTCTGAATATCTCTTTTGTGCTTCGAGTGTTGTCCCAGAGTAATGATGAACCATTCCATGGTTTGGCATATTTCTCCAGGGATGATCAATGGGTGCAGGCTCAGGGAACCATACGTCTCCAGCATATCCTGCCAAATGACCTTTTTCTAATGCCTCTACAAGCGCATAAGTATCAACTATCTTGCCTCGAGCTGTATTAACAAGATATGCCCCTTTTTTCATTTTGAACAAAAGATCATGATTAAACATTCCATCTGTTTCAGGAGTTAAAGGTGTGTTGATTGTAATGACATCTGATTTCTGGATTAGCTCCTCTAAAGGAGTATAGTGCACGCCTAGGACATATTCTTCTGCGGTACTTAACCGAACATTGTTATAATACAACATGTTAACATCGAATGCCTTAAGTCTTGTACATACTCGCTGTCCTATCCTCCCAGTCCCTATGATTCCAATAGTCTTTCCCTCCAGATCATGGGCTTTTGCAGCAATCTCTGCAATATCCCATTTACCATCAAGAACTTGCTTATAGGCCGGAATATAATTGCGAACAAGAGCTAAAATATGCATTACCACCTGTTCGGCTACGCTTACAACGTTGCTACCCGTAATTTCAGCAACTGTAATCCCATGTGTGGCAGCCGCAGCCAAATCTATGTGATCTGAACCAACACCAGCGGTCAAAATAAGCCGAAGTTTCGGAGCATTTGAAATCCTTTCTTTTGTAACATAAGCCGGCCAAAATGGAGTAGTTATTAATACATCAGTTGTGGGAAGATGTTTATCAAGCTCAGACTCCTTGTCAGTCAGTACTACTAGTTCATGTCCGTCCCTTTCAAGAAACTGTCTAAGTCCAAGGGCATTCTCTGCACACCCCAGGATTTCTGGATTATTCCTCGCTATTTCTCCTCCAGGATAAAGTATGGCTACGATCTTCAAACATCGCTGTTTCAAGTTCATCTAATTTAAAGCTTTTCTCAAATATCCAACAAATGTTTTTTTGACAACTTTTTTGTTATGGCAATGTAAAGAAATATTTCCTAATTTCAGGACTATTTCTAGTTTCTAATTCTCAAACATTATCATTTGCGGTACGAATAATGAGCATTCATCATATCCTAATGAATTTAGTTCTTTTCTTAGTAAAGAAAAGGCCCCATGAAGGGCTATTTCCACAATATACCGTAATCACATTACTAGCGAAAAATGCCAACCAATGGTAGCCAACAAGCTGATCGGATATTTTCAATCCCAATACAGATCAGGTATCAATATCATCCAATTTTGCCTTTATTCTGCCTTTTGAAATTATAAAACTACATGTAATGATGAAAATAATCTGAAAGACCTCAGTTACTATTTGTAACCCATCCACTGGATACCCACTACCTGGTACGGCAACTATCCACATAATGATAAGGACGGTCGTTCCACCTATACCGATATAATACCATAGTTTGTTCCACCTCTTAATGATAGGTATCACCCAAAACAACTGAGCCAAACCTGAAACTATAAAGAAAACTGTAACATCTATGGACATCACAGAAAAATACATCGGAACAAGTGCAAGATGTAATATGCCCGCTACAGCGGTGGATGCAGCAGCAACATAAAATAATACTTTGTTTCTCAAATTGAGCACCTTATTATAGCGAATGTCCACCAAAACTTACTCTACCTCCATGATACTAAATTGAGGGACGTTTTAGTTGTTTCCGTACGGGTTGTAGAATTGTCGAAATGGAGAACTTGGTAACTTGAAGAAACAACAGATTTCCTAAATGTCTCGTCAAATTACTTTTAAAGGCATAGCGGTGCATTGTAGTTTTTTTGAATTTAGTGGATAAATAATTGTATGTAACTTCAGATATCCTTCTCCATCGTTCCTCTTTATTATTATTCAAATAACCAAAATCGCCTTCACTTTATGTACTTATACAAAGAAAAATAACTATATTAATTGACAAGTAACCGTTTGGTAACTAGGTATAGAATTCTAACTTATAAGAATAGACTCTCATAGTTGAGATGAGTGATATGGGGAGAGTCAGAAATAGCGGTATTTTCAATCCCACGAGAAATTCAGGAAGCAACCTTGGGATTGGCAAAGGAATTTAGGAATATTTTATTGAGACTGAGAAACCAAGATAATGCCCTAATTGTTCT
Organism: uncultured Nitrososphaerales archaeon; assembly: GCA_963703885.1. Lineage (GTDB taxonomy): Archaea > Thermoproteota > Nitrososphaeria > Nitrososphaerales > Nitrososphaeraceae > TA-21. The sequence continues at coordinate 42,044 of CAVPGE010000032.1, forward strand.
GAGTTAAACAAGATAGATTCCAGGTTTTGTGTCAGATGTAGAATGGTGTTATCATATGATTCCTATATGGAAACTGTAAACAAAGTACAAATTGATGAAGCAAATATGGATTAAATAGACACTATATTGCTACTAATAGAAGATTTATAAAAAACAATGAAAGACAGACAGAAAAACAGACAATTAATAAGAAGAATCTGAAAAATATCAAAATAAATATACATCTCTATTATATATAAAACATATGGAGACATATCCTCCAAGTGAACAAAGATTTTCACCTTTTGAATTTTATTCACATATGAGAAAAAATAATCCTATTGTTTTTGATGAAGAAAATGAACGATGGGGAGTATATCGTTATAGCGATATTGAAAAGATCTTAAGGGATCATTCAAAGTTTTCCAGTAAATTTGGTCCACTTGATTTACCTCTAGGAATACCTCCAGAATATGAAAAAAATATTCATCGTCCAAGCCTTATAAATTCAGATCCTCCTTATCATAGAAAACTGCGTAGTATTGTTGATACATTATTTGTTCCAATAGAAATATCCAAATTAGCACCACGTATTGAAAATATTGTAAATGAACTGATTGATAAGATCATTGAAAAAAATAATACTACTAGTAGTGCAATGGACTTGATATCAGATTTTGCTTATCCATTACCTGCAACTGTAATTGCAGAACTTCTTGGAGTATCATTTGAAGATCGAGATACTTATCATCAATGGGCAGATGTGATAGTTGGTCTTGAAGAAAATAGCAATATTGATTACATTAAAAAAGTATCCAAAACTTTTGATGAAATGGATATTTATTTTAGCAAATTAATAGAAGAGAGAAGAAAAAAAGGGGAAAATTCTTCAACAAATAATGATGATGACGATACTCTTATCAGCCGTATCATTAGAGCTAAAGTAGATGGACATTCTTTATCTGAAAGAGAAATACTTACTTTTTCCCATCTTCTTTTAAATGCTGGACATATAACAACAGTTAATCTAATAGGAAATTCAATTTTCTCATTACTTGAAAATCCTCAAGAGTTCAAAAGATTACAAGATAATAAAAATTCCTTAATCAAACCTGCAATAGAAGAGACTTTACGATATCGATCACCAGTACAATTAGTAATTCGTATTGCAAATGATGATGTAACTTTATCTGCAGAAGGAGAAGGAAAAGGAAAAATAGAAAGAGAAGGTGGAGGAAGAAAAGAAATAGAGAAACAAGAAATAAAGAAAGGTCAAAAAATAATATTATTTTTAGGTTCTGCTAACCATGATGAATCAGTATTTACAGATCCTGAAAGATTTGATATTACTCGTAAAAACTTACGCCATATGGCTTTTGGAACTGGAATTCATTTTTGTTTAGGGGCTCCTTTAGCTAGACTTGAAGGACAAATAGCATTAAGAATACTTCTTGAAAGATTTGATAAACTTGAATTTGATTTTGACTATAGTGATAAACAAGATCTATATACTAAAGTTATTCCACTCAAAAGTTCTCTTTTCCTTGGATTATCACATTTGCCAATACGTTTCCAATCAAGAATAGGTAATAAATAAAGTTCACGCTACAATCAATCAACCAAACGATGGAGGATAACCTTATATATTAAACAAATACGTTACCAATTTATCAAATCTTTATCAATTGATACAGCATATGGATCTTCTTGTGAATATAGACTCAAGGTAAATGAAGATGATGCTTTGACTTGGCTCATTTATCTGATCAGTTATTAGTTTTAAATGAAAGAAAATATACCCAAAAACAACAACAGTTAGAAATAAAAGCAAATGATATAATATAATTTATTTAACTAATCTTTTAAGTGGCTTTCCTTTTATTTAAAAAACTTTTTATGCAATCATCAAAATATTGTGATACCGTGTTTCAATTAAAAAAAGAATTTAATAAATCCAGTTTAGTTTTATATCTTGGTTTTATTTTAGTTACATGGTCTTTACTTCAGATATCACTACTCCATAGTCTTGTCCTTCGTCTTTTTGTAGAGCTCAGTTAGTCATATACTTCGTTCATGTCTGGTAGAACACCACATCGGTGAATCCATTTCTGTGAGTCGAATTTAATACATTATCGAAGCCATTCAAGATGTTGGATTGCATCAAATGCTTTATCTGTCGCCGGCCTTGTTCTTGCATGATTCAATTTCTCTTTGTATATTATAATTTCATTATCAATCATTGTAACTAGTATCTGAAATTCTATACCTGGGTACGATTTTATCGCTTCAAGAATCCATTTGATAAATTTTATTTTTCTCTTTATAATTGCGTTATAAATTGGATTGTGTGAAGGATGAATAGTTTTTTCAAATATTTTTAGGTGCTTATTAAGACATTCTTGTAAGCCCTTAGTATAATCAAATGCTTGAACTGCTGTCATGTCACCTAGTTAAAAAAATTGATATTTAATTTCAAACACCCTTGAATGAGAGGGAGAGTTATTATTATGACATAAGACCAGCGTTAGCATCGGCGTATTATCCCCCACGATTGGATGAATTCAATCAATAAACTTGTGAATAATAGGAGGCTATACCTCTACTTTCTTCTTTTGTATAACGGTTATGGGCAGAATTCTAGCTTCTGGTATTATTATCGTCCTATATGACTGAACTATACAAAAATGATAATTGAAAAGTCGTGGTAAAAAAAGTTCCACTTATCAAATCGATATCACACCTTTACTTCCCGAAAGCATTCTTCATATCCTCGAAAAGCCTCTTGAAAGCCTCGAAATTGTTGTTACAATTAGTATCGGATCGGTCACACAAATCCCAAGGTTGTCCTAAATTTATTGCCTTATTATCAGAACCTTCTGTAGCAGCAGCATGGCTTCTCATGTGGGACAGATTCAGTGGTACCAGACATGTACCAGTAAGAATACGGGTTTTTTTGTTGTTGTAGCTTCACGTCTTTGGAAAATAGTACAAGATATTATTCTTCAATCTGTGCAAAACCATCAGCGTGTTCCTGAAGTTTGTATATAATACGATACAGTGATTTTCGCGAAAAAACCATCCCGTTGCAAAAATTTGTTTTATAACTCCGGTTCCAAGAACCTCTTTAATAAACCAAAACTATTATTTAGCACAGATAATGATTCGCTTTGCGTTTATTAAATAGTCTTATTCCATAGTAAACCCAACGACCATCAACTGGCTTTCCTATAGCAGAAGATATCCAAGCAATACTTTGTCCATCTGGAGTCTCAAATGTTCCATTACCTGTGCTCTGGACTAATTTATCAGATAAGTAGGTATCTATGTAAGTCTGATTGTTAGTTACATTTCCTACACCCTTTAAGTATCCTTGGTCAGAGAAATGTGACTCTGTCATTCGGTAAGGAGCCAGTGATATATTCTTTGATCCTAGGAATGTGGTTATATTTTCGTTAAAAATCGAATGTGCTGCGTCCAAAGGGAGAGTAATTCGTCCATTGATACTCTGCGGAGGAGACTGTGCGTGTACAAATGTATCGGAAGGAGTCAGAAATAAACCTCCAATTGTATAGGCAATAATCAAAAAGACAGACAGACATAATGACAAAATCTCTACCCTTTTCAAACACGCTTGTTAAAATGATGTGATTTAAATACATTTCGCATATGGGAGACCGTCCGTAATATGCTATTCACAATATTCTTTAACTGACGATTTTTTATTTTTCCTTTCCTTGTTTTCGACATATTCCTTCAGCGACTTTAATTTATAGTCATACATATCATCAAAAAATCGCACTAACTCTGAAGTTGTGTTTCTGTTCAAAGAGTACAATCTGTTTTTCCCTTCCTTTTTTTCTGTTAGCAAATCAGCCTCTTTAAAAATACGAAGATTAATTGATACTCCTGGCATTGTAAACTTAAAGTGTTCAGCTATTTCAGTAGGTGTGATGTGTCCTTCTCTTTAAGCAGTAACAATATGCGTCTTCTATTATCATCTGAAAGTGCCTTACAAGGTGAGCCCATTGACTTTATTTATATTTTTGTATACTTATAAAACTATATAAATGTTCAAATATGTTTGTCCGTGAGAATTGATGATGTCAATAAAAGATGAAGAAGAACCTCAAACTGAGGTGAGGAAATCAATAGTCATTGAATCAACGCCAGAAGTGATTTTCAAAGCCATTACTAATCAGAGGGAGCTAACAAATTGGTTACCTGACCTTTCTATTCCAGAACCAAGAATAGGCGGAAAAATCTCGATAGTTTGCCGTAAGGGTACTCGATGGCAAGTGAACAATGAAACAAAAGTTCTAGATAAAGATTATTTCTTTGAAGGAATAATCCAGGAACTAATTCTGAACAAAACAATATCATTTACAATTCAGAATATGACGCTACCAGAAGATCCTGAAACCAATCCAGAATACACTGAGACTTGGAATATAGAAGAGATTGATCATCATAAGACAAAGGTGGAACTTATTCAATCAGGCTTTACGGGTAAAGAGAAGGGAATGATACGCTTCGAAGATGCAGAAATGGGTTTACCAATCCTCTTAGCTCAGCTGGCAAAGTACTGTAAGGAACGAGATTAAAACTACACTATACAAATACATACATAATACACAAGCGAAGGAACCTTAGTCCTTTTGAAAGAACTTTAGAGTCTTACTAAGTACTTATATCTTAGGAGTCTATTACTAACTTGTTTGCTAATGAAACTATTCATCTGAAGGTGACTACATCCAAATCATTGAATGCAAAGTTCACTTTAATGTCTGGTTTAGTATGCGAACCGTAAACATCATCCAACTTCCAGTTTGCAAATTGTTCGTATGTGAACTCGCTACGGGTATCAATCCTGGGACCACATGGACAATCCTGTGACGCAAACTTTATTGTGAATACTATATCCCATTTATTGACTGGTGCTGACTTGGAAATAATCTCATCTACTGTCTTCTTGCTATATGGAATATAGTAAGTTAATTGTGCCTTTGTTGGGTCTAACATCATAAAGTCAACTTCACCAGGGTCGTTAATGTGTGGCCTTGTGACTTGTTTGGTATAAACCCCGATTGTATGATTCCCGGGGTTAATTGGGATATTTCTGAAGTCAACACCTTGCCATGTTTTCCCTGTAATAGATATACTCCTTCCTTTCTCTGTTTGGAGTTGAATAATCTCGACGCTTTTAATCGAATGATTGTCTGAACTGTTCTCTTGATAGGTTCCCTAGTTGTATCAACACGACTTAAGAATCTCTTTTCAAACATGCAAATGTGCTCAGACGGTATGATACCGATATCAATAAAGGTCTTTAGATCTCTGTCGTTCCATTCTATCTTCGCCTTATTTCTGAATTTCTTCACTTGAAATTATAGTCTCAAACTATCTTAAATCTATTGCATACTTAATGCAGGTAATTAAAAAGCATTTAGTTTTGAATATCTACTACGTCGGATTATCCTTCTAGTATCAATTAGTCAATCAATCAATCAATTAATTAATTAAGGAATGAACTTAATAACCAAAGAATCTTTTAAGATATTAGTTTGCAGAAGAAGGTAGTAATGGAATATAATTGAGAAATAGACATTTCGTTGGAATGGTAATAGATGCAGGTAACCCAGAAGAATCTAATCCATTTTGTCCAAGGTGTGAAAAGATTGGAATAATGTCAAGGTTAAAGTAAAGATTGTATTTAGATGACAAAGGTAAGTTACTAGTACCACAACCGCCAGATGCTGATAACTTTCTTTAGTGCTGGAAATGCAGTATCATAATACCCACAAGAGAATCAAAGATGCAAGGAAAGATTTCAGGAATAAACGGGATTACTCCAATTTATAATCCATTTGATTTTAAGAAAGGGAAAATACTGGGACTTGATGATAGAAAGAATAGGTATAGTAAGTTAAAGAAGAAACAAACTAAACATCCTGATAAAGAGATTCAAAAATTAAATGATGATGGTTATGAGTTAAAGAGTTATTCTCAGGATATACCGACTTAATTTTTCTGTGTGAATTCAAGCATTTATTTAAAGTCGTCGTTTTGCGGAAGTGAGTTCTGCAATTATCAAGCCGAAAAAAAGCGACCCTTAACATTAGTAAACAAAATTTAATAGTTTCTGAATTTCATAAGTATTGTGACTAATATAAAAACTAACTATGAAAACAAACAAAGTTATGGTTCCATCGGTTTGGCATTGCTAGTCATGGGACTCTCTCTTAGTGCAATAGCAATTGTCTATTTATCGTTTGGTCATATACCAGGTTATGCATCTAAAGTTATGGAATTACAACAAAAAAGACTAAGACAACAATATGGATTACCAGCTGAACAAATTGTAACTGATCCTAAAATACTTCAAATCCCTCCTTCTCTCAGGAATCTGCAATCTAGTTATTACAACGATACTAACTAAAAAATTAGATTTTAGCAATTGTAAGAGTCGCAAAAAAGTAGGCGGCTATAAAAGCCGCCATTGCGGAAGTGAGTTCCGCAAATTATTGTTTTCAGTAATTTTTTTTCAGTAATTATAGCATTTTTTGGCAAAATTGTTATTCAATCTTGTAACACCGTAAACCCTTCTGGATATGGGATAGACAAGAGCACCTTAAGCAGGCCATAGATACCAATCAACAATGTTGTTTTCAACATATTGTCGGTTGCCCTACTAAAGGAGGGAGAGAGTACCCACTTTTTGATAATGAGAAATTATTGTATGATACCTTAATGTGCCAAAGATGTTTGTTCTATTTGTGGATTGTGTTCATTCTTCTCTATTATTTCATGGTGCTTCTTTTCTAAAGATAGTATTTCGTCTATTCTCTCTTCAATTCATGGATATACTCATACGGTCCTTCCCTCATCATCTTGTACCATTGATAAGAATCTCGCTTAATCTTTTGCCTTATGTTGCATAGTGCCATCATTGTTATCGTCTTGTTAGTTTGATCAAAAATGCTTTTGATGATCTCGTTCTCTGACATTTTCTTAATTGTTAATGTGGCAACTATGGATTCGATAAGTGTTTTTTCTTCGAATGTAAACTTGGACAAACTACAATTTATACATACTGTAAAGATAAAGATATGCTTAGTTCAACTTAGCGTCCAGTAAGAAAACGCAAAAAAAGGACTTAAGACAAGGCTAGGGATAATAAGACACGTGATATTGAACTCTAACTTATGAACCAATTAACACTATGGATTACTATAATTACCTTGTCATTAGCTGTGGGTTCAAGTTACATTTCTATCAAAATTGTTCTTGATTTTATGCCACCATTATTTGCTTTCAGCATTAGATTTATGATTTCAGGTGGTACCTTAATTTTAGTATCTTATATTTTTAATAGGAAAAACCAAGAAATTAAGAAAATTAAACTTTGGAAAAATTCTTTGATAATAGCAATCTTTATGATATTTGCTGGACATGGCCTACTAGCATGGGGAGCACAATTCCTCACTGCAGGAACTGCTTCTTTACTAAATTCTACCATCCCTCTCTGGGTAGCTTTATTGTTGTTCTTGCTATTTCACTATAAAATAACAAGTTTAACAAAGTTAGGTCTTTTTCTTGGCTTTGCTGGCATGATAATCCTCGTTGGGCCATCAATTGGAGGAGGTAAGGGATCGGATCTAATAGGAATCGCATCGTTGTTACTAAGTTCACTGTCTATGGCTATAGCGTCTGTTTATTATGCTAAAGTTTCCATGCCTCAAAGTGTATTATTATCTGCAGGAATGCTTATGCTAATCGGTGGAGCATTACAAGGAGTTAGTAGCGTTTTACTTGGAGAATTAACCTTGCTTCCTTCTTATTCAGATATAACCTTAAATTTTCTCATATCCTATCTATTCCTAATATTTATCTGTACTGTTATACCCATCGCCGAACTTTTTTGGTTACTTAAAGTATCAACACCATCAATAGCTACTACTTTTGCTTATATAGCTCCCATTGTAGCGGTTTTTTTCGGATGGGCAATTCTTGGTGAATCTGTAACGTACCTAACCATTTTAGCCACAATCGTGATTTTGATAGGTGTAGCTTTGATAGTTAGAACATCGGGTAAGAAGGAGCTTCTTTCATAAAACACTTGATGATGTATATAGCCTATCTAGTTAAAGCAAACAAATATGTAACTATATTCATGTGTAGCCCGAAACGGGATAGATGATCAACTGCGCAGTGGTCTGAAGCCAGCACGAACCTCTTCTGAATAGAGTTGCGGCTGTTCCCAGGCCGCAAAGTGTCCGCCTTTGGCGACCTTGTTGTAGTAGATAAGTTTGGGATACGCCCGCTCTGCCCAGCTTCGCGGCATAGTATAGATCTCGTCAGGGAAGAAGCTGACGGCAACAGGGATCGAGACATTTTTGACGTCGCAGTAGCTGCCCTTGTATTCCCAATAGAGACGTCCCGAAGAAACGCCCGTGTTCGTCAGCCAATAGTGCGTAACGTTGTCTAGTATATCGTCTCGTGTAAGACCTTCAGGAAGTCCGTCAAATGAACGTGCTATCAAAGCGTAACTGCGCGGGTCGTGGTCAATCATGAAGACTGCTAGGCCCACTGGTGAATCGACCAATCCTATCGCATCCTGCGGAGTCGAACCCATCCAGACTGCGTAGCCTACATGTTTGTATGTGTCGGCTAGCCGGTCGCACGCGGCTTTTTCCTCGGCTGAGAGATTGGACGGCAGCGAGCCACCGATCCGGAGCGCCTTGTCAATCTCGGGTGGAAAAATGCCAGGAAAGTTAGTGTGAATGCCGATCAATTCCGGAGGTGCCTGTGCACCCATCAGGTCAGTAATAACCCCACCCCAATCGCCGCCTGCAGCCACAAACTTCGTGTATCCAAGGCGTTTCATGAGTGCTACCCACGCACGTGCAATGCGGGCGGGACCCCAGCCGGTAGTGGTCGGCTTACCTGAGAACCCGTAGCCCGGCATCGACGGAATCACGATATGGAAGGCGTCCGATGCACTAGCGCCATGTGCCGTGGGATTGGTCAGGGGATCGATAATCTTCAGTTGCTCAATGACAGAGCCAGGCCATCCGTGCGTGACGATAAGCGGCAAAGCATTCTCATGTTTAGAACGAACGTGGATGAAATGAATGTCCAGCCCATCGATCACAGTCATGAACATCGGCAGGGCATTCAGTTTCGCCTCGACCTTGCGCCAATCGTATTCTGTCCCCCAATAGCGCGCGAGTTTCTGCATTGTCGCGAGCTGCACGCCTTGTGAATTATCCGTGACTGTTTCCCGTTCAGGCCACCTTGTCGCGTTTATGCGTCTGCGCAATTCGATAAGTTCCGCTTCAGGAACATTCACATGAAACTCACGAATGTTCGTACCTGTAGGAATAGTCTGTCCCGAAGCTGGAGGAGGAATAGTTGCATTAGAAGAAGTTGCATTAGCAGAGTTGCATTGGAATTCCTCCAGATGCTTCTCTGAAAGTGTTGAGTACGTTCGAAATCCCTAATGCACCTAATCCAAAGAACAAAGAACCGGCTCCCATCAGTTTCAGGAAATCCTTCCGACCAATTTTTCTATCACCAAAATTGTCCTGGTCTGCAGACATTATTCACCTCAATCTCTTGCAATTATTTAAGTTTTATTGATGTAAAATATGAAAAAATAGACTATGTATTATTACAGAAATTGAAAATCTTTACCTTTTTTCATCAAATCGTCAAATTTGTTAAGTAGTGCGTCGGTATCTTCAGGCTCTTCAAAACCTCATAATACAGCTCAATGGCTTGTGAGTTACAATCTACCTCTAGCAATTTCAAACTTCCCTCTATCACTCTCTACTCCTATGAACTTTCTATGTAGCTTTAATGCAGCTATTCCAGTTGTTCCAGAATCCATAAACGGATCCAGAACTATCTGGTTTTCAACTGTCAATCCTCTAATTACATGTTCGGCTTCTACTGTGGATTGTTGCCATTCATCCGCTTCTTTGTCAGGTGGTTCGGATTCCACATAGTCGACCAGTCAACCGCGGCTTCTTGATTTATCACCTTTTACAAACCATAACAGCGGCTTCCATGCTACACTTATCTGGGTTCCAAATCCCCTTATTTTGGCATAATGACCGGTATGTTTAACACAAATAGGTCAAAGATATCTTAATCCACTACTTTCGACTAATTTTCCAATTTCTATTAATGCAAATTGTCCTATGAATGTGACAAGGCTTCCACCTTCCTTCAATACTCTATTGGCAAATATTCCTAAATCTCTATACAAATCTAGATCTTCCATCGAGTATGGGGGATCTGTAAAAATCAAATCTATGGAATTGTTGGAAATGATTCAATATTGCGAAAATCTAGATTATGTAGCAGACAGTTATTATTATTTGGTAATTCAATATTTGCTGTTTGATTGACAGTTTAAACAATATTTTGTAGGACGATGTCCATTCATCCACCATAGATTAAGAATCCCAATGATGTCTTAATTTTATGAGAATTTCATCGTTTTTATGATAATTGCTAACAAGATTAGTATAAATATTCTTAAAGATTTAATATTTTTTTAAATAGTACCTATCCCGAAACACTTTTCTACGGGCGGCTAGTATATAAGTATTATCTCAATTCGTACTAGAAGATTTATTAGTAACTATTAGTTACTAATATTAATTCGGATGAGATCTCCTTATATGTGTCCTAATTGTGAATACATTTCACCTAGAAATTGGAACGTGAAATCTCATATTAACAAAAAACATGGAGGTCTTGGAGAGCCTGTCCGAATTTATCGTGGACGTGAACTTGCATTGAGTGAGCAAGAGAATATACCGTACCACAAAAATTCATTAAAGGATTTAATTAATGAATATCCAACACTAAGTGAATTTCAATTTTTTAATCGGAATGATGCTAGGGAAATGCGAGCTGGCAAAGAAATTCAAAGCAATTGTGCCTCAATTCTTAGAATTGGAAAGATTACTAAAATCACAATGTTTCCTTGTTTGCCTGAGCAACATATCCAATTTATTCTAGCTAATAATATCATAACTGCCATTCAATCCTCAAATCCTGTCATTCATATGAGCGAGCTTATTAATTGGTATAAAAATATGTTAACTATTAATCGAATGCTAAATTGCATTTGTACCTCTAGGAAAATGAATGTATCGCAAGTAAAAAATTCACTCATGAACTTCAATGATATTTTAGTACGTTAGTAGAGTCTGCTTGTAATAATTTCACCCCCACATACCTATGTCTTGATTGATTATCTTGTGTCAATGATACCAGAGCATCACTTTTTATGAAACCCTTTATCTTCTTTGTACTGGTCGCCTTTACATACCGGACATGTATACCTGACTGAATCATTGGGTTTTTGGGTGCGTGGGGAGAATTTCTTCCAAGCGCTCATCAATTTTCCCTTTTTTCCCTTTGTTTTTCTGTTTCTTGAGATATTCACTGTAATCAATCGGTTCAAACTTTTGTTTTAATTTCTTGAATTCATCGCCTAGGAACCATTGTTGTGCCAATGTCCAGCTTCAAATTGGTATGGCAAATAATCAGACGCAAAAAATCTCCTGATTCTAATCATGCCATCCAAATGTAACCCACAAGATACATTTCTTTAATCCTATGTAACATAACAACTATTATAGCATTTAACCAAAATTTGCAACATTAGCAACTAATCAGCTTAGAATTGATTGAAGTAATATTCTAAATATATTCCATCGAATCAATCTTTAAATAATTTTGTAAAGTTAAAACAAATTCTTTTGAGTACGATATCATAAATCTAGCTGACAGATTGAATTTTCAAACTCAATTCATTTTCGACCCATTTAAGAGTATTCACATCAGAATAGAAAGGAATTAAATACATGACGGAACATCCTCATAGACGCAAAGCTGTCAATCAAGAAAATGAAAGTTCGGTGTAATTGGGCCGAGAATGGCACTCCTATGGATGTTGAATATCATGACAATGAATGGGCCGTTCCAGTTCACGACGATAAAAAGTTGTACGAATTCTTGCTACTAGAATCAGCACAGGCAGGCCTCAGTTGGTCTACAGTACTCAAGAAAAGAGAAGGATATCGAAGAGCATTTGACAATTTTGATTTTCAGAAGATTGCCACTTATGATAACCCAAAACTTGAACAACTTCTTACAAATCCTTCAATAATAAGAAATAGATTAAAAATTCAATCTGCTGTAATAAACGCTAGAGCTTTAATAAAGATCCAGAAAGAGTTTGGAAGTTTTGACTCATATCTTTGGAGCTTCGTTAACGGGAAACCGAAGCAAAATCATTGGAAAACATGGGCTGATGTTCCTTCGAGAACGCATATCTCTGATGCAATGAGTATTGATCTAAAGAAAAGAGCATTCATTTTTGTAGGGTCTACTATTTGCTATTCAATGATGCAGGCTGTTGGAATGGTAAATGATCATACTGTCTGTTGCTTTCGATACAAAGAACTCTTACTTTCTTAATGCTACTAAATGGCATTTAATCCCAAAATCATACGGGTTTTACATTTTTCTATTTCAAGATTATCAAAGCTTTGCTGAATAGTACTTCTAATATATCCATATGATATCAAAGATAGGATGTCGCGCACAATTTGCGATCTATGCATCATACGAAATTAATGTAACTCACCCCAATTTAATCACCATACTTGCTGGGTAAAGCCGTTGTCGAAAGGAACGTTTTCAATACTCTATTGACATTATCTGGACATTCTATGAATAGCGCATGACCTGCACCCCTTATCTGTATTAGTCAAGCTCCGCTAATTTTTCCGGGAATAACTAATAATTTTGAGTAGGCACCATATTATCCTGTGTTCCTGTCATGACCAAAGTCGGATTTGAAATCTTAGTAAGCTCATAAGAAAGGCCACTCCAATTGGTAGCCCTCCATTTTTGTAATATATCATATTGCTGTTTTTAAAGTACTTGGTGAGATCGCAGCGCAATTCCTTGGCTTCTGGAAGTGAGTTGAGAAAAAAGGGATGTATGTCAGCCAAGGCAATCCCATCGAAATAGATATGGCGCTTTTACCTCCTCCAATGGAATAGGAATATTATTTATGGATTTATTTAGCATTTTGGAGAAAAACTCAACAGTTCTGTGATTTTGGGGGATAGACTACTTTTCACCACATGAAGCTCCAACAAGTAAAAATCTGTTAACTTTTTCAGGATAAATTAGGAAAAGCTGTTGAGCTGCAAATGAACCCATTGAATATCCTAGAACATCTGCTCTTGATACATTCAAAGCATTAAATAGATCAGCTGCATCCATTTTCAAGTTGTTGAAAAGAGATTGGTTTGTTACCAGTTGTTGTATTTCCGACTCTGCGATTATCAAATAATATTACTGTATGGTTTGATGAAAGAGCTCTTGAAGTGGATGGTTCCCAAGCATTTATGTCACTAGAAGTCCCACTAATTAGAATGATGGGGTTGACTTTGCCTAATATCTTGTACACAATATCAATATCTCCAACATGAATTTTCTTTAATTGTATATCTAGTATTTTTGTGAAATTACTAACTTTGATTGATTGGTTTTAGCATAAGCAAGGTCAAACGCTGATCATTATTATAATGATGAAGGTTACTATGAGTAAGAAAATAATGTTAACTGATCCTGGTGTTTTTCCTAATCATACCAACGCAATTCATGCCAATTAATTTATGGAAGCTATCAAAAAACATTTGGAGCTAGGGTATCGCATTTAATGCAAGCATTTGCAAATATGAAAAAATTATATCTTGAATCTTTTTACGTTGTATAAGAAAAAAATGAATGGAGACATAGCTGTAGTTACCGGTAGTTCAACTGGAATCGGGTTTGAAATTTCACTACTTCTTGCACGAAATGGCTTTTACACCTACGCCACTATGAGAAATATGCGTAAAAGTGACAATATTAAAAAAATAGCACATGAAGAGGGTCTTCCTTTAGAAGTTTTACCATTAAATGTTGACAGTAATGATTCAGTAAGAAAAACAATTCGCAGGATCCTTGATAAAAAGAAAAAAATTGATGTTTTGGTAAATAACGCAGGCTATGGCTTATTTGGTGCATTAGAAGATCTAACTATGGAAGAAATAAAGATGCAATTTGATACAAACCTCTTCGGAGCAATAAGGACTGTTAAAGAAGTTTTGCCCACCATGCGAAATCAAAGAAATGGTATAATCATAAATGTAACTTCCATTGCTGGAATTATAGGAATACCTGCAGAATGCGTATACGCAAGTACTAAATTTGCGTTAGAAGGATTAACTGAATCTTTATCATACGAGCTTGAACCTTATAATATCAAATTAATCCTTATTGAACCCGGTGTTGTAAATAGTAATTTTGTCCCCAATATTAGACTTGCAAAACAATTTTCCAATAATTCCAAACAAGTGTACAAAGAAGTAAAGCCCGAAACAGAATCAGAAAGTGATACAGTTAGTGCTTACATGAATAAAAATAGTCGTTCATCATATTCTAAGACTATTGATGCATTCCTTTCGAATTACTATACAGCGATGAATAACGCTCCATCACCAAAGGAGGTATCTAAAATAGTACTTGAAGCAATTGGGAACTGCTCAAAATCTTCAGAAGTTTTATTTAGGTACACAGTAGGAGAAGATGCAAAGGCTCTAGCACAAGTAAAGAAAAATTTATCTGATTCAGAGCTCCATGAGTTTATCTCAAGAAGATTGCTGCGAACTTGATTATTTATATAGATTTAAAATTACTAGAATGGGTATATTATGGAAAATGGTCTAAAAGTTAAGATCGAGTTCATAATATTCGGATAAACACTTAGATTCATTCTCTTTTTTAATGATCCTAGTATATTTATCACTTCATAGTAGTAGCTTTATTTTTAATTAGAAACCTCATATTCTTGTGTTTGCCAAATTCCGTAAGAATAATAGTATTGATAACTACGCATGTAGGCTCATGGCTCTTTGAGTTATGACAGAATAGAAGAGTATATGATCCTATAGCATTAATCTAATGTGTTCTGCTAACATGCATCTATTGTAAACTACGTCTATATCATTAATTCTTGCAAGATTTTCCGCTTCGATGTTGTGAATTCCTTCTTGCAACCATACTACCTTTATTCCCTTTTTCTTTATGACATCCTCTATCACTGGATAGACATCCTCTGATCGTCTAAAGATATCTACTATATCTATCTGCTCTGAAATATCAGAAATTCGATCATATGATTTTCTTCCAAGTATTTCTGAAGTATTGGGATTAACAGGAATCACATTATAACCTTTTTCTATCAAGTATTTTGGTACCTCATACGCCGCTTTCTCTTCATTTCTGGACATTCCTACAACTGCAATATTTTTGAATCTATAAATATTTTTAATTTCTTCATCCGAATGTAAATCTGTATCAAAATTTTTCAATATTACTATTGCGTTAATGTTACTAATAATTATATCGAATTGGATAGCCGATATTTTGCGGTTTATGATTCTCTTAGTCTATGCTGGCTAAATCCTCCCTTCTTGTTGGCAGATATCTATTTGGATATTAAGACGACGTTCTAACTGTACCGTTTGATACATATGTATTTGTCTGTTATATAGTCGAATACTCTTATACTCTTATCTAAAGAAGATCAAATTCCTATCCTATCCATAAACCTATCAAAGACTTACATATCTAATGCCCATTTTTTAAACATATGCAATTCGTTAAATAAAAATGTAGAGAAAACCAAGAATCGGTAACATGAGTGAGATGTACTACCAACTGGCTCCTGAATTGACTATTTGCAGAATACTCAACGGCATGTGGCAAGTTGCAGGTGGACATGGATATATAGATCAAGAATTGGCGATAGCCGATATGATGAGGTATAATGATGCTGGCTTTACAACTTGGGACCTTGCAGATATTTATGGACCAGCAGAGGATTTTATTGGAGAGTTCAGGCGACGATTATTAAAATTAAAGGGTCGAGAAGACCTCGAGAAAATTCAGTCATTAACTAAATGGGTACCACAACCAGGAAGAATTACAAGTTCTATCGTTAATGAAAATATACAAAAGTCGCTTCGCAGAATGGATGTTAGTTCATTAGATTTACTTCAATTCCACTGGTGGGATTATAACAATCCGTATTACATGGATGCTCTCAAATATCTATCAGATCTTAGGGAAAAGGGACTTATCAAGCATCTAGGTCTAACAAATTTTGATACTGAGCGCATGCAGATCATGATGGATTCAGGTTTAAAAATTGTATCAAACCAGGTTCAATATTCAATTATAGATAGGAGACCTGAAGTGGAAATGATACAATTTTGTTTAGATAATAATGTGCATCTTCTTGCCTATGGGACCATTTGTGGAGGATTGATATCAGAACGTTATCTGGGAAGAAAAGAACCATCTTCTGCTGAGTTAAATACACTAAGTTTACGAAAATATAAACGTATAATCGATGTATGGGGTGGATGGAACTTGTTTCAGGATCTTTTATTAGTTTTAAAGGGAATTGCTGAAAAACATAATGTAAGTATCGCAAATGTGGCAATTAACTATATTCTTGCCAAGTCTGCAGTAGCTGGTGTCATTGTCGGTGTTAGACTTGGAATAGTTGATCATATAAACAATAACAAGAAGTCATTCACCTTTGGTCTGGATAGTGCTGATAATGAGGCTATAGACGCCGTGTGTACTAAGTCAAATAATTTATTTGACATAATTGGAGATTGTGGGGATGAATATAGATGATAAACAATTGGATATTTTATGAATTTATTACTTTATTGTTGTAGCTAGCCACGTTCGTGAACCCACATTAATTGGATACGATACTGCAAGCTGGTTGCCTTGCAGCTTTATCAGCGTGGTTTTATTGTCAAAATATGTGTCTGAAATATTTCGGGATAATGTGGGCATTATATTAATACCAGAATAGTTATGCTGTCCTGATTTGAATACTATGACTCCTTTATCATCAAAGACGATTAGTTCCTCTGAGGCAGGCACAAATTTATCAATAATGCTCTTCCAAACTTTTTCAATGTTAACTATGCCTACCCAATATCCAAGTGCGGTAGTCTTGCTCTCATCTCCGTACACAGGCACTGCTATCGCTATTGCAGGGGCATGAATAGATGCGGAGATAAAAACTGAACTAATGTAAGTTTCATTTGTTTTAGTGACTCCTTTATACCAATCCCTGTCAGCAAAGTTAAGTCGTGGAAGCTGCTCTTGCTGTAAATAGGGTTCACCTAAATATACGTCACCATTTTGCAGTGTAAAGTATACACTGCCCACTCCAGGCACGTCAAGTAAACTATCTGCTATTCTCCTCTTCCCAATATCCGAGTTCTTAGGAATACCCATGACATCGGAACTGATCATACTTGAAAATGAAATATTCCTAACGTCGGGTTCCCTGCTAGTCGATTCAAGCAATGTTGCAATTCTGTTAACCCTGCCTTCAAAAATTTCTGCTAAAATTCTTGTATTGTTTACTCTATCAGATAATCCATTTTCTTGAGTTTGATTTTCAACGAATTGATCTTGTTCAATTTGTGGATCCTTAGTGTACGTGGTGTTAATAGAGTTATTAGATCTAGTCACCGTCTGTAGTGCATTAGCATTCAATGCGTTGTCACCTAAGAAATACAAAACCATGATCACTAGCAAATATCCAAAAATAATTTCAATCCGGTACTCGAATCTGCCAATCATCTTAGACATATTGCGTCTGACTTTTTAATGACAATATTAACCTAATGACTTAATTTACGGTTCGTGTAGCAGATTCTAATGATGTTATAATATGTGAAAATCAATGGAATATACTGTATTACTTCAGATATTCATATCCCAAAATGAAGAATTTAACACATCAGTTCAAAATAGATTAATTCCATTAATTGCTGGCCGCCTGACGTTTTAAATTGTCGCTCAGCAACACGAAATTATACTTACAAGTCTCTTATTGATTCCGGATTATCCACCACTGATAAATCTTTATCAGTAATTTTGTCTTTCAGTATTTTCGATTTAACCAATCTTCTTACCAATTTCCCTGATTTTGTTCGTGGCAAATCTTTCACAAATTTGAAGCATTTGGCTCTTGCAAATTTTCCAATATTTTTTTCTAGTAATTCATTTAACTCACCAGTAAGTACTTTCTCATTTATAGAATCACATTTTGGAACTATATAACAAACTACTGATTCGCCATAAATTTCGTCAGGAATTCCGACAGCAATTACCTCGGAAATATCTTTATTTGACATTAAGATATTTTCTATCTCAATGCTTCCAAGTCTGTGTCCTGAAACTTTAATGACATCATCAATTCGTCCAGTAATATACCAATATCCTTCTGAATCAAACTCAACTATGTCACCATGGAACCAGATGTTTTTGTATCTAGACCAATAAATTTGAATGAATCTTTCATTATCGTTCAATAAACCCCGAGTCATGGAAGGCCACGGCTTCTTTATGACTAAATAGCCAATGTTTGTTTCATGTCCATTATCATCTAATATTGAAGCATTAAAACCTGGAATGGGAAATCCAACAGAAGATGGTTTCATAGGTTCTAAAAAAGTAGTACTTAATATTGCACCTCCAATTTCGGTTCCACCTGAGAGATTAATTATGGGGAGCCTGGTCTTTCCAACTTTGTTATAATACCAAATCCAGGCATCCTCATTTATCGGCTCTCCTGTTGTAGTCAAAGTCCTTAATGAATGAAAGTTATAGTTATCAATGTAACTAATTTTGCTATTGTCTCTCATAAACAATCTAATTGCCGTAGGTGCTACACCAAAGATTGTGACATTGTGCTTGTTTATGATCTTGCACCAATGGTCGGGAGTGGGATGTGTAAGTATACCATCGTACAGAAGTGAAGTTCCACCTGCAATTGAGCTACCATATACAGTCCAGGTCTGACCAGTTATCCACCCAAGGTCTGCATACCAGAATAAAACATCGTCTTTTTTCATATCTATTATGTATGATGCTTGTTGGGCAGATACTATCATGAATCCTCCATGAGTGTGAATTACTGCCTTTGGCCTACCAGTAGTTCCAGAGGTATAAAGAATGAACAATGGATCCTCAGAATTCATAATTTCCGTTTCGCAATTATGACCTAAAAATTTCGATACAAAATCATCATAACATACTATCTTCTCGTCAAATGTACTTGTTTGTTCGTTTGTCTCAGTAACAATTATTTTTGATATTTCTTTTTCTTGCAAAGCAAATTTCCAATTTTGCTTAAGATTTATCTGATTCCCTCTTCGTACCATGTTGTTACCTGTTATTAGTATCTTTGCTTTTGAATTATCTAGTCGTGCAGCTAGTGACTCCAAGCCAAAGCCAGTAAATATGGTGTTATGTACAGCACCAATCTTAGAACAAGCCAAAATAGAAAAAATAGCTTGGGGAATCATTGGAAGATATATTCCAACAACATCCCCCTTCTCTATACCCTGTGATTTCAAGGCTAGGGCAAGTGCTGAGATATGATAATCAATTTCCGCATAAGAAAATGCCCTCGTTTGTCCCTTCTCATTTTCAAAAATAAATGCTACTCGGTCGCGATTCTCATTTAGGTGTCTGTCAACAGCATTACTTACTATGTTACATTTCCCGTCAATAAACCACCTAGTCCTTTCTATCCCCTCACTTGAATCAAATACGCTACTATATTGGCGAAACCACTTTAGTCCAAGATCTTTATTCACAGAATCCCAATACCACTCAATATTTTCTGTTGATTCTCTTACCAGATCCCGATAATTTAAGAATTCATGTTTTTTCATGAATTTACTAATATTTGTATTAGAAATTGTCTCTGAATCAGATGGCTCATATTTAGTCTTGTTACGCGGTTTCAATTGTCTATTTATTTCACAGCCCTAGGTTCAAAATCTTTCGGCCATGGCAATGTTATTACCGGAGATTTGAATAAAGTGTAATTGAATAAAATGTAACAATGTATTGATGTAATAATCGCACAATTACAGAATTAATAATTTGTCTATTTATTTGTCATTAAATTTGGCATCTCCCAGATGAAAAGATTTATGAAGATTTAGATAATAATCCTGATAAAATGAAAAAGCTAGTTATCATAAGAGGACCAGCAGGTATTGGAAAAACAACGATCGCGAATTCGCTAGTAGCTAAATTGGGAACCAATACTTCATATCTGCTTCACTTAGACGAAACGAGGACAGATATATTTCAGGCTTATATAATGAATTCGCAAAAATATGACAACGTTATTGCAGAGATGTTTTATGGCGGATTTCACACTACAAATCCTGCTGAATGGTTGAAATATTTTCCAGATGACAAGTATAAGAAAATATCAATAGTGCTGACTGCGCCATTAGAAGACTGCCTTAGTGGAGTAATAAAACGCAAGCATCCTTCACATTTCGGTATTTCACTAGACACAGTAAGAACAGATTATTACGATTTTTATAATACAATAAAACCCGTTTTCAGGGAGTTGATTAACTTTCCAGAAATTGAAGTAGATAACTCTAGAACAAAAAGTCCTGTTATGGCAGTAAACTTAATTTTTGATAAATTGCAAGAAATTTAATTATTTATGCGTGACCGTATTATGTTACGATACGTCTGGTACATTAAGAATGAATTCTAGCTACGAGTCCGCTTCTTCTGTCACCGTTAACCTATTACTTTTTTACCCGTAATTTTTGATTTCAAAGTACGTATTTCAATATTAATTCAAATCCTGACATCCTTTAACCGTTCATTTGGGATAAGTGTCATTTTGTAACAGGGATAAAATCAATCATTACCTGCACAGAAACAGATCTTCCTAAGTGTAAACGTGTTTTCTTAGTCATTATAATCCAATTGAAGATCTAATCTTTTGTATATTTAACGTTCCTAGGCGCTGGTTCTTCACTAGGTCTCAATTTAACCACTATAGTGTTGCTTATTTTGTTAAATATTCTTTGTCTTTTATTGTTAGTAAATATCCATCCCAAAATAACGTCTAAGGGAAGTAGGAATGATTTACCAAAGCTTTCTATGGCAGCAAATTTGAATTCAACCTTGTTTCCAGATAATTCCATAGTCTTTATATTCAAAAGTCTCTTACCTATTGATTGCCCGCTAGTAGATTCAAAGTAGGTCCAGTATGCAAAGAAAATAAGGCTTGAAATAAGATAATGTAATGGTCTGATATTCCTGTATTCTATGGACATTTCATTATCATAGTGAAACAGCCAGACAGGATATGCTACTAAGGAAAATAAGATTCCTATTCCTATCGAAATGATAATAAAATCGATTAGCCAGGCTACGAATCTATCAACCCAACTAGCTAGTCTTATTTCGATAGGTTCACTGGCTACACCATCTTTTAAGGTGCCTTGTGGGTCATTATTTGACGACTCCAAATTTTTATCTGTTAAGATTATTATTTGGGTTTATATGATTTTACCTCCCAAAAATTACACCGAAGCTCAATATCTCCAATTATATAAGCAAGACTCAATGCAATTACAACTGATAATTCTAATTTTTATGAACCTAGTTGGGAGCTAGAGTTTCTCCAACTTAGATTCCTTTAGGTATACAAAAATATAACTTAAAAAACTTCATATTTAAATTTTGTTTGACACTATATTCATAATATTTCCAATGTAAATGGAATACTTTTTATTGATACATTCGGAAGTGAAGCCCCTGATATCTGAAGTCAATATGAAAATATGTACTAAAGGCATCATTTCAATTGGCTTATTAAATTCTCCATCTTCCTTTTTGGGAACCAAATCTAATACATATTTTACACAAGATTTAAACTACAATTGGATGGCTATGTGTCAGTTACTATCTGATCTTTTTTATATCAAATTTTCTTGTATTTTTCGAAATTTAAACGGACTGAATGAGAACATATGACCTTACCTAAAGAGTGCCAAAATTATTTAAAATCTGACAAGAAGATCGAGGATAAGTCCCACGCAAATCTACAGGGCTTGTAAACTTTAATAATAATTAAGCCCTAATATTATGCGATATAAAAAACTACATAATTCAAAAGGTAAGCAAATGGTAATGGGTCTTATTATAAGGATTTATAATGTAGGATTTGGTGACGCATCACTTCTAACGTGGAACGAAGATAGCGGAGAGACGAAGAATATATTAATTGATTTTGGTAACGCCCCCTCTCTTAAGGATGAGCCATACTATACACAAACTCTAAATGATATTAGGAGGATTACAGATGAAAAGATAGACCTTTTGATATGTACGCATCAACATTTGGATCACTACGGAGGATTTTATTCGAAAATTAAGGAATTCAAAAAATTTGAAATAAAGATGCTTTTCATGCCTTATATTAAGCCTGCATCAAAGAAAAAAATTCGTAAAGTACGTGAATTAGTCCATGGCTTGGTTAATTCCAAGCTTGCAACTGAGATCTTTAGTGATCACTTCATAACCAAGGATGAGTCGACATCTGAGAATCCTGATGAAATTGACAAGAAGTGGCAGGCAATCACTAATCTTGTAAAGCCTACGAATGCTTATTTTCTACATAGGGAATCTAAAGAGATTCCTAGGTTAATCAGACAATTAGGGTTTAAGAAACTGAAAATTGAAATCTTGGGTCCGGAACCAAATACCGAAATTTATTTAACTTCTGCCGAAGATTGGATAAAAAATCTTATTTCCTTCTTTAATAATTCGTCAGATGTTGATCCTAATGCTAAGGGGTTATCACTAGACTCGATATCAGCGATGAAAACCTTATCATTTATTGAAGTTGTTGAGAAATCAAAGCCTGAACTGGTGAGAGAGTTCATTAGAAAGAATGGCAACATTTCAGAATATGCGGACAAAGTAATAAATAATACCAGTCTAGTTCTAAAATTCAATTATCAGGTTGGAAACAAGAACAAATTCTTGCTCTTTCCTGGTGATGCAGAATTCGAGAGTTGGCAACAAATCTTTGAGGCATGTAAAAAAGGACAACATTCGATCAGCGCACATTTCCTTAAAGTATCACATCACGGAAGTCACAATGGAACATCTAATATTATTGCAAAAAAAATCTTTCAACCTGATTCCAAAAACGGTAACATTGCAGTTATTTCAACTCTTTCAGGAATTTATGGAAAAGAAAATGAAGTTCCCTCAAAAGAGGTGATGGAAATACTCGAGAGATATGCTAAAGTATATTCAACAGAGACTAAGGAACCCGGTCAGCCAATTCTTGTAGAATATTAAAGGTTAAACTTAACGATATACCTCACAATAATAATTTAGTGGACGGGTGGATTTATTATTTGTAGAACATCAGCTAAAGTGTAGAATTGGTAACTGCACTAAAATATGAGGCAGCTACTAATTTGACAAGAAAGTATTATTTCTTTTGTGGCAAGCCAAATATCAAAAAAACTTGTTCAATATTTTAAGTCATTTTGTTTTCTTCATTAGACTTACTCCAGAGCCATAAATTCATTTATACCATAAGATACAATAATAATATATTATGTGCTTCGAATTAGAAATACCGACCAAACTCCAATATAAGAAAAAAGATATAGTTGAGTCTATAGAATTAGAAACTGTACTTGAAGAGAAACCAGTGACAGTTTCTGCAAAATAGAGTCATCCAGTTCCTTTCTTTTTGTCGACTCGAAAAGTCTTACTGATAAGAATTGTGCTCTAGAATTATTTCGTTCTAGTTATACATTATATTATATGGTTGCATCTATTATTTTAACAATGCAATTTAGTTTGATGAAGGCTATTAAAAGTACGCATAGAAATCCAGTTAATAGAATGCTTCATTGCATAGGAGTACCAATATACATATTTGGAATACTTATGATAATATTTCAAACCCTGGGATTCAATAAATTTAATTTCTTAACTGGAATCATTCTATGGTCTGTTGCCGTGGGTTTATTTTTGATGGGACATAAAATAGAAGGAAATCTGAAGGCAATGACCTTAATAATATTTTTACGATATGTCAATTTCAGGCTCACAAAGCTTAGGATGTAAATTCTCTATGACCGGGATAGATTGTATATTATGACTATAGAACTGGTGTGATTTTGTCAAAATTTGATCTAAATCTATATTCTAGTCGTTAGATAATTCGAATATTACGACTATTATTATCTTTACTAACATTTCATTATCTTCAATAGTTCAGAAAAATAAAGGTTAAATTAAGATAGGACTAGATACTAAGTTTTTTTGCAACTTGGCATTCATTAAGCTCCCTTAACAATAGTAAGTAAGAGACTTATAGATTTGCCTGTATAGATTGTATGATGTCTTTTGATATGAGACAATTGGGACTATTTCACAGAGATATATCTATATCCATAGTATCAATCTTCATTTTGAGCGTGCCAATTATATCTACAACAGCCTTCGCTCAACAGATGTTCTTTAATGCGAACCTATCAGGAAAGAACTTATCACCAGCTGTCAGTACTACTGCTACAGGCACAGCTAAGTTTACTCTAGATCCACAAGGTAATATGGCATACGAACTGGACGTTAAGAATATCAAAGGGGTAATAGGTGCTCACATTAGTCTTCAAAACGGAACCGATTTAGCCCAAGTATTCAATCCCTATATGGAGATTGCTGGCAAATCTGAAATTCCAACTGGACAGGTGAGTGGTCTGTTGTCTAAAGGAGTTTTAGCGCCACACGATCTTAGTGGTACTTTGATTGGCAAGAATATGACTGATTTAGCCAACTTAATGAAAAATGGATCTGTATATGTCGTTGTTCGTACGCAGGCTCACGAGACTGGAGAAATTCAGGGCACAATTACTCCTACGACTCTCGTTAAGTAGTTATACTGACCACTAAAATTCCTATTTGAAAGATCGTAGAATGGTATACATGTTCCTATCCAATAGTAGAGGCTTAAAAAATAGGAAAAAATATTGTTACTTAGTACATAAACGCTAGTTCATATGAATGGGTAAGATAAATACAGGAGGGTGGAGGGTTATAAATTGCATGTTATTAGCTTCGTGCGGTGGAAATAAAATTACAACTGATTATAGCTAGCAGTAATGCTTTCAAAATAGACAAAAATAAGTATTAAATATGGAGCGAGCTAAGTAAAGATAAACCAATTAAACAAAAACAATTAACATTAGTAGATTTAGACCTTAACTAAAAAAGATAGAATTCACGCTTTAGGGAGAATAAGGGAAATTGATAGATAACTATGACCAGAAATATATGAACGCTGAAACATTATACAAGTTCGTAGATAAATACGGTGTAGAGATATCCGCATATCTAAATGCAGTTAGAAATATAGTGATTTATTGGGTAAGTGATGCTCCGCATTTTCATTCTAGAGGTAGAGATAAAGAAGGCATGAAGTAACACATAACGCTACAAAACTTTACTTTCAAACTAAATGAAGAAGGATGGACGCATACAAATTAACTAATATCTATAAGAATAACAATTTTCCAATTTATTTAGCTAACATAATAGCATAATAATACCATTGATAAGTTTCATGAAATACGGTGCATTTAATATAGTATCGGTTGTAGGTATGATGTTATTATTTTTCCTGATTTTGAAAGGATAAGAAAAGATCCCTTTATAGTATATGAGATGAATAATAAAGAACAATCTGTATCCGAAAAATGATCCTAAATATGGGAAACAAAGACTAGAGATACATCAATATATAATTATCATAATGCCAGCTAGAATAGGTACTAAAGCATCGTGCTTCCATGCTAAACTTTACCTTTCTCATATTGTAATCTTTACTATCTTCTTTCTGGGCTAAGTGTCAAAAATCTTCGCGGGTCCCAAGTGTATCAGATAGGTAGAGATTCGATATAGCAAGAATAAGTAAATTCTTTATTTAAGATCTGTCATATAATCCACGTAGGATGTAGATATTTCCTACATGGGTGTTGCCATCAGTTTACAGGGATAACGTAACTTATAATGTGTATATATTGTATTTACATGGTTTAGTAATTTGTACGTATGGGGTGGCATCGAACTAAATTAATGAATTATTCTCGACAACTCTTAATTCATTATTAATGTGACAACATATGAAGTTGGTTATTTGTTCATATCATAGTAAAGATTTTGAGAAAAATGATGTTCTTGTAGACATAAGCAAAGAGACCGAGATAAAGAGTTTTGTAATTGTGTCTTGTCGCAAGTGCAATGAGTATTTAGATAATAAGGTGTGAGGAGATTAGGAAATGGTCCATGTAAAAACATTGAAGAGTATCTCAGAGAGCGCCCTAGAAGAAGACATCAATAAGTTTTGCAAATGGCACTGATTAACTGTCCTCAATTGGATAGGATAAGTCCATACAAGTATAAAGAATATATTCTAGATTTTCTAGCACAAGAGGATCAATGGAAGAAGGGAATAATATTATCAGTCTTGAGAAGGTAATGAATAATTTAGATCAAAGTGGAAACTATTTCATAGACGTGTTTAACGATAGAGGCTTTGGCGCCGGAATTCTCAGACTTAAGAAAGGAGAAATTGATACCCAACTTCCTCATCCGGTAGACGAAGTCTATTATGTAGTCGAGGGGAAGGGATTTATAGAAATAGAAGGAAAGTTAAAGCATGTTAAGAGTGCTGATTTTATATTTGTCCCTGCAAACGCTCACCACAGATTTGTTCTGGATGACAAAGAACTTGTAGTGATCTATTTCTTAGGCTCATAAGGTTATAACAACAATTAAAATACGGGTAACTAATGACAACTTCTATCCTTAATTATAGTAATAACGATCAAGTTATCCTGATTTTCAAGGTATTTGACTACGCCAATAATGTGCACTACGCCCACTGGTATAATTGAATCAGCAGTAAGTATAGCGAGTGGCAATGCTAGTGGTGGTAATAAAACAATCCAAGCGATAAAGGAGTCAGCAACGGGACAAGTAGGAATAGGAGAAAATATGACAGGGCAAGAACTGCAAGAAGCGTTGGATTTGATTGTTTGTATACCTTCAATGACGAACATCAACACGATGCAAATGAGTAACACTCAAGATAATCAGACAGGTAATATGAAAGATGGCATGTTGAATAAGTAATTAAATCATCATAGGGCAGCAATTAAGTTAATGCGATCCTTTTCGTGGTAAGGTTATCAACAACGCGTTCATAAAATCCTTTTAAAAAAGCAGGCATCGAATCCTTTAATTGTTCTATTGCTTTTAATACACAGTCTATCGCGTGTTTATCTTCAAATTCGAAATCAACTCCCATTTCAACAGTATGCTTGAATTCGATTCTATGACTTTTCTCATAACCACAAAATTGTTTTGCCAGTAATTCAACCCGATTAGTCCATGCAATAAATGAAGTCTTACTTTCTCCACTCTCCAAATCAGTCAATGATTTAAAGACATCATTAAGACCTTCAACCTCTATCTTGAAATTCACAACATGCCAAGAAGGCTGAATTATTATTAAGGTTTTATAATATTATCAATCAACAGACTACCGATAATAATAAAAAAAATCACTAGCGATAAAATGTCATTTTTGCTCTAAATTTGACAAAAATAAGGTTAAAATTGTCAACAATAGATTAATATATTCTGCAAATATAAAAATATGTTTTTATCACAAGCAATATTACTATTAGATTAATCCCTAAAATATTATCATAAATATCCCAATTCAGATTATATAGGCAGATTTAATTATACTATTTATTAAATTTGATGTACAGTTGGAGATAATGTATTCTGTATCATGCCGAGAAGTTGGATTGGACTGTGATCACGTTTCCGAAGGTAAATCAGAAGATGAAACTATGAAGAATGCCTTGCAACATTTTTGGGATGTACATGCTATAAAACCAGAAGAAATGACCTCAGAAATGAGAATTAAAATTAAAGAAAATATTCATAAATCATCTGCAGAATAAGATAATAAATGAGTTAAAAACTAGGCAAGAGTTAGGGGAATTTTGTCATAGCGATTTCATAATAGCTACATTGCTTATTTAATTCGAGTAGCTGTATAAGATCAACAAGAATCGGGATTTATATGAGAATATTTCGAATCTTCTTGCCTACGTCTTTAATAATCTGTTTTTTATTTATCGACCAATGATACAGTAATTATGTCGTTAATGCCGTAAACAAAAATATACGGAAGTAGGTGCCCCCTATCCCAATGGACTTATTAAAGATCCTCATCGAAAAGTAGAACTAGTTTCCGCTGGACTACAATATCCTACAAGTATTGCTTTTTTAAGTTCCAATGATATTTTAGTTACAGAGAAGGATACTGGTACCGTTAAAAGAGTTGTAAACGGAATAGTACTTTCTCATCCATTGCTCGATGTGAATGTTGCAACATTTCGGCATAGAAGGTTATTAGGCATTGCAATAAATCCAAAGTTCTGATCTAAAGTCAATTCAACATATGTTTTCCTTTACTACACCGAATCTGCCGCGGAAGACGGTGAAGATACCGCTTTATCAAAAAAACCAATCGGCAATCGGTTATATCGCTATGAATTAATACAGAGCAGATTGATAAATCCAAAACTTTTATTGAACCTTCACACAACTCCGGGTGCAATTGGTAACGGAGGAAAGATCATTGTCGGTACAGATGACATCATATATGTCACAATAGGCGATGTCGGTATTAATTGGACATAATATACGAGCACAAAACGTTATACATGGACCTGATCCAGACGGAACAAGTAGCAAATTGAGAGTAACCCGAGGGTAAACCCGTCTTCCATATATTCTGGGAAATAGCTTTCCCTTGGATCTATATTATTCGTACGGTATGTGGAACAGTTTCGGAATTGATTTTGATCCTATCACTGGAAATCTTTGGGACACTGAAAATGGACTAATATTTGGGGATGAAATAAATTTGGTAAATCCGGAATTTAATAGTGGCTATAATAAAATTGACGGGATTTGGATTCGTGGTTATCAATTAAGTGAAACCGAAAAGCATGTAGCTCCATTAAATCTTCACGACTTGGAAGTATTTGATGGTAGAGGAAAATATTAAGCTCCTATGTTTTCGTGGTTTCGTAGTGTTCGACCGACTGGAATGGCATTCTTTAATTCTAACAAGATGGGTAATCATTACAAAAATGATTTATTTATTGGTAACAAAATCAATGGTAATATTTGCCACTTTGACCTCAATTTGCAAAGAACAGAATTATCATTTCCGCCATATAAACTTCGGGATGGTATTGCAAACAGTTCAGATGCATTCGATGATGTTATATTTGGAAAGGGGTTTGGTGGTATAAGTGATATTAAAGTTGGTCTAGACGATGGTTATCTGTATGTGCTTAGATTCAGTAAATCTCAAGGTGCCATATACAGGATAGTTCCTGTAAGCACAAAATGAAAGAGAACGTACGGTTTTCCTGAGGTTTAGCGATTCTTTTGTATTAAAATTATTTGGCTTATAAGATAGCACACCATACAAATCATTAACTTTCGTTATGTTTAGTTGTTGTTGTGCAGGTTATTAGGATTAATTTGTACCCAGAAATTTGCTAAAAATGAAATATTATTATGTACAAAAATTTATTGGAAATACAAAATTTTAATTGCTGACAATAGAAAAAAGTTGGTAGGTCTATTCCAAAGAAAAAATTAGGTTGCAACTGACGGTTCTTATCTGACCACGAATGTTGGGATATCGCACCAATAGTCAGCCAAGACGCTGCCAAACTGACATTTGATCTCTCTGGAATCACCTATATTCAGTGTAATTCCAACCGGATGCTCAATCTTGTCAAGCGCATATGAGAGCACAGATTTCACTTTTTCGTCGATCTGTTCTTTGCTTACGAACGGGTTTGCAAGCCCAGTCATATTTGCGTTTGTTTGAGTGTTAGTTTTGTTCATTTTTATGTATCCTATAGTAGGTGATTTACCAAAATCATCAATTATTGAAGAAGTTAAAGCATCCCTAGCCTTGATAAAGTCAGTAGCTGTACCAGTCATGGTATATGTAGTGTCAAAATTTTCGCCAACATAGCTTGCTCCATTAGTAACTGTAAAATCGCCCTCTGTAGTTTTTCCAACTTTAATCGTATAACCCGATTGTGCACTTGTCGTCGATATAGATGTACTGCACACTGAACCACCAATTACTACAAGTACTCCAATGAGTAGAGTCATCTTGAATTTATTGTTCATACGCTTGGTCCATGAGCCAGCTATTTAAAGAATTCCATTAGCTGTCACACGAATCAGATTCATGGGATATGGATCGTAATTATCATAAAATTGGCGCATCATCAAGAATTAAAAAATTTATACAAATCAAGCACTATTACGTTTGGAATTCAAATTACCTTTCACTAGTATAATGGAGCATTTCAATTGTGGATTTTAGTTCTATCTATTTTTACAGAAATTGCATTACAATCTTCAAATGAAATGATGGTTACGCGTCGAGATTTATGGTGCACTATAGAAAATTATAATCTAAATTATGATATATCATTAAGAATTTAAAGAATTTAAATTTATATAATTTGTAAACGTTCCTGTTTATGTAATATGGCCTTATATCATAAGTTATGATATTGCAAATTATCAAAGAAATTTCAGCATGGCCTAATGTTACTATTGTACCACACCGTTTTGGTGGTATTGAGTTTAGATTAGGAAAAAGAGAAATGGGACACTTACATGCTGATAAATTGGACCAATTTACTAGATTATATTATTAAAAGTCCAGGTGGAAGTTGAAAAATCATTAATGGATCAACTGCGTGCTGAGGTATTATCTATCAAACAGGAAATGGGCAACCAGATTAATGGAGAGTCTGTTTAATTGTGTTAAAGTATGCAAGGAAATTATGGCTAGTCCGAATGCAAAGCCAGATGATAGGATGGAAGCAGCAAGAACTATTTGTGAAGCAGAGGCTAATATATTCAAATTAGTGAACGAGGGACCAACGTTTAGAACCAGTATTAAATTACCTTCTCCTACTTATCAAGAATCAAACAACAAATAGTTAACGTATTTGGTGAAACAAAAACAGAAGAAACATGTACAAACTACAATTGTCGTTCACAAGTTCATTGTATCCATCTTATCAAACACCAGTGGAAATAAAACCATCAACTATAACGAAGATAGAAATATCATCAGAGGATCTCAATAGATTAAAAAGAATATTACAATCTAATCGAACTGCTTCATAGACTGCAACAATACCAAATCCTTTTTCCATATCTGCATGCCAGTACGGGTAATTGACTTTTGCTTAATGATCGGGTTTATGATAATAATATGGGACCAGAGGGATGATAAAAAAATGAAATATGGATCAATTAATATTCATAGTCCATTCCACGGTTTAGACGCTAGATTATTTCATGAAAAATTTAATCATGACTACCATTCTTTCATCATATTACCCTTCATCATTCCCCCTTTCATCATTCCATGGTGCATCATACCAAGTTTCATCATCATGGACTCCATTGGTGATAGTTCTCGTGAAAGCAATACCTTTCCATCTGCCGGATCTATTACTAACTTGTGAACATTCATGTTAGAGTCGATAACCTTTATAGTGTATACTAGGAATCCGTTCTCTTGCCCAATACGAGCGGCCACTGCATGAGATCCATTTCCGATATTTGTCTCTGCGGTTGTGGCGGCTTCACTTAGACTAACTTTAACTTGAGCACCAATTGCCTTGGTGAATATCGACATTAGATTAATCGATCCCGTTATATTCTCTCCTTTCAATCCGGACATCATTTCTGATCCTGTCATTCCACTCATGTTCTTGTTTGTCATATTCGAGTCCATCATCATTTGTGCTGAAGTAGTTTGAAGCGATATCGAGTTGTATCCTATCGACAAAGTCCCCATCAGTATTGCGAACGCAACACTCAATACAATAGTAATTTTTTCCATAATTATCTTTGGTTTTAGTTTTATTTATCCTTGATCTAAATAGATCATTACTTTAATTATTACATTCTGAACTTTAAGGATCAACTTTAGTGAGCAATTTAATGCCTATAAATTCTCTCGAATCTTAGACAAAGTCTCATATTGCCACTGATGATTTCTTTATGCATCCGTATTTTTCCATATCTGCAATGTTTCTTCAGTCAACGTTTTCAATTTCGATAATCGTATTCAAGTTAATAAGACACGGGTGCACTATAATTAAGTCAATTCGATTAAGTTGATGTTCGATACACTTCAATGTCAGAGTTGTGGTAATATTATAGAGTTAAGTAATAGTCATTTAATAAAAGATGTCATACGACTTTGTAATTATTGCTTTAAACATGACAAAAATTTGCAGAGAATCACAGAAACCAAACAATGATAACGCGTCAAGTAAGAATCAATTGACAATAGAAGATATAAACACAATATTAAAAAACATGGAAATGAGGCTTAAAGTAGAAAGTATACTATTTGGTGACTAGATTGATTAGACCTATCCTAATTTCATTATTATATGCCGTCTATGCTGTAAGCCTATCAGTCACTTTTGTTCAAGTACATGTTCTAAAGAAGCAATCAAAAGACTCACACTGATAACGGAAAACTTTTCCGTAATTACACCAACATTATAAAATATTTATCATTGTATCGTAATTATTGTATTGATCTCTGAAATTCATGCGTTGACTGCATTTCTCATGTATAAAAATGTGATGAAATATCCCGCTCCCTCTCACTAAAGGTACACTTTGATTTAATATTAAAAAATAAAATTTTATTGATAACTACAATGGCAGAAGATATTTGTAGAAAGGAGATAGAATCCTAGAGTTCCTACGAGAATGCTATTCGTAAAGATGATAATGAATTTTTTCAGAAGATGTTATATGAATGTAGTTAGATTTTTAGTATCTATAGAACCGCTATCAATTCATATTGATATCAAAACTTAGCCACAGAACAAAGTATAGAAATGAAAGATTTAGATTTAATACGGTTTAAGATCAATTGATTTATCGTGGTAGAACCGGCAAGTGTATTTTTAGGAGTAATCGCTTTTGGGCTTCTTCACGGATTAAATCCCTCCCATGGTTGGACAGTGGCTGTACTGTATTCCATCAATAAGAAAAGACCAGTACTAAGCGGTCTAATTAGTTCAGGTATTATAGCAGGACCACACTTTCTATCTTCACTGGCTGTAGTTATAGGTTTCATTTTGTTAATGTCATTTATACAAATACCTCACAATTATACAAATTATGCTGTAGCAATAGCGTTGGGAATTTGGCGATAGTGTTTTGGAGAGAAAAATCTGAAGATATAGGAATCAATCAACATGGACATTTGCACAATTCGTATGAAGTAGAACATTTTCACGAACATTGGCATAGAGAATCTGGATACCACCAACATCTGCATTTTCACCATAAAAGAGCAATGACATCGCTTGTTGCTATTGCAGGGTTTGCCTTGATATTGGGTTTCGCCGATGAAGAAGAATTCGTAATTTTGTCATTGGCTATTGGAGGACTTAGCCCAGTTCTCTTAATGATAGCGTACGCATCGGCAGTATCTGCGTCACTCATAGCAGTAACGGTCTTGGGAGTGAAAGTTTACGAAAGAATTCAAAACAGAGTATTGCCTTATGTAAAATATCTTCCTAAAATTAGTGCGTTGATATTGGTTGCAATGTCTGTCGTTTTCGCACTTGGAGTTTACTGAGCATAAAGGTTATTTTCTTTTTTTAAGAAACACAATTGTACCTATAAGTACACCTGATAATATTCCGATTATAATTATTGTAGGATAGACTTTGTCTCCCATGAATGGATCTAATACACTAGGTGGACCTTGATGTGGAACAA
>CAVPGE010000033.1:0-79685 GCA_963703885.1 uncultured Nitrososphaerales archaeon
CCGATATGCTAAAGGAAGCAGGATTTTCTAATGTCGAAGTAAAAACATTACCACACGACTTTCAAAATTACTACTATGTTTCCCATAAGAGCAAGTAGCATAATTCTAACTTTAATTTACAAATCTTAATTGATTTTTATGAATTTATAAAATTCAATGAAATCAAAACTATCCTGATTAATAATACTGTTATTTGATAGCATACTTGCATTCCTGAATAACGTATAACTATAGAGAGAGTTTGGAAATATTTTTTTAGTATAGACTTTTAGCGGATTTATATTATTGCGCTCATGCAGTTTAATATCGCAAAATTGAACTAACCCTAAAGTACATGCAAAACAAATTTAGCATTATTGACAATACTTCAAAAAAGACTATAGCAATAATAAATGAAATCCAGATTATAAATAAAGTGCTCTCTCTCGCAATAGAGGCTGTTTATCTTCAAGGAAAATCTTAGAATGTCTTGTAAATAACCGATATTTCTGTAGTCTATCAAATATCATATTATTTGCCTTCTATCAAAAACAGAACTATGCATTGGTTTTTGACCTTTAAAATGTTGAACAAATAAGAGGCTGCATTTTCTTTTGCCGCGCAAATATTATATTCGAAAACTTGGATGTAAAAGTAATGTTGAATTATTGCCTCATCGAAATAAAATCCTGAGCTAGATCCTAATGCTGAAACTTATGAATTAATATGATTATACACATCTTTAAAAATACGGTCATTTGTAGTATATCTTATGAATACTTTGGTTTACCTTTTTGTGGCTTCAGGACTAGCTATAATTATTGGCACATTCCTTATGTACTACTTGGAGTCACGAGCAGAAAATACACAAATGAAAACCATTTTAGACGCCTTGTGGTGGTGTATCGCTACTGTTACTACTGTAGGATACGGAGATGTCGTTCCTGTCACTAGTTTGGGGAGAATTATGGCTATAATCTATATGTTTTTTGGAATAACTTTGATTGCTGTATTGCTTGCTGTCATTTCGAACAATTTCTACAGGAAAAGGATAGAGAAGCAAGAAAGTGAGAAGAAGGAACAAGAGACGAATTATCTTAGAAATCTCATAATGAAGCGACTTTCGGATATAGAATTGAAGCAGTCAGAGTGCATCGAACTTGTCAATAAACTCAGCTCCTCGATGGAAAACAACAATAATAATAAAAATAAGAGTTATTAGTTTGGACAAACTATCAGAGTCAGAATATGGACATCCATGGGATAATTTTGCTAGCCAATTAGATCGTCCTTTATTAAATAAAGATTACATTCAAAATACTATCACAAAAATTGAGCTAATATGATATCCCGTGATTAGTCTGTGCAAGCCGTTTCTGAAGCATATTTAACACAATTTTACCATGGCACAGACTAGTAGACAAGTAAATTTGATACAAATTATAGCGATATAATTTTGAATGGCCACTATTGCCTCGCCTGTATATGATGCCGTACTCTACTCTGCTTCATTGACCGTGGAAACTCACTTGATATCATTTCCACAAACATCAGTAATACATGAACATAAAACTCACTCCCAAAAAATAATCGTGAAACACCTCACTATATTTCCCAATCGTTTTGCGCAGATATTTCCATTATCGAAATAGCATTACGTAGCAATGGTGGGTTCTTCTAGTTTATATCAATAACCACATAAATGATACAACAGATATCAGAAACCTAATTCGTCAATTTTTCTAAACTTAAGTATATCCGTGCTAAATCTAATTACCTTGATTTTTTGTATAAGTATGCGAATTCCGTCTTTGTTTTCGTAGTAAGTAGATCTGCTATTTCTTCATCTTGTAATAATTGATAAAAACTGTTTGTTTTCTTTACCACAATAGGTGAAAATTCTTCCAATAATGTCTGATTTTTTTCAGGCTGTTTCTTTGATTCGTAGTTAAATGTTAACTCCACGATTAAAGGGATAGTATTATTGTTATCTTCTTTCAAATACCATAGATTTAGGTCAAGGTTAACACTTTTCTTTTCACTAAATTCTAGTGTACCTATTTTGTAGGACATTTCACCTGCTTCAAAATTATTGACCATACTTAATGATTCTGTTTCAAGAATATCTTTAACAATCAGATTTGGAAAAATGTCCTTCACATGCCTAAAATTACTTAAATCTGGCATTTTACTATCCTCAAATGACGCCGAAAAGGAAAACTTGCTGATAAATGGTGTTGAAATATCTTCCTCGAATTTGAATTGGAGATTCTCCTTAGGGCTCCAAAGATTATAAGAAGCAGATAAGTATCTATCAGGATGTCGGCATTTGAGTGTCGTGTCATATTTACCAGTTCCGTCCTCTTTCCTCACTCTAAGAAGAAATTTGTTCCTTTCATTGAGAGAGTGTCTAGTAGTATCCAAAAACCACGTTTTTCTTCTCCTTTTTTCTTTGATGTCTTTTTCAAAATTTACATCTTCTCCACTCTTAGCCTGTATAAAGTCTGAAATTTTGCCTATTCCTAATTGTACGTCACTAAATTCATTAGGTTTGAGCATGATTTTGTATTCACGAGAAGTTACTGGACGATTGGTTATATTTTGCAATAATACGCGTAGTTCTTTTCTGATTATATATTATTAGCGCACCGTTTGTTCAAGTAGTTTAATATTTTCGAAAATATTTGTCGGTTCTGAAAAATTTTTGGTTCTAATCATATATTGACCTATTGTTCAAATACTAATTGCTCATTTCGGAAACGGCATAAATTCAAATATAAATTCTGAATCCTTTGAGCTATTTTAAGATTTTTTACAGAGCTGTTATGTAAGAAAATGAATTTACTACTTGTTATACTTTTGGGTATTATACCCTAATACCCTAAAGCGCAACTCTATCTGATTCTGGGTATCCTGAAATCAATTTATCAAATCATAAAGAATACATCTTATGTTCATGGTGAATTTGAGTTACCGCTTCTGAAACTCACAACATAGATAATTGGGCTCTTTAGAATTAATAGTCATTTATAAGAGATTCTGTTTCCCGAATTGTTTTATTAACTTATATTAATTTAATTAGTTACTCTTTAGTTCAAACAAATGGCCCTAGAAATCCCTAATGCAAGGAAATTTCGAAAAGATGGTACGTGGTTCAAAGATGAGGCAGGAAGATATCTTCTATTTCGGGGAGTTAACTTTGCATCTAGAAGTAAATTGCCTCCTTATCTTCCTGTTTTTCCACTCGATAACAAAATTGCCAATTTGGACATCATGAAAAAGGAACTAGAACTAGTTCGTCCGGAACTCAATACCTTAAAACAGCTAGGATTTAACGTCGTGAGGTTTATCGTGATCTGGAAAGCACTGGAGCCATTCCCGAATCCAAACCTCGATTCTCTTCTTCCTGAAGGAGAGAAATATCTAGGACTGGTTAAAGAAGTCATAGACGCGCTATATGAACTTGGACTGTACACCATTATAGATTTTCATCAAGATATTGCACATGAGGTGTATGGAGGTGATGGCTTTCCTGATTGGGCAATAGCGATAGACGAGATGCACCCACGTCCGATTAAATCAAATCAAATCAATCAGACGTGGTTCCTTGGTTATAATATTGATCCTCTAATAAGAAACACACTCAGCTCTTTTTGGAAAAACCAACTTACAAATATTGAAGTAGGGCTTCACAGCTATCCTGTCCGCAATCACCTTGAGAAAACAATAGGTCAAACTGTAAAGTTTTTTAAGAATATGAATAATGGAGAAGGCCACAGGGGAATACTAGGATATCAATTGTTTAACGAACCGCATCCAGCTGGTCTAGATAGACGAGCTTTTGAAGAAGAATACCTCGCAGATTTTTATACTAACGCTCTTAAAGAAATTAAACGATTCGACGATAAAGTATTTGTCCTAATCGAACCACGCGTTGATTGGAATATTTTTCCAGATGTTGAAATAGCTTCTGTATTCTTACAGGAAACTAAGAATAGGGAACCTATCAAAATGTCGGAATTAAGCAACCTAATACAAGCTCTGATTAGGAACAATAAAGGTACTGACTTTCTAGAAATCACTAACATATTGCTCTCACAAATTAGCAACGCTAATGGTACTAATATCTCAAAATTTAGAGAACAATTAAGTGCTCTTCTTAATATAACATCGAGTATAACGACTTACTTGCCAAAAGATGTTGAATTTATAAAACGATTTGAGTCCTGTGGCGTTTTTTCATTTCATTACTATGACCCTTGGACTCTCTTTTATTCCCTTCTCAATCTTCCAGACGACATGCACAATAAACTTAAAGAGTGGCCAACAATATTTGACCAAATGCGTCAATCCGCAATTTCACGTGATCTAATTCCATTTTTAACAGAATTTGGTGGTAATCAAGACTGGGAAAGATTAAAGACAGATCTTCAGCCCGATCTA
Source organism: uncultured Nitrososphaerales archaeon (assembly GCA_963703885.1). GTDB lineage: Archaea > Thermoproteota > Nitrososphaeria > Nitrososphaerales > Nitrososphaeraceae > TA-21. The sequence goes on from CAVPGE010000033.1 coordinate 4,423, forward strand.
GTATATCATGGGAAACAAATCAGAGCATATATGAATCTTCAATTTATTCAGATTGAAAATTTTCTACTCAATTCAACTTACTGGAATTATGACCTCTATAATACCCAACAAGGTAAGGATAACTGGAACCTTGAAAATTTTTCGCTACTTGGTCCAAACAGAGAATCTCGTAACTTGGATATAGTCGCTCGACCATATCCTATCCAAAGTTCAGCTAAACCGGAGTTACTTTTCTTTGATTTAGGAACCAAACACTTTGCACTTATTTTGAAAGGTCCTGTAGTTGATGCGCCGACAGTTATCTATGTGCCATTTAATATGCATTATGCTCCTAATTTCGAAGTGCGGGCTACTAGCAACACAATTGAATGGAATAAAGAAAGCCAGTTATTGAGCTGGTACCCCGATAATAATCTCATATTGAATCAACTCATTATTGCACCAAAAGAAAAATTAGACACTTCAATTCTACCTAGCAATTCTAAGGCCCTTTTAGAGAAGACAACCTACACAAACATATTTTTCTAATGATGTATCTGATACCATTTATTAGGATATGATGAATATTTTTTGAACTATCAGTTATTGTGAATAAAATACTGTATAGCTAGTGAAAATAGCATGATAAACCGATCTTAATGAGATGCAAAATGTACAAGGGGCGCATAGGACATTTGAATTGCTAAGGTGTAAAAAAAACTATTTGTAATAGATATCCAAAATTCCTATTTTTTTCTAAAATAATTGTGGTCCCTTCTGGGGATTTGATAGCAAAATCTGTTACGACTTAAGTAACTAGATTATAGATAGTTTAGTTATCGGGAATGTTAATTATAATGGTGACTATTCAAAGGTTTCCTTAATCGCATAAGTATTTTTTTACTATTCATCTATTTCACCATAGAAATAAGATAATTTTCACAACAAAAAAAATATAATATCATATTACAAATAACTGAGGAGCTATTGAAAGCGATGAATTATAGTAATAATCTGACAGTATGGATACTTATATTCATTGTACCAGCAACATTGTTGAATAGTGTAACTTTTTACTTGGAATCATCCGATGCTTATAAAATTCCTAAAATAATTGATACCGTACGCGTCGGATCTAGACCTCACAGCATTGAATTTGCATTAGATAAAGTTTACGTAACCAACAGTGGTTCTGACAGTGTATCCGTTATCGATAGCAAAACAGATAAAGTCATATCCACTATTCCTGTTGGTGCTGATCCCCACGGACTCGCAGCTTTAAATTATGTATATGAACATGGTAATCATGATCCTGATTCAAATCATCTTTCGCAGTTCTCTTACGTATATGTAGCAAATACAGATTCAAATACCGTCTCCGTAATTGACTGCAATACTGATAGAGTTATCAGCACAATTCCTGTAGAGGACAATCCGGTTGGTATTATTGCTAGTAATACTTCAGGTAAAGTATACGTAACTAACAGGGGATCAGATACCGTATCCATAATTGATGGCAAAACAAATGAGGTTATAGAAAGTATATCCGTTGGTTCAACTCCCGAAGGATTGAGTCAAATTTTTCAGGATGAGACAAATAACAGAACTGCTGCTACTCTTATTTACGTTGTTAATACTGCTTCAAATTCTATATCCTCAATCGATGGTAATACGAACAAAGTAATAGCTACGATTCATGTGGGCAAAGAACCCCATGGGATCATTGCGAATGATATTGCTGCTCAAGTATACATAGCCAATAGCGGATCTGATAGTGTCTCCATAATTGATGCAAATACCAACAAAGCAGTGGCTACAATACCTGTAGGTAATGATCCGCACCGTCTTGATCTATTCATGGGATATGCATACGTAACTAACACCGCATCTAATAGCGTGTCAGTAATTGATCCAAAGAATAAAGAGGTAATTACTACAATTCCAGTAGACGTATCCCCTAGGGACATAGCAGTTGATAAGGGCGGCTATGCCTATACAACGAACAAAGATGCAAACAATGTCTCGGTAATCGATTTGAAGACAAACAGCGTTGTATCCACCATTCCCGTTGGCCGTATTCCAAATGACGTTATTGTTCCATCTCTTAATCCTTTTCATAAAGTATACGTTACAAATAGTGATTCAAATAGCGTTTCCATAATAGCCGGGTAGGAAAACGTATATGCGCTTGCCAATGTAAAGTTGCATTGTATGAAATTAGCTAGATTGGATCCCCTTTGTTGTCTCTGGCACTTGTCTCGGTGTCAGTGTATTTTCCTGTATCCTACAAATCTATCTACTCATAAAATTCTTTTAAGGGAAATTATAATATTTCATGATTTGATTTGGAAAAGTCAAATGCTTGATTTGATGTAACAGAAGGCGTAAATTCAATTCTTTTACGTAATTGGCGATTCTGGGAGGCCAATCTAGTCAACTATATTCTCAACAGTTGAAAGTAATTTATTCAAATCCTGATTCTGCTCCAACACCCCCTTCCATGGATCAGCGTTTTCATGCATTAAATCAGGTACGTTCAACAATGTAAAATCTGTCGGAGAAATATTGCTCAATTGTTCCCATTGTATTGGCATAGATACTGTCGCGCTGCTAGTCGGTCTTACAGAGTAAACTGAGGCGATGGTCTTTCCTCTAGCGTTTTGATTGTAATCAAAGAAAACCTTTCCAGTCCTTTTGGCAGTATTCCATTCCATAGTTACTTTTCGTGGATGGCGCGAAAGCAAAATCTTGCCGATTATTTCTGCAAATGCCCTTGACTGATCGTATGTATATTCTGTCTTGATTGGAACATAGATATGGAGCCCGGTTTTACCCGAGGTCTTTACATAGGACGTAATTTTTAACTCTTTAAAGAGGTCCCTTAGATGGTAAGCAACTTCAACAGCAGCCTTGAAGCCTCTATTATTATACTCAGGTTCTTCTCCCTTTCTCTCTGATCCTGAATAAATATACGGATCTAAATCAAAAACAATGAAATCAGGAAAATTTAGACCGCATTCTTCTTCAAACAAAGCTGTAGCATTACTACATTTCTGTATATCATTAAATCTGCTATACCATGGATGCATCTCTATTGAGCCCAAGTTCGCAATCCACAGCAAAGTTTCTTTATTGTTACAAACTAGGTAGTTTATTGGTTCTGTGCGGTGCTCCGAATGAACTTTCACAGTTGTAACAAAATCCGGTTTTTGCGCACTCCAGTCCTTATGGTAAAATGACTTTCCTTCGATACCGTTAGGATAACGATTAAGCGAGAGGGGTCTATCTTTCAAATGTGGAAGGATATTTTGGCTTATAGACTCATAATAATTAATCAAATCCATTTTGGTTATTTTTTTATGGGCTTTGGTTGCTTTCCAGTATGTTTTGTCAAGGTTTGAGAATTTCTGAAAAACTGGGAATTCGGATTTCTTTGAAGATTTCTTTGAAGTCATAATTAGATCATGACCGTTCTGATGGATAGAATCAGGGGTTTTATTTTGTACAATTTCAGTAGCAGTACTCGTGACAGGCTGATCAGCTTCTATGACGCATTCCGTAGGATTTTTATCCTCGTGGAATCTCAAAAATATTGCCGCTCTCATAATTCTATCCTTGGTCCATGAACTAAACTTAATCTCTGCTACAAGAACAGGGCTTACCCAATGCGTCGCTCTATTTTTATAAGGAATACTTTCAATTGGCATCGAGTCAATTCTTAGTTTCTGCAGGTTTTGGTAAATGGTCTGAACTGTTTTATCGTCAAACCCGCTACCGGTGTGCCCAACAAATCTAAATTTCTTAACCTCAGGGACGAATATCGCAAGCAATAACGAACCAAACCAGTTTCTCCTTTTACCTTCCCCTTCTGTATATCCTATAACTACGCAGTCCTGTGTTTTTATGTTCTTAATCTTTAGCCAGTCTGTGGAGCGAGCTCCTTCTTTATATGTACTTGATATTCGTTTAGCTATGATTCCTTCCAAGTTTAGTTTTTTAGTTTGCTTTAAAAGATCGAGCCCTTTTTCTTCAAAAAAATCTGATATTTTAATGCGCTCGTTTGTTCTAACTATTTGAGATAATATTTTCCTTCTTTCACTAAAACCAAGCCTTTCTACAAGCTCCTTATCACGGTAAAGCACATCAAATAAAAAAAATGTTGTTGGAATTTCATTGGATAGTTTGCCAATTTCTATATCATCTTGCACGTTCATACGCCTCTGATGACCCTGAAAATCAGGAAGCCCTTTTTCGTCCAGTACTACTATTTCGCCGTCTAAAATAGTAAAGCTTGTATCAGCCAATGATGCCTGCAAGGCTTTGGTAATCTCAGGATACCTTGTGGTAATATCGTTACCGTTTCTAGATTGAAGCATTATCTCATTTTCATTTTCCTTAATGACAATTGCTCTTACTCCATCCCATTTTATTTCGAAAACCCAGTCTTTATCGTTAAAAGCCTTATTTACCGGTGTGGCAAGCATAGGCTTGATTTTACGGGAAAATTTTTCTCCATCTGTGTCCATGCCAGTAATGGTTAATTTCTTTGAATTTTGTGAGTTCGGTGGATTATCGCCTTTAGTTTTATAATTGCTGTGTTCAATTGTCTTTGAATCTGACGCTGTCGAATTAGCGGTCTTAATATCATATCTGCCAGATAGGACTGAATTAGGCGAAATTCGTAGTTATGTCATCATCTGCAGAAGAAAATTCGTCATTTGACTTTATTAATAGCCATTGATTTTTGTTTTTCGTTTTAATAAGCGAGAATTTGCCTCGCAGCTTTTTCCCATATAGCTCAATTGATATTTTGCCAGTTTTAAATTGCTCTATCAATTTATCTGCAGTTTTGTAAGTACCATGATCCCATACAATTACCGTCCCAGCTCCGTAATTCCCTTTAGGAATGGCACCTTCAAATAGTAAATAGTCATAAGGATGGTCTTCAGTTAATACAGCCAGTCTCTTGGTTTGTGGATTAAGAGAGGGACCTTTTGGAACTGCCCACGACTTAAGAACACCATTTTCATCCTCGAGTCTAAAATCGTAGTGTAAGTGTGATGCGCGATGTTTTTGAACCGTGAAAACTTTCTCATGTGTGTGGTGGGTGGAAGATTCATTATCTTCTCCTTTTCCCTGGAGGCTCAGGCGTACGTGAAAATTTTCTCTTTTTATTATATTTTTCCAGATGACTAGATGTAGATTTCTTCAAGTGTTCTGCCAGTTCCTCCTTGAAAAATTGAGAACGCATAGTTTCTTTATACCTAATTTAAGATGGACAACAAAAGACATATCAGTATGAACAGTCGAGTATAAAATATAAGGGGCAGAAAAGGCTGACATCGAGAACAAAACTATTGCATCTGCAGCTATTGTTTGAATATGAAAAGACCAAGCGGTTGAGAATTCCTGGTTATAATTAAAGCTGATTTTTCTGCAAATCCACTGTGAAGTTTTAGACAATTTGAATTCTGGTTTCATTAGAATAATCAATTACTATTAGAAATGTATTTCTTAGGAGATTCTTTTGATAGTGATTCTAGAACAAATAATAATGATTTTAAGGTAATGGATGGTCAATATTACTCTAACTTATCATTGCTACGCAAAAAGTAATTGACTATGAGCTTTTTGTATATGTTATTTCCATTCCCATACTTTGTAGATGATGTTACCGTCTTTGTCTACTGAGGCCTCATGAATTCCCATCATGTTATTAAGAAACGATAATTTTCCTGTCTCCGAAGAACGATAGAAATTAGAACCAGAAATTATCTTCGTTGATTCTTGACGTTTACTTATCCCCTGTGCTATTACAGTGGCCATTTCATTACTATCTCTAACAGTGACAATGTCCTTGCCTTCAACATAGAAAGCACCATCAGAGGTGGGGATAGTTGTAAATGTTCCTATCTCAATGACGTCAATTTCTCTCATTTTACCTTCTACATAATATGAGCTTTCGATTTTAGGACCTTCCAAATCTAAAACTCTTTTAGATGTAATTCTACCTTTTGCTTGATAAAACAAATCTCCTAACATTAAATGACTAACAAAATAAAATAATATATAAAGTCGTTGACAACCAACGACTGACTTAAGGGCTAGTTGCATCATTTTGTGTCAGAATTTTATATGCTAAAATATCTACCGATCAACTCTTAAATTACCACAACACATGTGTTAAATGGCTACATAATTCAAAAAGCCGAAAAATCCGGATTGGTGAATTATTACTCATACCAGGGATAAATTTAAGTCCTCTTGTCTAACAATTGGATTAACTGGATTAATAATAAAAAATTTTGACAATGGATATGACATTAATCGATATGACCTTTGAATATTAACAAATAGCGTTTTTGGAACCAGGTACTTACACAATGTGTAATCCATCAAATTTTAAAAATAAGTCAAGATCAGTAAAATGATCTCTGAGAAAGTAAATTTAATGAGAAAAGAAATCATCTTAAGAGCCTGAAAAATTAATTGGTCCTTAAATGCTCGATCATCCCATAAATGGGTTGATTCATAAAATGATTCTGACTATCCTTGTCATCTAACTTTATTGATATTGTTCTTTCATTAGATATAGTGATTGTTGCATTTACATCATTCCATGCGCTCTTACCATTTGTTCCGACGTTCAGGATTCCAGAAATTTGGGTGCTGCCATTCGGACTAAGACGAATTGGATTTACTGTTGTAGGTCGTAGATTACTCAATTGGTGGGTATGATTATTGGCTCCATCTACTGGGCCAGTATAAAATTCTGATGTGAAGTTAACTAGTTTACTTTTATCGACAGACAATGCCCAGTTCCCTGATAATATAAATTTCTGCACTGATTTCATGTTGACGGTGTCCGCAGACGGACTCATTCCAAGAATTAATGAGCTTATTGCTCCCTCTGCATTAAATGTGTCCCGAGCGGCTAATACATTACTTTGAACACCTATTAGAGTAATTGAAATGAAAGAAAAAATTATGATAGTGACAAGATAAATAAAATCCATGCATGTTCGATACAAATCTGTGTTTTTAAGAGTTTCTGTAATTATCCCTGCTGGCATTATTGAATATCTGTCCTACAAAAATCGCGCACTGCCTTCGATTTTTTTAATGGAGATGTTTCAATCTAATTTTCCATATAACTATCATTTGAAAATAATTGGAACTTGCAATACATTACGAGCAACCGAGAGCCTATCAATCAGCAGAATATTTCGTAAATGCCGGCTTGCATTAACCAGTGTACTACTGCGTATTTTATTAAGCCATTATTGTCGTTTTAAACTATTGACCAAGCTCTTTCTTTGCATTATCCCATGCGTCCTCTCTCCATTCGTACACAGTATTCAGATCCAGAGCTGGAAAAATTCTCGATCCCATTTCTAACATTTTTTGAGCCTTTTCAATTGATACCCCTTGTGGTCCTACAGTTCTTGCAATTTCAGTGAACATATCTGCTTGACTTTCAGAAAATATCTTTAATGCCGCAGGGCTAAAGAAACTATTGCGAAAATATTCTAGGGGAGGTGGATTATCAGGGCAATACTTACTAACAAAAGTCTTGTAAGCCAAAACAAACGCTTTTGCAATGTCACCTTGAATGTGTGCTTCAGCGCCAGTCTCTATACTTATTTGTGCGCCAGTCATGGAAACTTTGGCATCCTGTGATGCTTTGAAATGTGACATCCAGTGTGCAGGCACCTTAGAAGTGACACGATTCTGATAGTTATCCAAAGCGTCCTTGTAAAGTCCAAAAAAAATCGGTATGAAATGAGCAACCATGGCTGGATGTTCAACATTCTTCAAGTCCCGAATTTCTAAATAAGTCGTGCCAGAATATAACTTTGCAAACCAGTACAAATTCGTGCTTGGGAATTGCTTGATGCCACCACCTGCTTGTAGTAATCGGATAAAATCCCTTGCATTTTGATCTGCCACCTCTAATGTCTTTCTGGCAAGAGGAATTTCTGCGGCCAATTGGCCTTCACAGCTTTGTGTTTGGGTACCTGGCCCGCCGGAACCCTGAGCAGCCATATTTGGCCCAAGCATATTTTGACTTTCATTTTCATCAACTATGCCGTCACCGTTTGTATCCATCTGGATCTCTTCGTTAGGAGCGGCATTATATGTAATTGGTGGTTGATTTTGACTTTCATTTTCATCAACTATGCCGTCACCGTTTGTATCCATCTGGATTTCATCTGATGGTATTGCATCAGGAATTTCCACGCTCGAAGCTAATTCATTAGCACCAAGGAGCTTGCCCGCCGTCATGTTATCTAGGATAGATAAATTGTTCTCGGCAAACTGATTAGATGCTGGCGAAGCAGCAGAAGATAATTGACTTAAATTTGAGTGCGGCGCCAAACCATCAGCATAAAGAACCTTAGCATCAGGATCAGTACCATCACTGCATAGCAATAGGATCAGTACCATAACTGCACAACATCTCCTGCGGTGGAACTTGTGCGTACACATGATTTAGTATTTTTAAGCGGAATATTCAGTTGGCACATTTGTGCAATTTGAATCAAATACTAATCTAAAAATAAGACACTTTATTCCATTCAATTATATTATATTTTCTAGAAGAAATTAACTATGTTTCCGTCTAACGGCTGGCCCCTTATACTATGAGCGATGATTGTGATTCATATTCGACATGCTATGCAGTCCCAATCTTAGGTACCGAATTATCCAAAATCGAATGAAGCAATTCCTATTGCTAATTATTATTGTAATTATTTCGAGTACTATTTTGAACATAAAGTTAACTATAATTGAATGTCTAGAAGGCCAAGTAAAAGCTCATTTAATACATATGATGTCTAGATTGGAAAGATTGACGGAAATTTAAAATCGGAAATTAAATATTATCAATGACGTAAAATAATGCCATTTAATCTTTGGTCGTCATCGCATAATCAGTTCGTTTGAAATCAAGCGCTAATGCCTGGGAGTTTTAAGACCTATAGATTTGGACTCGAACCATATAATTCCGTCTATTTTAACCGTGTTGGGGATACGTGACTGTGACCCCTGCTTTATACTGTATAGGACTTGCAGGTTCATTTAATCGTCATTTTCTTCATGAGCTTCTCGATTCCTCTATTACTTGATTGGATCATAACTATTTATGCCTCCAAGCGCTCCTCAAGATTAAAGCCTTAATAGATACAGCGGATATGGTTCATTCTGAGACATGGGAAAAAATGGAATCATGAATCTGCAATACTGCTTTCTCTTCTCTTTTTAGGTTTTGGTAATCAGCGACTATATCCAAATCATCATGTAACCAGTCTTACTCTAACTTTCCTGTCATTATCCTTTATGGCTGCAATTCCCATAATAGTTGATTCCGGAACAAATGCTTATGGACAAGTAGAAGATACCACACCACAATGTGATGCGAGTGTCGATCTTAATTGTTCTCTACTACAAGATTCGTCTCCAATTCCAGAAGTAGAGGCACCTCCCCTTTACCAGCCTTCAACATCAGGAAACTTCTCATATTTGAGCACATCTACCGATAATTCCACGTTGGTAAGTGGACCAAATATCGGGGATCTTGTTCAAGGTGTGGAGTCTCATCCAGCCGAAAGCTGCTGCGTGGCTGAAAGTGGAGTAAATGGGGTGAAGCTACAAACCCGGATTGTTACAATAAAGAATATCGTACCGCCAAACTCGTTTCAAGCCTTTGGAGTTCCGTGTGATTCTGATGAGCTAATAACCGGGGGCGGCTATTTGGTTTTGGAATCTGGTTTAGAAATTAAAGGCTCTGTGCCTTTTGTTGGAACCAACTCTGAAAAATCATGGATGATTGCAGTTAAGAATAATGAGGGAACGGATCACCAGGTGGAAATTCAGGCAGTATGTGCTAAACTTATTCGCCCTCCAGAAGATATTCTGGGCTCTCCATAGATGTACTAGGGTCAGCATTCAGGTCAGCGTATTACAGCAGTAGGCATTTCATAGGTGTACAAAGTTTTAAAGCTCCTGAAGCTGGACAGATTCAAGGTTCAGATTCCAATACCAAGGAAGGCGGAGCTAATGTTTAATGCTAGCGAATGGTGCAATCATGAACAAATGGTTAAAGTGCACAACATTCATCAGAATTGAACTTCCCGACATCCGATGTATGATTTCATACGCCGAATTTCATTCACAATTAATCAGCTTGTTTATAGTTTTAGGGTAATGATATTTGATAATCAGTAGATGTAATAAAAAGATGAGATCTCACTAACTTACTATATGTTAAAAGCAAAATAACAATTGCTGGTCCCTTGTACTAAATGGGGCTAGCGGGATTTATTTTTGTTGATCTATTTTTGATCTGTTTCCTTTAAATTTTCGGCGCCGAAATATTACGTTCTTTGAGATTATGACTCGATTGCGAATCATATTTGACACGATTATTGATTCATCACAAAAGTATAACTTTTTCCGTGTATTAGTTAGAGTTTTTAGTAAACAGTTTAGAGATTAATTTAACTGGCACAAGGTTGAATGCGTATATTCTACTTGGAAGTTGTCCCATTACTTCCCAATCACAGTTAGTTATAGAAGGACTACCGAACAAAGCAATAGCAATCTTCCGATTTCTCCGAAAAACCATCTTTTTTGTATGTAAATAGTCTTCCTAACTGGGTCTAAATCGTATTTGATAGGTACTACTAATTTAATATACAGAATTCATAAATATATCTAGTAAGAAATGCCGATTGGAGTATCAGCTAATAAGGATTTGTTATTGCAAAGGGTAAATGGAAAAATTATAAAGTGTAATTTGTGCCCACGTTTGACAAAATACATTCAGGAAGTAGGAAGAACTAAAACTAAAAAATATACAGATCAATTTTATTGGGCAAAACCTGTTCCTAGTTTTGGTGATGCTAAAGCTAAATTACTGGTTATCGGATTGGCCCCTGCTGCAAACGGTGGAAATAGAACAGGGAGAATATTTACAGGGGATAGCTCTGGTGATTGGCTTGTAAAGGCTTTATTTGAAACAGGATTTGCAAATAAACCTTCAAGCATATCAAAGAATGATGGATTGATTTTAAAAGATGTTTATTTGACTGCCTCAGTAAGATGTGCTCCTCCACAAAATAAACCAAATGCATCTGAAATATTAAACTGTTCACAATATCTAAAATCAGAAATGAGAATATTAGAGAAGACAACCAAGGTGATTGTAGCTCTTGGAAAAATTGCATTTGATGCATACTGTAATGTGTGTCATATGAAAGGTTTGAAATTTGGACATAATAAGATCTATCGTATGCCTAATGATAATCGGGGAGTTGTAAAAATTGAAAGCTTGAAACAGGAAAGCGTTTGGAAGTAAATTCTATAACTTGGCCACTCGATAATTATCGCGAACAATGTGCATATTTTTGAAGACGATTTTTTATGAAGTAGAATTTACAGAGAAATTATAACATGTTTTTATTAAGCAATATCTATTAACCATATTTAGAATCATGTTCTTATGAATGGAAATTTACTAATAACAACTTCCGTGGTGCTTGTCATAGCAGGCATGGTAACGATGAACTTGACCTCTACTGTATGGGCTCAAAACGACCATCAAACTAACTCAAAGAATGACCATCAAACTAACTCAAAGAGTAGTTACAGTATATCTGAAATGACTAACAGAAATGGAGAAATTCACACCAATAGTAATCCTGATGCCTCTAGTAATTGCGACTCAAACTCTCAGTGTGGAAAAACTATGAAAAATGTCATGGGCATGATGGGCAATCTATTTAATGCGACCATTCCTTAATTATTTCTAATTTATCAATATAAACTTAATTTGCTTGCATAAGGTTGTTTCTTCTAATTCCTATTATGTGGACCCTCTTTATAACATACGCAATGGCATACCTGTCATCCTTTCCTCGTGTATAATCACACTACAGTCATTGGCACATGATTTAATTTTAAAATATTTTCCTTTTCCCAGAGCTTTGACTCATTTGTTTAAAATTGATATTAGGGCCAAATTAATTGGCAAATGAAACCATACTTTCAAATTTTCAATCTAATGATTTTTTAAATTTTTTTTCTCAATCATATATAAGTTAAATTATTTGATTATTTCTGTTATAATGATTCGGAACTAACTCTATCTTTTTGAGAATAGTTTTCAAGGTAAATGGCACTTATTTTGAACTCAATTGATAACTGATCTTATCTTTCAACAGTATTTGAACCCGTGTACACAATGGGGCCAGTGCTTGGTTAATCATTTGGTTAATCATATTTGACTCGGTTCTTAGATCTCTTGATGAATCCATAATTGAAATAATTTTAATGTGACATGGGATTTCAAATCTTCTATAATGGTTGGGTAGTCATTTAATGTTAAGATTCGTTAAGAAAATAAAACCCCTCTTAAGCTTTTAGCCTTCATAGCCATACTGAATTGTTGATTATGTGATAAAATACTCTCAGACCTGGAAAGACACGATCACTAATTGAAACCTAAACAATGATATCAACGAAATCGTAGCGTAGTATGCAACAAAATTTTCCACTCGAAAAAAATCTGACGCTGAATGGAATAGTTAAAAATAAGTCTATCGACCAGAGGATAATCCAAATTATATATTACGGTGCAGTATATTGTTTGGTATGGAACAAAATAGTTATCCAATGAGGGAATGGCATGTTAAACATATGGAAAATACTCTTATTAAATTTGTAAAAGGTCTTGCGGAAGATGCTTCAAGGTGGGAAAAAAGATTAAACAAAAAGTATGGCAAAATTGGTGGAGTATCTAAAAGAATCGAATATGATATAAGACATGGTGTTACAAGTAAGCAAGTATGCTCATTTTTGCAACTATTAAGAACCAGTTCATCTTTCTCAGAAATTAGGGAGAATGATGGCTCCATGGAGAGACTAGACGAAATACAAGCATATTTCAATAGGTCAGTAGAACTAGAGAGTGGGCTACGAACACAGGTGGATGGCAGAAACAGCATTGTCTTCTAATAAAAAAATGTTTGAAGACTATGTAACTTGAAAATTTTGCTTATGTGGTAAAGGAAATCCTACTAAAGGAAACTCTGTAAAACATGTTCAATCAAAATGAAATAACTAACAGTCAGCGCAAACCAAGTTTCTAATGGATCGTGCAACATACAATGTTGCTCATAATGATATTGAGAATACAACATTATCAAAACACAGAATAAATAACGATTCAGTGAAATTTTACCACTTCCTCATCAATTATGGTTGCGACAATTGTTTGTATCCCTAAATAACTATAAAATGCCATTTACCTTCCTTTTTAACTATGATGCTAGAATCCTTAATATCCTGATGTATTAATAAGATAAAACGATATTGATTAATAATGAACTTAAAACATTGGTGTGAGTTAGACGAGCTTATCTATATTTCTCAAACAGATGAACAATATAAGCAATATGCAGGCGTTAAGCATAATGAAAAGCTAATTGAACGGCTTGCAGAAGTAAAGCTGAGTAACTCAAAGATTTTCATCGATTTTTTTTCTAATCCAAGACCTCTTCTTCTTGGAGCGGTAGAAGATATTGCATATTCTAAAACTAAAAAACTTGAACTGGAATTGCATAATATTAGAAATTCAAAAATTACTTCATCGAGGCATGTGTTCAAAGATTCTCCGGTCAATTGGAGTACCTGGCGGCAGTTCAATGGCGTTGAAAAAGAGCCTGCAAATCGAAAACAGGTATTTGATGAATTTATTGAAAAAACTGAATTCATCGCGCCAATTATTGAAAATAGATTTTCAACGATAAAACAGGTTTACGAAGAAAATAAACTCGGCAAAGGTGAAAAAGTAATGAATAATAAATTAGATCCAGTTTCTGCTTACTTAGAAAATGAAGATATATCATATGAAAAATTAATTGATTTCATAAAATCAATGGGCCAGGGAGCAAAGAAGCCATTCAAAGATGCATTAACAGACATCGGAAAGACAATTCTTGGTAAGGAACCAGAATATTATGACGATTTTTACTATTTTAGAAACAAAGCATATTCCGATATAGATAGTAATTTTTTATCGATAGATCCTCTCAATGAAGTTAAACACATACTCACCAATATGGAATTTGATTTGTCTAGGATCCATTTTGATACTGAAGATAGGAGGGACAAATATCCATCACCTATATGCTTCTTCGTACGTATACCCGATGATATACGAATACTCTACAAGAAAGAGAGTCCATATTTTGATTTTCAAGCGTGTTTCCATGAAAGCGGACATGCTATGCACGCTAGTTCTGTAGATGCAAAAAATGAGTATTGGGACAAATATAGAATTCCAATGGGTGTAGCTGAAATCTTTTCTACCTTTTTAGAAAGGTTGACAAAAAATAGCAGATATATATCATCGTTATCTAGTTCGACCGAAGATCAAAATATGATCAACAAATTAATATCAAGTACCCATTTTATGGAATTATTTTTTGTCACATTTTATGCGGCAAATTCGCTAATGAAGCTAGAGTACTGGGAAAAAAATTTATCAGTATATCAGGCATGTGAACTTTACTCTAGGCTGATAAAAGAATATACAGGATTTGAAATACCTGGAGAATATTGGTTATTACATCATATTCTACCTGAATCGATTATGTATGTACCAAGCTATTTACTTGCTGCTGTAAGAGCGGCAGAACTAGATAATTATGTTAGAAACAAATATGGTGATAAATGGTGGAAAGAAAAAGAAGTAGGAAAAGATCTTAGGGAAATAATGAAGCCCGGAGCAAAAATAGATTTATCAATATTTTCAAATCTAGACAGTAAAACGTTCTTGCGAGAAATAACGCCGTAGTTGTTAAGTAATTAAATAGTTTATTCTTGAGAATATTTGAATACAATAAGAGAAAAAGAATATAAAGAAGGTGCTGCAGGCGTAAGAACTTGAAAGATCCAATTAGCTAATGTGACAAAAAGGAACCCTGCTTCTCCTGCCAAGATAAAATAACACGATTCGACCCTGTGAAAAGGCATAATACCTACTAATGGACCAGATCTATGTGCCTACCTGTCTGCAAGGATACCTGGCACACTCAATATTACGTTACAAAATGGGCTAAATAAAGAGACATAATTGATTTGAGGCCAGTGGGATTTGAACCTTGCCGATAAGTGGGGTCAGTTAATTGTGTTGAATAAAGTGGGCCCAAGGGAATGTGAATTGTTATTGACACAAATTTTTGGCCCAGTGGTATGTGAAACATATGTGGCCTAACTTTTGGTACTCGAAAGGTTGTTTCGATCGAAATTAGTAGGCAAAATCAAGCGGAGGACATCTAGCGTTTGAGAAGTATCAAAATAGTGGACTATGTAATATAGAGATAGTATTTCTATTTCACTTTAGTATGGTGAACTCATCTATTGGTTTCATTTGGTCATTTGCGTAAAATTGCCCTACAATGGACCCATCACCTGTGAAATGTAAGCTTAGGAAGCCGTGCAGGATATCCTGTTCAGTAACGACATAGGGAGGTTGACTTCCTACGAAGGCATGCAAGTCCCTACCGCCAGTTCCAACAGTCAAATATATCTCGCCAATAGGATTATTATAACTCTGCCTGTTTGTATCGGCAATTATTGGACTTGAAGGACTTTTTGGATTATGCGTGATCGGATAAGATCTCTGGTAATTATGTGCATGAGCCTGCAGTACTATCTTAACACCATACTTGTCGAATAATGGTTGATATGTATCCCTTAAGGCCTCGAATGAAGTGATTGTGGCATGCTCCGTGGGATTTAATGTTTCTATTCTTTCACCTGAGGGGGTAGTATAGGCGGGAATATGAAAGAAAGGAATGATCCAAGCAATACTCATGTTAGATGACGCTTTTTCTAGGTCATTTTTAACAAAATTAAATTGTGGTGAATTTGCATCCAGAGGCATATTTGTGTCGATGGTAATAAAATGGATGTTTTCAAAATCAAATGAGTAATATGTTTTTGGTAACTTGAAATAAGTTAAATATTCATTTACCAATTCAGGAGTGGCGTCATGATTTCCAAATGAAGTACGCATTTTTGTATTAAAGGGTTTTATCATGTTTAACCAACAGCTTCCAGTTGATTGATAGGAATTATCCCCTAATCCAATGACCAAACCTGGATTAATCTTAAGAATGCTCGAAATTGTCTTTTGGGTATTGGAGTTACAACCCCAATCTCCAACTGCAGCAATAGAAAAATCAGATTTGATAGCTTTTACATCCGGAGTTCCTTCTGACAGAGGGAACTCTATTTGTAATAATAAAACAAAAAATGAAACTAATAATAGCGATGTGATAATTCGGAATAGATTCTCCCTCTTTAAATTGAACTTGAACAATTATTAGTTCCGATAACCCTATACTAAATCAAGATGTTATAATCCTATCGATTGATTGTGTTTCAATATCAAGTACATTGAAGCAAGAATAGACAAATGGAGGTAATAAATAACACGAAGTAGACAGAAATAAATTATTTCATTACGTTGGTTTATTTCATGATTTATTTTAGGTGTAAGAGACAGTGGCAAAACTTAAGCCAACAAATACGATATTGTAATAGTGCTAGTGCTAGCATTAACGATTTTATTGCGAACATCTTGTTTGACATGATGCAAGTATCGACAGAAGAATAATAAACTGTCACTTAGCTTGGTAACTTATCAAAGTTAACTTGAGGAAATTGATTGAGAAAGTGGGCAGGTGGGATTAGGTCAGTTGAAATTGCGGTAATAGATGGTAAGCATATTTTTTTGCAATCAGTTTTCTACTCTAAATTGCAAAGAAACACTCAGTCAAAAACATCACGACTTAAATGTTCACTAAAATTAATAATTTCGCGACTCGTTGTAAGACTGAATTACTTCAAAAACTAAAAAATAATTAAAACAGGAATTATCAGTCATAAATATAGATAAAATCTTATAAATGCTAGAGGATAACTAATAAGCAAAAGCATGCCTGAAACAAAACCAAGATCCAGTTTATTTCTCATATTTGTCATAATGGGCATGCTGATAGTCAGTTACTTTTCATTGTCAGGTACTAACGTGACATTTGGCAAATCCTCTACACCGAATCCAGTTAATGCGACTTCTGCAGTTTCTCTCATCATCATTTTTTAATTCATCGACTACAGCACTAAATGCATCATCGTTAACTGGCTCCGCTCTCTCAGTCATAAATAGTATGAGAAACTCAAACGAGACGGTACCTTTAGCCGGAAAAACCCCATATATTTCAGATAATAATAGATACATATTTTCACAAAACCAATCAGAAATATCTACTCCAAGCAATAATTCTCATACAGGAGAGTTTGGTGAAGGCGTTAAAATAGCAGTAGTTATGCCTACATTCACTGCTGCAGCATACGATAATGCTTTCTATGTATTTTATCAAAAGTATATTAACGTGAGCATACGGAGTGAATATCACGACAGATCTGAATTTGTTGACCAGTAAGGTTACAAATGAGCCCTCAGACAGTGCCTCAGGGTTTTCTATGCTTTACCTACTTGGAAATCTAAAATGGACGCAACCTGGCTCAGATATCACCTTTCTAACCGATCAGGATGTTGACGCTGGTGCCTTATTTAGAGGAAACGGCAGTAATGCGTTTGATGTTATTATTCTCGGACATCAAGAATACGTTACCCAAAAAGAATATGATAACCTTAAGCAATTTGTTGGAGATGGAGGCACGATGATTATACTGGACGGCAATGTTTTCTATGCTCAAGTAAAATATGACAGGAAAACGGATAATGTAACGCTAATTAAAGGCCATAGCTGGGCATTCAATGGCAAGTCTGCGTGGCGAAGTGTGAGCGAAAGATGGCAAAATGAAACTTCACAATGGGTTGGAAGTAACTACATTAGTGGGATAGCAAAATTTTCAAATAATCCATTCCAGTATTTGCCTCACGAGGAACAATATTTAACAAACCCTAAGGATGTGATTTTACTAGATTACAATGCCACGTCACCAGCTGCATTTATTTCTAATATGAGTGGAGGCGTAGTCGTTGCGACATATGAATTAAATTATCTGAAGGGAAAAGTAATAGCACTCGGACTTTATTCAGACGATATTATGACCAACGGTAGTTTTGATCGTTACCTTGATAGCTTATTATTGCAATACGCAATCAAAACACGGGATTAATAGGATAATATGGTTAATCAGATAATATATTGGGCTTCCTTAAAAACAAGAAAATCTGAAGTTGGCTCATCTACTAATTAGGAAACCTCAAGTCATGAATGTTGCCAGTAGGCTCAGTAGAAGATAAACATGAGATTTTTTTCAGACCGTGAGTTCCTGATTCCTATCCTTCGAGATAAAGGATAAGAAAATGCCTGCAGAAGTGTGAAGGATCTATGATACGGAGTCATTGAGGGCAGCTATAAAGATGAATCACAATAAAAAGATGAATCACTCAATAAAAAGGAAGTTGAATAATTTATTTATTTTCTGGGCGCTTATCTCGGAGGATTTATCTCTCTAACGGATAGGTTCTTAAAATCGTACGTTACATAATCTGACTTGAAAATTATCATAGGTGAACCCCAGCTTATTACCGCACCTTCAGTGCTAGCATTACAGTGCATCATGTCATTGCCCCAGTTTCCGCTATCTACTAACTCTGCGACTTTAATCCATTGATTATTTGCATCTTTATCAACATAAGATTCCAATTTTACGGAGTTATTGGCAAGATTATATACAATGCCTTTAAAACCTGTCCATTTATTCATGATCGACCCGATTGTGGTGTTAAAATAAGGAGTAATCATGTAGTGCACATGCCACATTTCCTTCTTAAATCTGAAGGCACCGTTATCTATACCAATATTATTATGATACGATGAGCCTCCACAACCGCCATACACATTAGTACTATGTCTGACACTTCTGCTAACCAAGGAAATGTCATTATATCCTTCAGTTGCTAAGGGTTTAAAGTAACCAGTAATTTCTACATTTTTCCAATCAGTCGGTTTGTACCAGTATCCTATTTGGGAAAGTTGTGAATAGTTATAAGTGGAAAGGTTTGATCTTACGGCATCTGAAGGGTGTCCAGAACTCTTTGTAAAAGCTAACATTCTTGTTATTCCTGGTTCAACATGCCAACTCCCGTCAGGGTTCTTTGTTATATTTGCCTTGTTGGGATCAAATTGCCCATCAATAGGAAAGCTAGAATTAAAGAACCAAGTTTCTCCCTTGTTAGCCGTAGGATATATTTCTAATACACCAAATTTATCATTAATTTTACCAGAGGCAGAAACTGTATCTAAAAGATCTCCTCCAGATGCAAAGAAATATTGTAAAGAAACAATTAATGATGCAAAAGCTATAACGACTATCTCAGTGATAGTTTTATTCACAAAGAGCTTGTTAAGTTGCATCAATTTATATTTATCATTATTTCTTTATCGAGAGAATATTCGTTTCTGAAAATATTTTAGTTGATTTTCTAATAATCAAAACAATCATAGAATTCTTTCATTACAATTATAGTTGAAGGTAACATGTTAAACCATATTTATATTATTAATCTAGAAGAAAGTCTAGAAGGAATGGTGCGAACTTGCTATAATCACGCCACTACGGCTATAATATTTGCTATGAGTATCATATATTGGACATAATTATTGTTCTTTACTTAATTAACAAGGATAAGCCTGCTTTAAGTAATTATTTCACTATATATGTTATATGGTAAAACGAAGTAAATACATCAAGGGCAGTAGGATGAATGTTCACAGATTCTCTAAATTAGAATATTCATCCCTGCTTAGTTCTAACATTCATGAACATTCTTTTGTTTCTCGCTTCACAAACAGTTTGAATTTACTTGAATGTAAAACATGCAAAGCGTTATTTTGTAATTCATGTGGCAAACAAATAAGAAATATGCATGAAACCGAATCTCATGGTCGATTTTACTGTAGGAATTAACTAGAATTGACATCTAATTATTTTATAATTCAAAGCAGTCACATTTACTAAATTTAGATTGATTCATGATGAAAGACCGGTGATAATGTGTGAAGAGGTAAGGCACCATGGGTACATTGTTTCTCTGTGAATTCAAAAACAAAACATGCACAGACAAGGGTTGATATAGATAATATTCATATTCGCGTTAGTTTTCGAATCATTGCGAGCTAGATTGCAAGAGCGAAGACTTAACGCTGTAATAATATTACGATAAACGAACTCTGACTGGATTAATGTAATCCCAAATCCATTAACAATGTTAATTGATGTCTATATTCTACATAGCACTTTAAGATAGTATGGCATTTGAGAATGTCCTTCTAATAGTGATAATAATTGGAGTTTTACTGTTTGGGGCAAAAAAGCTTCCTGAGCTTGCAAGGGCTCTTGGAGGAGTCAGGCAGAGTTTGAAAAAGCAAAACGAGATTCTATTCGAGAAATATCCCAAGAAACTAACGAAAGTGCTAAACAAAATGAATCCACTTTTGAACCTAAAAGTGATGATAACACATTTTGATCTGAATGCGACTTGTGGTTCTATAAAGAATTGGAATGAGTAAACTTCTTGAGTTCTGGTCGTTACCTCTTGACGAAATTTATCAAGGGATTCATACCAGAATTCAAGGTCTAACCACAAATGAGGCCACAGAGATGTTAAAGGTTTATGGGTATAACGTTCCTGGATCAGAAGGCAGATACACTTCATTTACGTTACTTTTTAATCAATTCAAAAGTCCGATTCTCCTAATATTTATTTTCTCTGCAGCACTGTCCTATTTTCTTCAAGATCCTAACGATTCCATAATCATTCTGGCTATAGTGGTAATTAGTGGAGTGCTTGGTTTCATCCAAGAAAGAGGAGCGACGAACGCTGTCAAGAAGTTGCTTGACCTGGTACAAACGAAATCTAAAGTGAAAAGGGATGGATCTCTAGCTGGGATTTCATCTAAAGATATTGTTCCAGGGGATATAGTGATTTTGGGAGCTGGCGATGGAATACCTGCTGACAGCCTGATTTTAGATTCAAGGGATCTCTTTGTCAATGAAGCAACATTGACAGGTGAAAGCTACCAGGTACAAAAATCGGCTGGCATTTTAAATTCAGACACCCCATCGCGCAAACGCTCTAACACTGTATTCATCGGAACTTACGTAGTTAGCGGAACAGGAACAATACTAGTCATAAATACCGGAGCAAGGTCCGAAGTAGGTAAACTTTCAGAACATCTGAAACAGAAAGCACCTGAGACAGAATTTGAAAGGGGAGTTCGAAACTTTGGCTTTTTTTTGGTCGAAGTTACCCTACTTCTGGTAATATCCATTCTAGTAATTAATGTCTATGTAGGCCATTCGGTATTGAACTCATTACTATTTTAGTTGGCATTGGCTATAGGCCTTACACCACAGCTTCTTCCTGCGATTATAAGCGTTAACCTAGCTCATGGAGCAAAGAGAATGGCCCTTCAGAAGGTAATTGTAAGGCGCCTTACATCGATAGAAAATCTTGGTAGTATGAATATCCTTTGTTCAGATAAGACCGGAACATTAACTAAAGGACTAGTTGAGCTCAAATCTGCACTTGGGGTTGATGGTAATATTAATGAAAAAGTTCAATTATACGCATCTATCAGTGCTTTATACGAAACAGGTTTCACCAATCCAATTGACGAAGCAATACGTAGACAAAATAGATTAAATCTCAGTGAATATCACAAGCTTGATGAAGTACCCTATGACTTTGTGAGAAAACGTCTTAGCATTTTAGTCTCAAATAAGTATAAGCGCTTAATCATAACTAAAGGTGCTGTCAAGAATGTCCTGGAGATCTGCTCTGACTGTGAAATTTCTCCAGAAAAGATAGTCGATCTTGACACTATAAGAACAAATATTCGCCAACAATTTGAAAGGTTAAGTAGTGATGGTTTTCGTATTCTCGGAATCGCATATCGAGATGTTGGAGCCCAGGAAAAAATTAGTAAATGCGACGAAATTAATATGACTTTTTTAGGTATACTTGTTTTCTTCGACCCTATAAAGACAGGCATTCTTGATTCAATATCCATCCTCAAACAACTTGGAGTATCGTTGAAAGTAATTACAGGAGACAATAGCCTTGTTGCTACTTATCTGGCTAAACAATTAAACCTAAACTACTCGCAAATCCTGACTGGGCCTGAAATCAGTAAACTCAGTACAGAATCTTTAATTAGAGTCGTAAATGATGTCGACATCTTTGCTGAAGTCGAACCTAATCAAAAGGAGCAGATTATTTTAGCATTGAAAAAATCAGGAATAACTGTGGGTTATATGGGTGACGGTGTTAATGATGCAAGCGCGCTCCACGCTGCAGATGTGGGGATATCTGTTGATACTGCTATAGATGTTCTGAAAGACGCAGCCGATATTGTCTTACTGGAGAAAGATATGGATGTACTTGTACAGGGGGTACGAGAAGGGAGAAGAACATTTGCCAATACTATGAAGTATGTTTTCATGGCTACCAGTGCCAATTTTGGAAACATGTTTAGCATGGCAGGTGCATCTTTATTTTTGTCCTTTCTTCCTCTTTTACCTAAACAAATACTGCTGACTAATCTTATAACCGATCTTCCAGAAATGACGATATCAACAGACAGCGTCGACAAAGAATTGATTGATACACCCAAGCATTGGGACATTAAATTTATTCGCAAGTTCATGATTGTGTTCGGGATATTAAGTACCGTTTTTGATTATCTGACTTTTTTTATATTATTATTCATTCTTCATTCTACAGTAGATGCATTCAGAACGACATGGTTCATGGAATCTGTTATCTCGGCCTCATTAGTTGTACTAGTTATTAGAAGTCAAAATATATTCTTCAAGAGCAGACCAAGCAAGTATTTGTTGGCTTCAACTGCAATAACGGGCATTATAACAGTCATTATACCTTTTACTCCATTTGGCCAATTCTTTAGTTTAGCAGTTGTTTCTCCTCCATACTATCTAGCAATTGGGACTGTCGTAATTCTATACATCGTCACGGCTGAGATCGTCAAACGTATATTTTATAGATGGGTAAAATTTTAATCCATTTATTAAGGTGTTAAATGACACCCTTGAGTAAGTAGCACCACTAGGGAAATTTTACTAAGCGTGTTATTAGGTATCACGTATGGTAACATAAGATCTAATCTAGGCTCAGTGATTGACGAATTTAATCATAACGTGACTATCAGCACATAATTGCCTCCTAATGCGCCAGCTGATGTACCAGATGTAAGATCCAACTTATTAACAGAACTAATGAAATAATCTTAACCGTCTTCCCAGTTATGGTGAGCAGAATATATACTCCAAACTTGTATTTTTGTACTCCTGCTGCTATGGAGGAATATTCTCCAACAATAGGAATCCATGGAGAAATAAGAATGACGAGCCACATATATTTTTGTAGGAAGTTCCTTAACCTTGCGAAAGCTTCATCGATGCGAACTGACCGTGAAGAAATTCTGCCAATATAGTAAGCACCTTTGATGCCAACGCAGTAGGCTATTATCGCGCCAATTACCGAGCCTGCATCCAGAATGGCTATTACATGAATTTGATTAATACCGGACAGCAACGCTGCAGTAATAGACAATTCGGTTGGCACAGGTGCGAATGAAGAAATCATACCATTTATGAATAACCAGTATTTTGCAAATTCAACATTTCTTGCCAGGATGCTTTGGGAAAATTTGAATATCAGACCTGTCATGACAGTTCTTTCTAATAGGATCAGAATGACTATTGAACTAATTAAGATCGCTACTGCGATCATATTGGTCCGTCTTTTTTTGTTAACCAGGAAAAATGTTGTCAAGCCTTTCTAAAAACATAGTATCATTGGTTGACTTAGCGCTCCTTTGCTAAAGACTTTAGATTATATACAAGTTGATTTGTCAAATAAAATTGTAGCACAAACTTGCTGATCGCTAATTTAGTCGCGTCATTCATGAGATTGATAACCATCATTGTATTTAGGTGATAGAATGATTTATGACTTGATTAACAATGATTAGCTAGCTTCTTTTTGTAAAAGTGTATACAGAGACAACATATAACACATCACGCGAGTCCTATGATTTTCAGTCCCATTTAACTAAAGATTAATGTCACAAGTAAAAGCAGCAACAACGACAACAGCAAGAACAAGAAAATAAAAATCTTCTTACGAAGGGATACCGCTAACCGTTATTTGGAGTCACGGAATTAAGACTGGACAAATAATGCAAAGATTGTCATAAAACATAACTTTGGCTTACACAAAGGATATATCTAACTAAGATAATTGATTTTTATCAATGATATCTAATTTGAATTCAAAATCAAAAGAGGATCAACAATCGTGATAACTATTCTATCTTTTACTCTCCTTTTAACATTGATTTTTGTTAGCTTATCACAGACTTCTTTCGCACAAACATCAAATACCATGAATAGTACAGCAACAGGAAGTCAGAATCAAGCAATAGAAGTCTTTATAGTGCAGAATACCTCTATGTCAGTACCGGCTACAGTTAGCCATCATGGACAGCCTCTACACGCAGTAGTTTGGGCTCTCCCACTCAGAGACGATGGAAAAATTTGGTCAGGTAGTGTAACATTTACAGCAAGCAAACCTATTGAGGTAGAAATAATACATGATTATAAACCACAACAACCAATAGATGAAAAACATGGAGAACCATATAATTTCATGGCACCAGGCAACAGAAGTATTGCTATTACTACATTGAAAGACATAATAGATGTACCTATAGAGATTAATGGAACAGGTCTTAGTTCAGGATCAATTGAATTCGAAGGAAGTGGATTAGTATTTCACAAAGCAAGTGGAGAACCATTTACAGTAACTTATACTCTTGATGCTGTAGCTAAAGATGTGACTAGATAAAAGTAATAATTATACGGTCTACTTAGAAGGTATATGATATACTTTAGGTGGCAGTCTAACTCTACCTTTATGGTTTGCTCTATATGTAGAAAGGTGCATTAACTCTTTCACTACGTTATGTGCAAACAGAACTGATCTAGCCTGCAAAATGCGGTATTGTGATTAGTATTCATTCATTAAGTTCCACGCTATCAATTGTGGATACTGGTGATTCCATTTAGAGAACTAATATCACATTGGCGCCAGTGGTTTGTGAACCAAATTTGACATGATTTTAGGACCCATTTATCGTGGAATAAGTCAACCTTGAACAACTCGGGGATTGGGATTTGAATCCATTAGGTATACTTGGGGGTTTA
Organism: uncultured Nitrososphaerales archaeon; assembly: GCA_963703885.1. GTDB lineage: Archaea > Thermoproteota > Nitrososphaeria > Nitrososphaerales > Nitrososphaeraceae > TA-21. The sequence goes on from CAVPGE010000033.1 coordinate 29,743, forward strand.
TATTGATAAGAATTTCTACAATGAGTATAAAACTATGTAAGAAGTAGAAACCTGAAAATTTTCACACCAGTCTAATCGAAATGATGTTATTTGTTTATTAGAATGTATTATTAGTTGGATGTTAATGAAATGGTCTTAGACCCTTTGAATCATGCCTTACATGATGTTAGACTAAATCCTATGAATCTATCTCGAATTATTCACTTGTGAACCGGAACTTGAATCCGGCTTAATGACACAATAATGGACAAAATATTAAATCTTATATAATATAATACAAAGAATGTGTGCCTTGAAAGTTATTAGATGAAAATTCACTGTATGTTTTTAGACGGAGTATCCTAAATGTTTCTTATCTAATTTATCGGTTCCCCATATGAACAGGTTTCCTCAAATAGTCATCTTTGTTAACTTCTTTAAGTTGATCTTCATCTAATTCATATGCAGACATTAACATTATTCCTATTTCATTGTCAATCTCGTTAACTCGTTTTGTCAATTCAAGACCATCAATATCGGGCATTCTCCAATCTGTAACAATCAAGCAAATTGTGTTATGATTATCACGTATGTACTCTAGGACGGTCAGAGGATTGTCAAATCCAATAGCATTCAAATCGGCAGCCTTCAGCGCGTCAGTGAACAAATTCGCCAAGTCAGGTTCATCATCGACTATAAGCACGGTATCCCTATCGCTTACCATCACTTCTAGTTAGAAATTACTTTAATATCAAGATTTAATATTAATTGTGGGGAAATTCAATAATTTAGATAAACTTTAGTGTTGGAAACTATTTAATGATAGAACAATATTATGTTAAGGTGGGTCAAGTAGAACCAACACCAGAACCACAAGAAAACCCAGAAGTACCAGATACTGGTGATCACAATGACGACAATGAAGACCCCGCTTAACTATTTTTTATAGATTTACTTGCAGTAATATTATGTTCTAATTGTTCTAATTGTGCTGTATTAGTCACTAACTGAAATAATCAATAAAAATGTGGCAAAAATTATTCGAAAATAGTCCATTCTTCGTTGATTCTATCATCGTCAGTTTTCCCATAGCAATATTTCATGTTCACATATGCGGAAATATAATCAAGTATTTTAGCCTCATTCGGTTCGACCATGGCGAATATATCAATAATTCCGGAACATATTGGACATACAGATTCTTGATAGAGATCAGAATTCAAGACTGTCACTGTCCAAAAGCAGTCTGCATATTGCAAAGTCAAATTTATGAGGACCAACGGTTGACCTCATGTAACCTTGTGAACTGTGTACTATTTATTAATATAATATTGAAAAGTTTACAGTCTAATTAAACAAAATAATGATAATAAATAAAAAAAATAAAAATTAGTGTATAAAAGATTCATAATTACCTTAGCAGCAATGATATTCAGTTTTTATCTTATTTTTATTCTTATTAGTAGAAGTCATTTCTAATTATCTGTCTCTAGCGTATAGGAAAATAAAAAAAGGGTTGAAAGTTCATCTTATTTTGTTGTCGTTGTCGTTGTTGTATTCGTTGTCGTTGTTGTATTCGTTGTCGTTGTGCCCGAAATCTGTCCTCTGATTTCGCCATCCGGGAATGCTTCAGTGTGAACATTTGTGTATGTTTCTCCGTTCTGCATGGCTCTCACTAAATCGGATATACTCTTACCTTGCATTGGACCCTGTAGGTCAGCCGCAGTAAAGTTTTCTTTAGCAAATGTTCCATTAATAGGTCCTGTAGCGTTATCTGACTTGAACAAAACTACAACCACTTCTCCATTCTCTCCTGCTTTTCCGCTATGTATGTGAACGGCGGTTACCTTATCCAATCCAGATGCGTTTACCTGGTAAGATACACTATCATTCGTTGGCTTAAACCATGCCCACCCTTTCGCAGTGGAATTATTCGGTGGGACTTCGTTCTCCCCCCCAGAGTGGCTTTATAGGCCTGTTCCTGTGCATATGTTGAACTAAGTAGAGTAGTCATTATTCCAATTGAAGAGACTGCTACCATTAGCACAATCATTGATAGAATACGCTGTTTAGTTATCATCGAGTTTGTACATGGACTATAGTTATATAAGACTTTACTGTATATAGGGACAGGCTCATCGGATTCATATTGTTAACAACTTTAGTCCCGACGGGTCAGATGCCCTACAAGCTCTTAGTTTTTACAGATTTCAAAGGAGAAATTTGAAGTTACACTACATCGCATACACCAAAATGCATATGGAATGTTGTAGACTCCTCTTGATAGATCTTTTTTGGGATAATATTGGGAATAAGTTATGGAGTAGCTGCTTATTTTCAATCACAAAATAACAAATACTTAGATGCCTGATGCACTCCGAAAACATTTGATAAATACGGAAACGGTGTTATCTGGTCATGTCCTAAAGGGGCCGTCATTAAATATAATGACTGATTGGGTTAAGTCATAAGAACAGAGCGTGATCTTCACAGTGAGAGTTTAATTAGTTGCCACGTAATAATTATTAAATGGTCAATCCAGTGGGAGCAAAGTTTGGAAGGCAGATTAGGCCAAAGGGAGAAGAGAAACCATTAGACCATGATTTTTAAGTTGATCATAGAAGAGTCTATCAGGTTTTTCGGAGTTGCGTACAGATGGCTCGAACAATATGTAATCAACTATTTTGTAAACTTCGGGAGGGGTTTTGAACAAGCTTTAATTTTGCTTGCTGTCATCGCATTTACGCTAATAATGGTATTTATTCTAATTAAACATGCGAAAAAACTGCCCAAATACTACGTGATAGAAATTGTGGACGTGCTTGGCAGAAATATAATGTTGGAAGACTTGAGACTTAATTTCAGTACCTACGACGTGGCTAAGAGTTATTCGCAATTCTATGATATGTTGTACGGAGGAAGGTACCGATTCCGAGTTAGAGGCTCTAATCGGATTGTAGATGGGTCTAAGATTAAATCGATGTCGTCATAGGCAAGGCTAAGCATTCCCTCTGCGGTATGGGATGCAAACTTTATTGATTTTGCAAATGTTGAACCTGGACTAATTTTCAATGAAGAAATGTTCAAATTTGATGATGAAATTATGGAAGAAGATTTGAAGAAGTGGGGTTTGAAGTCATTACTTAACCTAGAATTCTACGCAGAGGGATCTAACTTGCAAAGGAGACTTTAATTACTCGCACAGTAATCACTACCCATTGGTCAATCCATTGGGAGCAATGTTTGGATGGTAGGTGAAGCCAGATGGAGAAGAGAAACCATTAGACCATGGACAAGTTCAATATCTGGGCGGACATAAGGCTTATCCAAGTCCTTGTTACAGGAAGGGGTACGTCACTTGGAGCTGGTCACATTAAAGTCATACTTAAAGGGGTTCATCACCTATGATGACAGATCCAGTAAAGTGCCAACAAATTTGTCAAAGATGGAATAGGATTATGCTCCAGGTACTGTTCAGAACAAATCCTCAAGTCATAACATTAATCAAACCACCAATGAAACTATGTCAGAGTTCACTAATGGAACATTGAATTGGTCACTAATAGCGAATAACGCTTCAGATCTTTTTTAGAGTCCTTGCAAGAAAGAAAATATTTTTACGTCAACTCCTCTAGTTTTTGCATTTTCTAAAAGTTCCGGTGAGGGTTCACCATAAATTACTACCGAGTGAACCGAACCAAATTTTTCAAAAATCATCCCTAACGGCTCACGAAGGTTGGATACATGCACTATAGCAGCCTCAGAACTTTGGTACACCTCGCGAATTTCACACTCAGTGTTATCACTACTAAGAAACCAGTCATATTGAAGAGTGCCAGGGTCCTTCTCCTTTACTTGCTTGAGACACTCTGCTGCGTGTCGCTTGAATTCTTCCAACATACCGTGGGGAATTTTCAGCTTGCCGCTAACCTGTATTTTAGACATAATCACTCTACAAAACGACGAACTACTTAAAGCTCTGTGCTTGAGTACTGTACTGTTGAGTATTCACAAATTTATTTTTATGAGGAGAGAATGGAACTGGAAGCATACAAACTGAAAATTTATTTTAAATCGATTAAGAAAATAGATAATACTAGCGAGAACGTTCATCAATAAAACCGATAGTTACAGTTATCCAAGATAAGACTGGTAACAACAAGCAAAAGATGATTAAAGAACAACTGTAGAACCCTGAGCCAATCAAATTTAGTTATTCGACTGATGCATATGATCCCTACATTAAGGAAGGATTTAACCCTCCATTGGAAAATAAAAGGACAGATTTCATAGAGAGATTTCCTAAATAGTGTAAATATCCATATGGAAAAGTTAAGGTTAAGATACTTGCTATGGCACGACAGAAGGCTATTGATTGGTCTACAAAGTCTCATGAAAGGAAAGAGTATTTGACATTTAACTGAGTGGTATGGATACTATTACTATGGAGCAAAAATAAAACTAGGAAAGACGCATGAAGAAGGTAAATTCATGGGAGCAAACGAAAAAATTGGTTAACGAGATAGATCAGGCAACAGGAAGAATACGACTCCCTATTATGAGAAAGGAGATGCTTGTACGCCCTACACAATTCCATTCAGTAAAGAAAATGTTGATAAATAGTGACTTAACGAACATCCCTTTGGTCCAGATTCCTATAATAATACTGATCCAAATCAAATAGGATGATGGGAAATTTGAGCATATAGATACAGGTACAATGCCTCATAGAGATGGGTCGTATAATTATGAGCAATTCATCTTGCCATCATGGAGAGACTTTTGTGATCTAACTTCTAGACCAGGTGGACCAGTGGGACGAACTAATTATCAAATAAAACAAGAATCAGATCATTCACACATTGGATAGGCTAAACATTGCCAATAATTAATTACTATCACCGTAAGAAAAATTGTTCATAGCCACCTAATATATTGAGACTCGTTGAGGATTCGATACCTATCGGAGCCATAATCTTTAAATCCTTTATTGGGTAAAAAATACTGTGAGCGTCAATAAGGAAAACAAATACACTTCTAATGATGAAGAAACAAATTTAAAATCAAAAGATTCTGATGCCACTTATCAAAATTCTTCAATTTCTATTGATAATATTCCTTCTTTCAATAAAATCCTAATTACTGATGATGGAAAAGATGAGTCAAATAAGTTAATTAATTATGCTATTTCTTTGTCCAGATACTCAGGAGGAGATTTACTAATCTTGAGAATTTTAGAGGGTATGGATAATATGGAAGACGTTTCAGTAGAAGGTTCTAATGACGAGAACCTGGACGTTAAAAAGATGAACCGAGAGGTTAAAGGGGAGGTAATAGATGAAATGGAAAAAAAGATAAACAGATGCAAAGAAGTGGGGTTGTAAAAGTAAATCTCGTATAAATTTAGAGTAGGTAACGCTATTGATGAAATAGTGAGTGAGGTTGAAGAAGGAAATTACGATTTAATACTCTTGAGAAGTTCACATTTAGATTCGTGGATGAAATCACTATTCAGTGATGCCAGAAAAATAATGAGTAATATAAATATCCCTGCTTTGATAGTACAATAATGGAAAAAAAGAAGTTTAAAATAACGACAAAACTTATTTTCTAAGATTGTTAAAGTATCATGTCCTACTGCAAGAATTTTGCATGGTCTCCTTGGCAGATATTTAAAATGAGACCACAACGGATAGATTTAAAATGATAACAAATGCATTTCGAAAGAATCAAATGATAGAGACATAAAGGATTTTCCACTGCCGGGCGCTGAACAATTATCATTCATGCCATAATAAACTACCGCTAGGCTCAGCTCACGTAATTATCTAAAATATCTTAAGATAATCTTCTCTTCGATTTAAATACATGCAATTTTCTCACAATTAAATTTATAGCCAAGTAGGAAAATGCAGAAGCCACAACAGATGCTATTATAGCTGCTTGGACCGGAGGATACTCATTTTTCAATAATTCAAGAAGAATGAAGAACCTTGAGACATTATTGACAATATCAAATACAGAATCAGCAAATATCATTTTTTTTATTATTTTTTTTAGAGCAGGTAGGTTCAATTTGCCAGTAATTCTTTTTGTATACTGCTTCTTGTTATCAAGATGAAAAAGAATAACAAAAGTCAATTTAGAGAAGAGGAATCCCATTACTACTGTTAAAGCAGAAATTGTAAAATTGTCATCATAATATTTTGCAGAAATGTAAGCAACTACAGAACTAACAATAAAGCCAACCATACCCGAAAGCAGGAGATTCTTATTCAGAGATATTGTATTACGATACCTCGCATAAAATGCTACAAAGAATGCCCTATTTATTGTCAATTTCCCACATTGATCCTCTGGCTAGACCTTTTTTTACCTTATCTTCTATGAAGTATGCTATTTTCCCAATCCTAACCGATAAAAGAAATTATTCTATTTTTTCATTCTTATATTCTGTTTCTTCTTTGTCAGACTTTTTAATCTTATTGGCAATCGTCCTTACCCAAGCTTTAATCTGTTCTCCTGTGCCCTTTGCATTTCTTTCAGCATCGTCTGTAGTGTCTACATTTGTTTTTCTCAATATCTTGTTGTGCACAACTTTCTATTTATGTATCATAGTTATTGGTAAAGTCGGTCAATCCATGAATCAAATTTTTGTCATATTTGGGAGATACAAGTGATAAATACAAAGAAAAACTAATTATGATATTGTCCATAAGGCTAAAGGCGCCAGTCACGACATTCGCATCTCATATATAATCCAATATATAATATATTGACCAATTTTCTTTTATGGATAAGCAACACAAAGCGTCTGAAACTAATATAAAATCGCCAACCACCTATGGCAAAGAAGCCTACGAGTCATACAGAAGAAAGAGAAACATCGAGAGAAAGCAAAAGAAGAATGGAATTTTGGGCAAAAGAAGACTAAAGTAGTTTCTGATCTGCAATACGCTACAATCATAGCTCAACTTCTTAAGAACTTGAAGTTCCCTACGAATAAGAACAAAATAATAAACTATCTGACGGATAATAAAAGCTCACATGAAATTCCAAGGGAACAAACCGTTGATGCACTCTCGTTATTGCAACAACTTCGTGAAAAACATTACAGTTCTGTATCAGAAGTGACAGAAGCCATTGATTTGCTACAAGATATTTCCTAGTTAAAAAATCAAAATAGTCAAATCAGATATAGTCTTCACAATTGTGAATGTATAGGTCTAATCGATTGCTAAGTGATTGACTAAATAATACACAATGTGACGATATGCGTTTCTGACAAAAATATAATTTGTTGAACAAGTCTAATGAATGACGTATTTAACTAAAAGATTATGCTGGTGTGGAACACAAGTATACCAATGTTCGTATTACTATCTTCAAATCTAACAGGGGGTTGAATGCGACTATTGAATAAAAATGCAACTTACTAAATGGCATCCTTTACAAGTCTTTATAGATAGTAACAAAGCGAGATGGGGAAGCATTAATCAATTTATAGTTGACTGTGATATGTATAAGTTAAAACTCAAGGGGTTTTGGTCCCTGCATATAGAAGGGTTCAAGGAATTCATATTTTAGTTTTTAGGTAATCTACGTGGTAACTATTCTTTAAAAAGGAAAATATAGGTCGGAGCATAGGAGTGTTGAATCTCACAATAATTCTATTAGTATTGCTCATTTACGATTTATCCTCATGCATTCGCATTCTCTGGATACCAGAATCATATAACATGATTGTAATTGATATTTGTGATTTGATAGAGTGGGGATTTGAACCCTTCTATCATGGTCGTGGAGTCATCTGGATAGCAAATTCACTATTCGTAAAACATACACAATATTTATTTATTCAAGATTAACACAACTATAGGAAAATTATTTATGAATGTTAAGCCCTTTCTTACTAACATTTCCAAATGCCAGGGCTTTATCCAACTATTAAAAAATGAAGAACATTAAAATCTTTTTTCGTCCAGTCTTGTTTTTTAGCCAGAAATCATTTTAATCAAAAACGATTAATTGCTATCAATTTTGGGTAAAATTGAACAATATTTGTTCTATTTCTGTAATATCATTTTCATTTAATTTTATCTCTGCTATATCATTAAGAATTATATATCCAGCGAGTCTTATATGGTTACCATCAAATTCATTTCTACAAATAACAAGCGCAGATAGTTTATTCGCATATTGCAGACCCAGAAATTCTGGGTCCGTTTGGAAATTTGTGTGTCTTACTAATTCCACTTGATTAGAAATAAAATTTTTAACATTACTACCTCGAAGTGAGAAAGTTACTCCATGAGTATTGATATCTAACGAATGTGTAAGATTTAATACTATGAACATGGGTCCTGAATGTGATTTGGCATAAACGGAAATTTGGTCATTTATTTTTTCAAACATTTTTGACTTTACCCTATCAGGGACATCTCCAGCGAATCCAGAGTATTTCAACCACTTGTACACATCCATCGTAGCAAGTTCAAAAATTTTCTCGACCGAATTTTTTGATGCTATAATATCTATATACTTACCATCGGATTGCATTTCCAAGTCAACCCTATACCCATTCAGCCTTAGTTTTAATCCTATTTCCAATTGAGTCAAGAATTGAAAAAAATTACTTTCATCTTTTAACCCTCAAATAATTATTCTTTTTCCTTGTTCATTACCCTTCACAAAGTATCCTAAACATTCGTCAAGATGGTTAAGCCATGCTCTTGCCAACATAATTTTCCTCAAATCTTGTAATTTTATAGCTTCGGCATAGTGTTCACTTTCATTATACCGGTCTAACATTAGTTTTTCAATCTCCTCCTTCTCACTGCAATTAGATAGCCATAATACAACTTGATGATAAGGATGACCTTCGTTACACTTTTCTTCTAACCAGCGATGTCCAAGATGATTTTCAATATTAGAGTAACTGGAAAATCTACCTTTGATGTCATCATATTTGATTAGTTCTATATGGGATTCGAGTAATACTTCTCTAAGAATTTCGCACCTTATCATCTTATCGCGTATTTTTTTTCCATTATATTGTTTGGTCAATTTGGCAAATTTTTTTTGATGTTTTTCACACATGCTAATTAGAAGCGCTTCACATTTATCTAATAGACGGATTTTGCGCTCCATAAAATTTATTTTATCTTGGAGTTCTTTTTTGTTACTTCGGAGCTGTACAAAGGCTGGATTTGACTCAAAGTTTGGAAACTTGTCAATTATTTCGACGGCTCTAGACATTTGGATGACAAGATTATCAAGTTGTTTTGTAGTTAAGGTTTCAATTTCTGTTTCCAGCACCGAATCTTTTATCAGTCGCCTCAGGTCAGGAACTATAGTTTTATTGTGATGGTTAAAATAACTGTTAAACGTTGACCTTAAGTCTAAAATTATATTATGAATAGTATAACCAATTAGTGCATTGAAACTTTTTTTCTTTGTCGATAAATTAGATAGAAGTAATATTAGTTCTTGTTCATGATTCTCGAAAATACATTTGACAATTTTAGAGTAAATATATTGATGTTTTGCTGGATTAATTGGCTCATTGATTATCCAACTTGTGAGATGATTTAAGGCATTACGTATATCTATGTCTCCAACTTCGGTAAATAACGATTCAGATAATAATTGTTGCTTCTCAATATCTGTTCTTGTAAATAATTTCTGAATAAAGTCAAGGGTAAATAATTGCAATTTATTCTTATCCAAGTATCGGTTAATAGGATGCTGTGAACGGAAGATTTTAGTACTTAAAACCCACATCGCCGTCTTGATTTCATCAAGAGATTGGGAACAGGCAGCGTCCTTTAATAAGGAAAGTTCAAAATTTTGGTCGCTAAGGTCGCATATATCTAAACTATTGTATACATGAATTCTATGACGTGTAGATTTAGAAAAGTATTCTCTTACGATTTCCTTAAACTGTTTGTCATATTCAAACAATATGACACACGTGAATATTGCTTCTGACAGTAATTTTTCATTATTTGATTTGGTACACCCAATAACGAATTTAGCAACGTTGTCATGCAATACAAAATTCCTATTTCTAAATTTATTCGAGGCAATTCTTATTGCTGTAAGAAGTGATATCTTTACATCATCATTAGCATCCTCAGGGCTTTTCATTATTTCCGACAATAGAAAGTTATGATTTCTAATACCTAACTCACCCAGGAAGAATCCTCTAATAATTTTATCTTCGCTACTTTGTAAGTCTTTTATGATGTTATATACATCGATTATTTTCTCGTTGTCTATTTTTGGTAGATACTGGGTAACGCTGGTAAGATAGTTTGACCCTTTCTTACCCGAGTCTCTAAAATTGAAACTAAACCTTTTGGATTTATATCGAGTAGAGTTATGAAATTTTCATTTATCCATCCAGTTACTGAATGTGTATATTCATCCCCATAATCATTCTGTAATCTTTTGTAAAATTCGATCTCTTTATCAGAACTTATCGCCTTTTCGATTAAATAATTCTTGATTCTCACTAAACCTTTAATTCTCTTGACCCTCAGTTCTGAAATAAGTAATTCGATTTCATTATTGTTATCCGAATGTACCGGTCTCTTGTCGCCTAAAGTTTTTTTATAATAAAAATGAATATTATTGAAATTATCCATAATAGCAATTACAATGATAGAACAAATTTAAATCAATAAGAAATAGTAAAAATTCTAAGTAAATTATTTCTTAATTTTAGCGTCTGTATCGTTATATAATTACATGAATTCAATCTTATTTGCAAATTAATAATGAGTGTTTTGAGTATTCGAGCATTTTATATTGATTGATTAATTCTTCCTTATTTTCATAAGATTCTTGGAATTTATTATATTCATGGTGTTTAACAATTTTGTCAGTTTTAGTTCTGGATTGTGGTCCCGTTTCATATAAATAGATTCTTTCATAACGTCTTTTGTAGCCTCGTAGATGGCACTTAAATGCGGTTGAATACTTAAAATATCTTTAAGAATTTGATTTCTTTTTAATGGGTCTTTTTCTTCATTGAAATTTCTCCACATCATCTTCTGAATAATTTCAACAGTATCAACTCTTTCAAGATGTTGTTCGTCAAATCGATACTTGGCAATATGATATAATCTTTCCAGTTTCATTTTCTCTAATTTGTTTTTTTCACGATACCATGTAGTATCCGACATTTCGAATCCATAATCTGAAAGGTAATGCAAGACTCTTTTTCTGTAAGTCGCATTTTCATAGTTTCGTACTGCCCGCTGCCTTTCTGTAAGAATTTTAATTTTATTTTCTACCATTGCCTTTCATATCTCCTGCTCAAATTGAAAGAATTTCTTTCAAACAAGCATTTTTGAGAGGATCTTAGCTTTAAGCATTTCTAATCTTGACTAATTGAGAAATTACTTAGTTACCCCTTTAGTTACCTCTTTGAAACAACTCTTGAAATTCATAATAATTAGAATAATTAACTAGAAAATTAGACATAAATGTATTGTATTATGCCTTCTAAATTTGGTTTTTTCTCTAAATGTGCTACTGATTTTTCTTTGTTTCTGGAGAATGTATCTTTCCTATCATTAATAGACTCTACTTTTTCCTAGTCATTTGAGAATAATGCTTTTCCAACTTTGCAGATTTCATTTTCTCTAATGTTTCAGGTGTTTCTTTTGCAGTGAAAATATTTTGTAATTTTAGCGATATTGCTAATTAAAATTATGTTCACTTCAACTTTAACTTAGCATCTAGTAATAAAATGGCTTGTTTGGTCGTTTTAGCCCCTAAAAACATACAGATGTATAAAAAATGTTCTATTCTGAGAGACTATTTAAATAAATATTTTCAAAGGTCTACGTTAAAGAATCCTGACCATATTTAGATTAAGCACTATTGAGATATTTATTTTATTTTATATAAAATTCATTGGCACGAGGCCCCCCTAGACAATCTATCTGGTAATTTATTAAGATGTTACTATAGGAAATAGGTATGGGAATTCCATTTCCTGACCCAGTCGCTCAAAATGACGAGAGGACAAGTCAATATGTTCGATGCTATATTTTGGAGGACGCCTTCAAACGAGATGAATTAGCAAATAGGGCTTTTTATGATCCTAACATGAGAGATAATTACCTTGGATTAAAGGACATTCAGGGTAACCATCAGGCATATACGCTAGAGTTAATCAGAAGTGAAGCGAAAGGAATGAGTAATACAGATCAACCATTGATTGAGTTTGTTGGAAGTATAAGTAATGATATAATTAGAATTACGGACAGAGGCCGAAATATTTACGAAGAAGAAAGGACAAAGGACATGCAAGAATGGAATTTGGGTTAACACCAAATTTTTACATTTGTATCCAAATTAATAGAAAAGATTCTATCTGTTGATCTTGAAGTCCTAACGTGATGTCAATGTTTCTGATTTTCAGAGCTTTGGCATTTCTGGCCTAGTTATAGCTATTTTATCGCCGTCAGTAAACATTAACATAGTATCTCCAATTTCTAATTTGGTTTTATCTGCGATACTTCTAGGGATACTTACAATCATAGGGATCTTTTGTTACTATCTGGATACCATCAACGAGAAAAGCCAGCAAGAAAATGGTAGTTCAGGGCGCCCATGTGTGCTAATGCTTTCATCAATAATTCTTTCAGCAATTTCCGTTCTTTCATATCCACAAATACTTCAAACCTATCTATCTTACAAATATTGAAAATCTTTGGAAATATCGTTAAGAATGCAACCCCCGTAACTTGAGCTCTTATAGCTTCTAAATTAATATATGATTCGTTCAGTACGCATTGCGTTTCATCATCATTGAGATAAAACTGGGAGGAGAATTAATTAGATAACTTAAAAGTCCTCACAATCCTCAGATTTGGTATCACAACGGAGCCGTTTTTACAGTAAGAAATAAAAAATTGAAATGTGATAGATTCTCTATGACTCATAACAAGTCTTTCGAAAGACTAACGCCAGAAAACACTGCAATACTCTTGATTGATCATCAGATAGGAACAATCAAGTTAGCAATAAGTACTCCTCGTGATGAGATTATCCGGAACATACGAGCCCTGGCACGGACTGCAGTAGAGACTGGTATGCCGCTTGTGTTGAGCAGCAGCCAAGAAGATCAATTTCAGGGTTTACTTTTAGAGGATCTTCGTGGCATTGCTCCCACTGCATATGAAGAACGCATTAAACGTCCAGGTGTTATTGATGCTTGGCTTTACGAGCCATTCAGAAAAGCAGTAGAAAAGACTGGACGCAAAAAGATCATAATGGCAGGACTAACAAATGATGTGTGTGTTGTTTATCCCGCAATCAGCGCGTTTTCAGATGGATACGAAATCCAAGTCGTGGTCGACGCCGGCGGATCACCGACCAAGATGGCTGACGATGCAGCATTGCGTCGGATTGAATCTGCGGGGATCACACTTACATCGACAAATCAAGTGTTGGCTGAGCTAGCAGCGGACTGGGCCACTCCAAAAGGACAAATCATTAAAAAAATAATGTACGAAGAGATCCTCGGCAGACTCATGGAACTTTGAGTGTTAGTGCAGATAATTGAATTCTACAGTATCTACAAACAACAAGTCAGTCACAGCCTTAAATATCAATCTAGATTCATTTGTTAATAACATTACTCTCTTTGGGCCCATAGGATCCTCTAGAACAATTAATGGGTGTCTGCATACTTGTAGCCAATTTATCCATTGTCTAGGTGTTTGCAAAAACAAAACTTAAACTGACTGACAAGGGTAAGACAGTCACTAATGAATTGACTACGAATTTATTCAAGTTCTAAGAATTATATATCAATATTAAACATGTTTGGATTGCATAGGCACTAACGCTGTTTTTGTGCACAGCTATTTTCTTTTCGCTAAGAAAATAAACAGTAAAATGTAGTATTTGTCCTTTCATGATGTGGATGCTATGTAATGTCATCATTTGATAGCAAGTTAATCCTACTAGAATGACTCTAAATATCGTGTCAAATTTGATTCACAAATGAAAAATTATACTACGGAAAAATATTTAAAATTATTATTTGTAAACATATCTGTAAATGACAGTAAAAACCAAAATTGTAGAACCTAATCATGGCAAACACATCGCAATTTCAGGAGACATTAATAGTATTTTGATCTCTATGGATAATACTAATGGAACTTACAGTGCAATAGAAGCAAAAGTTTTTCCTGATGGTGGACCAATTCCTCATGTTCAAACAAAAGAGCATGAAGGATTTTATGTTATTGATGGAATTATAACGTTTAATGTTGACGGAAACGAAATCATTGCAAAACCAGGTACTTTTGTCAATGTTCCACCTTATGTAACTCATGGTTTTAAGAATAATACAAATAGTGTTGCAAAAATGTTAATAATTCTTGCTCCTGGTGGACTGGAAAACTTGTTTATTGAAGTAGGACGAGAAGTTTCAGATACCAACATACGCCCACTTCCTATGACTGATGACGAAATGAAAAAATTTACTAATTTGCTATCAAAATATGGTGTAGAGATAAAACTAAAATAATCTAAAATTTTGAGATTACAGCCAAAAATGTACGCCAAACCTCTGGGCCCATTTGTCCGATTTACTTCCAGATTCTTGAATTTTCTCAAACAAGTAACTATGTTCATCTAGATTATCCAACTAAATCCGTTAGAGATTCAAATAATTTTCATTCAATTCCGACGGCTCCAGACCTAGCATTATAGACTAGAGTATTTGTATCGATTTCATTTATTATAAATAACCTAAAATAGCTTAATAAAGAAAAGTCAGATTTGATTCACAAACCACTGGCCCCACTGTAACAGAATAGAATCTTAGTTCTGGATGTATGTGAATCCTCTTTTAGAGATATATTAGTCATTAATCCCCCCGGGTTCGTCTTATATTGAATCAAGGAACTCATTTCTTATTCTTAATAGCAACTCCTAATGCTTTGTTGGTTGAGTTTTCTTAGGTTATGCTCACGCTGGATACGTGTTGAAAATGTGGTGGCTTGAAATCCAAGGAGCACGCCTGCCGCCACCATAATGTCATTGTCAGAGAGGCGAATGACCATAATGCTCAATAGTATCTTTGGGGTTGTTAATAAGTGGGAACTTTCTGTTTTCTAATGGTAATTTTTTGCTTGCATGAGCAACATGTTTTTAATTGCTGCTTTATGAAAAAAATTTACTAGTTGGTTAAGTAATTTGAAACTTGTCAACTAAGCAACAAAATTTCCTTAACAATTGGTCCGAACGAACTACTTTCATAGTATCAAATTTTAAACTAACCACCCATTACAAATGTCGATCATACTAATAGTGATCCGTTACCGTAATCCTTTGACCATTACTTATGATATATGTTTAAAGTTCTGATCCCGTTATTTGGGACTATGGTCATGAGTATCATGCCTCTTCTTCTATCTCCCTGTGACATGCTTGATAATTAACAGCCCCCGGCACGAAGAATATCAAAGAATTTTTCTTGATGATTCTTGCTCCCCTCTTTCAATAATTTTTGTCTTGAGGGCGTTTTAGTGCCATACATCTTTAAAGCGTTTTCTTCATTATACAGAGATCACAATACCAGCAATCAAAGGTTTTATCTTCAAATATAGAAGACATATCTTGGCCGTCTGCTACGTGATTGGGGTTAAGGTCGGGTCTAATATCCACAGTTGTTAAATTATGATCTCCAATTATAGAATTTGAACAAACTTCAACAGCATTATTTGTAACCCCAAAAATATTATGCAGCATTTCTTTGTAGTTATATGGATATTGTCCGTTGTCTCTTCCCCTGGGCTCTAACATGACCACTTAGGAAATTATTTACCAATAAGTATAATTCCTGTTGCTGGACTGCAACTGATAATTCTATATTCTGTATAGGGAATTGAAGGAGTGAATATTGGCTCCCTTGTACATTAATGCTTTTCATCAGCCTTAGGATCCCAACTAGTCAACTCTTCCCTTGTTGCTTTTTCAACCGGTCCTATTCTTATACCATCAATATAGAGAATCCAATATTCTCCTTCTAATACTGCTTTATGCCTCATGAAATTGCCTAAATCACTACCATTGTGGAGAAATCTCCTCCTCCGTCTAAATCTCTTCCAACGATTTACACGATGTTTGTGAGTTGGAATTTGTTGCTTTATTGGGTTGGATTTTTCATATTCATATTCAGTTTTAATGTGGGCAGCTTCACACATATGGAAATTTTTGTAATATCGATCAAGTAATTTATTGCAGGTTGGACATGGTTCAAATTTAGATTCTTCTCCCTTTTCTAATTCTCTCCTTTTCTCTTCAGGCAAACAACGATAATGTAATTTTTTGTAGAATCGATCAGTGACTTCTTTGCAATATCGACAAACCCACTTGCTTGCTTCTAATCGTCGTTGTATCTCTTCTTCTGCCTGTTGAATTTCGAGTTCTGTTTTTGGCTTTTCGGATCTTAAGACTTTGCAGAGATGTATCATTAAATACCATTTGTCTCCTCGCGTTTTGCAATTCTCACAAAGCCAAATATCACTGCGTGGACTGGACCTGTAGATATGATTTACAATTCTGGGAAGTGGAAGTTTTCTTATGCTGCAGATTTCAATGTCCAGTTTTGTTATTTCCGGATTGTTGTATTCTTGATTAGATGCGTCTTTATCGTCAATAATAATGGTCATTGTGGAGCACCCTCGAATTTGTTACCCACCGACGTATCAATATCTGAACAATCTTCTATCTCATTCTTAGGGAATTCGGTAAATTTATGACGAGGAGATTGACTATTTAAAAATCTTTTGCTTCAAATTAACTTCAAGGAAGAAGAAATACGAGATATTGAGTATAAGGCGGCATACACGATAATTCCAATTAAAGAAGCTCAGAAATGCATTCTAAATCATTATAACGTTACTTATGATATTTCGACAATAAATCGAGCTTCATAAGATTAGAAATAGTCTTTTTCATGGAAGTGACTATGAATATACTTTGCTCAGGACGAGAACAAATGAATTGTACAAGACCTAATTTCTAACGCATTATTAAAAATGTTAGGTTGGAATGGAACTTCACTAAATAGGCAGAAAAATAAATTTGTCAAAATAAACTAAACTAGGAACATGAAGCTCCTTGTTTATTTTAGGAGATTTGAAAGAAAATATAGACTGTAGACGATAATTGTTGAGGGGTTAACTTAGGAAGATGCAAAAATACACTCGGCATGAGTATTGTAATTAATACAATTATGGTCCTCGTTTGGGATTTCTGTTTGAACCAAAAGAATCTGTTGTCTATAACAACCATAATTCATCTTGGGTCAATTATATTTATAATTTTGTGTTGAATAATCGCACTGTGTATGAACCCACAACTATGACGCGGGGAGTGGGATTTGAACCCATTAGTTTATACTCTGGGGTTTTTGTTGATATAATTTTCTATTTTAGTTACATAAATCTTCAAAATCAAGGTCAAAGATGACGCATCCTTAAAAGTGCTAATAAAATATCAATTGAATCCATGTAAAGACTATCATCTAAGAGTAAAGAATCAAAAACTAAAATGCTTCTAAAAAAAGAGTTCCCGTCCAAGGAAAACAACAATGGAGACAATATCAAGATATTTGTAAGGATATTTTATCATATTGTTTGGTACCGCTACTACTTTAGCCAATAGAACAGCAACTGTAGCTATGTTTGTGAAGGGAATTTTGAATTTATCGTCAAGTAAACTAAGATAGACATGACTCGAAAAACCACATGTTTTATAGGCGATGACATTTGTTTAACAATAATGGTTCATGTAGTAAAAATTATAGAAATAGTAGGAACTTCTGAAAAGGATTGGACCGATGCTGCGCAGGTTGCATTAGATGAAGCAAAAAAAACCCTTCACGGAATAACAGGTCTAGAGATTGTAGATATGACTGCCAAGGTTGACCCCAATACAAGTAAAATTACCAGTTACAGAGCTACAGTCAAAATAGCATTTGAAGTAGAGCATTAATAGGAAAAAAAATTAATTCTTTTTTTATTTTTATTTTATTATTCGATATCGATTTGAGTAGCATAATAAAAATAAAAGTATAAATGAAATTCTTGTCCAAATAGTAATACCTATCAGCAAATTCTAACAACATTATCCAGAACATAGAGATAAATCAAATATGTGAGAATGTTGAAATTTGTTTGATTGACCTCCACGATTTAAGAGTCAAATAAACTATAGCGACAAATAATTAACAACTTTTGATTATGTCAATAACGTTAACCAAGATAACGTTAACCAAGATATGAAATCCGATTGTAATAAAATAATATTTTCAGCTGAATTTTTAGGCTTTATATTAATCTTGTACACAACAAAAAACCTTCATTTTTTGAGCACAGCCACATTTTGGTCATTAGCTCTGTAGTAACAATAGTATCACATGTAGCAATCCAATTTAGTGGGAAAAGCTTATTGTACCACTGTTACTATTACTACATGTAGAATGTTAAGCAAGCTCGAAATAGAGAAGGAAATAATCCGTTTACGTCAAGAAGGAAAAACCTATCGGGAGATTTCAAAAATACTTCATGTTTCTCCTACACAAATAAGTGCTGCTAAGAAGAAATTTGAAGGAACTAATACTGAGCACTTGGTATTCAAACGAAGGCCTACAAAATGTTCCTTAAAGGAAAAAGACCAATTGATGTTGCTATATCTCTTAAAACAGATAAGGATGAAACAACAAAATTGTGGAAGGAATATCTTCAACTCACCGGGGAGCACAAGCTGCTAAAAGTAAGAGATGAATTGAAGGAAAATTTTGAACGTTTTTTCAGAACTTATAATGCAATTAAGAAGAAGGGACTTAGTTTAGAAAATATTGAGGAAGAAATCTAGAGGTTAAAAGATATTAAAGTAAAAGAGGCTGTATTAAATGATGAATTAGCAAGGAAACAAAAATTAAGTGCTGAGTTGGAAGAACAAATTAAAGAACAGAAGGATACTATTGCTAATCTAAACCTAGAAATTAGTGCACTATCAATGGTAAAGATGATATTGACCCAAATAGTGAGAAACTTGATAAGAGAAAAAAGACGAGTTGAATTATTCTTACCATCCCATGATGCAAGATATTACTATCAAAGAAATAGCAATTTGATTCCGCTACGGTACAAGACAGGTCGATATTATTAACAATGTTTTAACTAGAGAAGAATAATTTGAATGTAGGTAATATCTAAAAGTATAAAACTAAATAAATGAATATTTTACTATTTCTCTTTGATGGGTTATTTACATCGAGTCCAAATCTTCTCATAAATTCTATTTATTGATACATATCTGGCTATTACGATAACTATTATTTTTAACACATAAGCATGCCATGGTCCTAAGCATAAACTCTGTAACGCCTAAGCCAGTGGCCTTCTTAACCCAGAGATGTTTATCTTTAAAACTATGTTCTTTACTTTCAGATTTAGACATTCAAGCATCCGTATAATAATTTCTCATAATCGAACATTGGATTAGGTAAACCTCTCTTTTGATTGACAGGTAATCGTACAATGTGATTAAAACAACAACTTTGATTTGTTTCTATTGCAAGTTTAAGGTGTTCTTGCTTATCCCAGATCCAGAAGTGTTTATCCTGTAGATTAAAAAGCAATAAGGCTCTAAAAAATCTGTGAACTAATAAGGACTAAATAAAATATTAAAAATTGAAAAAAGTGAACTTATGATTTATTGTTAGTTTCCTCGTCAGCACTTCCATTTTCGTCCTTTTTCGTCTCATATTCATCATGATCTTCTACCTCAACTCTCTTTAGAATTCTTTTTTCTGGATATTGTCTAACCATATCGTCAAATTTGCTTTTCCACTCTTGCTGGAATTTCTCCATCATTTCGTTAATTCGAGCGGGTGAGTTCATTTCCTTTACGACTTTAATCATTGCTTCAGATGGGTTATAATTTTCAAATGCTTTTGCAATCTCCTTAGATGGGTTATAATTTTCAAATGCTTTCGCAACCTCATTTGACAAGTTTAGTTTAAGAGATTTGCTAAATTGAGTTCCGAGATTAGTATTCATTTTTGATACTGCCTTAGCAATTTCGCTAGGTGTATTCATTTTCTCTACGGTTTTAAGTGCTTGATTAAAGGCACTAATATTTGGAGTAGATTTGGCGATAGTGCTCATTGCTTTTAATATTTCGTTGTACTGCATGGTTATGGACTTTATTTGCGCTTTCCATTCCTGTTGTAATCTTTGGATTTGTTTCGCGTTTTCTAATTCCATTTTTTTGATTGCCTTTTGTAGTTCATCTATGGCATTTGGAATTTTTTTATCATTAGGGATACTTTTCATTATTTCAAAATAATGATCAACACAGTATGTAATTAAGTTTCAGATTTTATTGCAGAAAGATAAGCGTTCAAATAAGATATTGTTACTATAACTTTTGCCGCTATTATATATAATATTGTTGTTAGTCGATTTTAAAAAAGTTGGTAAGCTATATTCTAAATCAATCTCCGAAGTTGCGTTGTTCGTTATTTGATCTACAGCATCTTTTTTGACTAGCGCAGAAAATAAATAAAGTGAATCGTTATTGGCCACAGGATCCATTCTAAATACCGTAGTAAAGTCATGATTTTGATTTTCCTTATTACTCAAGTAATCTTTAAAGCTAAGATAATCGAATGATTGCTGATCCATTATTTCCATATAGCAGCCCACCTTCGAATATATATCAAAATGATCTAAATATGTGAATTCCATTTATTTTATATAAATTGATTTGTAACTTCATGTGACAGCATTATAATTCGTTACTCAAGTAACTTTAACATCAAATTCCCTTCGAAATAATGAGATTGATAGCCAATGCTAGTATTTATCGAAACATAAATGGATTTTTTATGTATGTAAAAAGCCAATATTTTGTCTTCGTTTTACAATCCTTGGCTAGCATTTTTAATAATACGTGTAAACTACTGACCCCTTATACACTATGGGGCCAGTGGGATTTGAACCCACGACCGCCAGCGCCCCAGGCTTGTACCTCAGTTGTTTGAGTTGAGTTGAGTTGAGTTGGTATCCTTGACCAAGCTAGACGATGGCCCCTTAGAGTTTAAACAAAATCACTACTTTTTAAATGTAGAGAATTGTCAATATTACGTCAATATTACGTCCTGTATCAGTTACCAAAACTTTCATAAGATTGAATTAAATTTAATATGTTGCTTAGTAACTTAATTTAAATAGATGGGACACTCTGAATATTTCTCCACTTTATCCAAGTACCAGAGGCCTGAATTATCCGAAGAAGAAAAATCACTTCTTTTCAAGATTATGAATGATGTCGACATAACAAATCAACTCAGCTCATACTTGAGATTTAGGAATAGAGGTACGGAGGAAATAGACAGAATGGCTTCACCCCTTGTAAAGCTAAACCTCATAGAAGAGCGCAAAGGCAGACTATTGAGAGGAACACGAAAGTACAGACTTAGTACATTCGGTTTGTTCTACATTTTGTCAGAAACAACGAGCTATCCCCCTGGCATGTTAAAGAAATATCAAGATAATTTGATAATACTTACGCTTTTATCACCTTACTTTGAAATTGAAACCATTACATCAAGTACAGCAAGACTGTATTCAGTGGTAACGCAATACCTTAGGCAGTGCTGCAAACTCACCACTTATTGGTTGGAAGATATTGGCCAGAGTGAAGAAGATAGGTCTAAGCATCTTTCTGAGTTGAGTGATGAACTTGGCTGGAATGCCAGAATCCTAGCATACAGAATTTCCATAATGTACAGCGAAACAAAAATTCTTGCCTCCAATCCGAAATTTGAAGAAGACGATGCGAATGTAACCTACTATGATATGGAGTCAAGAATGAAGGCGAAATTGTCCCTCGATAAGAAATTTATGGCATTACTGGAGGATGTCAAAAAGGGATTTGACGAAGGCTACAATGAGCTTCGCCATCTGAACGACGAGTGAACCCGTCTCAAACTTACATCGTTTATGGAATTATCTGAAGTTTAAGTTTGGGTTTTGCTTCTAGAATAGCTTTAATTTGCTCCGTATTTCCATCCCTTAATATGGTAATATTGACAGTGTCGCCGACTCTCTTATTCAAGTTAATGTAGTCTGATAAATCGGTAACTTTTGTGACAGTCTGATTATCAACCATTGTAATTATGTCACCACCAGTTTGTATTTGAGTTCCATTGATGTCAGTGAGCTTGTATCCTCCACGAATCCCCGCCTTGTCTGCAGGACTGTCAGCAATAACTCCAATTACAAGAATGCCATTGGATTGATTAACATCCAGCGCTTTTGAAAGCGAAGGCGTCACATCAATTCCTGTTACTCCCAACCATGGCTGAGCTTGGAAGATTGTTTCATTCGGACGAGGTTCCAAAGTTAAATTTACATTTTGTTCTTTACCATTTCTGAATATAGAAAGTGTAACTTTATCACCTACATTTTTGTTCTCTTCTAGGTATGTGAGTATGTCATCAATTTTAGAAACATTTCTGTTATCAATTTTTAGTATCAGATCTCCGCCCACCTTCATCTTTCTGCCATTTACATCTATTAATTTGTCTCCTCCATGCAAGCCTGCTTTACTTGCGGGACTGTTTGGTGTGATGTCTATTATCAAAAAGCCTGAGGGTTTTGTAACATTAATTGCCGAAGCAATGTCAGGTGTCAAATCCGTGCCCGAAATACCTATCCAAGGATGTCTGTAGACATTATCCGAAATCAATACTGGGATTATCTTCTTAATGGTATTGGATGGAACTGCGAAGCCAATACCGGAATATGCCCCGGTGGTAGAGAATATGGCGCTGTTAATTCCTATAACCTCTCCATTCAAATTCAGCAAAGGGCCGCCAGAGTTGCCGGGATTTATCGCTGCATCTGTTTGAATTATTTCTGGGATAGAAAATGATGCCGGAGGTGCCACCAAGCTATTTGGGTCCGGAATCATGTCAGGCTCTTCTGGAGTTTGGGATGGAAGCAATCTTCCCAACCCACTTATAATTCCCTCTGTCATCGAGCCAGATAAACCAAAAGGGTTTCCTATAGCAACAACTCGTTCACCAATCTTCAAGTTAGATGAATTACCGATTGTAAGGGGAACGAACTCTTCGGTGTTCGTACTGTTTATCTGTAATACCGCAAGGTCGGAGAATTGGTCTGTCCCAACAACTTTAGCCTTAAACGATCTCCCGTCTAGGAAAGTCACCGTCATATTTCCTGCAGGAACACCAGTTCCTGATGCAGAATCAACAACATGATTATTCGTGATGATGTGACCTAACTTGTCAAAGACAAACCCAGAACCAAGTCCAGATGACAACAGGTTTTTGCTCAGCACCGTGACCTGCACCACAGATGGTTTTACCTTTTCAAACAAAAGGGGAAGCCTGTCATCTGATAACATTGCGCTAGTCGTTGCATTATTAGTAGATGATTGCGCAGAAGCAAAATGCACGTAAGAAATTATCAAAACCGATGATGCGAGAATTATTGATAAAACTATCAATCCATTAATTCTGCTAAATAGGTAGTTCGTATTCTTATAACTCACATAACCTATATTTGACGATGACAATTTATATCTTATTGTTTTAGATTAAAGCCATATACAAAGATTCGAGACGTTTAATTAGATTATTTATCCGTGATCTTGTGTACCGCAAATTACTACTGCCGAAGCTATAAAAATCCTAATTAAAACACAATTTTACCATGATATATTTTATCAATACGAATCAAATCTATTATTATTTTATAATTTTGCTCTGTAACTCTTTTTATTTGCAAATGTACAATCTTATTTACAGTAGGACTTATAGTTACTAATCAATAGTAATAACTAAATATAATCGCTGATATTTTTAGATAGTTTGATTGAAAATTGCGATGAAAAGATTATAAAATTCTTAATTGAAGAAAAAGCTCTGGTCAAAATTTTAGATACGATTGAGACAGAAGAAGATCTGTCAACGAGTACGAACCTTCCAAAAAAGAGGTCTGTTAAAATTACTAATCATGATGATATCTGGATAAACTAACCTTCAGCAAATATGAAATCAAATAAATATAGATCCAAAAGGTGATCGTAATGATGAGTGGTAAGGAGAAGGTCAGTCCACACTTTACTTCCCAGCTAAATGACATGCGTATGAATTTTGGAAGAATACACAGAAATTTACCAATAGCTTCAATGATCGAACTATCTGTGAATAGAAATGAGGGAGTTCTCTCAAATTCGGGCGCCCTGTCTGTTAAGACTGGTAAATTTACAGGGCGATCACCAGACGATAAATACATAGTAGATGACAATATCACTCATGATTTAATTGATTGGGGAAAGGTGAATCATCCACTCTCGCCAGATAACTTTGAGAAAATTTATGACAAGATCAAGGGATATATGTCTGGTAAAGAATTCTTTGTTTTTGATGGTTTTGTAGGTGCGGAGAATGAAACAAGATTGCCAGTCAGGGTATTTACCGACAGCGTCTGGCATAACCTCTTCGCAACCCAGATTTTTTTGAGACCAAAAATAAGAGAACTTGAAAAATTCGCTCCTGAATTTACTTTGTTTTACTTGAATAATTTTGCAACTGATCCTGAAACTGACGGAACGAAAAGCAACACGCATATTATCATAAATTTTAAGAAAAAAATTGTAATAATAGGATCTACGTCTTATGCCGGTGAGATTAAAAAGGCTTTTTTTTCGGTGATGAATTTTCTACTGCCAAAGAAGGGAATATTCCCAATGCATTGCTCTGCCAATATGGGAAATGGAGGCAAAACCACTTTATTCTTTGGTTTATCCGGAACAGGAAAGACAACTTTATCTGCTGACCATGAGAGACGTCTTATAGGTGATGATGAACACGGATGGTCACATAACGGCATTTTTAATTTTGAAGGCGGATGCTATGCCAAATGTATAAATCTCAAAAGGGAAAATGAGCCGCAGATATGGGATGCAATAAAATTCGGCGCTGTCATGGAAAATGTAGTAATCGATGAGCAGACAAGAGATGCAATGTTTGATGATAGTAGTATAACTGAAAATACAAGAGTAGTGTATCCGATAGAGTATATTTCTGGAGCCGTAATTCCGGGAATTGGAACGCACCCTGGCGTAATCATATTCTTAACGGCTGATGCATTCGGTGTCATGCCTCCTATCGCAAAATTGACAAATGAGGGTGCTATGTACCACTTTATTTCGGGATATACAAGCAAGCTTGCAGGAACAGAAAGGGGAATCACTGAGCCTAAGGAAACCTTTTCACAATGTTTTGGTGCCCCGTTCATGCCACTACATCCAATTGTTTATGCAAAAATGCTGGGTTCTAGAATCGCAACATATGGCACAAAAGTGTATATGATCAACACTGGATGGATGGGAGGACCTTACGGGATCGGAAAGAGAATAAATTTGAAGTATACCAGGAAGATGGTGGCTGCTGCCGTGAATGAAAATCTAAATCATGTCCAATACAGGCGCGACCAAATTTTCAATTTAGATATTCCACTTACATGCCCAGATATACCTCCAGAATTGCTCGATCCAAGTAGTACTTGGGATGACAAGCAGCAATACGTTGCTTCTGCCAAACGGCTTGCCAGATTGTTTGTGAAAAATTTTGAGAGATTTGGGGAATCTGTCTCCTACCTGAAAAAAGCTGGACCTGATATAAAGTAGCCCGGAGCAGATTCGAACTGCTGTCTCCAGGTTTCTTTTCTATTGATCCAGAGCCTGAAATCCCTAGCCCTCACCGGAGATTGACCACTAGATTCGGCATCCGCTCAAATTAAGAGCTGATTCGACCGGGCTTACACGAGCTACGTTAGAAAATAAATTTGCACGGCTATTTGTTCTTACCGTTTACCTTTATTACTTGCTGTTAACTTCTCTTGCAACTAGGCCATAGTCCAATTTTACCTTTTTCCTCATATATGGGATTAATCTATAGTGTATTGAATACATGTCATTCTGTCTTATGACGATGCCTTTTACCAATAATGATACAAATCCTCCTGCAATCTTTGAAGGAGCAATAGTGCTATTTTTGCAATAATCGTCCCGTGCTGAATGGTATTCGTTTAGAGTAAAGTAGGACCTGTTAATATCTAGGATTAGGGGCCAGACTACATTTTCCCACACAATTCTTCTATTCTCGGTAGAAGTTGCATGTTTGCCTTTTTTACTTTCTTGCAAAATAACATTATCACTTGTTCGCATTCTCATTTATATTTTGTAACTTCGTTTTCCATAGTTGAGGCACATTTAAAGTTGGGTGTTAATAATTTAATTTCAATGGATCAACTTGAAAATATCCAGAATTCTCTGACTTCCTTGATGAAGAATTGGAAGATTGAAAAACCAATATACGATCTTCACCTGGGGACAAGAAATGATGTCGTTGACCATCCGGTAAATGTAAACGGAGTTGTTTTCCATATACCTCTGCTGGAAAATGACAAAATGTTTGTACTTTGGAAATGCCTCTGGCCAGATTGCCATAATTGCTGTGAAAGACAGGGAAGATTGCCACTTACCAAGGACGATATTAAAACCATTGCGAAAAAATTAGGATACTCTTCAAACCAAGACTTCCTCACAAATGAAACTCGAATCTCTAGCTGGACAGAATCTGACACAGTCAATAACGTCATTTCAACAATAAGCATGATTTCACTTAAGAGAAAAATAGACGAGGGAGATAATCTAGATGGAATACCTGTAACCTGTAGGTTCCTTGACGGGGAGGGTTATTGCAAGATTCACCCAGAAAAGCCCGGAGTTTGTTGGTTATATCCTTTCGCTTCGTGGATGGAAAATAAATCAACTCAATTTGTAATTCATGCTTCGTTCCAATTAACTGGAGATTGTCCGGGTTTCTATACGAGCAAAACGATAGACCCTATGATGGAAATTCTAAAAGAATATTCAAAGAAGATTTACGACTACAATATGTCGATAAGCAGAACAACCAGAGAAAACTATGGCTTCATAAATTTAACCCAGTTAAAGTAAGCCATGATGCGGGTCAGAAGCACACAATCAGGGAAATCAAAAACAAAAAAATAGTGAGACTTATTTTGTCTCATCAAATCTCCGAGAAACGTCGTCCCAATTTATGACGTTCCACCATGCCGCTATATAATCGGGTCTTTTATTTTGATATTTTAGGTAATAGGCATGCTCCCACACATCACATCCCAATAGCGGTATTACACCTTCTGTCCTAGGACTTGTCTGATTTGGCATTGACTTGTATTCCACTTTTTTGGAAGACGGATTATAGACTAGCCAACCCCAACCACTTCCTTGAATTAAAGCAGTTGTGGCTGAAAATTTTTCTTTAAAGTCCCCAAAACTTCCAAATGACGCTTTAATTGCATCGGCAATAGAGCCTCCTGGTTCTCCTCCTCCATTGGGTTTCATGTTATTCCAAAATATTCGATGGTTATCAAATCCTCCTCCATTAAAGTTTACGGCACTTTTTTGATCTGCTGGAACTCTATCAATACTCGAGAGAATCTCTACAATGTCTTTTTCTTGAAGTTCAGGAGGGCATTTCTCTAATGCGGCATTAAGCTTGTCCGTATAGGTTTGATGATGTTTGGTATGATGTATTTCCATTGTTCTTGCGTCTATGTGTGGTTCTAGTGCATCATAACTATACGGTACCGGTGGTAATTCATATTTTTTCATATGGTAAATTCTGTCTTTGAAATTATTAACCTTTCTCCTGTTGTAACAGCAAAACAAAGAACTCCCGAGAAACATTTTTATTTAAAAACGATTGTTTTGAAAATGCAAGGTTAATGGTAATCAATAAAGATCTTCTCCAGCTCAGAAAGAAAATAGCAGACCAAAGGCCGGATTTTAAAAGGCAAGAGAGCTGGCGATACGACCGATTGGCGCCAAATTGGAGAAGACCCCGTGGCAAGGATAACAAGATGAGGCAACAGGTATCAGGAGTTCCTCGTCTAGTAAAAATAGGTTACCGTGGTCCTAAAGTAGCTAGAGGACTTCATCCTTCAGGTTATAACGATATATTAGTTTTTAATGTTAAAGATTTGTCAGGAATAGATAAAGCAACTGATGCAGTTCGTATTGCGCGTACCGTAGGGAGACGTAAAAGAAGTGAAATAGTCTCAGAGGCAAATAAATTGCAAATTAAGGTTCTAAACCCAGGAAAAATTGAAGTTCAAGAATCACCAGACGAAGTTAGTGATTCTGCAGGCGAGAATAATGAAGGTTGATTTGAATGGTCGTAAATCTGCGAAAAAAACGAGAACTGATTTCAAGAATATTGGGCGTTGGAGCAAATCGAATTAGGTTCGAACCAGATAAGCTTGACGACGTAGTAGATGCAATTACCCGGGAGGACTTACGTTCGCTTATAAAGAATGGAACGATATGGACAACGAAAGTAAAAGGTACCTCTAGAGCAAGGGCGGAGGAAAAATTGAAGACCCGAAGAAAACGTGGTATTGCGCCAGGTTCAAAGAAAGGAAAAAAGACTGCTAGAACCGGAAAGAAGGAATTACATGTTAGGAGAGTCCGATCAATGAGATACCACCTAAAGGTACTAAAGGATAGAAATGAAATAACTAGAGACGTATTTTGGTCAATCTACAAGAAAATTGACGGAGGACATGTTAGATCCTTATCTCATTTGAGGGATCTCACAAAACAAAGCAAAATTCGTACCTAAACATATTTTATTCTAATCCGTTTATTACTAAATTTTAACGATAAGCGACAATAGTATAACAGAGAACCACTCGATATCTTTCCCTTTTTGCGAACTCATTTGAATCCTTGATATAGTTACTATAAATGAGAATTAGGATGTCTGCCAACCGCCACCGTACTCATATATTAACTATTTTTAACTCGTATGGTGATCACAGATGATTGTTTGAGGATAGAATTGTGCTAATAATTCATCAATAAAATATCCTTCATCCAAAAATGATGTTGATATTGACTCGCAAACTTCAATTTCATTATCTTCACATATACATAATAAGTCCGACGCACTTCGACAATTAGACTAAATACTTATACTTTTACAATTCTTAATCCGTGTTCTTCTATTAAGGACAATATTCGTTGTCTTTCTTTACCAAGTCCCTTCATGTCAACGATGCCATATTGAATTTTTTCTATACTCTTGTAAATCATTTGGGAAAACATATTCTCTTCCACGTTAATGAGATCGTATTTAGAAGCAACAGCACCCAAACCAAACTCCGATTCTAAAATCATCCTGTTAAACTTTATGGGGTAATGCGTACCCCCAAAAGCTATTCCTGCCTTTTCAGATTTCCCCGGTTTTGTCGATATAACCTTTAACAAGGTTTCAGTAACAATACTAGAAACAATTGGATCACTCCATTCTTTTTGTGTAGAACCTATCTCTATAAATATACTCGGCTTTTTTAGCGAAGTTGGACCATGATGCGTCGCTTCTATTATTATATCATACTCTGGCACCTCATTTCTTCTTTTATTGATTTCTATAAGATATTGTTTTTGTAACCATGGGTAACAAATTCCCAATTCTTTTGGACGACCACCGTACATGTTTTCATTGAAATTTCCGGTAAAATGACAGGTTAATGTTGGTATTTTGCTAGTTGATCTATGTTGAGAAAGAAAAATGAAACACTTTGTATCATGATGGATATCATCAAGATTATCCATTTCTAGCAAGTTATCATTTGCAAAGTACATAACTGAACTTGGAAAATCATCTGAATAATAGTACTGATTATTAAAGGAAGTGAAACGATGCTCCTTTATTAAGACCTTAGCCATATGCCTGCTTGCTACATCCTTATTTGAGCAAACAATGGTATAGTATCTATCTGTCATTCTGCTCTACCTGAAAAACAACCGTAAATGAAAAACATACTATTCGATAAAAATAGCTGGCTTAAAAGGACGGGAATGTTTCGACTTTCCTTTAGGGTCGTACATCTGACTGTCATCCTCTGGGGCTATACTTATTGTAAGTTGGTCTGCTTCCAATTCTTCTTTTATCAAATCCAAAGCGTCTTTTAAGGGAACAGCCTCGTCAAAATAGCCAAAGCTCATTCTCCTGCTTCTGATTTCGCTAGACTCTGACAGAATGTCCTGTGTCATCTTCTTTACCAAATCGGGGTTACCTTTTACGACTTTTGAAACATCTTTATCACTTACTAATTCCTTAATTAATGTGCCAAAATTAGATTTTGATTCATTTTGAATCTTTATCAATAATTTGTGGTATAGTTTCCATTTTGACATCGAAGCGGTATAAATAATAATTCTGTTTGGATGAATCCTTGCAATTTTTGTTATCTTTTGTATATCTGCTATTACATTAAAGATAAAATATTCATTCTCTTCTGCTAAATTGCTAATCTTTGATTCATCAAATCTCGGCCAAGCAGCATTACTGAGCAAATTTTCGTGACCAAAGGTCTTCCATAATTCTTCTCCTATATGCGGTGCAAAAGGTGAAAGTAACCTGATCCTAGTATCAAGAAACTCTCTCAGCACAGGGTTAGACAAAGGATTTCTCTTTTTAGAATGTGACCTCTTGAAGTACCATTGCATGTCTTTTTCCATCGTATAAAGGATATTATGTAATGCCTGCCTAACACGTAATTTGTCTAATGAGCAGGTAGTATCTGCAATGCTTCTCTGAATTCTACTTTGTAGCCATTGGTCTTCCAATTCCTCATGTAAATCATTTGAATAGTCCTGTTGAGACCCACCAAGCTTTGTAATTAATTCGTAAAAATCTGTCAGTTTTAGCCTTATCCCTTTTACAATGTCGAAGGAAAAATCTGCATCCTGTAATAATTCTGCTGAGCTTATCATTGCTAATCTGATGGGATCGGCCCCATACTCTTCGATGGCATTTCTAAGGGGAATTATATTGCCTAGAGACTTTGACATTTTTTTTCCTTCCATAAGTACAGATCCGTTGACCACTATTTGTCTGGGCCACTCTTCCTCGCCAAAAATAGCGACATGATTGAAAATATAAAATGATAAATGATTTGGTATCAAATCCCTGCCTGAGTGTCTGGAATCTACAGGATAAAAATAGAGAAAGTCTTCTCTTATCTGCATTAGGGTCTTAGCTGGTATTTGTAAAGTCTTGGAAATGGAATCAGGGTCCCCTAAACCTAATAACACAAAGTCAAAAAATTCATCGTCTAGACTACCTGGAAGGATTTTAGCATCTAGCGTATTATCATTTATGTACTTGGCCAATATATAATAAGCCATATAAATTACTGAATCTGATAGACTTTCTATTATCCATCCATCATCCCATGGCAATTTTGTTCCAAGACCAACCTTCCTTGCACATGCTCTTTCCTTAAGCCAATCAAGAACATTATCAAATTCCTGTCTTATCTCGTCAGGGGTGATTTCCATAGAATTAATGCATCTGTGTGCCAATTTCTTCCAATTTTCATCCCCGTAATTGATAAACCACTGATCAGTAATGACTTTAATTACACAATTGGTGCCACACCTGCATCTAACTGAGTTATCTGCCAGCTCATACATTATGTTGCCAATACCTTTACCTAGCAGCATCTCTTTGACCTTGTCTCTTGCAACCTTCACTGTCATTCCACTAAACTCACCAGCCATTGATAGCATTATTCCGTTATAGAATTCAATTGAATAAAGTTTCTTAGTAACCTCATCCAGTCTTGAGTCAGCTTGGTCTTTTATAGAAAAATCAGCCATAATTTGCTGTGCTGGAGGTAACCTATCATATTCAAAATTATTACTCGCGATTATCGTTATGGGATTGATGACCTCTGCAATATTTTTGATTCTGTGATCTTGTATGCCTTTCAAGTCCTCTAACGCTTGAAAATCGTATGGTGCATGCGCTGGGACAGACATAACAATACCAGTTCCATTCTGTGGGTCAACAAATGACGCCGGAAAAATCGGAATCTTGGATTCGCTTATTTGATCGGATACAAATTCGCCTACCAATTCATTGCCCATGAGATCTTCTATAATGGAAACTTCATAATTTTGAAATTTCAGCTTGTTTGCAGCCTCGTACGTCATTAACCAAATCTCATTGTTGACTTTAGCTTTTACGTATTTCAAATCAGGATTTATCCATAAATTTGTA
This sequence comes from uncultured Nitrososphaerales archaeon, assembly GCA_963703885.1. Classification (GTDB taxonomy): domain Archaea; phylum Thermoproteota; class Nitrososphaeria; order Nitrososphaerales; family Nitrososphaeraceae; genus TA-21. The sequence goes on from CAVPGE010000033.1 coordinate 61,967, forward strand.
ACTCCAAAAATAGTCTCTGGTCTTAGAGTTGCCGTTGGAATTTGAAAATCTTGAAATTTAAACTTGTATAAAATATACTCTGTTATTTCAGGTTCAACGTCTCCAATAGTATCATGTTGACTTACCGGATTTTGATCTTTTGGACACCATCCTACTGGATGGGAACCTTTCACAATAAGTCCTTTTCTTTGAAGAGTTCTAAATTGCCAGGAAATAAACTTTGAATATCCCTCGTCAATTGTTGTAAATTCACGCCTCCAGTCTATTGAGTATCCCATTTCCTTCATACCCAGTTTAATCTCATTGTGAAAGAATTTAGCAATGCTTAATGGATTTGTGAACCCAGATATTATTTCATCAGAAATCCCATATATTTTACGAAAAGTTTCTATTAATTCCTTATCCATAGCTTCTATTCTTTGAGACATAGCCACTATGGGGGTTCCTGTATAATGAAATCCCATGGGAAATAATACATTATAACCTTTCATCCTCATATAGCGTGCATGGACATCGGCTAATGTGTAAGTTCTCCCGTGCCCGACGTGTTGAGGAGAATTAGGGTAGGGATATGCTACAGTGACATAGTATTTCTTTTTACTATTGATCTCTGCATAAAATATCTTCTCCTTATCCCAAATTTGTCTCCAGGTTTCTTCTATCTTTCTCCAATTAATATGTGTCCTACTGGAAGTATCGATATCTGGGGTCAATTCTTATCATTTTTCTTTTCGGAAGTAAAAATACTTTCCACCGTAGATTGCATGTTCTTCATACATTCTTCAACACTCGCCTTGTTCTTCCCACCTCCTTGTCCAAATTTATCGCTGCCGCCTCCTGACCCTCCGAGAAAGATTGATATTTTCCTTGCTATAGTTGAGGCCTTTACGATTTTTTGAGCATCCCGCCCTACAAATACAATTACTCTTATACTACTCGTATTTATCACAAAAGCAATGAATATTAGAAGGGGGTCATGATCAACCGATCTGCCGCCCAAAGCAATATAATACTCCTCATCCAATTCCTCATCCCGAACCGTGTATAGTTTCAATCCATTTGTTAGTATCCTTGAATTTTCCGATACATTTTGCATCATCGCTGGTGCTACTTTACGCATTAAAGCTTTGAGCTTTCTTTTTGTATTTTCCGCTTCTTTGATTGACTTGTCGAATGATTCTGTTATTTTCTCTCTATTAGAACCGAGGTTATGAATTATGTGGTCTAATTGATTCTCTTGGTTTTGGATATATTTCATAGCGCTCTCGCCAACAACATATTCTAATCTTACGACTCCATCTTGTATTCTTTCAGATTTGACGATCTTAATAAGGCCAATTTCGCCAGTTCTACGAACATGTGTGCCTCCGCATGCCTCCACGTCCCATTTCTCAATATTTACAATCCTCACACTATTTGATGGGACTATTCCTCCTTGATAAATCCTAAATGAGTATTTCTGCTCAGCATTGCCACGTTCGAATGTCTTGATATCAACCGGTAGGTTCTTACGTACGATTTTGTTTGCAGTGCTCTCTATTAAATGAAGTTCTGATTTAGTTAGGGCGGAATGGTGAGTGATGTCTAATCTCGCATAAGATTCTTCCTTGAATGCTGAATTTTGCCACACCCAAGAACCCAAGTTTGTTCTGGCAGAAGAATTTAGAATATGCGTTGCGGTATGATGTCTAGTAATTGCGTTCCTTCTGCTGTCGTCAACGCTTCCCTTCACCATCATACCCTCAATGAAATGATTATTATCCGGATGAATTTCAATCGTATGAATTACGATATCTCCTTGCTTGATCACATCAACTACCTTAAATCCATCAATTTCACCATGATCTGGTTCTTGACCACCGCCTCTTGGATAAAATGCGGTCTCTCTTAAGATAAGGTATTTCTTATCAACTACCTTGAGCAATTTTGATTCAAAATTTCTTGTTAAATCGTTCTCATAATAGAGAAGCTTAGTTGGCTGTACTTCAGAAATTTCCAAAGGCTTTTCTACTTTAGCTGAATCCTGCGACACATGTAAATTAGCCAACTTAGTATAAAATGAAGAAGGGATATTTTTTATCACATCTAATTCCATTAAAAAGTCCGGTGTAATCCCGTCTGATTCGTACATTCTAATCAAATCTTCTACAGTTAATGATTTTTTCGAACTTTTGACTCCCTGCGCAATTTGTTCCATCCTGGTTTTGGTTTCAGTGTATCGTTTTGATTCTAGTTGGAGAATTGCTTTAACTTCATTCCTGTGCTCCTCAAGCTCGGGAAAAATTGATCTCAAATAGTCCACATGTAAATCTACTATTTCATCCAGATCAATATTCCACCTTAGGCGGTTCAGAATCGAAAGTGACCTTCTCAAGATCACCCTCAAATTATATCCTCCCCCAACGTTTGAAGGCAAAGACCCATCGGATATTGCAAAAAGTAGTGTTCGCGTATGATCTGCCAAAGTATATAATGCCTGATAGGGCGAAATTATGCTGTTTAACTTCTCAACTGACATACCAAATTCCTTGGATATTGAAGCGTTAAGAGACGATACGTCATTCTCAAAAAGGGAATATTTTCCTGAAAGTGTTCTTATGTATTTAGTGAATACTTCAGGATTCAATTCAGTATTTGTGATGCTAAATAATTTTTCAATCACAGGACCAAACGTACAATCATAGCTTGTTGGAGTTCCCATAGTTATCCAGGAAAGTCTTTCCAATCCTGCTCCCATATCTATTATTTTATTAGATAATAATCTGTAGTCTTTTTCGTCCCCTTCAAATTCTGTAAAGACCGCATTTCCAAGTTCGAGTCCGCGAACATAATATTCCAAAGAACAGCCAAAGGCGCCAGCTCCTATCCATACATCTTCCACAAAGGTAATCTCATCGTCTGGAATTCCTAGAGTCTTGTTAAGCATTCGGTAATCAATCTCAATACATTTGTCCTTCCAGTATCCTCCAGGCGCATCTGCATTTACTGTCTGACCTATCATGCAAAAACTGGTATAATGTCTACCAGTTACTCCTACATTTTCAATATCTTTAAATCTTAAACACATCTGTGGTACCACCAATGGATTATGGGGTAATTCAAAGACTACTTTTCCATTCATTATTCTCTGAAAGTCTACTATTGACGCTATTGTAAAAAAAAGGTCCTCTCTCCATCTGCATACTACAGGATATCTGTTAACTACGGAGTGACCATTGTCTATGAAATATTTTTCGATCTCCTTCCAGGCGTTTACAAAATCAAACCGCTTTAGAGTTGGCGGATTTTCTATAAACCCATAATTTTCGTGGTCTGGACAAAAATGTCTATCTACTTTTGACCAGTAATATTTCTTACAAATATGGCAACTTTGCCTTTTAAATCCTTTTTCTCCAAATAGAGCTACTTTGTAATATTTATCAGGATTTGACGAAAAAATGGAAGTTAATGATTGTTCTTGCAATTATTAAACACAGCACGAAAATTATATTTTGCTAAACATTATTTTGCGAGCGACTGCTCTATGAATTTTTTATATGTTTCTAATGACGCAGATCCAGTGGTGCGCGATATTTCATTGCCATGATTGAAAATCAAAATGGAGGGTATTGATTTTATCCCATATTTGAGTGCAATTTCCTGATTCTCGTCTACATTTAATTTTGCAAATTTTAATGTTCCATTCATATGTTCTGATAAATTTTCTATTATGGGTCCTACCATTCTGCATGGACCGCACCAATCTGCCCAAAAATCAACCAATACTGGCAAATCCGATTTCGTAATCTCATTCTCCCAAGAATCGCTTGTAACATTTACCAATTTTTTTGCCATATTATCCACACTAGATGAAATTTCGGTATCCTATTTTAACCTCACTTTTCATTACCATCAAACCTAGAAGAAGAAATGAATCTTAGGTGTAGCATTTAAATATTTCAAGATAATTATCCAAATTTATAAATAAACATGGCGATTGATTGTTTATCAAGGCAATTAGTCTAAAATTGCCCAAAAAAATAATTTAGATGCACTTCGATAAGATTACATGCTATTGATTTAATTTATTGTATGGACTCATGTAATTGCAACGATTTATTTGATGTAATATTTAGACACGACTGCCATCTGTCTATGACTTTTCTATATTCTGTGTTCAAAAATTAATTTTGAAATTGAGAGATCGAAAATATTAATATCTGTCATTCCCAAAAATATTGAAGATAATATGCAAGAATTACTGTTCTCTTTAAAGATAGTATTGTTATTGGGGATAGGAAATTAATCGAGTTACTGTGGACCAAACCAACCAAAATTATAGCATCCGGCAAAATCAACTTCTCCTAATCGCAATGTATTGAATAAAGAAAACACTAACGCATTTGTACTTCAGGGCTGATCTATAAAAGTAGTTAATATTAAAGTAGATAATTGCACTAATTTTTTGCCAGTTGTATATCTTTTTTCTATAATTAAGATCTATATGAGGATGAAAGTATCACTTAATTAGCATATTATGCTACTTGAATCTAAATAAAATAAACTAAAGTATTGATATATGCATACGTACAAAGGTTGCAGTTTCAGTCGTAGGAAAACAATCTTTTACAACAAAAAGGAATCAAAAATGCAATAAACTTAGTATATTCAAGTTATATTGAAAAATTCATAACGATAGTGCTGATTCATTGCTTAATTAAATACTCGATAAATTGTACCATCTTGACTATTGAAAATTTGATTCAATCAAAATCTAATGTGTATAAGGTATCCAGTAAAAATGAGGACACAAAGGCAAAGACACATATAAATAATTAGTCCTAAAGTGCATGAACGAAAAAGTGAAGTTTTTTGATCCCCATATTCATATGTATTCCAGAACTACAGACGATTATGAATCAATGTCCAAAGCAGGAATAGAAGTTATTGTTCAACCGTCATTTTGGTTAGGCAGTCCAAGGACCTCTGTAGGGACTTTCGAAGATTATTGGGAGCATATAATTGGTTTTGAAACTTCGAGAGCCAAAGAGTTTGGAATCGAACACTATGTATGCCTCTCAGTAAATCCGAAAGAAGCTACTTCTCGTCCCCTAGCGATTGATGCTCTAGACCCTATGCTGAGATATTTATCTAGAGATCGAGTAGTTGCGATTGGGGAAATAGGGTACAATATAATAAATGATTTAGAAGAAGAGATTTTTTCAAAACAATTGCAGCTAGCTAGCGAAAAGAAAATGCTTTGCATGATTCATCTTCCTCACGTTAATAAGAAAGAAGGTATTTCACGCACAGTATCACTAATTAGAAACGAAAACCTGGACAATATTGCAAATACCATTTTGATAGATCACAACACAGAAGAAACTATTGAAGAGACTTTGAGCCAAGGATTCTGGGCAGGACTGACAGTTTATCCTAACACAAAGTTGTCACCCGCGAGAGCTATGAACATGATAGAAAAGTACGGTGCAGAAAGAATAATGATCAATAGCGCCGCAGATTGGGGAATATCAGATCCCTTGAGTGTTCCTTTAGTGGCTAGGGAGATGCTTAAAAGGGGATTCAGCAGAAAAGAGATCGAGAATGTTACGTGTCATAACGCATATAAATTTTTTAAACAATCATCGAATTTCAAATGGAAACCATAGATCCTAAATGAAATTAGCGTATAGTACTAATGCATTTAAAAATTTTGCATTATCTGATGCATTTCGTATTATATCAAAATTAGGTTATTCTGGTGTGGAAATACTATGTGATGTACCCCATGCTTATCCTAAATTTTTAAGTGAAGAGGATGTTAATGATATTAAAAATTCTCTTGGGACCTTAGACCTGGAAATTTCAAACCTCAATGCATTTACGCTTTTTGCTATTGGTGACACATATAATCCATCCTGGATTGATAGTGATATAGCTCGCAGAAAGGAACGTACAAATCATACCATTGAATGCATTCGTCTAGCAAAAAAATTAGGTGCCAAAAATATTTCAACCGAGCCTGGCGGACCAATTCTAAATTCTAATTTAGGATTAGGAAAAAAAGAATTACTCAAAGTCTTCGTATCTGAAATTAGACAGGTATTGCCGTTTGCTGAAAAAGAGCGTATATCTATATTAGTCGAGCCGGAACCTACACTTTTAATTGAAAATTCAAAAGAATTTATGAGTTTTATAGGTAATTTCGATTCTGATTATTTAAAGTTAAATTTTGATATAGGCCACTTTTATTGCGTGCATGAAGATCCAGCTGAATTAATAAATCGGTTTTCAGATTACATTGGACATTTTCACATAGAAGATATCTCAAGGGATAGAGTACATAATCACTTGATTTTGGGAGAAGGTACCATAGACTTTGCCGGTATTTTTGATTCTATAAAAAATATCGGATATGAAGGATATGTTACAGTGGAACTATACCCTTACCAGGATTGCCCTGAAGATGCCGGGAGAAAATCCATACAATATCTAAGATCCATAACATAAAGAAGTGTCTACCTTAAATGTCTGACCTGGAATAACATAGTCTTGAAATCATTAATACAAGCTTCTAAAATTATCTCATATAGCATCACTATTTTTTGTAACTTCTCATCTCTTCGAGATTCAAGAATTATATGACATTATTAATTGATTACTTACGATTAATTAGAGTACCAAATCTATTTACGGTTCCTTCAAACATATTGGTTGGCATTAGTCTGGGTTCCGATCTGATATTTTCTATCCACACGGTGATTCAGATTATAGTATCAATATTATTGTACATGGGAGGGGTCGCACTAAATGATTTCTATGATTTTGAAGTAGATAAAAAGCAACGCCCAAGTAGACCACTGTCTTCTGGCCGAATTCCAAAGCGGTATGCTTTATTATTAGCGATTATTGCATTTGGCATATCATTACTATTAGCATATTATGTTAGTACTCTTGGTTTTTCAATTTCAATTCTACTCATAATAACGATATTCGCATATGATTACAAACTAAAAGATGGGATCCTAGGTCCTATGATAATGGCAACAGCAAGAGTGCTAAACATTTTACTTGGATTAAGCACATATTCGAACGTAATTTCATACAATTCGATATCATTACTAGTACTTTCTGACACCTTTCTGTTCATTTTCGGAATATCCTTGATAAGTCGCAGTGAGATAGGTAGCCACATTCCTAAATTAAGTATCAGTGCTGTTCTTGCAATTTTAATGTATATTGTATCGTCAATCGCGTTCTATATTTATTTAGGATTGTTAAAATTTGATTCAGTATTCAGTTTAATTATATTTGCAATATTAATCGCAGTTAGCTTAGTGAAATTCTATAATACGGATAAACAACAACCGCAAAAAATAGTTAGAAATTTGATAATGGCCATAATTGTTCTTGACTCTATTTTTCTTAGTGGTATACTTGGGTTAATTTATGGTCTAGCAATTCTCCCTCTGTTGGTGCCATGCATAATCCTATCTAAAAAGATATACATGACTTAGAAACGAATCTAAGGCATAAAAACCTATATTAAATTACTTTTTCTTTATATACTTCTTGCAATCACAGCAACAAAACCAGGGACAAGAACTTTCATCATTGATGCAAACATTTCTTTATTCCATAAAGTCAAAAGAAACTCAAAAACTCTATCTAATTTTAATAAATTATTTTGAAAATTGGCATCAAAGAAAGATTGAAGATTTACTAAATTTGAATTCCAAGACAGTCGAAGAAATTATAATTCAATATATCATATACATGCGAAATAGTGATTTTTCGTCTTCTTATATTAACAACAGATTGGCTGCCATCACTGCTTTCCTATCTTTGAACGACGTTTCAATTAATCGCAAGAAATTAAATAGGTTCGTGGGGGAGCAAAAAAAGACAGTAAAAGATGAAGCATATAATCATGAAGATCTAAAAAAGATGTTTCAGTTTGCAACATTCAGGACTAGATTATTAATTGCAATTTATAGTTCAACCGGAATAAGAAAGGGAGCAATAATTGATCTTAAACTAAAACATTTGCAAAAGATTGAATCTCATGAATTATACAAATTTACTATTTATGAAAATACAAAGGATGAATATATCACATTCTGCACACCTGAATGTGCTTCCATGATTGATGAATATATCAAGCAACGAAAAACTGCAGGTGAAAATATCACACAAGAATCTTATCTCATACGGAATGATTTTAATTATGTATTCGCCAAAAACGCAAAAAGTCCTAAAAAGACATCAATAAGTGCATTAAAAATAGTCATGGATGCTTTATTGTATAAATCTGACCTTCGACAAGTCAACCATTCAACTGAGAATAATAAATATAAACGTCATAATAAATCCATGTTCCACGCATTTAGGAAATATTTCAATACATGTTTAGTTAATGCAGACGTTAATATCACAATTAAAGAGATGTTAATGGGTCATTCAGTAGGCCTTGATGATTCTTACTTTAGACCAACTGAGCAAAAGTTACTTACTGAATATATCAAAGCAGTAAATGAGTTGACAATCAATGAAGAAAATCGTTTGAAGAAGAAAGTTGATGACTTGCAGGTCAAATATGATAAGATGGATGCGTTAGTGCAGCGAATTGATTTCTTGGAGAAACAGTTAGGTCGTTAACTTAACCCAATAAAAGTAATAAAAATAGATAAAACTACCAAGCAAGATTTAATGGAGATGATACCGGACTGCTGAAAAAGATAACCGGCAATGATACAGTATCATTAGAAGAGAAATTCAAGAACGCCTTTGATGCTAATATCTTTGCTAAACTAGTATTCTCCGGAAATAAAATGCCTGAAACATCCGACGAGACGGACGCATTTTTTTTCTAGACCTATCATAATTAACTATCAAAGACAATTTGCCGTGAGTGAACAAGACCCCTATCTTACTCAAAAACTAACCACAGAAAGAGAAATGTCCGGCCTTCTTAATCTACTGGTATCAAGACTTGCAAGAGTTTTAGAGAGTGGTATTTCAGGTTCGGATGAATCTATAGAGGATAATTATAAGAAATATGTAGAAAGTTCCGACCCAATCAGGGGCTTTGTTGAGTCTGCAATATCCACATCAGACAAAGATAGTTATGCATCAAAAGATGCCATTTACAATGCTTATAGGGACTATTGTATCGCTAAACATCTAAATCCAGAAAATGAATATACCTTCAGTCTCAGATTATCAACCGATTACAAAATAGAACAGAAAAGATTACAACTGAAGGGTAAGCCTAGAGAATATTATTGGATGGGTATCAAGTTAATCGACTGGAAGGCCATTGAGGATGAAGGACAAACAACACTGTAAGACAATAAGACAATATAATAAAGAATGAAGAAAAATGTCCAACCTGCCCAACCTCGGTAAAAAGAGGTGGACACTTTTTTTTCAGCCATGTCGCTAGTGATATACGCACGAATTTTAAGAAATCGTTACCATAGCATTGGTAACTGTGACCAACCTCCGGTCTACATTGTTGTCTACATATATCATAATACTAAAAGAAAATATCACAATAATATAGGTCAGAGGTTGGTCACACTTTACTACTTTCATTCTAACAAACAAGCACATATCACTAGTGATTTTCTTGTGCCCAACCTCCTTTTCTCGTCCTTGAGGAGGTTGGGCATTTTTTACGAGGTTGGACACTTTTGACATGACTAATCACAACAGGAGTAGAAGGAAACTAAACCCATATGAAAAGGAGATCCTGACAGCAAATTCCAACGATGTAACTTACATCTGTGAATTTTGCAAAGAATGGCTATACTCTGACGAATTATCTAGAGTTACACAGGCTTGCAATATGGGTAAAAAATAGGGATTTAACCACCGCCGGCATCCTTGCCTCCACCAGTAGATTCGACTTCCACTTGCTCAAATTCTTCATCTTCTTTTGTTTTTCGCTTTTTGGGCGGAACATTACTTTCTTGATAATTTATCTCTTCGTCAACTTTTGACATGTCCTGCAATTTCTTATGATCCTTATTTTATTTAGGGCTTGCAAATTTAATTTGTAAAACAGATGAAAGATGAATTAGTCTTCAAATCAAAGATCTCAAAGATGGGTAATAATTGTATAATCTGGATACCTCTAGCATTGCGTGAAATGATCAGAGATTATGAAGATGAAGACATTATAGTTACAATCAAAAAACAGAAGACAATTTCCAGGAGATCGTAATCACGGATATGACACTTGGACCTATTTTAGAAAAGATGCAATATTTAACAAATGAATTAAACGAATTAGAACCAGAAATTATAATCATTTTTTACTTTTTTTACTTGAGATGACAGCGACTTTAAGTATTTCAGCAACGATTGGAGTAAAAATTTTTCCCATATCAATAGCAAATGCAATTTGAAACGCTTCCAAACAATTATCTCGTTTTGCCACACTGGCTGTATAATTCAATGCGTTGATAATATCTCCGGTATTTCCCCACTTTTCGGCAAAGACCATCAGTAGTTTTTTTCCTTCAGTCGTACCTAAAAATTCAGCCACCAATAGTTTATCTTGCTTCTTCACAGGTCTTACTCATATAGGTTAATATAAAAATGTGAACCCATCGATATGAGTAATCACTTTTTTCACAAAGTTAATGTGGCCAACTGAAAAATATAATTAAACTAACTCATACTATTCCCAACTAAATACATAAAAATCCTGTAGTGGAAGAATCTAGCCGACAAATAGCGGGCTAACCAAGGCAAGTAAACTTCAATAATATGTACCCTAAGGAATACAATATGAGTCGAATCGCTCCTTCTGAACTCAGCAAATATATGACAATCCGAAAACTTGAACCTAAATCAAAAGAACAAATACAGGAAGAATTTGAGGAATTAAGGCAACGATTAGGTCTAATGCAAACTAACGGAGAAATGGAAATGACTCGTTCTATTATCAGGCGAGTAGGATCTCTTGCAAATCCTTCACTAAAGGACAAGGATAAAGGAAAAAGTGAAAAAACTATATCTTGATACTACCGCCTTCTTTACAATCTTTGAAGAACAAATAGGAGAAGCGGTTGAAAGAATATTTTCTATCTCCAGGGATAGAAAAGTCCAGATAATTATCTCTGATTGGGTCATAAATGAGTCAATTGCCAAACTAGACGAAAACAAAAAAAATGGGATAATAACTCAGGCGGAGGTGCAACAGATATTATCAGAATTATTAGATATGATGGAGGGAAAATCCCAGAAATACCAGAATATTATCATATATCCAATTACAAATAGAGTTATTGTTGATTCAAAGTTGGTAATACAAGATTATCATATAAACGCAAGTCAAGCCTTACATGTTTATATATCTGCAGCCGCCCAATGCGATTTTTTTGTTTCTGCAGAACCAGATTTAATAAACTTACTAACCAGTGGAAAAATAAAATTAACAGCATATAATATTAATTCTTCCGAAGATCTTTCTAGATTATTTGTAGATATTGGTTAAATCTATCTTCAAGATAGACGTGGATTAGAATAACTAACTAAAGATTTTATTACTTTGATTATTTTACTATCTTCACGGCTAGCAAGATTAAGACTTTTACAAATCCCATTCCTTTCCCATCTAATACTACAACAGCAGAACTTTCTGCTGTCGATTTAAATCAAAACATTCCAGGCTCCTCTATCAAGTGTACAGGTAAGCCCAGAATCGAGCGAATAAATACACCACCAGATCAACTGGAGAAACTCACTAAGGAGTTAGCAAGTAATCGTATTTCGCCAATTGCTAAACAAAATAAGATACGTCGTATCACTGGCTTTTGTTCAGTCTGTGGCGGATTACCTGAATTCTATATGATCTATGATTGTGGGGACGTAAAGAAGATAGAAAGGTACTGCGGTCCTTGTTTAGAGAAAGAAAAGGTTAGAAAATACTAGGAATTGCCTACTTAGTGTCTAATCGCTACTAAATTCATAAAAAATACTAGGGTCTAAACGCCTCAAAAAGGCATTTTATTATTAGTTGGTTGTAAGAAATGAGTCGATGCCGTCCTGCTTTGGTTAAGCAATTCCGCCGTTCTTAGATGGCTTATTAGCCTCTTTGTTTGCGTGATAACTATTAAATTTGGAATCTGCTTCTTCTTGTGTTAATATTCTTCCAAATATTGCTTCATATTCTTCAACTTTCTCCTGCAGCCATTCAGCGGTGGCCTTTAGTTGTATCGGACTAAGAATAAGTTCGCATTCTACTGTCCTCTTAAATACAGTTAACGGAACTTCGATGGATGGCATCTCTAATGCCCTATCTAACAATTTCTGACTTGAGTAAATCTGCATGTCTAATCCAAATGGTTCTATGTTACCCAAAAAACCATCTACTACGATCTTCCTAAAGTTTGGGGATGTTTCTCCTATATACTTGGCCTGTTCTGCCATAAAGTTTGAAGTTATACTTAAATATTTTTACAGTATCATAGAACATTATATGAAGGATCACCATAACAGTGTTCTACAATTCCCAATCTCAGATTCACTTCGTGAGCATTTGACTTCATTTACGAGACGTTGTACCTTATCAAACTAGACCTAAACAATCCTTTATGGCATCCACGCTCAATTCTGCTTTCTTCCTCGTCCTAGAATCAATGGCTTCAATCAACTGAGCATTAACTTTATTTGTTCAAAGTGGGTAAGTAGGAGCAAGTCAAAATATACAGTTTATGAAAGACATTTGCTCAAGTCATTAGTTGCTACGTTGACATTAAAGCGATTGTCTGACAATGAAATAATCAAAGAGGTTGAAAGACAGACTAATAATATTGTATCAAGGTCAGGACTTTATCATATTAAACAGCAAATCAAGAAAGAGTCTTATGATTGGTATAAGTCAATGCGTGAAGGCCAGTATGAATATATTCACGAGTTTAAAGAACGGAGATGCATATGTGTTGAATTTCCGTGACTCCACAAAAACCTTTGATACTCCAGAAACACAGATGATAATGAATAAAATCTTGCAATCATTCAAGTTCCTAAATTGATGGAAGATTCAATATTGATAAAATAATTCATTATTTTGCTACATTTTCTTACCGATTGATAACAAAATATCGAATTTAGTTAAGTCCATTAGTCCTTTATTATACTCAGTCAAGGGACTAGATTTATTAACTTCGACTAACACGCTTCATTGAATTAATCTGGCAATTACAAAACTAAATTTTTTTGCAACGATTGTGTTATCATTAGGACTATTCTCAAGCCTTATAACAAATAATCTATATGCACAATTTCCGAATACCTTGACACAAGAACAGAAAGATGAAGTGGAAAAAAATCCTATCGATATAATTAGTGGATGTAATAGCCGAGTTGATTCACGACTAGATGCTGGCAACTTATGTGATTCATTTTCTACCTATTTAGATGACAAATGTAAAAGACTAGATAACATTCCTGAATATTGCGGAGTATTAGCGGTATATTTACCCAAAAGGATTATCCAAAAAGATTGTATTTCAAATCCTCCCGTATCTTCTGATGAACAATGTCTGAAAAAATGTGTTGACTACATTTCCCTAAATTCGACAATACCGCTAAATTTTTCATCAAGTTATATCTTTCACGCTGATACAGGCTACAGCAAAAGTCTTGATACTATTTTCTCTGTATACAATCCAAATCCATATGTTGTCAAAATTATAAGCATTTCATTTAATATTACTAAGAATAGAAAGCACGTAGAGTCAGGCGAACTGAATCAAGAAAAAACGTTTATTTCAGATTGTCCTAATTGTTTTGACATAAAGCCCAAAACTACTCAAGAATTGACAACATCCATCCCAGACCCAAATCCAATAATAACATCTAGCGACCCACCATACATTGTGAATGCAATATACAAGTATGAAAATCCAGATTCAACGATAGTAACAAAATCTTTTAATTTTACATCACAATAGGGAAAATTCCACAACCTAGTCAAGAGTGAAATGATAGTCTTAATTTATTTAATGCATTATTATAATAATAAAAATGTCTAAAAATGAACATAAGGATGATGATGAGAAATGTTGTCCGAATTGTGACAGAACTTTCGAGTCCTCTTCAGAATATGTTAAACATCTCCCTTCAAGTATAGGATTAATTTTCAAATGTCTAGAATCTATGGAAGCAGCGGAGATAGTCGATATTATCCATACCCAGGCAAATCACAAAGGAGTGGTAGGAATTATAACAAGACATGTTACTAATGAAGAACTTGAAGAAATAGAAAAGAAAGGCAAGATAGCCGTGTATGATTGGACCCGAGAAAGGCCTGACGATATAGACAGATAAAAAAAATAAAATGAAATAAAATGAAATAAAATGAAAGCATCTAGCAAAGAAGGAATTAAAATAATAGCCAATAAAGGAAATTTCTTGTATGAAGAATGGCGTAAATTTGTACTTAGTAGACAGGAATTAGTCGAAGATATACCTTTACTAAGTCATGTACACCTGGCTTTTAGAATTCTTATCGATACATATGAAACACATATAGACATTAATCCTAACACAGACATGCAATTAACATTAGAGAATTTCAGGGAAAATTCTGAGGCAGTTATCAAGATTATTCAAAATTATAAAGATAAAAATGACTTTGACTTGACGAAATAGAAAGATAATTAATAATTAATAAAAAATGAGTCAGTAGTTTTAGTTACCATTGTTATCTAATAACAGATAACACGAATAACATAATTTGAATTTCTGTCTAAAAATAAAATGACAGGGAATTTCATTATTGCATATTTGACAGATATGTTTAGTAGTAGTAGTTATCATTCTTCCTCCTCGTCATCCTTCTTCTCATATTTCTTAAAGATTTCTTCTACTTTTTGCTTCACCTCGTCTAACTCCTCATCAGTCAATTTCTTTTTTTCTTTCCCGCCTTTGCTTTTACCTGCATAGTAATCACTTACAAAATCAAGGGCCTCCTCTGGAACTTTCCTAATATAGAGATTCTTCTCTTTATCTATTTTAAGCACCACATCGTATTTTTCCAGAGCAAAAAAGTATAGTTCCTTCGGATATTTTGCTACTTTATTTAATAGGCGTTCATTGTCTTTTATCAGTGCTTCAAGATCAGTATCAAAGTTCCTATCGCGTCTCTTGACAGGAATTCCCTTTGATTCAGCAAATTTCATAACTATATACGCAATTACATTGACTCTATCTTCTCCTGAGAGTTCCTTAATATTGCTGAGTCTTGAACGCAGAGCTTTGTCCATAGTTTCGTTTTCATCCCATCTTTCTGTAATAGACTTTGAATTTTCTTTCTCTAATACTTCCTTTTCAAATTTTGCCATAAATGAGCGTGCCTCTGCTTTAGTTACCTTTTTCATGTATAGTTGTGAGTGTTCTGGATCTGTATCAGTATCGTTATCAATCATAAGTCTGTATTTTCGCATTGCAAAAAGTCCGAAATCAGGATAACTTAATGCCTCTTCTATTGCCTTGTGTTTTTCATCACTAATAATTATCTTATATTTATCTTCAGGTTTAGCATCAGCCTTAATCTCTTCACCTTCAAACTCCCCAGTTGGCCACTGTCTGATATGTTGGGTAAATCCCCAGCCTTTTGGAATTGCTACCTCTTCAAGATATTGATTGAATATATGTGCAAGATAGTAGAGTTTAGTATGTCCATCTAGTTTTTGAAATTCTCGTGGTGTAAACATGTTCAAGTCCCATAGAACTTGTTGTTTTTTATCTAATTTTTTAATGGCCTCATATCCTGCTACCACTTTTTTGGCTCTTTCGGCCAGTTCTTCAAATGCTTCTTTATCCCCTCTTCCACCTCTAGTAATATCATAATAAATCCAGTACTTGCCAGGATAATTCTTAAGTGGTCTTAATAGTGAAAGTGGAGATATTATGTAATCTTCTTTCGATTGATTAAATCGGCTGAGTCTTTTACGCATTGTTTTAATTGCTTTCTTAGATGGTACCGAATTTTGAGTGCCATTTACTTCTATGATTCTTGTATCGCCTGGACTGAATAACGTAGCCAGTTCATGGATTGTTAGTGCTTTCTTGACTGAATTTATTTTTATAAAGAAGAAATATAATCCCAGGCTTGAACCTCTTTTACGTCTACGTAGGCGGGGATATTTGGTTTCCAAATCTGTTATTATTTTATTTCCAAAATCCAATACATCCTTTCGTATCAGAATTTTCTTATTTGGAACGATTATGTCCACTTCTTTGTTTTTGTCTTTGTTAGTCGTAGTCATTTCCCTGACTCCCACAATTGGATTTTTTTGTCCGTTTCTCGCTGTACTACCTTCTTAATTTTAGTAAATTCTTTTGCACTAATCTTACCAGATTTGACACGGTCCTTTACCTCTTCTTGTAATACCTTTTCTATCTCTGCTTCATCCCATCCTTTATTTTGTGCTGTCACGTATGTCAGTACTCTCATCAATCTGTAAATGTCTGGAGCATCGTCATAGCCTTCAACATACTTTCTTAATTTTGCGACCAATTCAAGATTGACTTTCTCATCATCTTCATTGTCATCATTCTGCTCAATACGATCCATCAAACGGTTCATCTCTTTCTCAATTACTTCCGTCTTATCTGCAACTGTGGGATATCTGGCTTGTAGAAATCTCTGCGTCATTTCCTCATCAGTATAGTAACTGTCATCAGTCTCCATCAATAAATCCAGTTCTTTATCAGACAATTTCCTAGCATCAGGTATTATGTCCTTATCATCATGATATTCAATTGCAAGGCCATAATTACATATTACATAGAGCATAAAATCTCGCATTGATTCAGTAACTTTATCTTTATCTCTGGGCATCACAATGGACCTACAATATCTTTGAAAGTCATTTGATTCTGGTGTATCTGTATCTTTATGGTGGAACTCAACGTCGTTAATTCTAGCATATTGACCAATTATACGGACCAAGAATCTCGCTTTAGCGACTTCATCTTTACCATCCCATTTGTCTATTTTATTTTGTATGTACTTTCGGAAGTAATCTTCCTTCATCGCTTGGAGGTATTCTTCCAATTCCTTGTTCCATTTGGTACTTTTACTCTTGTCTTTAGTCATTTTACTTCAACCTGCTTAGAGTCTTTTCCTGATTCTAATGCTCTTACGGTCTCTGCGAGCCTCTTGATAATATCATCAAAAGATTCACCACGCATACCCATAGAATCGATTAGATCTCTAGTGGTTTTCTTAATACGTAATGTCGTAATTTCACTTGTATTTTGTCATATAAGTATCAATACATCTAGGCATATTAGGCATGGTATTTATAAGAGAAGACTTCAACGCCAAGAATAAAGAGACAGAAGACAGGCTAGGCTTGTATATAAGACATCTTAGAGGAAAGCACTACCTGGCTGCGTGCAGTATATCCAGAAGAATGCTCCTGATAAGAATGGACTGGACTCCAAAAAAAGTTTGGAAGGTAACACAAAGGACTAAGAGATTCATATACAAAAAGAAAGTACTTTACGGACTTAGAGAGGTTAGAGATACACTAGTTCATGAATTGGTGCACTACAGATTCCCAGGGATGAAACATGGCAGAAAATTTGAAGCAAGAATTAAGGAAATCCTAAGGGGCGAGGAGTTCCCACAGATACACATCACTTCTCCTCGATTAAGGCAGTGGAGATGAATTTAGATGACAAGTAAACAGAAACAGAAGAAGAAGGCTCAATT
>CAVPGE010000034.1:0-46146 GCA_963703885.1 uncultured Nitrososphaerales archaeon
GATTCTGAGATTATCTAATTTAGTTAAAGAAAGAAATCTAAGTTTGGAAGAGATAGAGGATATCATATATAGCTCAAAGTACTGCAGATTTGCAAGAGCAATTAAACTCACTTATCAAAGAGGTATCTCGATCAAGAAAAGATAAAGCCTTGTTAGGCTGAAATTCTGTAAATGTTTAGCTCTTAAGAATAGTAAAATACAGCCATATCTACTGAAGATATGCCAGATTGAGTCTCAAAGAAATGTTATGTGCATGGCGCCATGTTACCGAACTCATATTGATAGGGAAGACAGTTAGGAAGTGAAAATTGCAACTCAGATGGATGTTATAAAAAAGGGGAACTCTTCAAATTGGATGAAATGACTCAAAATATATCACATGAAATATTTGGTAAAGATGAGCCTATTCTTAGGGTTTATGTTCGATTGCGTGATAAATTCTCTTAGAAACTCTCAAGACAGACAACTTATCAAGCACATTTTTGATAGCGATAATGCTGAAAGCCAAAATTCGGAATATACTCTCCAGAGTTATAGCAAACTTGATGAAATGTTTAAGGATATTTGTGCTTCAATTAGGAGCGTATTGCCCAAAATTGTGGAAATTTATATCAATAGCAATCAACCAGGGCGTTTGTCCCCAGGCACAAAGAATGTTGGTAATTCTTCATAAATAGTTCAATTTCAATTTCAAGTACTTGATTTATTTTACGACTAAGTTAGAATTCAATACTTTTAGGCGATATACCAATTAGAAAATGGGTCCTAAAAAACATATCAAAAAACCAGCGAAAAGTGAGATATACTGCAGACTCACACTAATTGATATTTCAAATAAGATAATCTCTCATCTTCATAATTCGTTGGCCGCGGTTCCATTAGCGCCATCAATAAGTAATTATTCTAGAGCATCTGTTTCAATTAAAAAAACCCGAATCAGTAAGTTCAAAATTTAATTATTTAGTAGATGCAAGCACGTGCAGAGGCATAATTCGTTTAACATCTATTTGCTAAATTCTGCTGATATCTACCTTTAAACAGCTTTTGATATTCTTTCAAGGGCATCTTCGGTTCCTTCCAGGATATGCTTCTTGACCATTCCAGAAAACAATCCCCCCATTATACCTGGAACTTTGATATTCCACTCCACATCTACGATACTCTTGTCATCGCTTTCAGGATGAAGTACCACGATCTTGTCACCTCTTATCGGACCTTTAGTGATATTTGTGGTTATCTTCTTTTCGGGTTCTAAGGTCACTATTTCTTTGCACACTGAGTTTCGGAAGGCAATAGTCACCTCTCGTTCTATAACATTGTCAGATCTCTTTATATTTCTAATAGATTTAGTTCCATGCCAGAATTCTGGCTCTCTATCTACATCTGATATAATATTCCAAACCTTAGAAACTGGCGCATTAATTTTTTTTGAAGCATGAAAATTTACCATAATTACTTTCCAGCCATTCCCTTATATTGATTATACTGCTAGATCCTGGTGCAGAATGTAATATTACTATTATGTTGGGACTTAACACTATTAGATCTCCATTCGTATATGAATTTGACCAATAGATCAACAAATTAGGACCAAAAATATACCCTTTGAACTTCTGTAGTTAAATATTCTCAGCCAAATATTGTTTTATACGGGACTTTAGATTGCAATCTGAATAAATTATCATCTTTTATGCTAATTAACAAAGTATGTATGTATTGTTTGAACTTAGACAGCCTTTAGATTATTAGACAGCAGACACATTGCCGTAATCAAAAATAATCTTCTATCAGTATCTCTTTATTGCGTTTATGAACCATTTTGGCAGAATTCGTTCATTTTTTCTAACATAGTAATTAAAAGCAGAATCCAAAACATACGTTTTGGCCCAATCATCTTTTGACCTTACTGAGCGACCGTATGCTTGAATTAATTTTAATGCCGTCTGCCAATAATACCATTCGGCATCGCCTTTTCTTTTTGCATAAATCCATTTATCTGTTATATTAGGGTATGGGACTTTAGTAATAACCTGAAATCTCGATAGATCATCTCGGAGGTCTAATCCTGTGTGAAGAGACGGAGAAATTAGTACTGAGGGACGGGTACTTTGACTGTGCTGTCTTATAACTTCATCTCTTTCAATTTCAGGATCTGTTACCAATAGTCTCCTAGCGTTCTCTTGTGAAAGATTATTCATTATAAAATTAAGTTGATCATATGATGTAGTATGAATAATTCCTTTATCCTTTTTGTGTATATGCATTATATTATCGATTGCCCGAGAAATTTTTTTTTGTACCTCTACCAAACCAAGGTTGTCAAAACTGAGATATTCTACGTTGAGGGGAATGAGTGGTCTGTGGTCTACAGGAAAATCCGATTCAACCTTGATGAATTTTACCCTATCGTGCTTTACCGATAAGCCGATATTTTTACAAAATGTTTCTTCGTTTAATATCGTGGCACTCATTATAAGACTCTTGGAACACTTCTCTAACACCGGTTTGCAGAATGCAGATGGATCTAGTGGTTTTAGATCTACTCTAGTGACTTCATAGTTTTCCTTGTGGACCTCCGACACAATCCAATTTTTTGGATTTGATAAAATATTGTTAATTACCCGGGTTAGTCTTTCAACGTCCTGTATTATTTCTATCAATAGCTCCTCACCAATATTATTTTTAGCTCCATATGCGCTGACTCTACTGCTTATAGTCTCATCGTCTTCAAATAGGGTAGAAGCAGAAATAATTCTAGTTCTATTTTTTTCATTTTTCTTTGAATCAATCAAGAAATGATATTTAGCCTTTCGTTCTACTGCTAGAGACTCTGCTAGACTTTCTTGTCCAATCAAACAAAGAATTCTTTTTTCCAGTCTTACGAGAAATTCGAGCCAATCATAAAGATTGTAACCATAATCAGTAAGAATAAAATCATTGATATATCTCTTCCATCGTTTTCTTGTAATAGATAATCCTCTGAACTTTACTATTTCAGTTTCTAATAGATGAGCTTCATCAAGGATTAGCAAACTTCTTGAAGGAAGAAAATTCTTGTTAGGTAGCAATGCTAAAAAATTAGAATAATTGAAAATTGAGTGGTTCGCAACCAGTGCCTTATTTAGCTGATCGTAGTATTCACACGGTTTCCAAGTTATAATATTTCCATTCAAATTTTTTAGATGCAACCAATCTAAATACTGTTTTTCGTAATTTTCTTTTTTATCCTTCATTAACGATATAAGCTCTTTTCGCGTACCGGAATTGAGCACAAAATAGTCATTCACAAAAGTACGATATTTACATCCAGAACCTTCCATAGATTCATCATGCATACAGGGACCGTAATCACATGAAATGTGCACACATTCATTTTTCGTTCCAATACAAACTCCGCATTTATGATTATTGGACCTAATGAAATCTTCTTTCACCAAACATGGAAAATTATTTTTCCCTTTTGCACTCTTAAGAAATCCAAAGTCCTGTGAGTATTGTGTTTGAAGATCTTTTGTTGCTGTACATATATAACTTGAACCCAATGTCTGCGCTATAGTCACGCCTACCGCACTTTTTCCAAATCCAGTGGGTGCTTCCAGTAGAATGTATTTGTAACCCGAATTCAATGAATCACATACTTCTTCAATGACCTCCTTCTGGTTTGCCCGCAATGAGTCAAATGGAAAATTGCGTAAGAAGTCTGATATATCCAGCATTTGTAATTTAAATTAAAGAAAAGGGATTCATTAATTCCTATCTCTAGGTTAGTATTAATACAAATTTTGTTGTTAATTGAACTAATAAGGGATGAGCTATAGGTTACCTTTTCCCATGAAACTAGGTTCGATTAGTTAATAAATTCAGTTTCCTTTCTCCAATAATTTTAAAAAGAAAATTAATCAATTTCTGGCATAGAATTGATTGGGATTCATATCCAAGTATTAAAACAACAAAGCTTATCGCATCCAGTGAGATTACAATAATTAAAGTGATTTATTACATTCAATTTAATTACGGTCTGGCTCGCATTAACAAAGCATGCATCCTCTTTTTTTCCCAAATCATTAAGGAAACTATGCTTATTATCAAAAGAACTTCCAAGGATTTTGCCAAAATCCCTGCAATATCCACAGTTTCAGGCATATTTGTTGGCGAAAGAGGCGGTGGGAAAATTACTGAGTATGTATAGAGGCCTACCAGTACTGCGGTACCGAATAGGCCGAACAAATTGATTGTTACTGCCTTCCTATAATAATTTAGAACCATTTGCTTATCGGAGAGCCGATCAATTTCAACATCCAAATTTACAAGGATATACATTATGCCATACGCTACCTGTGCCGTTGCCGCTGCGAGAAGAAATATTGAATAATAAATTTGCAAGGAGCCATGTTCTGGAAAGATTGCCATATGAACTAAACCACCTGCTATGGCAAGAAGCATTACTGCATACCGGATATCTTCTTTACTTTGAGATTGCTGATAAGATTTACGCTTCTTATAATACGAAATTCCAAGGATAACGCCAAGGGTTGAAATAGGAGCAGCGACTGCCACCGCAAAAAGGAAATTTCTTATATCGCCCCAGCTGTTTGACACTGAAATATTAAAAATCACTCGCGCGCAATCACAGCCAAAATCACTGCCAAGTATAGATCGTGGTGGATCAATCATATTGTGGTTTACATTTCGATCGTCATTTGCAACACTCAGGACGATCTGGTAGTTTCCCACATGTGGAAATACATAATATAGTTCGAAATCCCCAATATCGTGAAGAGTCCACGGAAATGCCTTTATCCTATTTCCATTAGTTTCTTCGTATATTTCGATCATTGTTTCAATATTCCTTACATCATTACCGTCAAAATCCTGAATACTGAATGTTATTTGGGTGAGTTCATTTGACTTTGTGTATTCTGGATCCAAAGCCATATATGGATAATATTTGCCAACGCTGTCCCTGTTTGAACCACCATTATTATGAGGAACATGGGCAAGGTGAGCGTAAGCTTGACTAAAATTAACAAATAAAAAGAGTACTAGAAGAGATACAACCATTGATTTGACAAGCAAGGGAAGTACTAGTATCTGCTATAGATCATATAAGTGGTACGCGTAATGTTGTTGAATTTGCCATATGGACAAGAATGCTTTCTAAAGTTGGGGTTAAAGCGAGTTGACTGGTATTATTTGCGGGGCTTTAAGTATTTTCCTCTTTTGGGAAACAATGATTACATAATAATTTTGATTTTATACTTTTGTTCAATATAAGGTCCAGAAATATGAAGCTTTTTTGTCGACTTTTTGTTTAGTATGTAATGTACCCATTGGATCTTGAAACAATGTATAATTCAGAAAAAGTTCACAGCAGGACAAGGATGCGACATTAATTTTGTTAATTTATACATATTTACTTCACAATGCAGCGTACTGCAACAATCGTGTTCTATTTAATCAATCTAACTAAATGGAGGAATCATAATTATTCAAAGTAATCTCATAAAATATTACATCGCCTTGATAAGCAGTTTTGTTTTGAGGTTTGTGTAGTCTACAAATAATAAACTCCAGTACTGAAATCAACTAAATTAAGATGTCGCCAATTATAATGCAAATTAATTATATTATATTCCCTTTTTGAATACAGATACAGGTTATTTTATTTTTAAGCTTCAGGATATTTAATTACATTTTTTGCGTTTTCTGATTTAAGCATAAGAAGAATATATGATTTATACTCACCTATCCAGCTAGCAGAGAGTTAGTCACCGAAAAAGTACAAAAACAAGTCAAGATCTCATTGTTAGCAGGTTTAACAAATTGAGATATTTTAATTGATTACAAAATTCATTGCATATTCCATCACAATTAGATGCTGTTTTGAAATAAATTGAAGTCAGCAAATATTTTTAAATATGTATTTTATTATAGTGATGTGGCAGACAGCATTCTAATGTATGCAATAACGACTGGCGTATTCATAGGATTTGGTATATTACTAGGTGCATCGAAGATGCAGAGGTCCAAGTTGAATCCAACAATATCTACAAATTCTGGAGAAGGTAAGAAAGTGAAATATACTTCAGACGGAAGGCGGATTCCAGAGTAAACCAAGGTAGTAGTCTCTCATTCGATTCAGAAATCATTTTTAATTTTTTGTATTTTTAGCGCAGGACTTATATTTTGGTGCTAAGAGCCTTTTTTGCATGGCAAGGGGAGGCAAACGGGGAGGAAGAGTAAGAGATAAGTGGAGAGATAAACAATGGCTAGTTGTAAATTCTCCTTCGGCTTATGGAAATGACGGTAATAAAGCCTTAAATTATATCCCTATTACGGACGTGGAAAATTCTAAAGGCAAGGTTATTGAAAATACATTATACGACATTAGAAAAAGGGATATGTCCCAGCACCAAATTAAAGTCTTTGTTGCAATCGAAGGGGTTCATGAAGGTATCACTACCAGTATTTTTAAATGCCAAGAATACGGCAAAGAATTTTTAAGAAGCCTGATAAGGAGAGGTAGTTCCATGGTTAACTATGTCCATGATTATACTACATCTGATGGGTATACTTTTAGAATTAACATAGTTGCATTTAGCCAAAAAAGGCTTAATTCATCCAAAAAGCATGCCATAAGGGTTATGGCTCATCAAATTCTTAACGACAAGATCCCCAAAATAACTGTGAATCAGTTTGTGGAGGAAATAGATCCCAAGGAGGGAGATTTGAATTTAGAGCTATTAGCACATGGAAAAAAGATAGCTCTTTTACGTCACATCGGAATCAAGAAGGCCAAACTTTTGTCCTATCCTGAAGATAAACCACCAGAGACAAACCAGGCCGCCATTTTAGAATCAGAAGAAAAGATCGTAGAACAGAGTGAAGAAGATAAGCAACAAGAAGGAATCGAAGAGAAACAATAGTTTTCCTCCACTGTAAATGATTTTTCAGATTGAAAAGTTTCAAGATTATTCTGCTACGGTTAGCGTTTTAATACACAATACAGAGAACAAGGATACTGTCTTGTCGAAGCTATCGAGTGTTTTTGGTATCGAATTCAATAATAAGGTCCTCGAAACGGTAACTGAAGGCCACTGGAAAAATGAAATATCTTTAATAAAAATCGAGCTTGACGAACTGCAAACAAGAAGCGTATTGGAGAAAGTTTTTTGTACGCTGAGTATTCTTGACAGAAATGCCATTTCTGATTCATTAAACAGGTCGACTGATGAGAAAGAAAACTTTTACTTGAGACTCGATAAACAAAATTTATGTATCGGTAAAATCACACTTTCAGATAAAGATTCCATCAAATTAAAATTCAAACCCAAAAACAAATACAAACAAAATAATAAATTAAACCAATTGGAAAAAAGGACATTAAAAGGATAGATCTTGTAGAAATTGATGATGTTAGCAAGGTACTATTGCTACTTGAGATATATGGATTCGATGCACTCTTAATAAATGCCTACCATTTGCAGAAGTTTGAATATATGGATGATATCTTGAACAGGGTAATATTGTATTCGAGTCATAAATACAACTCTGGTTCAATTACAAAATTTTTACAACTTACTAGAACTGATAATCCTTTGGCTATAAACAAGAGTACTGATATTATTACAATCAATAAAATTGGGATGAAGAATGTGATCAAAAAAAGAGTCAGAAAAGAACTAGGTCTTGAAGTTTCACTGTCTGATATACGATATTCTAGCGGAGATTCGATAAGCAAATGGGTGAAAGAATCAAGATCTATCTATAGACTGTGTAAATCTTCCGGAAGTCAATTTATCCTCTCCAGCGGGGCAAGAACATTAGCTGAAATGGTGTCAATACGCACTATTGAATCTATTTTGCTCTTGTTAGAGATTGAGCCAAAGAATTATTGGAAAGATTTTTCTGAATGGTTAGATTCGAAAGATAAAATTAGGGTAATAAAATGCTGAAAAGGCGAAACAAGCGAAGATATTTAGCTATATTTCATATGCAAGACAAAACCAGCATTGAACTTCTCAATATTATTAAGCATCGCTATATTGAGCTTTTTGGGTCTTTAGGGATGGAGTTAACATCGATTTTTTTATATAATTCAAATTATAACCAAGTTTTGATAATTAGCTGTAATTTGAAATATCTAAACAATATTCTTACTTCAATTTGTATGGTTCAACCACCAGTTACCACGATATCTATGTCTGGTACTTTAAAGAAATTAAGGAATAATATTAAGGAAATAATACCCCGGCTTTGCTAAGGCTTTTTAAGAGGAAATTGCATTCTAAAGTTGGGGATGAGGTGATATTTGCTGCTCCAGTCTGAGCTAAACGCAGTGATGACCTCGCGACGAACCGACCCATAACGCTCCGACTTTATTATTTTAGAAAAGTTATGTGATTATGAAAATTTACGAGTTTATTAGTTGTTATAATAAATCACGCATAGGTTAAATGTCCTTGCGATCATTGATATGTCCATGGAAATGGTGTATGATTATCCATTATATCGACCTCCTTCTGAAGCCAATTCAATGATTTTTCAAGTTACACTAGGATGCTCGTTCAATAAATGTTCTTTTTGCAATATGTATAGGTCAAAGGAATACGTTGAACGTCCTTTTTCAGAGATAGTATCAGAAATTAATTGGGCCTCAAAAGTGTATCCTAATACCCAGAGAGTATTTCTCGCAGACGGAGATGCTCTAAATCTTGGAACTGATAAACTAGTTGAAATTCTTTCGTACATTAAAAATAGATTTTCGAAAATTGAACGGATTTCGTGTTATGCTATGCCAAAAAATTTAGTTCAAAAAACCGAGAAAGACTTGATAAAGCTACGCGAGCATGGTTTGAATTTGGTGTATGTTGGGATTGAGACCGGTAATGATAATTTGCTAAGAAAAATAACTAAGGGTGCAACGGCCAAAACCATTATAGACAGTTGCAAAAAGGCTAAAAAAACTGAATTGAAATTGTCATGTATGGTAATATTGGGAATCGGAGGCAAGAAATATACAATTGATCATATTAGAGATACTGCAAAGGTAGTTAACGAAGCTTCTCCTGATTATTTGGCTGCGTTGTCTTTAATTTTAGAAGATGGGATTTACAGTGAATTCATGACAAAGTACGGAGAACCCTTTAAGCCACTTGAGGACTTGGAAATTCTGGACGAGCTTGAAAGATTGGTTGGATTTATTTCGCCCAAATCGCCGATTCTTTTTAGAGCCAATCACGCATCTAACTTATATTCCATAGGGGGAACCCTGGCTGAGGACAAGTCTAAGATATTATCTGTTATAGACAACCTAAAAAATCATCCTGAAATGCTCAAGCCAAAGGTATTACGGAGATTCTAGTCGTAAATGGTTTTAACAAATCCTAATTTCTGTTTCATCGTTCATGTATTTTCTAAGTACATCGGGAATTATTATTGTGCCTCTCTCCGTTTGATAGTTTTCCATTATGGCTACTAATGTCCTCTCGGTGGCTACCAAAGTACTATTTAGGGAATGAACTAATTGTGTAGGTTGGTCAGGTTTATCTCTATGCCTTATTCTTAGCCTGCGTGCTTGATAGTCAGTGCAATTCGAGCATGAAACAATTTCTCGATATGCCTTTTGGCCAGGCATCCACGCTTCGATATCGTATGTCTTGGACGAAACTTTCCCAAGATCCGAAGTACAAAGAAGGACAACTTGATGGGGAATTCCTAGTCTTTGATAAAAATTTTCAGAAATTTGTAACATCCTCTCATGTTCATCCCATGAATTTTCAGGGTTCGAAATAACAAATTGTTCGACTTTTTCAAATTGGTGGACTCGGAAGATACCTTTCATATCCTTTCCATGAGCCCCTGCCTCCTTACGAAAACAAGGACTTAGACTTGCGTACCTAATAGGTAATTCTGAACTCTCCAGGATTTCATCCATATGCATAGATGCAATTGCATGCTCAGATGTTCCTATCATGTAAAGGTCTTCGTCCTCTATCTTGTATATGACATCTTTAAAGTCGTCCAGAATTGCAGAACCCTCAAGACATTCGCGTTTTATCATGTAAGGCGGTTGGACCAGAGTATAATGATATTCTGTAAGAAAATCTAAAGCAAAATTAATTAGCGCCTGATTCATCTTTACCAATTCATTTTTCAAGAAATAGAATCGTGCTCCAGATATTTTTGCGGCCCTTTCTAGATCCAGCAAGTCTAAAGATAATGATAGATCGATATGATCCTTGGCTGCAGCTTTTGTCTCATTTACCTCGCAATATTTTCTAATGACAACATTATCATCAGGATTTTTTCCAAGTGGGACAGATTGATGTAGTAAGTTTGGCAGTGAACGCATCAGCCTATCAAATTCTTCTAACACAACTAATTCATTATTTTCTAATTCCTTTAAATTATTACCAACTAGTTCCATTTGAGTAAGTTCGTCATCAATTTCTTTTCCTTGGCGTTTTTTATCCCCAATTGATCGAGCAATCATGTTTCTTGAATGTCGTATTTGTTGTTTTTCGATTATCATATTTCTTCGAGTCTTATCAATCTCGATCAATTCATTAAAAGGGAACTCGATGTTCCTTTTAGACAGCATTTCTTTTATCATGTCTGGGCTTTCCTTGATTAATTTTGGGTCAATCATTGTATTGCAGCCTTAGCTATTTGGATATGTTCTAAGATTTCATCGAGAGTGTTGATAAATGTTGCCATGCCTGAGTTACAATTTACCTTTATTATTAATTTGTTATTGCATGATTCCATCACGATTGAAAGACCTTTTGGAAAATTCGAGTTATCTGGTTGCAGCGCTGCTCTAACCGAGTTAGCAATTTTGGAAGTTGAAAATTCGATTTCCACAGTAGATGAAATATCAAGATTTTCACTTGCTTTCATTTTTGTCAGTTGACATATATCGCCTAATTGAAGATAGAAAATTCTCATTATGGGATGAGGGAACGATACAGAAAGCGTAGACATTGTTACCTTCAGAATATCCAGTGACATTCCTTACTGATTCCTTGGCAATCTCTCCTATATCCAACAAAGTATCATATCTACCTGACCTCAAGAAATAGATGGTTTTTCCATCCTCATCATCCCTCTTCAAAATCAATACCCTCTTTTTGAATTGAGGATTAGTGGCGAGGACTTGACATAGGATATTAAGATGATCTAGACCAACAATGTTGTCACAATTAATCAAAACGTCCAGATTATTCTCGGTGGATATCCTCCAACCTTCGTGGAATATTCTTTGGATATATGATTGTAAGTTCGTTTTGCAGTTTGCCATGTTTTCTATTAGTTCTCTTACAGCTCTGGATCTATCGCCTAAGCAAATTGAAATTCCCAATCCATGTTTACGGCTAGACAAGCAACAATTTAGATAGAAAGCAAGTAATCTACCATCATAAAATAGGCTACCCATTTTTTCTTTTGGGAATAAATAACTTACGCCAATCAAAGAAGTCTCGATATTTTGACTCGCTTCATTATCCTGCAAGTATTTAGCAATAGCTCGAAGTATAATGAATTTCTCTTCTTGAGTCATTTCAATACATTTTTTCCACTTTTGATTTATTTTTAAAAGCAACCCCTCTTCTTCAAGAATTTTTATACAATTTTTTGGATTGAACGTCAATCCGTGAATATATGGGATTAAAGTTTCCGAAATAGATTCATGGACTGACTTATATTTCGCAAATAACAATAAATCTATGTCCGTCACTACGGACCCCAAATTTTTTCCCTCTTCCAAAATAGTCTGGTTAAGTCCGACGAGAGATTTTTTCTCTCCCACATCCTGATTATCAGCCAATGCGGAAGTTATTGCAAGTGGATTTAATGAAGTGGCTTCCTTGTGCAAATGTTTTGCGACAAGATACGAGATTCCCCCTGAAGATATTTCAACATAACCATTTATGCCATTTTTCCACGGATTTAATATACTTTCATTATTATCTGTAACCTTTTCTTCAAAAGACATATTTTGATGATTAATAATCAAGCAGTTATTCCCGTAAGCCGCGTTCACATCTATTGAAGCATTTATACCGTAATCAACCACAACCACCAAATTGTGATCTTTGAGGCGTAACAAATTTTCATCATAGTATTGGTGAGCGATTCTTATCATTGCCCTACCACCAATATGATTAATTACATTTAGAAGTATACTTGATGCAATTAGAGAATCAACAGTAGATGGACCGACTAGGATTATATCTTGATCCTTTTCGACCGCATTTGTTATTCTTTCTGATGCAAGTTCAATAGAGTTCTGGAAATCTTTGTAACTCACAGTTATTCGAGTTGAGCTATTACAGCAGCATATTTCCAATCTTGCCCTAGCTTACCCGCCCTTTTATAATATTTGGAAAGACGATGGATTTTGGCTTCTATCAGTTCCAAAGAGCGTACATTTCTGCGATCAGTATTGTGATTCTTAAGATGCTTCTGTAAGCCTAAAGCTTTCTTAACCAGTTGAGACAAGTCCTCTGGCATATCCATCTTTATGTCATTCTCAGTCAAGATGGTTGTTATCCCCTTGCCTAACAAGGACTTGACGAGTGGAATCCCATGTTCATCCCTCAATTTCCCACCAATGTCACTGGGAGTAAGCCCATCATTCGAAAGCTTTACTATCAATGAAGATAAATCAGAAGTATTAGATATCCATGAAGGTGAGTTATTTGCATGAGGACGAGTAGAATGAGACCTACCATGTGTATGAGCGTGTATTCTGGCCATTTAGTAAAAATATCAAATGACATATCTTAAATGTTACTTGCTCCAAATTCTCGTTAAGGCTTCATGGAAACCCATCCAATATTTATCCGTTTATTGTTGCAACTAAATTGACCTTACAAAGCCTATTTACGACAGAAAGGTTATATAATTGAAATTGAAGATTGAATTCAGTATGAAAATGCCTACAATGGTGTCTATTGCAGCAGTTATGTTAGCGATAGGTTTTGCAGCTGGGTTACCGGTAATACAGCTAGCACATGCCCAATATACTGGCGGCGGACAGGTCGGTGGAAGTGGAAGTTCTTTGGAAGAACAATTAAATCTTGCAAAGGAAAAGGTATCTAACGCAGAACAACAAGGTGCATATGGATCTGGAACACCTATGCTTGGACAAAATATTGATCAGACTGCCCTATTTCTGGGAGTCATGGTAGCTATTTTCGGTGGAGTTGCAGCTGCATTCTTTATTATGGGCAGAAGCAAGAAAAAAGTAGACGCATCAACTTAGCCAAAAAACCATCTTTTTCTTTAAAATCCTTTTAGGGTATTTATCAAATTATTTTTTTTGTACTATCGGTTAATTCCACGGTTAATTCGGTGCTATTTTTTGGAAGTTATTTAAATAGAAATAAAAATTTTCGGATTGACGATTTAGATTTTTAACCAAAATGTATATATCGTAGCATTAAGGTGTCTAATGTAATGAGCGCCATTCAAGGGCTTACAACACTTATACATAGTGGAATTCACAATTTGATTGGTCAGATTGGTCCGCAGTACGACCCATTGTTCTATGATGTCATGGTATATATATTCGGTACAATAATGTTCGCAGTGTTTCTTCTTGCCGTCATTTCCTTCTATATGAGAAGAAAAGGGCTCGGTGGAGGTTCTGCTAAAGAACAATGGATAAAGGAACTGGATAAGTACTTTGTCAATGAACAGATAGGCCTGATTCCTGACGAGCTACATCATTGGTAAAATCCCAATTTTTCTAACATCCTTATTAATTTATTTTCATTAACTCTCCTGCCTACTATGTGCGAATTGCAGAATGTAGAGCTCCCAGTTAAACCATTTACTGAACTTCGATGGCTGATTCGTTGAATCCCAATCTTACTAGATAATCTTTAACATCGTCCCGATGGTCACCTTGCAGCATTACAAAACCATCCTTGGCCGTTCCACCGCAAGCTAATTTACTCTTTAATTCTTTTATGATGTGTTGCATGTCACTCAATTTTGGATCTATTCCTTCAATTATCGTGGTAGTTTTTGAAAATCTTCTCGTTTCTAATCTTACAACTATCCTAGTCTCTTCTTTATCAAGTTCACCGCACGCACATAAATCGTTTGGAAGGCCACATTTTTTGCAAACCACCGCCATCTTATAATTATTTATTTTATTCTCAATCCTCTTATTAAGCATTGCCCGGCAAAGATATGGTAATTCCACCACACAGTATAATTAATTGAAACCAAACTTAGCTTGTGATCATAATTGGTTACGTTTAAGATTATGCCTCTATCAATAGATGAATTGAAAAATTTGCATTATGATGAACGGCTGAATACATTTAGGAGATTTTTATCATACAGCAGAATGAACCGACTCGCGTTACATCTAACATTGGTAAAGAGTGCAGTTCAAAAAGATCTAAGATTAGAATTAGAACGCGAGAGCAGGGTGCATGCCAAATTATTCTATAATTATGTTGATAGCGTTATTGAAAGCGGATTTAAGGATGAACTTTTGATGGCTATTGATGAAGAATACAAAGCAATCGAAAATATCCTTAGTCGGTATGAAGAAAGATATCAAAACTCAAAAACTGAGGGTAAGAAAGGAAATTTAGATATTTGAGATAAAGTATATTTTGAGTAAGATATGAGTAAAATACCGAATCCTTCAGACATGTTGCTCAAGGGTGGCACGCTAATGGCAAAACCTTGTGAAAAATGCCACGGGGTACAGATAAAATATATGAATAAGATCACATGTGCAAACTGCGGAAATGAAACAATGCTAAGTAAGAATAATGGTTTTGATTCGGACTTTAATCAACAGACCCCGGGAGAGCAAAATAAATTTGACATTGATTTGACAGAAATAATACAGAGAAGAATTAAAGAAGTGGTTTCTAACATAGGAAATGATAAGACATTGTCTGAAGAAGTTCAACGAATTAAGATAATCAAGTCATACTATAACCTCTTGCGAAAAATAGATCGTTAGTGCTGTTATTTTTTCTTCAACGGAATGTATTTAAGGTGCTTGCTCTATTCACCTCTTAAGTTGGGCGAAGGCAAGAAAAAGAATGCTCCTTTACCTGCATCAAGTGCAGGATTGTTAAGATTCTTCGAGGATGAAACCCGTGGTTATAAAGTTAAACCCGAGATCATACTGGGAATCACTGGAGCTGTCATTGGTTTGTCAATTATAATAAGAATAATTTTTCCAGTGTAAGACGGTATTTGATAATAAACGAGAATGATAGTGTAACCAGCATTCATAAGCGATGGTTGTTAACGCAGATTAACCCGTCTTCTTATAAAACTTCACTAGCTATATCTCTATTAGCCTCTCTCATTGTATCTGGGATATATTTCTTCAGTACCGAAATTACTTTTCCATGGATAATTATTTATATTTTGTTTTCACTAACAATTACCACTTTCGGCATTTACTTGGATTTATTTCTTTTAAAAGGAACTCCGATCCATGGGCTATCCAAAGTTATCCATGTATCTGCATTTTCTAATATTGTGTGGGCAGTTACATTGTCACTTGGCATTTTTTCAAATTACTTATTTAATAAAAATTCTGACATATTGACGTATACAATTGAGGGAATGTTTATCTCAATTAGCTTAAGGTTTGGGATATTCGTTTCTGTTTTTGGTGCCAATAGGTTGAAGTCAATACTGATTGCCTTAATTGTTCCAGGTATATTTTTTCTTAATATGATTCATCCTGATGAATTTGGTGTAAGCGAAATCTCGATAATATTTGGTATAGCGATAGTGGGTATGGGAATAATATGGTCCTATTTGGCCGACCGCTCTGGCAGACCTCAAATAAGTAGTACCTTTCAAGTTCTTCAGGCGTTTTTATCTGCCTGGACTGAAAAAAGGCAAGACAGGATGGAAATAATCTTTGAATCTAAAGCAGTGGTCAAAAATGTATGCACGCAGGTATTAAAATTCCAACTAAAAAATAATGATGAGGTAAGAATTGTACTACCAGAGGTTCACCCTGGTCCTTTTAGCCCAGTTGGTGGAAGCAATTTGCCTTATAGAATATTCAAGTTTTTTAATAAACGAGCAATAGTTCTACATAGTTTATCAGATCATTCGTTAAATTTACCATCGTCATCTGAAGTTGACAATTATTTGAATAGTTTACGTGCTATAAAAATAACAGAATATGGAGATAAATGTACCCATCCGTTACAGATAAAGTCGTTAGACTTTATATTGACTAGTATAGCATTTGGTAACATTGCACTGATCATGATTTCCAAAGAAACTGGCATGGAAGATTTGCCTGAATCAGTTGGTACGAAAATAAAAACGGGAGCTTTGGAATATGGTTTTAAGGACACTTTAGTTGTAGATTCACATAATTCAATTGGCGAAAAGATAAGTTCTGCTGAAGAGAAAAATATCATCAAATTAGCTATGCAATCTTTGCTACAGCTTTCGAGAATGGAGCAGCATTTATTTAAGATAGGCTACACGAATAGTCATTTTTTGCCAGCCTTTCCAACGATGCAGGATTCTGGCGAATCTGGATTAGCTATTCTTAATTTAGAAGTTGAAGATAAGAGATATTTTTTCGGATGGTCAGATTCAAATAATATATCAAATCAGCTGCGCCGAAGAATATTTACTTACTGTCAAGAAGGAGGACTAAATATGTTGGAAGTTTCATCATCGGATAGTCATGCGACATCTGGAAAAAGAAATCGTAAAGGGTATTATTCTCTTGGAGATGTAAGCAACCATGATGAAATTTCAAGATTTTTTTTTGAATTAGCAAATGAATCTATCCATAATACTGTCTCATCTTCGTATTCAGTCTTGGCCTCCAGAGCAGACATCAAATTAATGGGCAAAAATCAATTCGACAATTACTCTCAAACGCTAGATAAATCTTTAAACATAACTAAGATATTTTTGTCAGTAACAACATTATTATACATAGTAATGTTGACGATTACTTAATACGACCCAAGGTGTAATGGTAAATTTTACTGCTGATCTACAGAATACTGTCCTATTTCCTTTGATTTCTCTACAACGCTTTCATACATAGATTTCCTGTAATTTTCTAACTTAGTTTCTACAACCTTCGAATTGATTCCGAGGATTTGACATGCCAGTACAGCAGCATTAACCGAACCATTAATTGCAACACATGCTACGGGTACGCCCTGAGGCATTTGAACAATTGATAACAACGAATCCAGTCCATTTAAATTTTGGCTTCTGATCGGAACACCGATTACCGGCAAAGTTGTAAGTGATGCTACCATTCCAGGCAAATGAGCAGACCCTCCTGCCCCAGCAATTATTACCTTAATTCCTTTACTTCTCGCATTTTTAGCATATTCTACCATTAGATCAGGACTTCTATGCGCAGATATTATTTTCATCTCACAAGGGACCCTATTCTGCTGCAGAAATTCGAATGCCTTCTCCATGATTTGAAGGTCAGATTCGCTACCCATTATTATGCTAACAATAGGACCGACACTCACGAAGATTCCCCCCTCTTTTTGATGCAAATCATGCTGCTTGCGAGCTTTGCATTGAATAAAGCTCTCTCGAGACATTTATCCGTAATCGTCATGTGGCCCAATTTTCTTTGGGGCTTTGTTATCTTTTTACCATATAAATGTAATTTTAATCCCGAGATATTCATGATCTTTTCAATATTTTCCAAAGAGTAACCACCAGAAAAATTGTCATTTCCTAAAATATTAATCATCACTGCTGGACAAAGTAATCTTGGTTTTGATAAAGGCAATCCAACTATCGCCCGAATATGTTGTTCAAACTGAGATATCGAGCAAGCTTCTATGGAATAATGCCCAGAGTTGTGGGGGCGTGGGGCTATTTCATTTATTAATATACTATCATCATCGAGAACAAACATTTCTATTCCAAATATCCCAGCCCCCTTAAGAGATTCAATTGTTTTTTCTGCTAGCTCCCGAATTTTGCTTTCGGCAAGTTCTGATATCCTAGCTGGTACAATAGTAGTACTTAGAATATTTTTATTATGAATATTTTCTGCCACCGGAAATGACTGAATTTGTCCATTAGTATTCCTGGCAACCATTATGGATACCTCTTTAGAAAAATTAACTAATTCTTCTATCATACATTCTCGCTTAAAGAGACTAACTCCTCTTTTGAGGTCTTCTGAAGAGTGTACGATGAAATTCCCTCTTCCATCATAAGAATCCTCACAGGCTTTCAATATAACAGGGTAGCCGAATTCACTACATTTTCGCTGTATTTCATGTAATGAATCGACCCGTTCAAACCTTGCAACAGGGATACCATTATCCTTCAAAAATTGCTTTTGTCTAAATTTATTTTGGATTATTCTTAATGTTTCTGGTGACGGATGAACCGGGTAGTTCTCTGACACTAATTCTTCCAATACTGAAGAATTTGTTAATTCTATTTCGTATGTCAAGACATCAGAAAGTTCTGCCAACCTCCTAATCGAAGATTCTTTCTTAAAGTCATCAATTATTAATTTATCGGCTATAGTTGACGCAGGACAATTTGGGTCTGGATCCAAAATCGCAATATTCATAGACATTCGTTTTGCTTCGAGCCCGATCATTTTACCAAGCTGGCCCCCACCAATAATTCCAACTGTAAATTCATTAGGAATCAAATAACAAGCATTGTTTGACTTTATCATGATTAGTCATTTTAATAAAGGGATTTATTCAGATATTTTAAACTTTAAAAAACAGTCTAGCAAATACCTAACTATGAAGTTAAAAGGAAAAGTGGCTATTGTAACTGGTGCTGGTGGGGGCGTGGGAAAATCCGCTACGGCTAGACTTGCATCTGAAGGATGCAAAGTCATATTGGTGGGAAGGAATAGGTCCAAGCTTACAAAGGTTATTGCAGACTTAAATGATACCAATAATATGTTGGCGCTCCCAGCGGATATAACCAAGGAAGCTGAAATTTTGAGCGTTGTAGAACAATCCATATCAGCATTTGATACTATCGATATCTTGGTAAATAACGCTGGGATTCTAAATGATCCGATTCCCTTTCATTTAATGAATGAAGATCAATGGGATAGTCTAATTTCAACTAATCTTATAGGTACGTTTCAAGCTTCCAAGGCAGTGTTACCTATAATGATGGAGAAGCACAGTGGAAATATAATAAATATCTCTTCATTGCTGGGAATTCGCGCAATACAGAGCGTACCTTTGTCAGTCTATGGTGTTACAAAGGCAGGCATTATAATGTTTACTAAGCATATTGCAGTCGAATATGGTCAATATAACATTCGTTGCAATTGTATAGCTCCGTCTACAATCAGAAGTCCGATTATTGAACCATTTCTTCAAGATGAAAAGGCTAGGAATATTTTGGAATCTTCATTCCCATTGAGAAGAATAGGCGACCCGAGCGATATAGCAGGGGCGGTAGCATACCTGTCATCTGAAGAAAGTCAGTGGATTACAGGTACTACCCTTACTATCGACGGGGGGATATCTGCTAGATGAATCAAGTCCTATTTTATTTCTTCTAAAAGACTTGGCCTCTTACTTTTCACTAGCGGAATTATTTTATCCATAATAATATCATGAAAATCATTTGTACCAACGTCTAATGACAGGAGCAGAACGAAGGAGAGCCGCCTATTATCATCCGTTATGGGTATCGTAGCCCTAATGATGTTCGCATAATGAGAACTGGCATAAAGTATTTTTCCAAGTAGAACTTCCCACCTTAGTCGGGTAAATTGCCTGGTTGTTGCGGTGATAGCATACTGTGCTCGCTCCTCCGGGGAAAGGAGAGGTTTAAGACCCTTTCTATGACAATATCCTATGATAATTCCATCCTCATTTGTCATACCTGCAAACCTTATTGATTTGTGAAGCTTTACAACCTCTTTGCAAAATGAATCAAATCTTGAATTTTTCAATATCAAGAAAAATACATCACTTTAATTTTAACGTCATGTATTATCTCTCCAATGATGGCCATGAAGTCATGAAGTCACGAACCAATCATGCCTGGTAACTTTATTGGTCTTCGGTACTCTGTCGTTAGGTTTATGCCATGATCTTCTATTATTTTTACTACGTTCAAGTTGCTGCCCTCTGGCGGAGAAAGTGATATCTTTTCTCCAGGATTTAATATGTTAATAGTCTCGTTCTTAATACCATAATTTACATTTATATGACTTAGAGGGAATTTTCCATTATTAGTCAAAATTATTCTACTGCTAATGAACAAGGACTGGTCGTCCCGCATCGCATCTACTGTAAGTGAATAGTCCTTTTGTGGTACGCCACCTAAAAGGTATGCTGTTACAGCTACCGCACCCCCACACGCAAGAATAATAAATACGATATTAATTTTCCTCATTGTCATCAATCTTAAATAAGAGCAAAATCACTCTCCCTTTACTTGATGTCGCGATTTAAACGTAGGTTTGATTCCAAGTGGAGTATAATCTCCGGTAGAACAAGAGAAACACAATTCATTTTCGTCTATACCGATAGCCTGAGATAGGTTCGAGGTATCATTATATATTACAGTGTCGGCCCCGAGAACTTTAGCAATTTTTGATGATGGATTAATATCTGGATCTAAAGATTGTGTATGCGCCAAGAGTTCGTCTTGTGATGGGAAGTCAATTCCAGCGTAACAAGGGAATCTGATAGGGGGAAATGTCACTATTAGTGATATTTTTGATGCTCCTGCGGAGCGCAGAAGTTTGATTATGGACTGAGAGCTTGTTCCTCTTACTATGCTATCGTCTATCACTACCACGTGCTTCCCTGCAATGACTTCAGGAATAGGCATTATGCCTTTATTGATTTCTACACGGTCACCTTGATATGGTTCAATGAAACTCCTCATGGAGCCCTTATTTCTGTACCTGTCTTTTAGTAAACCTTCTTCGAAGGGAATTCCTAGCTCTTCAGCATAACCCAGAGCAGCAGGACGGGCAGAATCAGGAACTGGAATAATTACGTCAGCATCATATATTGGATATTTCCTAGCAAGATATTGTCCCATTCTTCTTCTAGATTCGTATACTGTAATGCCCTCAATTTTACTGGTTGGATGTGCAAAATATGTAAATTCAAATGCACAATGTGCATGATAATTTTCAGTTCCAAATTGCTGGCTTTTAACACCCTTCTTGCTTATTTTCAAAATTTCGCCCGGTTCAATATCACGAATTAGAGTACCGCCTATCGAGTCAATTGCGCAAGATTCCGACGAAATTATGTAGGTATTAGTTTCCTCAACATGCCCCAACACCAATGGTCTAAACCCCCGAGTATCCCGGGCAGCGTATACGGACCCTTCAACGGTCAAAAAAGTGAAGCAAAATGACCCCACCATTTCTTCCTTGAGAATTGACATTGCCTTTACCATCTCCCCTCTATTTTCCAAATGCATAAGCAAGCGTTGGGCCGCAACTAATGTATCACTCATAGTGTGAGGTGAAAATGTACAGCCGCCAACTAAATTGGATAATTCATCAACGTTTGCAATAGTACCATTATGTGCTACACATAGGTCTTTGATTTTCAAAGGTTGTGCATTTTCTAAATTACTCTTCCCGTAGGTAGAGTATCGAACATGCCCTATAGCTGAATTCGAATTATACTTTTTCACCAAATGTTTAAAATCCTTGGCTGAGGCCGAAACGAGTCCGAGGCTCTTATAAGGAGGGAGGGAAGGCACAGCAAATCCCCAAGATTCCTGTCCTCTGTGTTGTAATGCGCGAAGAGAATCGATGACATAAGGTACTATATTGTAATCAGAAATTGAAAAAATCCCTACAACGCCACAATTATCGTGGACCATACTGTATCATGTTATTTGAATCAAATAAGATTTTCCCCCAATGAAAGGTCAATAAACTTTCTAATTCAATATAACGCCAAGTCAATATTATTGTTTGGAAGATGCAGTCATGAAGCTTTCAAAGGAATGATATGCTTCAGTTGCTTTTGTTAAATCTAAATTTATCATAATCTGATTATTGTTCCTAAACCTGATATTTCCAGTACCATTAAATTCTCCAATTTTCCCAAAAATACATTTCTCATCAGAAAGTAATTTGTAAACTTTAGCTGGGCTCTTTGTACCTATGATGTATCTAGAATTGGATTCGGAAAACATGAGATAATCAAATCTAGAGCATTTATTTGGGATTGACATAGTTTCTACATCAAATCCTAGATTTCCTTGCACTGCCATTTCCGTTAGTGCTACTGAAATTCCGCCTTTTGAACAATCGTGAACGCAATCTACAAGATTTTTTTTAATGAGGTTTAAGACTATAGAGCCATTCATTTTATCATATTTCATAACTACCTTTGGAACTGTACCACCCACACAGTCACGATAAGATTCAAAATATTCGGATCCTCCCAGCTCATCTCTTGTTTGTCCGATTACAAATATAGCATTACCTTCTTGTGGGACGGGTTTCGTAATTAGTTTACTGTTTTCGATTAAACCGATACATCCGATTACTGGAGAGGGTTTGATTGATCCTCTGTTTGTTTCATTGTAAAAACTTACCTTTCCCCCGATTACCGGTAAGCTCATATATTTGCAGTAATTTACTATTGCATCCAAACTTTTCCTGAATGACCAAAATATTTCCGGGTCTTCAGGATCTCCGAATTGCAAGTGATCAATTATTCCAATTGGTGATGCCCCACTGCATATCACATTTCTACATGCTTCAGACAAGCAGCTTATGGCACCCCTATAAGGATCGAGATAACACTGCCTAGAATTACCGTCAAGTTTTACGGAAATAAAGCTGTTGTCATTGATCCTTACGACAGACGCATCTCCACCCGGCCTGACAACGGTTCTTAATCCTACTTCGTGATCATATTGTTGATAGACCCATTTCTTGCTAGTGATATTCAAATTTGAAAGTAGAGATATTAGTGTGTCTTCGCAGACAGTCTGCTCAGGCGGGTCGATGAATGAATTCTTTATTTTATCAATATATGATGGTCTTGTTGCCTTCCTCAAGGCTAGAGGAGCATTAGCCACAAGGTGAGAGTTTATTTTTCCTATCTGTTTACCATTGAAAGTAAAAACTAAATCCCTATGGTCGCTTACCTTTCCAATTATTGAAAAGAGAATTCCAAATTTATTTAGGATTATTGATAAATCATTTAGGCGAGCTTTACTTACAATAAACACCATTCGTTCTTGGGATTCAGAAATAAGTATCTCGTTGGGGATAAGGTCATTACGTTTTGTATGGACCGAAGATAATTCTATTTCAAATCCTTTATTCAACTTGTCTGCTAATTCTGATAAACAGCAAGCAAGTCCACCCCCTCCCAAATCTTTAATGGATTTAATGCATCCAATCTCAACAGCCGCAATTGTCGCTTCAATTAGTAACTTTTCTAAAAAAGGATCTGGTATTTGTACTGCAGACCTGTTATCTTCTTCTAGTAATTTAGAAGCAAAAGACGCACCGTGAATACCATCGCGTCCAGTGTAGTTTCCAACAAGGATTATGAGATCATTAACATCAGCGCTATTTGATACAATTTTATCTGCCTTTCCAATACCAATTGCTGCAACATCGACTAAACAGTAGTCTTCGAAACTCCTATCGAATTCGATCTCTCCACCAACCGTTGGAATACCAATGCAGTTTCCATAATCAGCAATCCCTTTTACGACATTTCTAAAAAGCCACCTCGATTTTGATTCGGAATTACTACCAATCACTCCAAATCTTAAAGCATTTAATAAAAGTATCGGCCGAGTACCCATTGAAATTATATCCCTGATAACACCGCCTACTCCAGTAGCTGCCCCACCATATGGCTCAACTGCGGAAGGATGATTATGACTTTCTATGTGTACTGTAATTATAGAACCATGTCCGACATCCAAAACGCCTGCATCAAATCCTGGCCCGACAATTACACGGGTACCTTTTGTTGGTAACAACTGTAAATATTTCTTTGATGATTTGTATGAACAGTGCTCAGACCATTCAGCTTCAATTACATCCAGCTCTAAATGATTAGGTCTTCTCCCTAATTTTTTTAGTAAATATTTTTCTTCTGAATAGGACAGCAATCTAATCTTATCCACCATCAACTAAGTTAGCAAACTTTGATTGAATTTGAAACAAAGTGTTTAAGTGAATTGAAAATCATAACGGAATTGCCAATTTCATTTCTTGGTAACAGAAGTGGATCTGATGCACGCTCTGGGTGAGGCATCATTCCAAGAACATTTCCGTTCCGATTGCAAATTCCGGCGATCATATCAGCTGATCCATTAGGATTTAAATCCTGATATTTGAAGACGATCTGATCGTGTTGACGAAGACTTTTTAATCCTTCACTACCTATCACATATCTTCCCTCACCATGTGCAATTGGCACACTTATTGATTCGTATTTCTCAAATAAATTTGTAAATGGTGTAGTATTATTTATTACCTCTATTCGAACCCACTTGCATGTAAATTGCAGCATGTTATTAGTTATCAAAGCCCCAGGCAACAATCCCGCTTCCACAAGAATTTGAAAGCCATTACAAATTCCCAGAATTGGTTTGCCTTTCTCGGCTAACTTTTTAACTTCATGCATTATTGGACTATAAGCTGCAATGATTCCAGCTCTTAACCGATCTCCATATGCAAAACCACCTGGTAAAACAAATGCATCATAATCATCCAATTGAGTATGCGTATGCCAGATAAAATCGGCTTTAATTTTTAAAAACTTGTTTATTATTAATTGTACGTCTCTGTCACAATTGCTTCCAGGAAAAACAATTATTCCAATCTTGGTCATTTATTTCGTATAATAGTTGCACTAATTTTCTACTATTAATACATATAGTCTAGGAATTAGATGGTTCTAATTTTCAAAGTATTTATTTTGAATGTGTCTATGTAATTCCGTATTGGACGATCTTGTTGAAGACTTGATGACAAAAAATGTGATTGCAGTTGACGAGGAAATAACGGCAATCGAAGCAGCAAAAATGATGGCTGAGAAAGGAATCAGTTCATTGATAGTTGAGAAGGAAAGAATGCCTATCGGAATAGTTACGGAGCGCGATTTTGTTAAGAAAATCTGTTCAAGAGATATTTTACCTTCACAAATAAGTGTTGGTAGCATAATGTCAAAAATTCAAACTTATGCTACCCCTGATACACCCGTGGATGTCGCAGTTCAAAGAATGGTTAATCACAAAATAAGAAGACTTCCAATAATGTACGAGAAGAAAGTTGTCGGCATCATAACTGTGACAGATTTAGCAAAGCATCTTCGTACCATACTTCTTATAGATAAGCTAGTCGAGCAAAAATAATTAGCTTTTAATAGCTTCGTTGTTGCAAAAATTACCAAGGTGAAACATTTTTCTGACGCATGTCACGATGAGAACATTGTAAAGAAAAATATAAAAGACATAAGATATGTCTTTTTTACGATGAATGTTACCTACATTGTTCTGGTTTCGTTATCACTGATCTTAATTCTTGCTTACTCGAATAATGCATTCGCTGACCCAACGCTTAAGGACCCTACTTTAAAAGTTGAAAAATATGTGAGTGGACTTACATTTCCAACTAGCATGGTATTTTTAGATAATAGTAAATTGTTGGTCTTGGAAAAAGGTGGCAACGTACGCTTAGTTTCCGATGGCACACTTGAAGCACAGCCAATCTTATCACTAAATGTAATAGACAAGAATGAACGTGGTCTTCTTGGTATCGAAAAGGATGGTTCCAATATTTTCATCTATGCAACGGTTGATGAGGACGGCGTTAAGAACAGAGTATACAAATATGAATTGAAGGGAACGTCTCTATCAAATCCTCAAATGATTTTGGATTTGCCGGCATCACCTGGAACAAATCACCAGGGAGGTAAACTCGTATTGGGTAATGGCAATACACTATATTCTGTAACAGGAGAGTTGCAAAGAAATGGAAAGGATCAGAATATTCAAGATGGACCAGATCCAGATAATAGTGGCGCGATACTAAAGATTAATACTGATGGTTCTCCAGCAAGCGGAAACCCATTTCAAGACAGTGGTAATGCGATTTTAGAAAGATATACTGCATATGGAGTAAGGAATTGCTTTGGTCTTACGATTGACCCCGTAACAGGTGCCCTATGGGATACTGAGAATGGGGAGGATCTGTTTGACGAAATCAATTTTGTGTTCCCCGGCTTCAACAGTGGATGGAAGTTAGTCATGGGCCCCATATCGCAAAGCGGCCATACTGAGAATGAGCTTGTAAAGTTTCCTGGATCTAAATATGCAGATCCTACCATCAGTTTCAAAGACCCTATAGGAATTACCGATATAGAATTTCTTAATTCAGACAAATTGGGAAGCAAATATTCAAACAATGCGTTTGTAGGTGATTACGTTAATGGAAACTTGTATAGATTTGAATTGAACGATGAAAGAAATGATTTTAAACTAAATTCTCCAGGCTTGGCAGATCGTGTAGTAGATGACGAGAGTGAATTGGATTCAATTTTGCTCGGTACTGGTTTTGAAGGTATTACAGATATTGCGACTGGGCCTGATGGAAATTTGTATGTCCTTTCGTACAAACTAGGCGAGATTTTTAAAATCACATTATAGCCTTCCGAAATGTTGAAAATTGGAGTTTAGGTCGTAAGAAAGATCTTAATTTTTTGGC
The DNA here is from genome assembly GCA_963703885.1 of uncultured Nitrososphaerales archaeon. Classification (GTDB taxonomy): domain Archaea; phylum Thermoproteota; class Nitrososphaeria; order Nitrososphaerales; family Nitrososphaeraceae; genus TA-21. The sequence goes on from CAVPGE010000034.1 coordinate 26,723, forward strand.
CGGCCAAAAGGGCATTGATAATCTTTCTTCCGCTATCAGATCTTTTGTCAATTTTTATTCTTGATTTTTTTCCAACTTGATTACTACTTGCGTATTCATCTTCAATATACAAATCTACTTTCGCTCCTATTACATTTCTGTCTACCGTAAATATTAGCCCTGTCCCGGATTCATTAATGTCAAAAGGGATCTCCTTCCCAAGTGCGGGTGTTTTCATCTCCACATCAATTTTAACGCCTAACATATTCTCAAGTTCTGTTATAGTTGCGCCGCCTTTACCTATAATTCTAGGAATAATATCTTTTTGTATTCGGAGTTTTATTTTATGGTCCGACAATATTATTATTTCTGCATTTGGATCATATCTTCTTACAACGTCCCTTATCTTAGATTCTGCTAGTCTCTTGATGTTGTTGGGCTTGGCTGAATTTGAAGATAATTTAGCTACTGGAACAACTATATTTTCTTCACCATAGGTGTAGATTTCATATTCTACTAAACCTGATTCAAAATCTTTGACCTCAACAATTGGTCTTGCCAAATCATCCTCAGTCATACCGAACGGTACTCTTACAGAAAGAGAAATTTCATAAATTTTTTTGACTATACCACTTTCAACAAATATTATAGTATCCAAAATTTGGGGGATCATCCCCAGTTCAATTCTGCCGATGAAGCGCTGTGCCGCATCTATTGGGGTACTTGCATGAACAACTCCAATCATTCCAACTCCTGCCAATTTCAAATCAGCGAATATTTGAAAATCCTGCCTACGTCTTATTTCGTCAAATATGGTAAAATCAGGTCTGACGAGCAAGAGAATGTCTACTGCCCTTTCAAAACTTCCTTCAAGAGGAGCATATTGTGTTACTTCATCCGGTACTTGTAAATCACGCGGGGATTCAAATGTCTTAACAATCTTCCCATGAGAGACATAGAGTTCTGCCAAGCTACTAGCAAGTGTACTTTTGCCCGAGCCAGGAGGACCAGAAATTATTATTCCTTCTGCACCAGTAGACAATCTGTTAATTAATTTTTCACTTAGACCGTAGTCACTAATATGCAATCGTGCAATGGGTCTTACAATTGTAATTTCCAAGCCATCAGAAAAGGGACTTCTCGTCATAACCATCCTATATTTTCCAAATTGAATTACAGTAGCCCCATTTCTACTAATCTCAATTAGTCCCTTTTCATAAGATCTGGACTCTTCAGAAATCTCCTTTATTATTCTTGAAATTTCTGTATATGTCATAATATTACTGCTTAGCTTCATTAGTTTGAATTTGCCTGGAAGACCGATTTTAGCCATTGGACATGTTCCTTCTTTTAGATGAATACTCATGGTTTGATCATCAAAATATTTTTCAAACTCAAGACTGCCTTTTTTTCTCAGATGATGGACATGTATCGATTTTATTCCCTGCGCCTCTGCAACTAAATGTTGAATATAATCTGCAGTTATAAGCACAGCATTTTCATGTAATGCAATATCTTTAATTATAGCGTCGATTCTACCGTGTTTGGCTAGGCGTATTTCATCTAGGTCAGGCCGTGAGCCTACAAACTGGATAATAACATGAACCTCTTCACATTTTTCTCGGATTTTCTTTAATTCTAATAAACCTGCAATACCATGCTCTTTATTCGAAGATGCTTGTGATTGCAATTCGTCAAGCACAGCTATTGGTATCACTATCTTATCTCCGTTTGAGATCTCACCATCATTCAACATTCTACTTACCTCTCCATCAATGATTACGCTAGTGTCAGGTACGTATTTTATATCAGAAGCAACCATAATATTTCCATAGAATTAATTTTGGTTGAATGGCGATTAGGACACTATAGTTTGATTTAAGTTTCATCAGGGTAGAATATTGTTTGATTATTGCTGATGTAGGCTTCAGAAATTAGATTAGAAATTGAAGCAACAATTCTCTCCTCATTAGGAGCTCGCCCTTCATTGTTACCACCTAAAAGTAAATATTGTCGGATATTTGATCCCAAAACATCCTTTAATTCTTGATTGACTGTCGCATTAAATGGTCTTAATGCTCCCCTAAAAACCTCAGACCTGGCTCTCACGAGTCCTGATATTTTATCGCCCACAGGAGAATCTGGTCCTATCACTATAACTGTTCCTTTTGAATTCTTGAATAACAGTGGTTCGTTAATCGCCCCTTCTTGAGCCATTGCAATCACAGACTGTTTTGTTACAAGTGAGGGTATCAAAACATAACTTTCCACCAATTTATCCAATTGGTTCCTTGATAGGGATGTTAATGACTTCGTATAATCAAATTCACCAGTTAATAAAATCACTGAATCGATAGCAGAAAATTTTGCTTTTGCTGTTTTAAAAATATTTACTATAGCTTCCTCGCTAGAGAGATCGATTGAATGACAATGCAGACCTCTGTAATGTATAAGGTCTTCCTTGTGCCTAGTCAAAATAATAGCCTGCTTTATTTTTCCGTTCAAAGATTCTATAATGTTTTTTGCCCTTTTATGATCCTTTTCTGAGGAAGAATTGATTATTATAATCACAACCTTGTTCTCAAGCGTTATTTCCTTAGCCGCAGGGACAGACGTTCCAATAATTGGCTTCACTGGATAAAATACCCTATCGTTTGGAATTACTCTACCATTAATTAACGATCCAATACCATCCAAGGACAAATTTATTACCATATCAGCAACTTGCTCTTGTGATAGAAATTCTTCATCGACGATCATTTTCTTAGTATTAGATTGAATTTTTTCAGCAATTTCCTGGATCTTAGATAGTACCCCTTTTAAAGTGGAACTTATATTAGTTTCAGAATCAGTTGTTGAATCGTCTGTACCCCGTAATTTTCTCAAATCACCAGACAAGACTTGAATACCTTTATCTACAATATCTTGGTCCTCTCCCATGAGATCCAGTAACTTTCCAGAAATTTTATCAATTTCAGCTGAGCTAATACCCGGGAAGCCTCCAATTCTAAGAAATTCCGCCGCAGCTTTTGGATAAACTGTCTTGTAAATTCTGTCTGAATGGACTGGGCCGGGATTGGTAGCTATCGAATCGATTTGTTTTGAAACGAGTTCCCATGCAAGTGCTTCAGCAAACCTATTTTTTGCACCTTGTGAACTTGTATAAGGGGTCCTGAATCTATAAGGACGCTGCTCGTACTTATTTTCTTCAGTAAAGAATGTGGATATAGTGATTACCTTAGCTCCGGCGGTCATCGTCTCTATGCATTTTAAAGATGTCCACAAAGTACCTGTGAGATGAATAGCCACACATTGTTTAAATTCATTAAAATCAGAATTGGTAAACGTTTTTACTGGTCCAGAAACGCCGGCATTGTTTACCAATATGTCAACGTTGCCCATCTCTGACTTAATAGCACTAAACATTTTTTCTATAGCGATCTCATCTGACACGTCTACTCCCGAAAAAATCCTTACTCGTCCTGCAGAACCGACTCTTATTATTATCTTTTCCAATTCGGTCATGGTCATTTCTAGAGGCTCGGATCTCCTACCAAGCAAAACTATACTAGAACCATTTTCTGCAAATTTCTTTGCGATTGCTTGCCCTATTCCAGTTCCACTGCCAGTAATGACTGCCAGTTTTCCACTAAACTTAAACTCTTTATCAGGAGGACGATTCATAGATCTTGTGCATTATTTATTCACTATTAAATATAGCTAAAATGGGATAAATTAAGTTTGAATTCATTAATGAAATTCCCGCAGTGTTCCATAACATAGGCATTTGTCTTGTGTCATAGATATTTGGGCCTGGTATATTATCAAAAGTAAGCACAAAATCATAGGACATGTACCTACACTATTCTATACTAATTACTCCAGGTCATATAACCACATTTCGTGATTAATTCGCTAAGAAAAATCTACTGCTGGTTTTAATACGATAGTCAGCAATTTAACTACAATCATTTTTATTTGTCCAGAGAATTTTCCTCTAAAAACAAAGTAAATCAATCGGTAACTGGACTGTTAGTTCTATTTGCGAGCACGGAATCAGTCCTCTCGATTTTGTACGTAGCATAACAAGTCAAACAATATACGTAAAACGATATAATTTATTTATGAGTTACCATAGGAGTACATCATGCATGAGAATCCGGATGTTGAAAGTCATCTTGAAGACGATGAATCAGAAACTTTTGTACCAATTACCTTGAACGAACAATTTGCAATTGAAATGAAGGAAAAGGGAATAAATGCGCTGGCAATTCCCATCGGTACATTAGAACTAGAGAGAGAGGAATATTACAATAATGATTATGACAACTCGCCTAGACTGATAACAAATAAGGGTTGTGTGAAGATTCAAAACAGCGATGTTGAAATCATTCAATTAATCCAACGAAACTAAATAATTGCAAGAAAAACATTGTATAACTACAATTACATGACAATATATAATAAACTACCATCTTAACAGAAACTGATTGAGTAGTTCAGAGGCCAAATTCAAAATAAATGTAAGAGAAGGGAGTGTCGAACTCGAAGGTACCACTCAATTTGTTGACAAACATCTTGAAAAATTTGAAGAAATATTCAAAATGGCTATTAAGGAAGCAGTGACAAGTGAATTGAGAACAAATTATGTTTCTGAGCAAAAATCCCTTGCAAGTAACGATCAAGAAATGTACAATTCTGGGACTGGGATTGGGGGTGTTAAACATACCCAACATGGTATAAAGCACAGCCAAAAGACTTCTATCACAATATCCCCGATTCCTGTAGATTTGAAATCCAGCCCGTCAAAAATTGGGCTTCGCGAATTATATAGTGAAAAACGTCCTACGAACCATTACGAAAAATGTACGTTATTTGTGTATTATTTGAACAAATACAATAGCGAGGATGAGGTAAAATACGGTGAAATCTTGTCTTGCTATGAAGAAGTTAATGAGAAAAAGCCAAGCATAATAGATATCGTAAAAAATTCCATCAGATATAAGGGATGGCTTGAACCTGGTCGTGAAAAATATTCTACTAAGCTAACTATTTCTGGAGAGAACTACATCAAATTTGACTTACCTAGTGGAAGCAATATCTGACCTCCAAAATCTGGACGTTCAAGCTCTCCACCAATCAAAACCGATAAATTCTACCGCTTTTGGCGACATTGATGAAACAGCAAGTATGAACTGTTTTCTAACAGTCGTAGCTAATCTACCAGCAAGTACTATACTAGTAGCAGTTAAATTTTCCGTTGGTTTTACGACCTGGACTAAATACGGCGCATGATCTAATCCAGGCCCATGTTCATAGACCGCGAAATCACACCCAAACTTGATTCCCGGAGTAACAATATACCCCAGGTCCCTAAGTTTCTTAAAAACGGCATATTTCATATCGAAATCGATGTATTCAACACGACATATTGATTTCATTTCTTTTAGATAAATTTTCTTGCCATTGAAATGACGTACATCCAATAATTTAATATTTACTAGATAACATCCCTCGATTAAATCCAGTACCAAGGGTGATTCAAAATCCGTCCCCTTAGGCTTTGAAATACCTACAGGTTTGCCATAGTACCCTAGATTAAATATCGAGCGGGATTCTTCAATCCCCCAAGTTATTATTCTATTTTGAATTAAAATTCCAGTAAATGGCATATGGAACTATTTACATACTCAAGGCCAAAATAGTTAAGGAATCCGACGCCACCTGACATTTATCTGCCATCCCCTCTATTCCCTCTATTACATCCTTTAGAAGCAATAGATCCTTGAGATTTGGGATTTCATCAAGTGCTTGAATGATTAATTGACGGTAAGCTTCGTCAACTCTTCTTTCCAGTTCCTGAACCTCCTGAGCCATCTCGATGGTGCTAGCAGGATTTATGCTCAATGCTCGCGCCATTTCGTTCAATTTAAAAATCGCCTCTACTACCATAGCTGTCAATTCTTTCAAGTGAATGTCAAATTTTCCCTGTTTTAGAGATGAGACATTCATATTAGAGAGTCTAAAAGCAATCCCGCTGATGTATCCAGCTATATCGTCTATTATATATGCAGTCCGAAGAACAGCCTCTCTATATACCATCAAGCTCCCAATTTCTGATACCTCTCTTGTTATCCTTCTACGCAAGTTTTCAACTTCTTCCTCTGTACTTCTCATTCTAGAAATGGAAGATTCGATGGTATCATCATCGCCAGCCATAATGGAGTCGGTCAGGGCGGAGAGATCGCGGGCAGCATTTAAAATGCGGGTGATCTCATCATGCAAAATAGCTAGTGCCTTTCTTTTTGCTTGAATCTCAAGCTCTCCGCTATACATTTATTTTATGAATATTCGAAGTCGCTATTAATCTTTTACACAAACAATCTAATTATGAGAATCAATTCTTCACAAGAATCCTCAACAACAAAACTATCTCATATAGACTGCTAAGCCGTTTTAAAATACTTCATACGGACGTTCTATTTGCCCATGTCATTACAGTGAAAGTGCTGATTGCGGACCCGATCATTCCAGCAAATAACGCACCAATTATGGACTCGTTGACAAATTTTGGCAATGCTGTAGAAAACCAATCAGCTATTCCAGGAAGGGAAAGATACCCTGCAAACCCAATCCCAAACCCCAGTAACCAAAATGCTAGTATGCCGAGAGATCTAGACATTTGAATAAACTCCCAGTTTTGTCATGTCCGATTTAGCAGAAATCCACATTTTACACTTCCTTCACATTAAGTGTAATAAATATGGGTGTCAAAAATATTATATTTTGAACTCTGTAGGTTTGACCTAAGCTGTCCAAATCGTCCTATTGAGGATTGTTTGCAACTTTAAAAGAATTGTTAACAGAAACTGTTCATTCTGTACACGAAAATTGGTGATTCAGATTTAAACGTATTTAACTAATTAATTAGGATACTGCTGTAGTTGAGACTTATTCTAATTGGTTTTGGAATAGTAGGGCAGAGTTTTGCAAAATTATTGTTATCGCATTCTGCAGATCTGTATAGTACGTATAGTATCAAACCAAAAATAGTCGCATGTGCTGATAGCGGTGGGGTCACGTACTCTAATGAGGGTCTTGACATCCAAAGACTGTTGAATATTAAGAAGAAGAAAGGGAGTGTAATATATTATCAGAAAAGTGCTTCAAATTCTACAAGAGTTCAGATTATTGAGAATCTGGATGCAGAAGTAGTTATAGAATTAACTCCAACTAATCTCATTACTGGCGAACCTGGTAAAAGTCATATCATGTCAGCGATGAAATCGGGAAAACATGTAATAACTGTAAACAAAGGACCACTTGCTCTCGAATTTCCATCATTAATTGAATTGGCTGAATATAATCAAATATATTTCAGGTTTAGCGGAACAGTGGGAGGTGGCACACCAATCCTTGATTATGCCAAGAGGTGTTTAAAAGGAGACAGAATCATTTCTTTTGAAGGTATACTAAACGGAACAACCAATTACATATTAAGCAAAATGAATGAAGGACTAACTTTTCCCGAAGCATTGAATGATGCAAATGTTAAAGGATTTACAGAGGCTGATCCCTCCCTCGATTTGGATGGGTACGATGCTGCAGCTAAGTTGGTCATAACGGCTAATTGGGTCACAGGTTTTAAATCCACTATTAAAGATGTGAAACGGATTGGAATTAGGGATGTCACCAGATCTCAGGTTAATGATGCAAACAAAAAACATTCTGCAATTAAGTTGATAGCAAGTTGCGATTATAAAAACTTGGTTGTGGAACCAAAATCAATTCTAATTAACGATCCCATGTGTGTAAACGGAACATTGAATGCGGTGACCTTTTTTTCAGAACATTCAGGTAAGCAAACTATCATAGGAAAGGGTGCGGGGGGTATGGAAACAGCCAGCTCAATAATAAGAGATCTCATAGAGATCAGAAATTCCATAGCTTTGAATTAACTGTGTCTATAATAAACAAGAGCACGATATGAGAAAATAGATTCTATCCATAGCATGGTTCTGTCATTTTAATAACCGTTTAATATAGAGGTGATTTTAGTACAAAATATGGTAGATTTCGAAACAATGATTCGGTTTACTCTTTGGTAACGAATTTTTAGAAATTATGAATTTGGAGTGTGATTTAATTTGGGTGAAAAGAAATAGGTATGGAAAATTGAAGAATATTGCTCAATAAATAAAGTAAAATCGGTAGCTCCAAATTAAACTTCTCGACAGGCAATCATGTTATACATTAGTAAAAGATGTAATCCCAAAACTGTTCGTGGACCAGGTACCTGATGAAGTGAAGAAAATTTGTCCACGCACGTCCTCCCGACGGAGGTATTAGACTTGTAATTATGGAATTTAAGCCGAGATATGGCTGACAAACCTACCAGGTTAAACAGAAGGTCGATTTCAGGTACTTGCATATTAAATAATAAATTATATAAGTTAAAGGGTAAATAATAAAAAGAATATTCTATTTGAATGAGATGCCACAAAAATGGAAGCAACACTGTGAATTACACGATAGAAACGAAGCATAAATTATGTAAAATAAGAATTATCCTTAGATCAAATATCGATTCAGTATTGTATTTGGGTTTTGCATCAAAATCTTCAAATTTCTTTTGTGTAATGTTGGCCGAAATATTACTATCAGGGAAGGTTATTTATTATTACTGGCTACACAATCGTACTATTGCAATTGGAATTGAATTAAATTTTAAGGCTCGATCGAGATAGGAATTGATCGGTAGCACACTATTTTTAAACTAACATATCTATTTTACGATTAATCTTAAATATATTACTTTGATTTGGTAAGAAATTGAAATAAAAATAGTTAATGTAAAATTAGTAACATTTTTAGTATAAGTTCTTGTCGTATACCCCGATGACATAATATATGTTTGAGTGTCTTGGAATGATAGAAATAAGTACAAATCAATTTATACTAATATTATCAATAATATCATAATGAAGCAAGTTGTATCTTACGAAACCGACGAGTTAAAGAAGGAGTTTTTGAACGTAAGGCAGACTACTATGTTGTTGTTTGACCCTCTTTCAATAGAGGACGCTGTCATGCAATCAGACCCATTCGGAAGCCCTCCTAACTGGCACCTTGCCCATGTCACATGGTTTTTTCATAAAATGCTCGAAGAATATGGATTAAAAGTCGATGACAGAAAAATAATTAATTCTGATTATTTGAACTCATACTACCAAAGGTATAAAAGTATTCTCCCAAAGTCCGAACGTGGTAAATTCCCTAGACCGACAGTAAACCAGACTATAGAATACAGGAAAGAAATCGAAAAAAGATTAATAAATATACTTGAAAAAATTGCCAAAGAAAATGCATTAACAGAAAAATTCGCATATGATTTAATGTTGGCAAATCAGCATGAAATGCAACACCAGGAATTGATGATTTACGACTTTCAGCATTATTTTAACCGCTACCAAGATCCTACTGATAATTATACGCCAAAAAATATGAACGAGTTAAAAAAACCAAATACAAATGTAGAAACAGGGATGGTGACCATTCCAGGGGGAATTTATTATCTGGGGTTCGATAGTTCTGGTTTTAGTTATGATAACGAACTTCCAGAACACAAGGTATATCTACATCCGTATCAAATTGACATCTACCCTGTTACTAACGCAGATTATATGAAATTCATGACAAATGGAGGATATGAAGACTATAGATTCTGGCTAGCTGATGGATGGGATCTTATAAGACAAAACAATTGGAACGCACCCTTATATTGGGAAACCATTGATGGGCAATGGTATAAGAAGGATTTTCGTGGTTTATCTAAAGTGGCACCAGAACAACCAGTTACTAATGTATGTTACTATGAAGCGGATGCATTTGCTAGGTGGATGGGAAAAAGAATTCCTACAGAGGCAGAGTGGGAGAAGGCATCATCATGGAATGAAGAACTAAAGAAAAAAACCAAGTATCCTTGGGGAGATGAATTACCAACAGATGACCTTGCGAATTTATTGGAATCATGGATGTGGTCGGCATCAGATATAGGCACCTACCCAAAGGGTAAGAGCTATTACGGATGTCATCAAATGATTGGCGATGTGTGGGAATGGACCTCTTCTGAATACGTTCTGTATCCAGGATTTAAATCAAGATTTCAAGAGTATACTGACAAATGGTCTATTAACCAGAAAGTTCTAAGAGGTGGCAGTTTTGCCACTTCAAAAAGCCAAATAAGAAATAGTTATCGAAATTATTTCAAGCCACATGAGAGAATCTTATTTTCAGGGTTTAGATGTGCTAAGGATTTAGCGTAAACAACTTAAACAAAATCGTCCTCCAAGATCAGTAAAATTCGTCACAATCTTAAAACCACTTTTAGTGGCTAGGGTTGTTATCTCATCTAGTGAGAATTTATAGGAATTTTCAGTGTGTATAGATTCTTCAGCATGGAAAGAGAATATTTTATCTAGTAATTTTATTTCAACTTCTTGATCGTGTTTGGAAACTATATGCATCTCAATCCTGTTTGCTGATTGGTTGTAAAATGATTTGTGATAATATGATTTAACATTAAACCTTCCTCCTAGTTCCCTGTTGATTCTAGCCAGTATGTTCAGATTGAATTTCGCGGTGATTCCAGCTGCATCGTTATAGGCCTTTTCCATAGTTCTCTGATCTTTTTGCAAATCAAATCCAACAAGCATCATATCCTGATTAGTCATTTGCTTTTTTATGTTCGACATAAAAGTGCGAGCTTGATTTGGTTCAAAATTCCCAATAGTAGAGCCAAAGAATATAATCAGCTTCTGGTAGGAAAAATTAGGAGAATCGAATATAAGGTCATTTATCCTCTTTAGCCCTTCAATATATTCAGAACATATTCCAGTGCATTGGAGGTTATTGAACTCGCTAATTAGATTCTTTACAGATATATCTAAAATAGACTGTGATATATCTATTGGAAAATAATGAATCCGCCTTTTTGATAAAAAATTTTTAAGCAATAGCTTCGTCTTAATTGAGCTTCCACTTCCCAATTCAATTATGTTTAAACTCTTTCTATGATCACCTATTAGTTTAATAATAGTATCCATATGGGTAGACAAAATTCTTGTCTCAGTCCTCGTAGGGTAATATTCGGGCTGGTCACAAATTTTTTCAAATAATCTTGAGCCTATTTTATCGTAAAAATATTTTGGGGGTACGTACTTACGTTTGGCAGAGAGTCCCTTATCTACGTCTCTTGCAAATCGATTATTTTTCTCGATCTCACTGAGGTTTACTAACAACTTTCTATTGATTGTGAATAAAGTCAATATAATTCTGTCTTCAGTTTTTCTTCAGGGTATCGTTCTTTGCTAATTATCTCCAGATTATATTCTCGACCTCCGCAACAAGCATAAAATTGAATTTATATTCATAAACTATTAATTTTGTAAATTATAGATGGATAATCCATCTCATGTTTTAGATCTCATTATTAGGGTAGGAACTTATCTAATCTTGCACCAAATTACAGATAAAACTATCCTACATTTCAATAAACTTCCATTAAAAATTGTGCCTAAAAAGTCATTACTTAAATTATAGGCATTTCACCAAATGCAATAACATCTGACCATTACAAAATACAAAAATTTGTAAGGTTTCCCGATAGTCCGACTAACTTATTTTTCATTAAACCCTAACTCAAACTATTCCAGTACAAACGGTTCTATCTGACTTTCGTAAGAGTGTCGATACCGTACAATATATCTTTTTGATAGTCTTTGGAGGATATATACAGTTCAAAACTCAAAAAACCACCAAAGTTTATTCTTTTAAGAGAGTTTATGATTTCGCCAAAATTAATGTGTCCTAGCCCGGGCATTTTTCTATTATTATCTGAGATATGCATGTGTTTTAGCAAATATCGTGATTCTTCAATTGTCTGCGTCATCGAAGATTCTTCAATATTCATATGAAATGTGTCAAGTAAAATTCCAAGATTATCTTCTTGTACTGTATTAGCTAAGAACAATGCATCGGTGGCCGTGCTGCAAAATGGTGTACTATATCGATTTAATGGTTCAATCAGCAAATCTACTCCATAATCCCCTGCAAATCTGGATAATTCCCTTAATTTCTCCACTATTTTAGATAAGAAACGTTTCTTGACATAATCAGGATAAACTCTATGATTTGCATCTATTTCTGGATACGAGTCGTCATTAAATATGCAGATATTAAATATGCTGCCTCCAAGTGCATTACACATCTGAATGCAGGATTTGATATATTCCATAGTTTTATCAAATGTGGATTTATCCGAGGTGAGCAAAATCCTGTTCGATTCATAGCCACTTGCCCCCCACATCCCGGTGATTCCACAGATTCTCAGTCCGTAACTTTGACATAGGTCAAGTGTCTGGCGAACATCGACTAACCTTGGTTCTCCATACATTTCTAATGCCCCAAGTTGACATTTTTTAAGATTTTTTAGGGTGTCATTTAATGGCTCTAAATCTTTAAATGAAGATAAGGTTATGGAAAACTTAAAGGACATAGCTCATAGTCGTTATGTTAAAACTTTATTCAAGTACATTCCAATGCTCGTGGCATTGATGTTCCCTTCCTTATTTAATTCTACATCATCTTTTTTATTAGAAACATAAAATGCGTATCCTGAATTTTCTTCTGAGAGTGGAATTCTGCCATGTGAACCTCTGACTAATTTACCATTTAATGGTATAGACCGCGTTCTTGGATCAAAGAATAATTCTGAAGGATCGTACCCTGGTTTTCTATGAATATCGACTTTTCTAGCGAATGGAGGTGCATACTCTTCGTCCCACCACCAATAATAACTGAACCATTTGTTCTTTTCTGAAATGGCAATTAACTCTCCACTTCTTTCGTGATTTACATTGAACTCTTTCTTCCCATTTTTATCCAAAACCTTATCAACACCATCTGTATTTTCAAGAATTTTTTTTACCTGATCAACATGTTGGTCCTTTATGTATATATGTGCGATTTGATGGTCAACCATAGCAAATGCTTTGCTCAATTCTAAATCAAGGTATTCCTTACCGTGTATTTTTCTTACAGAAAGCAAATCATTATCACGCAGTATTCTATTTAATGAAATATCTGTGTCAACATCATAAAATCCGTATTCTGAATGCAAAATGAATTGTGTTTTATCTCTCGTACCTATGTCGATTGTTTTATTAACAATTCTCCCAATCAAATCATCCACAAATTTGATCTCCTTTGCATCGTAAACACTCGTGCCAGATTTTTGAAAAACATAATCCAAGTGAGGTATGTACGTGAGGAGAACATTAGGCCTTTGTTCTAATACCAGTTCAGTAGCGTTTGTTATCCACTCGCTGGACTTGTAAGATGCCAATGGTCCCCAATATGAAGTCAAGTCAAAATCACCTATCCTCTTAACAAGTTCATCATATAATGCTGCTGGTTTACCATAGCACCACATAACCATACCATCATCCATATGAAGGGGTCTTGGGGTTAGTACAAAATCAGCGTTAGCGTACATTATGTTTTGCCAGAAGAGCACTGCACATTTGTGATCTACCTTATTCTCTTTTATGACGTCCCAAATTCTCTTTGATTCTACAAGGTTACTAGATTGCTCCCAGAATGACACAGAATAATTCTTTCGATCATAGAAGCCATTCGAAATTATTCCGTGCTCATCCGGATAAGTCCCCGAAAGTATGCTTGATTGTACAGGTACATGTTACTGCAGGGAATACAGGTTGCAGTTTCTGAAGCTGTCCTTCCTCTGCTATTTGGTAAATATTTGGAGTTAGATCACTCGAAATATGTTTTTTTTCCAATCCTACGACATCAATAATTACGATATTATCTACCATAATAATTCCCAATGATTATTTAGAAAAGCATACATTAAATTCGTTTCTGAAACATAAAATCACATTTTAAATAATTCATGAACAAACTTATTAAAGGTCGTTTTAACGTATGTATATTTATAATAGTGATATAATATTGTTGTAAATAAACTTTTTAAATCTAAAAGTCTAATATGCTCAGTCAGTCTGCTACAAGGAACAACATAAATCATTGATAGACTGACGTTTATGACTATACAATAGTAAAATAATATAGTTTAAATTCCATTTCCCTATATATATAGAAGATTAATCAAAATTGCTCTACAAGAAAGTTATAACGTGTTAGAGAAAATGTCAAAACGCTTTAAGTTGGATGATAATGTTGTTAAGACTGCTCAAAGAGTGGCAAGTGTAACAACGAACAATATCCAAACGAACAATATCCAACCTGAACAAAATCAATTATGTGCGAACATGATTAGCGAAGTTATTAAAAAGGTAGCAGCAGAGCGAGTTATCAACAAAGGAAAACAAAGAACCGCTTCCCTTACTACTACTTCTAAAATTGACGAAGTAGGATTGCTTAAGGGTTTCCTAACAACATATCAATAACAATCAATTATTTTTTCAATTTAGTTAGGAATAGGTATCTCACAATAGTTCTCTAGTATATAACTCTTGTAACTGTTGCATGTGAACAAGTTAATCACAATCGCAATAACAAGAGAGAATTATCAGGCATTGAAGAATTTAGGAAAAACTGGTGATTCCTTCAACGATGTAATAACAAAACTGCTTAATTATCAGGAGGTTAAACCATAACGTCACAAAATTCGCAGTTAGATTCTGTCATAGAAAAACTCCAACGGTATTGCGATTATCTCGAAAAACAGATAGATATTAAAAATAAAAACGTTGGCTCTGGTCAAAATGGGATCGTCCAGAACCACACGGCAGATTTAGAACGGGGATGTTCTATTAATGAATATAAAGATAAAACCAATTTTTAAACTTAGTGATTCAGCGTATTACTTAGATGAATTACGTAGTCTATGGAAGAATAACGACGTCAGAAAAAGGCAAGAGGTGTTTGATATTTGACCTTACAAAATCAAATACTCCGAAAAAAATGTACTGTCTGTGACGAATTTATCTATCTATTCCCTACTGTCATTTCTGAAAATGGTCACAAAATCCCCATGAATGGGGATGGAACACGACACAATTTACTGCATGGGTATATCCATAGGAAAGCCAAAGAGATTCGATATAGACGGGAATATCAAGAGGTAATCGAGGCTATCGCAGAAGAATTAGACTTTAAGGAGGCTGCTTAATAATAATGAGCACCTCGGACGATAAAGATCTACTAATAATTGATAAAATTGATTGCCTTCAAAGAGATTTCGCTGGATTTAAGGCGTATCTGCTTCAGTACATTAATGACGCAATTGATAGGGCACTGAAGGAAAGATCAAAACGTCGTCCTTACATCGAACCCGGCTACCGAGGTTCCTACTAAAAGGTAGGTTATTTTTATGGATTTTAAAGATAATATTAATGACGCAATTAAGGAAGGTAATGTCGATCATATCGCTGATCTAATAAAGGCAGAACAAGACAAAGAATGGCTAGAACATGGAGGACCATTTGGCCACTCTTTATTTGGAGAGATTAACAGCAATAACAACAATAACAACAATAACAACAATAACAACAATAACAATAACAATAACAATAACAATAACAATGGAAAGGGTCGTGATGATGATAATAAAATCAAAGCACCAGATATTGAAAACAGATCATATACTGAATATGTCATAAATGTAGTAAAGAAGACAGTAAAGCAAGAAGATTCTTTAATACGACAAATTATTTATACTGCTCTTAGTGCTGATACAAAAGACCCTATTAATTTAGGTATTTTGGCCCCTACAAGTGAAGGAAAAACATACCCCGTAATTGAATCATTGCAATATTTTCCTAAATCAAAGATCTGGTATATTGGAAAAATGTCACCTATGGTTTTAGTAAGACAGAAAGGCATACTTGTAGATATTAATAATGAATCAATTGAACCTCTAATTAACGAATTAAAAAGTATCATCAAAGATAAAAATACTGAAGAGAGTTTAAGAGAATCCAAAAAAGAAGAATTATCAAAATTATATGCAGTGTCCAAAAATCTAATAGACCTTAATGGAATTGTTTTAGTATTTCTTGAGCCACCACACTCTGACTTATGGAATATGATAAAACCCATTTTATCCCATGATACACAAGAGATTGAATATGATTACGTAGATAAAACAGATAGAGGCGGAATACAAACCAAGAAGGTAGTAGTTAAGGGATGGCCCGCTTGTATTTTCTGCAGTGCTAAAGACGAATCAAATTGGCCCACATGGCCCGAAATAGTTAGCAGGTTTTTGATTACTTCGCCTAATATGGTATCAAAGAAATATGAAGAATCAAATCAACTAATAGCACAAATCAAAGGCTTGCCATCAATGATTCAAGATCAATTAATAGTGTCTGATAATGAGAAAGAGAAAGCCAAACAATGTATTTTATATCTTAAACAAAATCTATCATTATCATTATCAAAAAGTGATATCTGGATTCCCTACGGTGGAATATTAGGAGAAGCACTTAAGGCAGAAAAAGGAACCGATGTAAGAAACACAAAAAGAATCTTTTCATTGTTAAATATAATACCATTAGTCAAATCAGATAACAGACCTAAACTATCATTAAAAGGTGATATTAGTACCATTGCAACACTTGAAGATTTATCGGAAGTATTAGCAATTACCCAAAATCTTAATGGTTTACCTTCTTATAAAATGAAATTCTTCAAAGAAGTATTTTATCCATTATTCAGTTCAAAAACTGAACCTGATGAATCTAAGGATGGAGGTAAAAAGGAAGAGAATATAGCAGTAACAACTAAGGAATTAGTTCAAGGATACAAATCTAGATTTGGTAAAGTAACTACTGTTGATAATCTTAAAAAAGTATTTCTTAATGAGTTACATAATAACGGGTTTATAGAAGAGGAAGATTCTATTATCGACAAAAGACAGAAAATCTATAAACCTTTGATACCAATTGAAGATGAAAAAATATCTTTATTATCGAATTCACCCATATTCGATAATTTCTTACAACATTCACCTATATTGTTGCCTAAGAATTGCAAACTCCCTCCTGAAAACTGGTTATTAGTGGAGATTTTGTCCTATCTAAAATATCGAATTGGGCTGGAGGACATAGGACTATATGATAAAAATAACAATAAACAGACGATTAGACAATTTATTTCAGATTACGAGAGTGACCATTTCCCTGATTCGATATTTCAAAAAGGCTAATTATCGCAATTATTACAGCAATATTTTTGGAGAAATAAAATATCTTAACGGTGATATGAAAAAGGATATGAAAAATTATCGAATTGAGTCAGATTCGTGTAATAAGATATTTTCTGATAATAAAATAGATGAAAATAAAAAACCTGAAGGTGCAACCTATACCTGTCAAAATTGTAATAAGGAGCAATTTACAGATTGTTGGGAGTTACATAACAAATCCTGTAATGGTAGAGGTAGAGATAATTAACAAATGAAATATCCAACTCTTCCAGGCTTTTTGTTAGATTTCGAACCTGACGATCCAATCGATGAAAAAACGATCTACTGATCCGTTGAGTTTTTCTAATCATCTTTCTTACGCAGGGCGATTACGTATCTCGCTGATTGATCATACGCATCTAATTGTTTTAATATCTCCTCTGAAGTCCCTTCAAACCTATCAAACGGTTTTTTAGGGTCAAATCCCATTAGCAGCAGGTCTGTTAGATTTTTACGCCTTCGTATGTTATCCTTTAGTTCTGCGATTTCTAGGTCTTTTAATTTCAACATTTCGTTTAGATGAATAATTTCATCTCTTATTTGCCGTTCTTCAATTTTCCTCATTTCTTTACACGAGTGCTTGTTTTTGTACAAATCGTGGATCTATAGTTTAAACTCTTCTAATTGATTCATGTTATCGTCTTTGCTTATGATATCACTGAAGTTAATCCTGCAGAAGAGAAATTTGTTATATTAGCCGACATGGAGGAAAAGTTAGTAAATTGACTAACTATAACAGAAGATAATCAATCGTGGATTCACAGCAGATTCAAAGTACAGAGTTATTCAATTTCCTAGAGATCAGTTTGACAACACTCCAAAGAGATTAACACAAGATCAGAAAGATGAATTTGTAAAACAGTTTAATGACCAGAAACGTAACAATCGAAAAACTAATCTGTTGTGATTATGAGAGTATATGATAGTAAAATAACCGTGAGTAAGAAATCAAGAAATCTGGTAGAAGCAGAATGTAATTTCATCCGTAAATTCATGGAGCAAAATCTAGAGTTAGGTAAAAGTCATAGAGACATTATGAACGAGTTACAGATCAGTGAAGCCACGTATTACAGACATGTTAAACGGATAATGGATGAGGACGCAAAAATCTGGGATAAGGTTCACATGGATTCTGCAAAGTACAGGTCTCAAAGACTAATCGATGATTTGCTAAATTGTGTTAATCTCTGTAAACAAATTATGAATAATCCGAATGAAAAGCCAGCGGATAGAATAGAAGCGGCAAAGACATTATGTATTTCAGAGGCACAGATTTATAAAATTGTAGAATGTGGGCCAACGTTCAAACCAACATTGCCAATCTATCCCAAGAATAACAATCCAGAATTAACAGATAATAGCAACGACGACAGCACTAAGCAACTACCTAACTAACTGACTAATTAACAAGATTGCCTCATTTGAAGAAGTTTTCACTGCAAGAATTGCAATAAAAATTATCACAAAGAACATAAACTCGATGAATCAATTCTGAAAAATTTTTAAAAGTTTATTAGTTTAATTTCCATCGACCTAAATATGGAATAAAGAGAAAACAGGCATAGTACTTCTTTTTTCAATATTTTTCATGATGTCATTATTAATAGGAAATTCTTTTCAGAAGACATTCGGGCAATCGAGTACTTTAGACACGTTTGACCAAGAACAAATTGAAAAATTTCGTGATCTTGGAGAAAAGGGTTATATTGAAAATTGTTTAGAGTTGGGTTTCGGTAAATCTGCCTGTGAAAAGATAGCAAACACTGTCAAGAGTCAGGCTGAATCTTATCAGCAAAACTAAACATCAAATAATACTGAATTGCAAGGAACAAAATCTTTTGTTGATAATGAGGCCGGATTCAGTGCTGTAGCCATTTGCTCTTGGTCCTTATACTTGGGTGGTAGTACTTTACGAACATAACTACCACTTGTTTCATACTTTGGTCCCTGTAATGCCTTTGTAATTCTATCACATATCTTGGTTATTGGATAGCCTTGATTTTCTAACTCTTGTGCTGTTCTTAATATTTCAAGTTTCTTAGATTGGTTATGCTGCAGTATGTTAGTCTGCATTGTCTTGATTGTTCTATCAAACTTGTGATCTGCTAGATACTCGGCCGAGCCTACTAATTCCTTTTCTTTAGTTTGTTAT
>CAVPGE010000035.1:0-123588 GCA_963703885.1 uncultured Nitrososphaerales archaeon
GCAATTTCACTGATAGGCCTCATATAACCTTTATTGCATATCGGGCATAATCTTAAATTGTCAGTCATCATTCTTTTTTATTCCATTAAAGCCTAAATCTTTTAGTTTGTTGAATAAGCTTAATTGTCTAGGCTAACTGTTCTTTACTGCCTTTACTCCACAGTCTTTGTTTGCTAATTGTTTGCATTTATCACTGTGCCGCCATTGACCATTCATAAAAAATTGCAAATGCTTGATGTTATCTCTATCAGTAGTGACATGTTCATGACTATTCTTGGCAGTTATAGACTTGCCCATTATTTCAACTCTTCTTCTCAATTTCTTATCTTCCTATCATTACTATTGTAACCAACTATATTAACAAGGTTTAGAATTCGATTGCTATCTGTTGGACTTTTCTTTTTTAACTGAGAGCATTGACATTCTGCAGAAATAGGCTCGTATTGATTAATAATATTGCATTTAATTATAATGGGATTTGTAGAACAGACCATTATAGTACCTACAGAAAATTTGGATGGCCACATAATCTGGAAAACAAAAGAAGCTTAGGACCAACCAAACTAGGTGAATCCACGTTATGGAATTGTCAGCACCGGTTGGTCCAGCTGTAAGTCAGTAGTTGCAATGTGGTCCCTTTCGAATATAGAAGGAACGGAAAATTCTCTTCATATTTTCCGTAATAAAAAATGACAGTAACCCGCGGGACCAAGGGAGATTGACTAGATGACAGGAGATTTTTCTTAACCCGTAGAAATTACTTCTATCATACAAAAACAACGACACTACAGCTCCAATAAAGAATAAAGATTCTACACAGGGAGTATTATCTCATCTTCTATTAGTCTTTGGCTATCTTAATTTTTAAAACACAGACATGTAATATCACTAGCGAATAATTTGCCTGGTTCTATGATAGGTGTCAGTTCTATGCCGGGATCAGTTCTTAAGAGCATAAATTCTTTTCTTCGATATCTATAGATTCTAATTCTTCACATTGTTTCTTTTTGAGATTATTTAGACTCACGTAATCACTGATTGACTTGACCATTGCACCCATCTTGTAGATTTGGGGTATAACATCAACAACAACCTTATTTTCTTTGATCGCTTCTTCAGTTGAGGGACCTACTGCAGCAACTATTACATTCGTATTAAGAGAATCTCTTAATGATCCTATTGTATGGTTTATGTTAGTGATCTTGAAAAGTCCATGTACGGAAGGAGGACTTGTAAAGGTTATTACGTCAATCCTACCTGCAATAATATCCCCTATTAGGTGGATCACCGTTCCCAACTTAGGAACAACATAATTAAATCCCATTGACGTGAGAATTGAAGCACCATCATTATTAAGTTCAAAAGAATATTTATAAGTAGAGGTTTCGATTACATTTGCTGCTCCTGACCTATATAGTTCCTCCTTCAATTGCATCTGGTACCCACCATGCCATAATATACCAATAGTTCTTCCTTGCATTCCTATATTCTTGAGCAGCTTCAAAATACCTTTGGCTGTACTCTCATGTGGAATCAAATGCGTCCCTATACCATATTTTTTCAATACCATTTGGGGTTTTGTGCTTCTCGCGATAACATTAACTTTCTGCAAAGCTGTGATTAAGTCTTCTTCCATTCCGTAACTCTTAGCTATAGACATAAGAGAGAAGACTCCTGGGCCAGTCATAAAGATCATATAGTCGACGTCCTGTTTTGTTATCCTTTTTATGAACTCTACAATAGCGTTGTCTGGGGTCTTTAAATCCGCCTCAATTCCTACTGTAGGAGCAACATATGGCCTACCACCGAGATTTTTCACAATACGCGATAGCTCAGATCCTCTCCTGCTGCCTGTTATTGCAATAGTTAACCCTGTCAGCGACACAGATGATGATCATATCCTTTCGTCAAGGCCTTGAAATTATTATTAAGCCAAATAATTCTTGATTGATACATTTAGATGTATACTAAGCCTTGGGAGTTATTTAAATTAGTTGAACTATGAGTTTTGTTAACTTTAACTTTCCTTTTTATAATAGAGCCTTCACCTGCGTCCACCTAATAATTTCATAAATGAAAAACCGGGGATGTTTATATGAAATAATCTATAATCAGCTGAGTAAATGCAAATTAGCTGAGTAAATGCAAAATAAATTTTCCCGGATAAATATGACAACACATTGATCATACAACTTTCGAATGGGTTCAGTTCACGCTCACCCGGTATCAGTGGGATTCGGTCCTAGCATGTATAGGGGTTCTGTTGATTTATTATTATTTAGCTTTTGTTATCTACTAGTAGGAAGCTTTGAAGTTTATTATTGCCCTTGACAATTTTTTGGCTTTAAAGTTTTGATTATTTTATGGCTAAGTCAACGTGAATTATAAGAAATTTCAAAATAATCGAATCGATATTATTTGTTGTTGGTACAGGTATTAGTCAGGAATTATGACATGGGGCTGGCAGTATGGGTATTGTTTACAATATGAATCCACAAATAAAATAATTATTTTGATAGTATATCAATCAGTAGCTAATAGATAGGGATGATATTCTAATTCAACTTATATATATCTTGTATCAATCCCACACTGGAATTTGATCATAGGTTTTACTTCATGTCGCATATTATTGGAATTGTTATTGAAACTATAAAATGGTTTTAACTTCGTGTGTATCATTAATGAATCAAAATTTGGCATACCCCTTAGAACTATGAGATCAACAATAACTTTCAATCTGCCACCACACAGTAAGTTCACTGAGATTTATCGATAACTTGCGATTAGCAATGATACTCAGCTTATCATATTATTGTTCTTAATCTCGAACTATTCGTCAAACCGTCAAACCGTCAAACCGTCAAACCGCAGACCAATTATTAATAATATTAGGAGCTTCGACTTGGGATCCACTTTCGATGTTTACTAAACTCCCAGGTTCAACGTTCATGAAACCATTATCGTCAATAAATTCTGCCAGATAGTGTTCTTGAGCACAATGTCTTTGAGCAAGGAAATCTTCAACCATGTAACATTTACTTTTTCTAGATTCAATAAAATTCTTTAAAGTCTTCACTTTGTATCCACTCTTTTTAAGTATTTCATAGTCTACCTGTTTTCTGAAGAATTTTGGCATATTGAATGGTCCTTTATCAATATCTATAAATTCAATTGCCTCGTGTTCAAGAGTTAAATTATAATCAAATGGGACAAGATCTTTTTTGTAATTCGGTAAAATTCCTTTATTTAAACTTGATGCGGCTATACTTGCATTTCTTAAATCTGATATTTCGTCATTGGACATAGAATCATAGAAATCTGCAATCGCCCACCCTTCTTCAACTAGCCAGTGATTCAAAGTATTCTTAGCTTCTTGGATATGAATGTCTGCGATAGCTCTGCCATATCGATCAAATAAATCACTTGGTGCATTTATGCTGGAAGTAGCGTTTACATGGACGACCTTTTCCTTATCTTCGTTGACAGCAAATTGCTCTAAATAGGTTGCGAGCTCTTTTGTAGATCGGGCTCCCCAATTTTGCCTGAAATTGAATAATTCCTTTAGGGACATATACTTGGAAAATATATCTGGATAAAGGAATAGATCTCCCTTATCACCTGCATAATGGAGCTCAGGCGCATCGATCCCTTGTAATCGGATTTTGATATAATTTTGATTTTTGTCATTATTTTTGCTTATTATTTTCGTCCTTTTTCCATCCGCTTCATTGTAGATAAATGCATTATCAAATAGATGTAGCGAATATAGCCAATTTTCATTTTCGTTTTTTCGAAATTTAATAGAATCTGGTGTTATGTAAAGTCTCAACGTATCTGCATCGCTGTTACCACCACGGCTATAATACTCATTCAAGTAGATTTTTCCAGTAATTTCCACTATGCCGAAATATTTCTTGTTGTCACATTCACTCATGTCTTCGTAATTTCGAACTTCACTAAAAACATTGTGTCAAATTTGGGATTTATCTGAGGACCTTTACACCTAATTGTTTCTATTTCTATTGATTTTAATGCACTGCTCGTCCGAAAATTATTTCTAGAATGTCCTCATAAGACTCTACCTAGCTAAATACTTCAAATTATTATGACACTATAATAATTTAATTAATTAATTTTTTAAAAGCTCCATTTTGAATTATTATTTTATTTTTTCGACGCCAAAAAAAGACGCTCATTGGTGACAGATGAAGATATGAGTCAGCAATTGCATCGAAGGTAAGAAAAGGATAACGCTGAACCACCATAACATTTTCAGAATGTCACATCCTCATTGTTTTCTTGCATTTCAAAAAGCACAAAGTATCATCAAGCTTATATGCATGCATTTTTTCATGAATGATAGGATCTAGATTGTGTGGAAATAAAAAAGTGATTATTAGGTGAACAGAAAAAAAAGATCTTTCATTTACTCCCAGCATAATAGCTCTTACTTTCATTACTTTTTTAATCTCGATAACTGAAACGTCGCATGGGGATAACGCTCTTGTTCCATTTGTTGAAAATATACCTTCTAATTTAAAATATCCACCATCGGATATAGCTTGGACTGGAAGTAAGTTTCTTATAACTACAGTAACAAATGGAGAAATAAACAGCGTTTCTACCCAAGGTGAACTCTACCCTTTTGCGCGAAATTGCTTTAAAATCGATGGAACAGAGTCTCATATAGCTATCGCAAGGTCTGAAAATTACAAGTTTGGGGTTGGTAACGTATATGTCTCGAATGGACCTATCATATGGCGAATTGATCCGGCAGGTTCGAAATGCACTATTTTTGCGAATCTTACCAGTAATTTAGCCCCTCAATTACTTTCAGGGTTAACACACACAAATTACCTTCGACATACAGGGTTCATTCGATAAAAACATGTTGGTTTCAACATTTGATGGAAGTGTATGGAGCGTTGACCCAAATGGGAATTTTAGAATGCTGGCTTCTAATGTTGGCAAAACCTTTGGAAGAACTATATCTGAATGTCTTGATGTAGCACCTTCGAACTTTGGTCCTATTAGCGGAAAGCTCATAGTTGGAAGTCAATCTGCACAAAGACTTTACGCTATAGCAAATGACGGTAATATTACAACTGTAAAGTTCACGCTACCTGGTTTTGACAAAGAAATGCCAACATTAGATAACGAACAGTGTCATTTTCTGAATCACAATGTTAATATCTCAAATCCCATAGCTGGAATGTATATTTCATTCTTTAGTCAAGGACCAAAAGGAAATAACTCTTCAATTTTAAAGGCTTCGTCAGACGCTTTTGCTCCTTATGCAGGGAGTCTTATTGTTAGCGATGAAAGTGGAATAATCTCGTCGATCGGATATAATGCCACTGGCAAAAAGTATGTAATACAGGGTTATCCACTTGCTAATTTTGCAATCCCTAATTTGGGAACTAATTCCAAATGGGAAGGATTTGTATTTGTGGATAATATGGCGGAGATATCTAATTAGCGATTATAGTTTTTTGATATTGAATGGAATCAGGAAAACTCCAAATTTATTTACAAATCATATAAATATAGGATGAGAATTGCACACTGAACTGGTAACAATTTAACAATTAATGGAAATTGTATGAAATAAGGATAAAGGTCTATCTTTCTAAACCAATATTCTGCATTTGATTTTGTCTCACTTGCGTCATATGGTTAAAACTCAAGGGGTTCTATTTTACTATAATTAATATATTCATTTGAGTGATATTTTTAAAATCATTCCTACATAGTGTAGCGATGATGCCTCGCTCCCCACCCATTGTGATGTTCATAAGTCACAGGTTTCCAATAGATCATTCTTATGCACTTGGCGTGACCTGTGGAAACTTTCTAATAATTTGTGATTGGAATTTTTTACGTTGACTCGAATGATTTCATTAGAACAATTTAAATACTTTTGCATTGTTTGGTAAATAATGATAATTTTTGGTAACGGCATTAATCCATCAACCAGAGAATTACTGTATCCTCCAATTTCACAAGAAATTTTTGGTATGAATGTTTTTGATTATGCATTACAAAATCAACATGAAATTACAAACTTGTTAAAGTCTACCCAATTAACTACCAGTTTCAAATTCGGTGCTCCTATCATATTACGTAGAGAATTAACACCAATAATAGACATCAATGATGTAGATCAGATGGGTTGGACGTTTTTAGTGAGTTCCAAGGACAAACATGTTTCTGACATTATTGATGTTCTTCAACCTTTAGCGAAACATAGAAAAATGACCAATCCTAAAGTTCCGTTGTTCTTCAACGGGGAAATGCCTAATCAATGGTCTGACTGGTTTCGAGATAATTATACTTCGCCACTCGCAGAAGGAAAAAAAGTTCCTCGATATGTTCTAATTGTTGGCGACCCAGATTTAATCCCATTCAAATTTCAGTCCCTTTTAGATTCTGCTGGCTTCGTAGGAAGAATAGACTTCGATTCGAGAGAACAAATTACAAGTTATATAAACAAAATTCTAAGGCTCGAACAAAATAAGTCTACTCTTGCATCTAGAGAAGTCTTTGCAATGGGCACTGATTTCGGACCAAGCGATCCGACTTTTTACAGTGCTAAATATCTTGTGAAACCCATTTCGGAATATGTTTCATCAAAACTGCATTTTAAGACAAAGACATTACTTGGGGAACAAGCTTCCAAATCTAATTTGATGCAATCTTTAAAACAAAACAAACCTGCACTTGTATTTACAGCATCGCATGGGGCTGGATTTTTAAATGAAAATTTTCTCACTCAGAAAAAATTAAACGGGGCAATTTATTGCCAGGGGGGAGAAGATATGCCGCTTGATGATATTCTTTTCACATCCTATGACATTCCTGTTGACGAAGGATTTCTAGAAGGCGCAATATTCTTCCAGTTTGCTTGTTTTGGTTATGGTACACCTTCACAGAGTGATTTTCAACACTGGCAACAGGGCAGAGTACAAATCTCTAGTCAACAGGGATTTGTTTCAGACATGCCGAAGACATTATTGGCGCATGACCGTGGACCGATTGCTTACATTGGACATGTGGACTTGGCTTGGCTGCAAGGTTTTGATGATCCAAAGAACCCCGATCCTTTGCATGGGTACGATAATAGAATTGTCCCTTTCATTGATAGTTGTAGGTCACTACTGTCAGCAGAGCCAGTAGGACGGTCACTAGAAGAAATGAATAAGCGCTATGACATTGAAAATGCGGTAATTGTTAACAGGATAGATCAGGCAAAAAAACAAAGTGAATTTTCTGAAAAATTATATACCTCGATTGCAGAGGAGTTCATCCTAAGATCTGATGCGCAGAATTATATGCTCTTGGGCGATCCTGCGGTAAAGATAAATGTAACAAAGAAATAATTTTCGAAATTACTAAAATTTCGAAATTACTAAAAAACAATATAAAAATGGTGATATCTGTCATTTAATTGAATTTAAATCGATTCAAATATTTCGGTTAATTTAGGTTACTACTTGAATTAAGCATTGATTGAAAAATTAAAAAAAGTGGATCACAAGAATTAATATATTATCTTTCAAGTTTATCCGATTAGCTAAATTAGCTAATGTAGTGCTTGCATGTATACAGTTTTTTTGAAATTCAACTGCGATTTCTACTTGTCAAATATTCTGCTAAGCATCTAGCTATAGGTTGATGAGCGTTCGATTCATAAAAGTTGTATGCTGGACTAGGATTTACTTCAAAACAGTAGATTTCGTTATTGGGCTTTATTTTTAGATCGATTCCAGTGAAGTCTAGTTCTAAATCCTTAGATAAACTTATACATTTTTCGCTCACCTCATGATCTAAGTCATATGGTTTCAGCTTTGTATCTGCACCAAATTTAGCTGCATACCTATAATCTGTGAAATCCGATTCAATAGATGTAGCAAACACTTTATCGCCTATAACATGGACTCTTACATTTAGACCTTCGACATACTCTTGGAATTGCACTGGACACCAAGAAATAAGTTTAAGACGTTCTAAATCCTCTTGACCTAATACCTGGACTATAGAACGAACACTACTAATTGATTTATATACTATTTTTTCAAAGCGACTCTTAAACTCTAAAACACTCTTTGGTTCATTGGTTACTAGTGTCTCAGGGACATTAAATCCATGACATCTAATAATTTGTGCCTGATAGGGTTTCGACGAATTTGAGCCCATGGAAGACATTCTGTTTACGACCTTGCAAGGTGCAATTTCACAAAATAGGAAGATGGATTCATGAAGACTCCTACATTTTGTGCGTCGCTCAGAGCCTAGAGGTTCATTTTCGATCTCTGGTAAAAAGTTCTCGTCCATCAAGCGAACATAGATACCACTCAGATCGTTTAATTCATATCTATTTGATCTGATTTGCAATGTTCCGTTAATTTCTTTATTTTCAATACAAAAGTCTAAGGAAATATCTTCAAATTCTCTTTGATTAAGATAGATAAATTCAGAATTGAGGGATTTTAATTCTTCTCCTACCATTTGCAATGGACTTTCAGAAGGAATACCTGCCAAAATAATCATCAATCAACGCCTTCCTTAAGAATTTGTTTGAGTTTCTTAATTATTTTTTCGCCTCCTAATTGAAGATTAGGAAATGGGCTTGCGTTGTTGAAGATCAAGTTTCCGTCTATGTGTGAAAACTTGACTTCGAGTAGTTTTGTCTTAGCATAGTCTGCAAGTTTTGCACATCCGTCGATTATCGCGTCAGGGACATCTGGTCCAAATAATTCTCCTCCTGCTACAATAACAGTTAATACTTCGTCAACGGAGGGCGGACTATCTACCATACTTGCTTTCGAATTATTGCAATAAATGGTCGTTGGTAATCCCGCAATATTTGCTAACCATGTCCATTCCGCTAAATGTCTCCACTTTCCAGAGAATCCAAAAGGGATTGGAAAGTTTATTACAGGAGCTTTTAAGGAAGATAACCAACCCAAGAAAAATGCATTATATTCTTGAATTGCATACTGGGTATCTGACGAGTAACCAAAGTGTTTTGTATGTACAAAGGTTAGTCTATTTAGAACACCTTGTACGTTATTGCTATCTATATCCCTACCATCATGAAGAAAAAACCTAAATTCAGATTTATCAGAATTAAGTTTATAATTAATTTTGGTCGTGTAGCTTAGCTCTTCGGGGGTGACTTGTTCCAAAGGATCCAATCCTTCCTGTTTGAGTTTGTCATACGCCCACAAGGCAGGGCTATCGTCTGGCTCAGAAATTACTAACCACATGTTTTAACACAAAAAAATTAAGGATTTTCAGCGAGCTTGTCCTCTTCTTTTGCGTCTTTTGCGTCTTTTGCGTCTTTTGCGTCTTTTGCGCGTTTTTTCAGTTTTTCTTTCAATGCTTCCACATCTGATTCCCCTCTAAGTGGGCTTTTACTGAGTTCAGGTCGCAAGTCTTGCCTAATAAAATGCTGGAAATTGCTCGAAAATTCCTCCCTATCTTTGAATTGCTCCTTCTCCTTGAATTGTTCCTTTGCTTCTAGCTTGTCCTTTACATGCTCCTTGTGCTCTTTCTCCTTTTCTTTCTCCTTTTCTTTCTCCTTCTGCTCCTTCTCCTTTTCTTTCTCCTTCTGCTCCTTCTCCTTTTCTTTCTCCTTATCCTTGAATTGTTCCTTCTCCTTGAATTGTTCCTTTGCTTCTAGCTTGGTCTTGAATTCCTCCCTATCTTTGAATTGCTCCTTCTCCTTGAATTGTTCCTTTGCTTCTAGCTTGTCCTTTACATGCTCCTTGTGCTCTTTCTCCTTTTCTTTCTCCTTTTCTTTCTCCTTCTGCTCCTTCTCCTTTTCTTTCTCCTTCTGCTCCTTCTCCTTTTCTTTCTCCTTATCCTTGAATTGTTCCTTCTCCTTGAATTGTTCCTTTGCTTCTAGCTTGGTCTTGAATTCCTCCCTATCTTTGAATTGCTCCTTCTCCTTGAATTGTTCCTTTGCTTCTAGCTTGTCCTTTACATGCTCCTTGTGCTCTTTCTCCTTTTCTTTCTCCTTTTCTTTCTCCTTCTGCTCCTTCTCCTTTTCTTTCTCCTTCCGCTCCTTCTCCTTTTCTTTCTCCTTATCCTTGAATTGTTCCTTCTCCTTGAATTGTTCCTTTGCTTCTAGCTTGGTCTTGAATTCCTCCCTATCTTTGAATTGCTCCTTCTCCTTGAATTGTTCCTTTGCTTCTAGCTTGTCCTTTACATGCTCCTTGTGCTCTTTCTCCTTTTCTTTCTCCTTTTCTTTCTCCTTCTGCTCCTTCTCCTTTTCTTTCTCCTTCCGCTCCTTCTCCTTTTCTTTCTCCTTATCCTTGAATTGTTCCTTCTCCTTGAATTGTTCCTTTGCTTCTAGCTTGGTCTTGAATTCCTCCCTATCTTTGAATTGCTCCTTCTCCTTGAATTGTTCCTTTGCTTCTAGCTTGTCCTTTACATGCTCCTTGTGCTCTTTCTCCTTTTCTTTCTCCTTTTCTTTCTCCTTTTCTTTCTCCTTCCGCTCCTTCTCCTTTTCTTTCTCCTTATCCTTGAATTGTTCCTTCTCCTTGAGTTGTTCCTTTGCTTCTAGCTTGGTCTTGAATTCCTCCCTATCTTTGAATTGCTCCTTCTCCTTGAATTGTTCCTTTGCTTCTAGCTTGTCCTTTACATGCTCCTTGTGCTCTTTCTCCTTTTCTTTCTCCTTTTCTTTCTCCTTTTCTTTCTCCTTTTCTTTCTCCTTCCGCTCCTTCTCCTTTTCTTTCTCCTTATCCTTGAATTGTTCCTTATCTTTGAATTGCTCCTTCTCCTTGAATTGTTCCTTTAGATTTATCTTAAATACTTCTTGTTGATCTTTTTCTGGTTTCGCATGTTCCTTATCCTTGAATTGTTCCTTTATTGGCTTATCTTCTTCCTTCTCTGGCTTTTCGACTTCCTTTTCCTCCTTATCTTCTTTATCTTCTTTATCTTCTTTATCTTCTTTATCTTCTTTATCTTCTTTATCTTCTTTATCTTCTTTATCTGGCTTTTCTATCCAATCCTTTCCTTTATCTAGTCCTTTAAATGCTTCTGGATGTTCTTTTATATCCTTCTGTGTATCCTTGAATTGTTCCTTATCCTTATCCTTATCCTTATCCTTGAATTGTTCCTTATCCTTATCCTTGAATTGTTCCTTATCCTTATCCTTGAATTGTTCCTTATCCTTATCCTTGAATTGTTCCTTATCCTTATCCTTGAATTGTTCCTTATCCTTATCCTTATCCTTGAATTGTTCCTTATCCTTATCCTTGAATTGTTCCTTATCCTTATCCTTGAATTGTTCCTTATCCTTATCCTTGAATTGTTCCTTATCCTTATCCTTGAATTGTTCCTTATCCTTATCCTTATCCTTGAATTGTTCCTTATCCTTATCCTTGAATTGTTCCTTATCCTTATGGTCTTTCTCTTTAAATGAATCCTTCATTTCTTTGGAATCTTTCAAACTTTTTCTAGCTGATTGGATTTGATTGCTTTTTGGATTTAAGCCAAGCTTGGGTTCAAATATCGTTGGTGTTTGAACATCGTTTGCAATTTTTTCCTTTATTGGACTAGTCTTAGTTTGTTCTTCCTCATTAAGATTTAATTTTTTAATATCATCTTTAATTTCCTTTGGTGATTTGTCTTTTCTCGTACGGACCATATTGACAATTGAATAGATACTGCTTCTTAAGAGTTTCCCTTTTTAACAACAGGGATTTCTTCCCATCTAGTTTAATAATTTCAGCCATTATACACTTCATACAGATACCCTTAATTGGCTAGATCGTTAGAAATCTAGCCCTAATTTCATCGCTATTACCCTTTGTGAATGGAGAAAAATCACTTACTATTCAAAGATATAAAAAAATTTATTGTGGGATTTAGTTTTTAATATACTTAGCCTAATTCTACAAACGATGATGATCTTCTCATGAAGTTCATTTCTCTGTTTACGAAACTTTAATTCCAGTTACAATGGTTGTTCTAACCAATCTCATCTTTTTTCTAATCATTTTCTAATTTGATTTACAGTTACTTCTGCTTTTTGTCTAACCAAGGCTATTCACGCTTCACGCTTAGGTTTTAAGGCTGTTTAAATCTAATGGAAATTCAACAACTTGATTTAAAATATGCCTCTTCTGTCATCATAATTTTATCAAATCTAAAGGCTTGTCTTTCAATTGATCCATGATACTGTGTATAAGACACAACATATTTCGTCAGCTATTTAATTTTTAATAGTATATCTACAGGGTAAAAAATTAGCAATAGGTAGAATTGAAGTCTTCAAGTACTGAAATTGAATACTATTTCATTATACGTTTCTTATATTTTTAGCCAATTTATATGAAATAAATCATAAATTGAGTCCATACAATTTTAGACATATCTGTGAAACTAGAGTTATTAGATTTCCGTACAAAAAGGAGATTATTGATAGGACCACGATTCACCCCTGGAAGTATGGTTGGATGGGTAGGAAAGTCAATCAATCTGTTGATACTAACACGCAGATATCCCCAAATGTAAGCCAGTGTGGCAATATCTTTGGGTTCATTGGAAGATAGTAATTATAGCATTTTCTGGTCTAATTCAGATGAAGTTGCATTATTTGCAGGTTTTGAGGTCAAATTTATTGATTGGTTTTTAGCGTAGTGGAAACCCTCCTGTCATGGACTGCAGATCTTGCTGAAGGGCATTTAGATTCTCGAGCGTCTCCGATGATTCCTTTGTCCAGTTATAAGTTTTAGTAATATTAAGACTAGGCACATTCACAATCAAATGTGCTGGCGCACAAGTCTTGGCTTGAACAGGAGTCTGAGCTAAAACTATAATATAAAAGATCACGGCTTGCTATGATATCTATGAGTTTTCCTTCTTGTTCATCGGACAACTTATTGGTATGAGAAACACATCCTCCCATCATCACTGTGCCACAAGAGATTGTAGTTAGATTATTTGTTCCTGAATCGTACATGCTTTCATAAGAGGTAGGTTCAATTTGAACCCCTGTTTCACCATATGAAAGAGTAAAATTATTGTACTGCAATTCCCAAGCCAGAGAAATATGGTGACCTGTTGGCAGAGGTACGTCTGCATATATGAAGGGCATTAATAATATAAATAGTAGTGCGATACTTACAAGACAAATGATGTAATGTATTTCCCCGTTCACTTTATGCATATTAGAATGATAACATAAAAATTTATCTATGATTTTGATGATATCCAAAAATTAAAGTGTTATTCTTGTTCTATTAGTGAGTTACCACAAAATTTTTAAACAAGCGAAAGAATGCTAAAAATAAAACGAACAGATTTGATAATATATGGCTCATATTCGACCTGCCTAACAACCTTATAATACCTTTAAGAATTTCATAAACGAGACAGGCGCAATGAGTGACAGTGTGATGACCGTTCCAACAATAGGGTTCAACCTAAGACTTCAGTTGTATGACACAGAAACAATCAGATTAACATAAAACTATCATATTCTCTCAATGTCAATTCATAGATCGATATCGGTAATGAGCCAGTCATGCTAACCTTAATTTCAGAGGACTTAGCTGAATTAGTAAAGTAAGAAGTAAATCCTACCAATCCACGACGGCAGGAGGATGGTTTTTAGCGTAGTGGAAACCCTCCTGTCATGGACTGCAGATCTTGCTGAAGGGCATTTAAGTTCTCAAGTGTGTCCGACGATTCCTTTGTCCAACTAAGGGTGTTAGTCTTATTTAGAGTAGGTATACTTATAGTCAAATGTGCTGCTGCACAAGCTGGGCTAGAACATGCATCGGAGCTAAAACTATAGTATAATAGCTTACCAGATCCTATAGTGTCTATGAGTTTTCCTTCTTGTTCATCTGTCAGTTGGTTAGTATGAGAAAAACATCCTCCCATTATCACTGTGCCACAAGAGATTGTAGTTAGATTATTTGTTCCTGAATCATACAAGCTTTGAGAAGAGGTAGGTTCAATTTCAAGACCAGTTTCACCGTATGAAAGAGTAAAGTTATTATCTACCAATTCCCGAAACACGGCCATCTCTGAAGGATGTAGAGGCGTAAGAGCATTTATGGATGGTACCAATAATATGAATAATAACGCGGTAGTAGAAACACTAATTAGACATAACGCTTTTCTTATCAATCCACAGATAATTTCGAATGGGTATATAAAAGTTTAACTTATTTGCTTTTGTCAAGCAAATAGTCAAAACCAAAAATTTAAGTTCAGTCCAAATATAACTTCCTAGGATTTTTAATAAGGGTGCACAATTTCAAAAAATTTAGGCGGACTTGACATTTAGTTCATATCGAGCAACGAGTACCAAATATATCGTATTCTCAAACAAAAAAAATACATTCTTCGTAGAACCAGGATGATTTAGAATTTATCTACTTTTCTTGACTGGTATCTCCTAAAAGTACAAAAACATGATCGATTCCAAAGTTTCAAGGTGTTCCTAGTATGTATTTTATTACAACTACATAAATCCAACTCAGCAATCCGTAGATGGTCAAACAACTTACCAGAATTTAATATTTATACAAATAACAAAGCCTGAACAATACTCAAATAACCGGGCACCCACACTGGAAGAAATTAAAAAACTTTTGAATATAACGAAAGAACCATAAAGTCTATAGAATATATGACCCGGTCCTAGTGTTCGTCTGGGGGCAGAGGATTATCTAAAACGATCGCATCTATGTGCTAGGATTAATAATACTTGATGGAAACATGATAACTCACAACATGTTGAGTAATAAGCAACCAATACCAATGGTTAATGATTAATGATATAGGATATTGAAGTATCGTTGTTAAGGAACTAAATCTTGGATGAATAAGATTATACATAAATATCTTCGAATAGATTCGATAATCTAGGAACATATTTCTAAAATGAGTTGAGAGGTTTTAACTTTTATTGCCCTTAAATCTTCGGCAATGGCGTAAACTTTAGTAGGACTGGTCGATAAAGAGAGTACTAACTAGCAGTACCACAAGTACCACAAATACAACACACACTAATAAGGATAATGGTAGAAATTGCTCTCTTTTATTCATCATGGTTTGATATTAGCAACATAGGTCGACCAGACCCGATATTTTATTGACTCAAATCTAGGTTTCATATTATCTGGTACGTTAATATCATTAGTAACAAATTCTCCACTCAACCAAGCAGATCCGTCAACGGGATCTGTTGCAAAGCCAAAATAATCACCAAAACGTGAACTATTAATTGAATTAGATCCAGATACGAGATATTCTATATTAGTAAAACTATCATCCCCAACTATAAGCGATGGATAAATTTCTAGACTACTTATACCAGCAGCAAAGGTCAAATTTCCCCTATCGGATACTGCAAAGGCTGGGTAAAATAAATCAGAATTCAACGCTCCTATATTTTTTTCGGTGAGAGAATAATTGCTTTTTGTATCTATCCGATCTATCCTGATACAGGAATGAATTGACAGCCCATCAGGGGAACAAGCATTATTAAAACCTAGAGTTATTATATTATTTTTATAAATAGCAGAATTGATTCTCAAATCTGCTGTATCTAGTTCATTAAATAGTTCATTAGAATTGCTTTTAATCAACGGTTGTTGGGCGTTTGGAGCTGATATGAGAGCGTCCTATTGGAATGTCAGCTGCCAGGTCTAGCCCGGTATCATTTTTTGAAGGATTTCCGCAAATACTAAATAAAAATATATTCGAAGCGGTAGTCTTTCTAATTGCACCCATTTCACGCTGAGTTGTTACCATATAAGCACATTGTAAAGGAGTTAGAGCTTGAATTGGATAAATAGTAAGATATGGTAATTTTGGACTAGAATCATATGAAGGCTTTAAATTGTTGATAAGAGTATTCTTGTCGATTATAAAAACCTGAGCACCGTCAAATTTATCTAGGCTTGGCCCCACGTACATATCCACGCTGAAGACAAACTTATCATCACTCACACCTATAATAGGCTGATCAGGTAATTCTCGCCCAAACGGAAAAGAAAAGAGATTCCAGTTTCCCAAAGCATCCTGAGTTTCGGAAGCTGCGATTACAACTCTACACTCCGGATCACAAATTGGGTTTCCTTCGGAATCAGGAATGCCTGCATCGAGAATCGATGCAAACCACCTATTACTAAGTTTATCAAATAATATTCTTTGATCAGCGATAAAATTACTCTTATTGATTTTGAAGAATTCATTGGATAATGCTGTTCCCACTGTGGTTCCGTTTTTATCCCAAATTTTCATAGCATGATGTACGATCTGAACAACGTCTTTCGGTCCTACGGCCAAAGCAATATCTGGAGGATTAGGGATTTTGCCATCAAGATTCGCTGAAAATGTGTCCAAACCATACCATCCCTTACCTATTATAGAATTCATCGACGTGGGTAAAGTCTTGTTCTTTTCATTCGGAGCAAGAGGACTATTTCTTAAATTTGGAATATTTTTAACCGAGGCATTGCTTATATTTTTGGGATCTATAGATATCAAATTCTGATTTGAGAGAGATCCTTCTTGCTTTTTAATAAAATCCTTGGCTTTTTCTAGTGACTCCATGCCAATTGAAGAGCGTTCCACTATCTCCTTGTCAATTATTTTAATACTTGGGCTTACTTCGAACTTTTTTGCTTGTTCGTAATTTGCGGCTAATTTAGTGAAATTTACCTGACCTTCTGCTGTTGATACATTGCCTTCTTGTAAAGCCATCTGAGTATTGTTTAATCCGCTAAGGCCTAACTTTGACTGTGCATGCACGATTACCGTATTAGCCAAACAAAGGAGCGAATAAATTAGTATCAATATCCCTAAAACAGTTACAAACCTACCTAGTTTTTCCATTTTTCTTTCCAAATATTCTAAATAGGGAGAAGGAATTGGTCAGATATTAATATTTTGGTAAAAATGGGATAATCCAAAAATACTCAAAGTTTTTACAGATTTCGACTCGCAATTCTTCCTCCATTAGATTTCGACAACCTTATCCTCATCTCTAAACTTAACTAAGCTTGCTGCTTTATTTGATGGCTCTGTGCCTAACCATACCAGCAATAAGTGCATTGTTTTTAAAAATTTGTGTATCGTTCCCGTTTAAATTGACTTTATTATGAATATAAGTGATTGTCTGAGCTTTTTACTCGATTCAGTTAGGCTTAACTAAAAGCTTGGAATCCCGATTAAAGTAGTATAATCAAGTCTAATCCTCTTCATTATAACATATTCATTATACCATATTCTAATGACCATCAGTTAGAATTGGGTCCTGATAAATGGTGTAATTAACCATCTGATCCCGATATTAAGCCTGACATAGTGCGCTGGATATCAATATTAGTATCTTGGCAAGAATATGTCATAATAAGATGCTTTTTATTTACTTAAAATCAGATTTATTTTTTCGTCTATTTGTTTAGACTATGGTACTCACAATATTTTCATCGGCATAAAAAATAATTTCATTGGTCCTTCTCCTCCTATATTTCCTGCTGAACATTGATCTATAGAAGGGCAAAATATACTATAGCTTACGTTGTTAGCAATCCACCATGGTCTGTCAATACTGCATTAGGAAGATTTATCATAAAGCAATATATATTCACATTGATACGTGTTGGTACTCGCAACAAGAACCTGTATTTATAATTATATTATCTTTGTTGCCTTTTTGTGTATTGCAATTATTATATTTTCGTATCAACAGTCATATGGCCAAAAAAAATTGGGTATTGATCAAGGGGTAGCAAGTGGTGATGTGACCAATGATAGTGCAGTAATATGGTCAAGATCAAATGCTGATTCAACAATGAAAATTCAATATGGTATTTCACCTTATCTTAATGATTCTTCAAATAACGTATATAAAACAACAGTTGACTCTTCTACGAATTATACTGGTCATATTAAATTAACGAATCTGAAGTCAAACACAGTCTATTACTATAAGGTATGGTTTTCAGATTTGGACGACTCTGTAAAGTCTAAGAATCTTACAGGAAAATTTAAAACAGCTCCCAATAAAAATACAACTTCAAAAGAGATAAATTTTGTAATTGGAGGTGATTTATCTGGTTCTTCCACTAATGCAACTTTATGCAGACAGATAGGAATTGGCTATCCTATTTTTTCAATAATGAAGTCTGTTAATCCTGACTTTTTTATTTTCAATGGCGATCAAATTTATGCTGATAATACCTGTCCTTCTGGTATAAAAAACAACAATTACCCTTATTGGAAAAATATTCCAGGAAATTTTTCATCAGTGGATGAAATTGATTGGAATAATGTTTCCAAGTTATATGATACATATTTGGCACATTGGAATATAATAGACAGGATCCACATTTGCAAGACTTTCTAATGTCTACCTCTTTATATTCTCAGGCAGATGATCATGAAGTA
Source organism: uncultured Nitrososphaerales archaeon (assembly GCA_963703885.1). Taxonomy (GTDB): domain Archaea; phylum Thermoproteota; class Nitrososphaeria; order Nitrososphaerales; family Nitrososphaeraceae; genus TA-21. The sequence continues at coordinate 18,427 of CAVPGE010000035.1, forward strand.
AATGACAACTATGGAGGAATGTGGAAATTTCTTAATCCATCATATAAAAAGCAATTGCACAATAAATTGGGTTATCCCAATTTGGTAAGAACAGGAATAGATGTATTTTTTAAATTTTCTCCTATAGAAAAAAATCAAACAGACCCTGACAGAATTTATAGAATGTTTAACTGGGGAAAAGACCTTGACTTGTTCTTATTGGATGCTCACTCTTATCGCAGTCTAAATGATTTGCCAGACATAATACAAAATAACAAAATATTATATGGTAAGCAACAGCTGGAATGGTTGAAAAAAGGCCTTTTAGAATCTAATGCAACATGGAAAATAATTTCTAATCCTGTTCCTATTACTCTTCCAGATTGTTATGGTCTTAAGGGAGAATGTAATAACTGGGCCACAAACAGTTCGTTAAACCAGTTAACTTTTACTAGAGAAAGAAGTCAATTTCTCAAATTCCTTGACGAGAACAATATTAAAAATGTTATTTTCATTACTACAGATGTTCATTTTGCAGGAACCATAAAAGTTGAACAAAATTTTGATGGGGATGGCGATAAATTTATCCTCTATGAAATGGCCACTGGACCCCTAAGTACTGGCACCCGAGATATACCAAATGCTGTAGACCCGACAATAAAAGCAACCTATCTATATAGTGAAAATGCAATATTTAATTTCGGGCATCTCAAATTGGCAGAAAATGCTAATGACAAAAAAATACATTTAATATATGAAGTTATTGACTCAAACGGACGTATTAGACCGCACTCATCATTAGATCTGTCTCCTATGAATTAAGTGGTGGTATACCTCTGATCAAGTTTATCATCAAAATAGCTTGTTTAATTCAATGATCAGGTGGCAGAAATTCTGACTAATACTACTCATTCAATAGCACTTCAGTATATAAACTCCAAAATTAGGTCAAATGTAATTATCAAAACCTTTGCGTTTTAACCTTAAAACTACTCAAGTTTTAGTTTCCGAAAAATGGACTGTATTTTAATATGTCATCGTTTTGATACTAATGAAACACCATACTCTAAGCAATAATTATTTATACATCTTATATTAGCATATAATGTTGAAAATTATTACTAAATATGTGAACTGTAAACTGCTATCAATCATTTCATTTGGATTAATAATGCTATTTTTAGGTGGAGTTACTACATATAATAGCTCGGTTGCAACTTCTGACACAGCACAAATAAACAATATCACCTTATACTATATCACCACCAGAGCACCAGAAGATATCAGCAAAGTCGATCCACTAAATCCTAACTACACATCAGAAGCAAGACAGGGATATGGCAATGATGAATATCAAAATCTTAGTGAATTAAAAGAACAGCAGCAGGCATGTAAGAATGGAACTATTGCAGTATTTGTTCATGGTTGGGAGAAAAGCGAAAAGATCGTCGAAGAAAGGCTGAACAGAGTGAAGTTGTCCCTAGAAAAAAATAATTATACAGGGCCACTTGTTGGTTTTAGCTGGCCCTCCGACACGGTTTGGCTTGGAGCACAGTTTATAGCAAAAGCAAACGGACCAAAACTTGCAAAACTTATTTACGATCTAAAAAGTGAATGTCCAGCTGCCGATGTAAGATTAATTGCTCACTCTTTAGGAGCCAGAGTAGTGCTTAGCAGTTTGGATAGTTTACATGACAATCCCTTATGGCATAAAAATAAGTTCAAAATAAAATCAGTTCACTTATTGGGAGCTGCTGTAGATGACGAGGAAGTCTCTAATAGGTCTGAGTTTATTACAATTGATCAAACTAACTGGGGGTCTCCTAAAACAGATTATGGTCAAGCAATACAAGCTGAAGTCATTAATTTCACCAATTTATTCAGCAGCAAGGATAATCTGCTTAGACCAAATTTGAATCCTGCTCTCGCAGTTTATCCTACGTTTGAAGGTGATTTAGCGCTTGGTCAAAGTGGATATCAAAAAAATAATATTCTAACTCAATATGATATCAAAAAATCAAACGCCCTTCCCAAAAATTATAGTGAAATAAATGTTACAGATGAACTATTGGCAAATTGTGAAGCTGATGGAGATGGTGTTCCTGATTATGCAAGCTGTGATATTATCCCTATGACTACCGGTGAGAATCATAGAGGTTATATTGGATATAGAGATAATGTAACCAAATTAATAACTAATGATGGGGCAATCAATGTAGTGATTAGTAGCTGGAAAAATAAAGCCCATAATTAATGCTAACCAGATTTACTCTATCTTTAAAGTCTATTCTATTGCTCTATACATATTTGCTAGAATCTCTTTTTAAGACCGATATCGCCGTGTATAACTGTGAATATAAAGTTATGTTATTGGAATTCCTCTCGAAATCTATCCGTTTGCAACTTTTTTGCAACTTTGATTATGTCGTAGTGGATGGGGGCAATCTATTAGATTTTCAATTACTACAACAGTTCGAACGCCTTTACAGAAAGGATCAAACGAAAAATATGGATTTTGATGCTCATTTAATACCAAGCCTTATTGGAATATATAGTCGCATTATTCAATTTAGTAAAAATAGAACAATATTATATCGTGTGTATAAAAAGTTGAAGAAATTTGAGTTGTGTAGGTGTATTTATGGTTTTATATCATTCTTCCATATCTGCAAATAATATCTTAAAAGCACATCAGGTACTTTTTCATTATAATGATTTTTAATCACATTCCTGACTAGTTTATCCTTATACAATGCTAAGCATGCATGACAATGGTGAGCATATTTTCCCTGCCATTGAATTCTAGAATCCTTTGTACCTGCCCATGCTAGAATTTTCTCTGGACCTTCTACATATATCCATATTTTCATAAAATCTTCTATGGCTTTATTGTATACTTCTTGGAGAGATTCCGTAGTAGGCATTTCTACATTAAGCTCAGGTATTAATTCACGAGTCAATCCACAACAGAGACCCATTTGACCATTAGGAGTGGCAACAATATTGTTAAGAATACTATCGCAACCCTTTTTATTATATAGGTTGTTAATACTCAAATATTTTTCTGTTCTTTGTTCAACAGTCTCTCCTAAAGACATAGGCATCCATGGACTTTCAATAATCTTGAACAGTTTATTTGGCATTAAATTCAAAATGTGTGAGTTAGTTCTTAGATGATCTCTAGTTATCCTTCTTTGTTTTTGCATTTCAATAACTACAACAGTTGATATTCCAAGTTCAACACTAGCTACGGCACCGTTAATGATATTCTCCTGAGGCACATATTTCTGATGGAAATCACCAGTGCTAAAGTTAATTTCTGTTAGACCTGCTTCTTTCACCTTGGATAATCGTGAAACTGCCATTTGATAACTTGTAGCCCAATAACCATTGGTAACACATCGGGTTGTTAATCCCAACTCTGTAGCATGTTTGATGGCAATATCTAAATCTTTTCCTAACAAAAAACACTCACCTCCAGAAAAAACAATCAACTTCATTTTCGGGAATTCATTCGCTTTATCTATGAACCGTAATATCTGTTCTAGTGTTAGACGTTTCTTTATTCCAGGATGACTATCAAAACAACAATGCTGGCAGGCAGCTGTACCATTATAGCTTGCTAAAATGGTGGCTTCTGTGGGAGATATTCGTATGGACGATAGAGAAGAAGGTTGGCCTATGTCGACTGTTATTGGTAATGGCGCCTTCATATCTAAATAGTTTTTGAACTACGTGTTAATCCTAAATATCGGATTAATAATGCCAAATCACTTGCAATTGATAATTCCAAAATAGAATTATCGTATGTTTCTTTTTTAGGAAGCATGTTTTGACTTAAGGTGCCGTCGGATCTTACATCAAACGAGGCATGAGTTTCAGCCTCAGCTTCAGCTTCAGCCTGAACGTCGATATCTGCTTCAGCACCTCTAGCATCAGATCTTACATCAAACGAGGCATGAGTTTCAGCCTCAGCTTCAGCTTCAGCCTGAACGTCGATATCTGCTTCAGCACCTCTAGCATCAGATCTTACATCAAACGAGGCATGAGTTTCAGCCTCAGCTTCAGCTTCAGCCTGAACGTCGATATCTGCTTCAGCACCTCTAGCATCAGATCTTACATCAAACGAGGCATGAGTTTCAGCCTCAACCTTATCTATATCCCGAATATTGTATGGTACAAGGTTTAATGTTTTTTCTATTAACAAACCTGTCTTTTCATTTATAATGTCTTTATTTACGAGTTTCTTTGAGATAAGATCGTCTAAAACTAAATTAAAACAGTGACGTAAAAGATTTCTACTTTCGTATCCAACTCTGGAATAATCTTTTATAGATTTATTTGAATGGTTTGAAAAGTATTGTTGTATAAACGTGGAAAATATTGGGTTAGTAATGATCGATCTTAGTAGAATTTGGTATTCAGATTTACTCTGAATAGTTGATGAGGAAAAAAATCTTTCTAAATTACCATGTAATATTTCATTTACTGATAAGTTGTTATTCATCTTTTTTGCAAACGAGCTTATTTTAGTTTGTTCATTTTCTGCAGTTAATATTAAAGGTGAATTCGAATCCATAATGAAAGAAACATGTTAATGTTAAAAAATGTTTTTATAATGAGTTATCTTTTTAACAATTCAGCCTCACCATAAAGTTTAAAATCAGTCTCAAGACGATAAATGAATCAAATATTAGTATTATTCAAGGAAAGATAAATTGGGAGGAGACCATTAGAAATAAGTATTCATTCTATCCTTATAGTTAAATACTAGAATAATAGGCATAAAGTATGAGCCAGCTACAAAAAGAAATCTACAACAAACAATGGTTACAAGTGACAGTGGATACGGGCGTTGTAGTAGTTTATACCCAACACGGAGTACTTCGTGGGAATGATTCTTTTGAAATTAAGGAAAATGGTGAATTTATCCAACATAGTTTGGGCCCAGCTGACGAACCAGTAGATACTAAAGGGCGGTGGAGATTAGAGAACGGCAATGTGATAAAGGTAGACTTCCAAAAACAGCTCGATCCTCGGACTTTGCAAATATTGTATGTCGATGAAGGCGCGCTTATACTTAAGAAACAATAGAATCACAGGTTTGAAAAAATATCAATAAAATTCATTAATTCTACCTTGGTAGTTACCAAGGTAGAATATCTGTGCTCGTCCGTGAGCCAGTAATATCTACTTTGTCATGTCATCTTCCTATTGCAAAAAGTCGATTATGTAGGATCATAACGGCTGGTATGATTTTTTTATTTGTATTTTTTTCCTTTTTTTCAGTATTGGCCTATAACAGTTACAGGATGCCACGATCCAGAAAATCCATCGCCTCGTTAAAATCCATAAATAACCTAGGCTCGTCTACTTTAATATCCAATAATACTAATTTCCCCTTCTTTAATTCGAAGGGCGCCGATGTTTTTCCTGCAAATTCTTTTATTGATCGAAGCACATCTTTGGCGTTTTGATCGGCGGCAACACCATCCAGCTCGAAAGATAAAGTTTGGTTATTGGTAATTATATTGGATCCCAAAGTCACATCTTTAAGTGTAAGGTTATATTGTTGAGCAATTCCATTAACCCATTTTTTTAAACTTTCGTTATCTTTTACATTATCCACATCCATATCTATTCTTGCAGATTTTGATCTAGGGTCGTTTATTGAAGTTGATTGTCCTGATTCTTTTATATTATTGGTGGGACTATTCACAGATATAACCTAATTTTGTGTCTTATATAGTTTAGCTAATACTAAAATTGTTTCACGAATTTTAAAATACAATTGCACAGGGTTAGAAAATATAAGTGTTGAATTTTTTGATCAAGTTGGAACATAAAATTTATACGAAACTGAGGATCGATATAAATTAATCCTATAAATCTTGAAGAGAAGGATTTAGTTTTTAATAGATTTGGTTGATTGTATGTTGATTCTTATTAGTTTGTGTATCTTGTGAATAGCATTAGTTAATTTAGTATCATCGAGCAAAATGTCACCTTAACTGTATATTCCATAGTCTTTGGCAACATATAAGTAAAACTGGCAGAACGAGGAATTTGACTGAGTGGAGATTTGGGTCCAAACTGATGTAAGGAAGTTATTGTTGAACTAATTGCTTAATGCTAGTCATTTTGAGTTATTTTTAAGTTTCCCAATAGTGAACATAATTTATTGATCTTGATCGAGTCCCATGATACGAACAGTGGAGGGTTTGCGGCCAGATGTAATGATACTCTCTGTGTTCACATTTTTATCATAGGTACGTTTCCTAATTAGGTCCTCTATGACGAATTCCATAGATATCTAGACATTTATTTGGTACCAAGAGTATTTCTAACATCCACGGCAGTCTGAACGCATAGGTGTCCGGTTATGTAGGCTTTTTGGATAGAATTCAATCAGAATATTGGAGAAAATATTACTATTGACGATTAATGGTACATCCTGAAATACCTGAGCAAAAATAATAAATCGTTTGATGCCCGATGAAGCAACTTAGACTACGTTAACTTTACCAGATCATGGAGTTTACTATGCTCATCACTAGAAAAATACACCATCGAATTTTTGTAACCCTCTATCATATCACTTCACCCATATCATCTTGGATGCCCGCGCTTCTTTGGGCATAGGAGGAGGACCATTCTTGGCAACAAGCATAGCCAGAATTACAATCTGCTCAAGTGTTAAACATAGTTTGTCAAGTAATCCTTAGAATTTGACATTCACAATAACGGCTTATCTGGCAACCATAAACTTTCGTTCGAAAGAATTTCGTAATTATGTATATCGGCTTGGGTAGAGATAAACAAGGTGAAATTCTCAGCAAATAAGTCTATATCATTTCATGAAGGTATGACATTATGGTACACATTAAGTTTTCCGGATTAATCAATACAAATGAAAGATCACTGCACTTTACAATTCAAAAAAGCATAAATCATTCTCCTTTTGAAATTAAGACTATTAGTTATGATTCAAGTACTAAAGAACAAAAAGAAGAGATAAATGATGCTGAAGGTCAATAGAACAAGAGAATTTTTTCATAGAAAAATTACACAACATTCGGTTCTTTGACTTCGAGAGTAATTATCCCCCATGCGAAGGCACCCAAGATATAGTGCATTTTAATCTATTCGTGTTTATAGTCTATCCTAATGTGGCCACAGGTACGGCCGTGAATGCTGTTAAGATTGTAACATGGTCACGACCGTCGAATGCACCAGAAACATTGTTTGATTTGGCTGAATATATTGAATCAAATTAAGAATTACTAATTTAGAGATTGTACTATTTTAGTATTTTTAGTAAAATGTCTAGTTAGGCTATTTATATAACTTAATTAAATTGATATATAAAGATTCTTCCCATGCACCTAAAAGTCTCGCATTATGTCATTTATTATAAAATTGGTATTTAACCATAATTTAAATTTGGTAGTACCTATGAAATTTTTCGGCGCCTAAAAAAATGAATATTGATTTGTCAATAATTGAGGTACGTAAAATAACTGTCTAAGTTATTTCCTCTTCAACAAACACAAATTTTATGGATGATAATTTAGGTATAGTTGCAATGAGATATGGATACGAAAGCGCATCAGCAGGACCATTTTTGAAGTTAAGGCTAATCAGTACTGAATTATCTGTATTTGCTTCAACTTTGGTTATAGAAAAGGTATTTGCCGAAAAATTCTTCTGCCCCCAAAAAAATACGATAGCTGTATTTTTGTCAAAATCTATAGTGGGCTGAGGAGTATCATCGAAAAATTTTCCTCCACAATCGGTTCTGATTATTTTTGCAATAGTATTGTCCCATTCCGTCTTGGTATCAATAACATATGCCATTGGATTTCCACAAACATTGCTTCTTTCACCCTTTTCAATAATAACGAAAGGTATACTTCCATGCGCTGGTGGGAATGTAACAGTATCTATAGAACGATTTATCAATAATCGCATATGATTAAAGTAAAGAGGTAGAAATTTAACTTTCCTGATTTAGAATCTTTAACCATGATACGATAAACTATTAATATTGGCGTATTTGTTCATTTAGGATTATGAATGCGACATTTTATTAACATTTATTTTAATTGATATAAGCCTAGTCGCAAACATGACGATTAGATATAGTAACACTAAATCCAAATAAAAGAACTTTCACAAAAGAATTAATGGATGACGATTATAAATAGCATTTAAATCAACCGTTGGGAGATTTTGTTACTAATATGAATATATACTTAGAGACAGCCAAGCACGAGGCATCCCTTACTTGCGTACCATCCAAACTCATGATCATGACTTGATCCAGGGCCCATTTCCTTACCTGTGCCTACAATGTTATAGTTTACAAAGTCAAGTTGAACTTGTGAAGAAAGGTATCCAGTAAAGTTTTCAAATACAGCGGCTAATGTTTCAATTGTAGGTGTTGAGATAAAACTGACCTTTCCAGAACTTTGGTCAAAGGATCCGTTGACTATACATGGATCTGATTTTGTGCACAAGAAACCTCCACCAACTAGCGTTCCATTAATTTCGCCGTCATCTACTGAAGATATGTTCAAAATTCCGTTAACTCCGTCAGCATAAAGGTCCCATTCCCCTCTTACTAATTTATACGTGGGTATTACATTGACGCAAATCAAACCTTTCACAATGCCCTTTTCACAACCAGTTGCAGTAATATTAGATGACTGAGCATTTACAAGATTGCCATTAAGGAATATAATCAGAATTCCAACAAATATTCCACTTACGAGGCAGCTAAAAAAGGTCATACTTACGATTCTGTCAGGTAATTAATAAAGTTAACTCGGTTTCTCGTAGACATGCTTTACCATATTTCAATTATTTGTCAAAAGCAGTTATAAGTGGTCGTTATGTATAGCATGATTCTCAAAGGTTATAATGCTTAACATTAACAAGTAATTCATACACATAGTTATGGGTAAAAGGTGAAAGTAATGGACCTAACAGGCGTCTTTCAAAACATTTCCTAGTCCACAGTTCCTTATCGAGTACTTGAACAGACGGTTTGGACTCATAATCTGAATTGCCTCTTCTGCGGCGCTAAGCATAAATGGCCTTAAATCTAATGATATAATTCAAATTCTCATGTCTTTAAGGTCTAGCTCGCCTGAAATGGGCAGACTGTTAAAAATATTATATTAAATAATGGAAAAGATATTATAAAACTATATGTAGCCTAACACACGCATTACTAACAATTCCTTATTTAAAATGCAAAATAGCAAAAATGTTCTCTTGACCTATCTTAATTTACTTGTGATCGAATGGTCATTTTATTTAGTAATGCATTGTTAGCATTAAAAATATATGACACTAACGGAAAATTGCAAAATTTTTGAATTTATCAGATATATTTGAACAAGGTCAACCAATACAATTGTATACTAATTATTTCATAGACCTATACATCTAGTTTTAAGCGTAGAAGTAGTATTTTCATGATTTAGCCATAAGGTTCTGACTTCTAACATATGTATATATTCCTAGAAACAACATGTCAAACAAATATAAGTACATATTTAAATTTGAATCTAAGCTATGACTATGCAAATTAATCTATCCAATGCATGGACTTTGGCTTACTTTCTATAAGATGTCTCATTATGTTTAGGCCAAGTGGAGTCTCTCGTCCTTCGTCAAATGTAATTTTATTGAATTCGTCCCCATCCTTAATTGATATAGTGTAACATGGCAGCGAGCCAGCCTTGAAATTGTCCGAAATGTACCTATCATTTAAATTAGAAAAATAAGTCTGTTGAATAAGATCTGATAACCTCGTTATCTCATCTCGAGTCATTATTGTTGAGTGCTCAACTGGTAACCCCTTACTAAATCCTTTGTATAATATCGTTCCGTCTGAAGTAACTTCATAGTAACAGAGATCTTTCTCGCAAGCAGAATATCTTTCTAATCTTACAACTAATATACTGCACAATTATTTTGAAACTATGAATAAATGATTGGCTAATTTCATTTGGTCCTGGACGTTTTTTCATAAGTATTGATTCGGATCCGCTCTATACTGACTACTTTTTTCATATCACTCATCTTTACCTCCCACCGAAATAATGGGAACTATCGTTACAACTAATTCCGTAGTCGTTTTTATCAGTTTCTTAAATACATCTGTTATAATTAATGATTTGAATGCAGGTGTGTTTGGATGTTGAGATTTGTGATCATAAGGACGACGAGGCACCACATCACAATGGCCTACACCGCCAAAACAACCTGCATGTCCAAATATAAAATACGACCCTGCGTATCCATTCTTAATATCCAATGAAGTATCTTCATTTGCCTTTGGGTTGTTCAAAAAAAACTCTTCTTCGTAGGAAGGTCCAGAATGGTCTACTCCGTATAATTTCAAATCCGCACGATAAAAATCAAAATTTCCCTTGGCTATATTCACCGTGATTTTTGGACATTTATAAATTTCACCGACAAAGTCATTACTTTCACGTCCTCCTCCCTTCTTCAATTGTTTTGCGCTACTTATGTCCAATCTCCTATAATTACTAGCCCAGAACTTGAATAGGCACAGTCATATCCAAGATCATATACGTTAATGACATCTTTTACTTTGTAGGGAAAACGGTTCCAGAGTCACTTTCAGTAACTCCAAGGTATAGTAACATCATCATGACTCAACTGCCACATTCTCCAGCAACGATCTACATTTGCATGGTACGCAAAAAAGAGGGGATCAAAAGCTGCACTATATAGATCATTCATCGCGCCCCCGACCCGGCCATGAATATAATCATGAACAGCTTCTAATCTGTCACTGAATTCACCATAATCCTCTTGCTAGGAGTCTACATAAGTCAGAATCAGTGGGGAGTCTGACATTTGGATTACTTCTAGGCTTCACTTTCATCTAGCATTAATAATTACTAAAATAGAGTTGTTTTTCTTGTCCGTTTAATGTGGACAAAGCCTATTCACTTAGACCCATAAGTCAAAGAGAAATCTGACTGTCTATATAAGCAATAATTATAAATCAAGTGAAAATAACAAATAAAAATACCTTAAGATAATTAATATGACATGAGCCGTGAGAATCTATTACAAACTTGGATTTTTTCACATACTGAGGATGATGGTACCAAAGTTTTTGAATCTAAAAAAAATTTAAAAAATAATGATGAGATTAAAGATGAAACTTTTGAATTTAAGGAAAATGGGGAATTTATTGGCATTTCAATTTCAAATAACAACATACACAAGGTTACTGGAAATTATATCTTAGAGGGAAATCTTATCTATGTTCATTTTTCAAATCATTATATGGATAAAACACTCACTATTAAATCACTAGACAGTAATGTTCTTAAAATAGGATAAAGATAAGCTACGCCTCTTTATCATACGTGACAATAGACACATTACTATATTTTACGACATTTTCCATATTAATCTCTTCTTGACTAATAATGGGAGGCATAGTGATATTCGGACATACAGTAATTGTAAAATCTTTATGTTTTTTTGCCAGTTTTTTTAATTGATCCGTAATAGTTAATGATATAGTTTGAGGTCTAAGTGGATTCGGTACAAAGTCAAATTTTTCTCTTTTTGCATGAACATCACAATGTCCGGCATCACCCAAACAACTACCATGTCCAAATACAATATATGATCCAACATAGCCATGTTCTAAATCTTTAGGTGTATTGATATCAACATTAGGATTGTTCAAAAATACTCTTCCTTCGTACGAGGGAACATCATTTTGTAAATCATAAAATACTAGGTCAGCTCTGTAAAAATCTTTATCCAAATTTTTAATATCAAGATTCAGCTTTTTGGATGTAAAACATTTACCTTGTATTAGTTTCTTTTTTGAAGATTTACGATTTTTCATGTACACATAACACCTACGAACTCAAACTACTTGCATATTCATACTGGAGAGCATTAATATCCAGGACTTGTCTGACTGGAATTCCAAATGGTATTAATATGACATCTTTAATATGACTTGGCATATTATCAACGCCATGTTGCACTTGCCATATTGCCCAAATACGATCAATATTGCAATGATGTGGATAAAAAAGTGGATCATATGCAGCCAAATTAGGATCACTCATTTCACCACCCACATAATTATGTATTCCATTATGCCAGTTATTCCTAAGTCGTTCACTGAATTCTCTAAAATCATTTTTTGCATATAGATCTGGAACATCGGCTATATTTCCCACAACTATCTGCTTAAGCTCTTCCATTGAAAGGGATGCACCAACTGACCTTTCGGTATCTTTGTCTACATTTACATTTCTTGGATTTCCATCTTCCCCCTGTACTCTTCCACTAAATTTCATGTGGAATTTAAATAGTGAATTAGGTTGACGATCGGCACCAACTGTTGGGGTTGAATATGCACTAGGTATATCCCCAGTAGATCTCCAGTTCCACCAAGGTAACGCTAATGTATCATCATTTATTGCAATTTGAAGAAGACGTTCATATTTTAACATATAAGCTCTGTGCCATGGTAAAAACAGATGAACAACACGGCCTAAATCATCAAATTCGGTTTGATGCTTACACCACTGATTAATCCAACCATGATAGTTAGCTATATATTGATAACTTCTATCATCTATTCTTTCCATCATTAAACTGTGAGCCTTCCTTAGCTTTGAGAGTTCGGTCGGTAATAGTTGTTCGATATTTTTCCTTATTATTATATTAATACAGCTTTTATTTTATTTTTTATAAATTTTTTCATATATCCTCTAAGTTATACTTGTTTATTTATTTTATGCATATATTATATTAAAAATATAACCAATGTGCCTTCAATTAAATATCATTACGATTCATTAACGTTGGGAACAAATATATGAAAAGAATAAAGTGGATTAGCCTGTCCGTTCCATCTCTGATCAAAGCTTTCGGAATGACCTTGCTTGCTTTAGGTTCACCTTGTAACAGCCCTATCCACCAAGGTATCGTTCCGTCGGCAACGTGGTCCTGTAGCAGGTCCTCCAAGACTTTGAGATAAGCTCTATGCCAAGACAAAAAAAGCCTAGCACGCAATGCTGAGTTTCGGGCTAAATCTAGGTCACAGTGCCTACATTAAACGCAATAACACCCATGATGTCTTGCGATGTATGTATAGCCCCTACGTCTCTAAGAGACAGTATCTTAGAAAAGGCGTGTCTGACCTTGTTGAGATCAAAAGGAGTAAGATTATCAACATCAAGTCTATTTTTTATGTGCCCATATTGCTCTAATTATTTGGGACGAAGAACATATTTAAAAGACGTTGTAATTTATTATACCATTCCATATTTCTAATATGTGGATACGACTACATTTGCTGAATCAGTATGGTGAGGAAACTTGGCGCAACCACAATTAATTAATACTTCAGACTGCTATTGATCAATATAGGAATAAATCGATAGTTTCTGAGTTCATTTCGATGTGGAATCAAACTAATTATTTACCGAGTAAAAATCTTATTTTTTATCATTTAGGATTCATTGAGTTGCTATGAAGCAATCAAATCTGATTACTTTCAAGCTAATTCCTGGATTCTCGAATTTTGATTAGATAGTGAAATATTTGCAAATTTTGCCGTTGTCGATCAAAGTACAGGAAATGACGTATCAAATTCTGGTCTTTTTAACTTGCAGGTGATGTATTTACGGAATTGAAGGAGAATGCTCGATTTGATCTACATATGGTCAATCTTTTTGAAATCTGGATTCTTGATCATAGAAAATTACCAAATCAAATTGAGCATTAATGATTATTATATATCTAATTTAAGTATATGATGTCGCTCCAACTATATCGAAAATTAGTGTAAATAATCGCAAAACAATGAAATATTGTTTACCTTTTGAGATGTTTGTGAAACGACTTTAAGCTGTTTGCTTTATCCTAATTCATCTGTACGTGCAATATTTTTCGGCGCCTAAATTATAGTGGCAACTAAATTACAAGTCATTAATACACAATTAAGCCTAATAGCAAGAGATGAACTTAGTTTATCAATATTTACAATACATAGGATAATGCTTATAAAGAACCTCTCTAAAGAATTATTCGTGTGGATTGCGGACAACCAAAAAAGAACACTAAAAGTTAACCTTTTTATTTCTAGTATGATATTACTGATCGTAATACCAATCAGTACTTTCGGACAACCAAATAGCACCAACAGTACAAGTTCAAGTTGGGAGCTACCAAAAAGAGGACTTTATCAGCTGGTCTATACAGAATCAGGCGGGTTAAAGCCAATCAGCGACTTTTACATCTTCGATATATCGGAAAACAGATTGTCATTTGTAGATTTAAAAAATAATATAACACGCACTAAAATTCTTGATAATTCGTCCCTAGAAAAATTAAACAATTTCTTTTATCAAGGGAATCTTCCTGAGAATCTGACCCACATAAAAACTTCAACTTGTCCTGACTGCCGGCAATACGGATTGTCTTTGTATCATGTTGATTTTGAAATTCCAAAAGTTGCGGGTGCTTACAATGCCTTTTGGGATGATTCAACCAAAGATATTGGTCGCCTGACTGATCTTGTAAATCTTATAAAAACCATGAGCCAATAATTAATGCCAACTTTAATGATGTGTATTAAATAAAGGCTCAAAAGTTAAGGATTTAAGAAGCTAACCGCTTTTGATTTTATGGTCTTTAGATCGAAGATCAAGAAAGCTAACATATGATTTTGTCGTGTCATAATTTGATAGGCGACGTTATCGTTATTGTTGCAAATCTGACCTTTAAACCCGATAAGCATATATTTCATTTGTGATATTAATTGCTTAATTATCTCTGAAAAATCAATTTGTCATTAATATGCGATAATGTTTTTCAGTGGTACATGCACGACAATTCAGAGTCTGCAAACTCCACTACCCTCAATAAAGAGTAGTATACTTTACATATTCATTCTCTATTAGGCAGATCTTGAATAAGGGAAATTAAATTTCTTGGCAGCATAGTTGGGGTTATTTACAGTACAAATCAAGTTATTTTAAACAAAGACTGGGTATACCATCTAATATAACTTATTTACGAATCTACATTTCTTGATATTCACATTGGGATCATTAAAACCTACTTTTACTATCATCTAGGTAGATAACACCTTATCAGAATGTTGAAAACGAATCTATCGATATGCAAGAAACAAATCAAATTATATTTCTCCATGCCATTATACGGCTCTGTTAACTTTTCTGTAAAAGCTATAGCTGAGTTGTTCTATATTATATTCGAGATACAACAGAACAGACCCAGCTATAATTGCTTATGGCATATACCTCTATTTTAATTCTAGGAGTTACCGGTGTACATCTAGGTCGCTAGAACATATAATCAAACGATCGCATGTATCTGTCTGGAAGTGGTACAAAAATATGGAAAAGTCGCTGATAGATTTAGGATATCAAAACATCAAGTCAGAGAAATATTTGTAGATGAAACACTACTACAAATTGATGGAATAGATTACTGGCTATGGATAGCATATGAACCAAATCTAAAAAGATGTTTGATGATGCATATGGTACTGAATTAAAGAACCTCATGGAACGGTTTATCCAGAAGATAAAGGATAGAACTGAATGTTTTGATGATCACTTTCCTTTTAGAAAGATAAATTGTAATATACTGCATGTGTATAATTTGCTAAAACTCTATATCCTGTATGTTCATACCAACATGGATAAAACAAGATTCATAGAATTTCTAATGGATGGTGGGTAATAGTTAAGAGCCCATTATACCATAAAAAAACTTAAATATCATTGTAACAGAGAGAAATCGATGAATCCTAAAGTCAAGCATATATCAATTTTATGTGGTGTTCCTTCTCTCTTCTTAACTTTAGCATTGATACTGGGAATTAATTTTGTTCTGGCCTCATCTTCGATACGCGAATCTTCGATATTAGAAAATAAACTTATAGGTTTGCCAGCAAGTAATTTTAGCATTGTTTATGATTTTACTGACTATGCTTCCTGTTCTCCCAAATGCACAGACAGAACTATCCAATATAATTCATCAACAAATGAACTAGTATTTCTTGACAATCTTGATGAAAGAAAAATTGTGAACATATCTCATTTGGGTAAGGCTGAACAGAGCATTTTGCAAGAAGCGGTTCCTCATTTGCGGTACTTGAATTTTACTGACAATACTTGCAAACTACGACAGCCATACTGTGTAGCCTCCAGACTTAGCGTAATAGGGAATGTGGGACTAGGTGAATATCACACAGTATCAGAATGGTCATTCCTGACCTCCGATATGATTAAAAATGCGCAGAAGATAGCACATACATTAGCCAACTCGGTAAACCCAAATTCTACCATGGGACGTAGGAATGATACAATTTCCAGTAATTTAACTTCAACGGACTGATATATATAGAGGAACGTATCTAGATTCTAAGAATATGAGTCCAATTACCTTGCATTATCATTGCATTATCAATTATCTTATTAACCGCACGTTCCCGATCCTGATTTTTAACTAACAATAACTAATATTAGCAAATATCCTCAAATAATCTTGTAGGAGAGCTCATGTTACCATCATAAATTGAAAAAAAATTAAGTTACTAAAATCTATTTTTGTTTGCAAGTATGTAAGCGTATTATGTCTATTTAGGGATTTTCGTTTATATATTAATTTTTTTGTCATTAGATTTTACTTTTTAAAGGCATAATTAAGACCAATAAATTTGAGAAGTATGACAAAGTTGATCTAAAGCTAATGGTGACAACAATAATTGTATGATGAATAAATAATATCACTAATATCATGTTATATATAACAACAATTGATAGTAGGGCACTCTTAATTGGTAACTATTTTTCTTTTACTTTCTTTTTCTTTGTAGTATTAAATTGAAGAGTATTCCATAGAAATCAATAATTAGACATCAAGATTCAAAAGCTAAATGCAAAAAAATAGAGTAGATCAGGAACTTGCCAAATTAAATAGTTCCTTTGTTATATTCAAGATCTTTTCTGGAAAGCCTTCCGATACGTCAGTCCAAGTGACTATATGCGTTTTATTTCCCAATATTATTGCAAGTGAATAGTCCTTAAAGTCTGCTTAACCATTTATGGGGGGATATTCATCTTTAGCTTCAAAGAATCCGTTGGCTTTGATATTACCTTCAAGATAATGTTGCTGAGGATCAGTAACCAATCTGAATGTAGGAATCGGATTTAAAGTAGAGGAGAAAACCAATTGCTTTGTTAGAGAATCATACGGTACTCTTTTATCTAATATCAATATTCCATTACTAGCGTTGACTGTTTCATTCCAGAATCTATAACTAACTACGCTATGTTTGTTTTTATTTTACCATCTTAACAATTAGTAACAATTAGTAGGAAAATATTTTAAATTTTAAAAATAAGAACTATGTGAATTGAATACTAAATGGGTTGTATTTATTGCATCGTAAAAAAAATTATTATCACCAGAGCGCATATATTTCTAGTGTACTAATTTCTACAAACTAAAATCAATTGAACACCTAGCTCGGGTAAGATACAGGGCGATTTGCGTTTTTTCTGTACATGAATCGAGAGAAATTTAATTTATCTACTTGAATCTTCAATCTATCTAATTTCCAAAAAAATATACACAAAAAAAATGTAGAAAGTTAGTTTTCTGCTAGAGACCCAATTTGCTTTACTATTTTAAAGATACCTTCAGGTACACCCTCAGAAACATCAGTCCATGTTACTTTATGCAGTCTGTCACCCAACAAAATCCCAAGGTGGTAATTGAAGAAATCTGCAGCTCCCTGTACCGGAGGGTAGTCACTTTTTGCTTCAAAGAATTTACTTGCTCCAATAAGTCCTTCAAGACAATGTTGCTCAGGACCAGTAATCACTTTAATCACTGGAGGTTTCATTGCAGAATCTACAACCAATAGATGGGATAGAGAATTGTAGAATATTTTTTCCATATTTAATGGTGGTGCAAAACCACCTCCCCTGCCATAGTCAAAAACAAGTGTCGTATTTGTTTTTCCCGTAAATCCACCTGGCATAATTGGAGGCATAGGCCATGGAGCATTAGCACATTCTCGGTCAAGCAATAGATCATCACCCTGTGCTGATATGGGGTTTGTGAATATTCCATACGAAATACTCATTATTAAACCTGCTAGAAAGATTGCAGGCAAAAGGACTAGTTTTTTCATCGCAAATTACAGTCAATCTGATATTAATAAATACTTCTGTATCAAGATGGTAAAGACAAAATAATTCAAGATCTCATTAATCATATGTGGAACTTATAATCTATGAAGAATAGCGTACAATGTAAGGAACTTCAATTATTGAAAAATCAAAAGTCAAATTTTTCGGTGGCGAAAGATTCGATAAATTTGTCAATGTTTGACTAAAGTGGTGAACTGAATTTTACAGGCGTAGTTATTTAGACATTATATCTATTCAGAGAATGATAGATATTAAATATTGGCCATTAAAGCATATTTATTCAATTGAATTCCACAGCTAAATCATATTAACCGATTCAAGCCATTTTCATACACATTTTTTACATATTCGATATCTAAAATTTGCATTATTGAATTTAATTTATAATAGTGATATTAGGGGTACATAAGTCACTCTGTTATACAAAGATCTATCAGTGTATTATTGTTTTTTAATTACTTGATATAGCATTGTTAAACACATCTAAAAACGTTATCAGCAAATAGAAGGCAATGGAAAAAAAAGTACTGTTACCTAAAATTAGACATATTCATTTCGTCCTTGTTCATCTTTGAGATCGCTCTGAAAATGCTGCATCCATTATAGCTCTTATCGCTGTTTTAACTGGTTCTGGAACAATAATGTGACCTGACATACCTAGATACCATGATACTGATCTTGTCAATGGTCCAATAACTATAGTAAGAAACGTAGTCATGCCTTCAGTTGCCCCTGCATCACCTTTTGGTTTATCGGTAGATTCTAAAAATCCACTTTCAATAATCTTTGTCTTCAAAGATGACTCTTCTTGTTGGGTAAGTATTCTTGTTATCTTTGGGTTACTTATTGCAATTTCATCCGGCTGATCAAGTAAAATATTTGTTACGTCTGGTCTCCTATAAGTATACATTTCTCTAGTTTTTGAGTTGTACTTTACCTCCAACTCTGTAAATCCCACGAATCCACCTCTAACGGAATATTCGATTACGAAAACTTCATTGTCCGACATGATTTACTCTTAAGTAATCATATATAAAGTCTTTTTGTGACAAGTTCATAACAATTAATATCCTTATTATTTTTAAGATAGTAAACTGAAAACCACTATCAAAAGAAATAGTACTGTTACTATTCTATATTTAGTTACTTTAGACACTTTAAAGACCATCATTCGGAAAATGTTGCATCTACTGCAAACAAAGTTGTCTTATTCGGTCCCGTACTTATTGTTGAAATAGCAGCATGCCAAAAGGTTTATTAATAAAATGTTAGACTACAATCAAAATGATCAAAGAAGCGTTGATCGTGTGGATTGCAGTAGTGTCAGCATTTTATATATCCTCGGCGACCTTTTTATATGCTGGTCCAGCTATTTCAGAGCAAGAAAGAGAATTCCGTGATAATAACTTCACGCTATCATATGGTATCAGCGAGGGAGGAATTTTTCCAAGTAGTTATTCAGCCAATTATAATTCAGGAAATAACACCGTATTTTCGGTGACGTGCGAAGTATTGAAGGGTCACTGTCTGGCTCATACTCACAATCTAACAGAGGCAGGAAAGAATAAACTTGTAGACATATTGGTGCAAGGTAATCTATTATACACTAAATTTAACGATGAATGTTCGCGTGAAATGTGCGGTCCCTCACATTTGACTGTGAGTATACCTAGTTTAAATAAAAGCAATAGCCTTTCCTGGTCGGATGAAGCATGGAGGACAATTGATCATCTTAACAGCGTAAGCAAGATCCTAAGTGGAGGCACTATTATTTCTAATTCATCTAATTCAGATTGAATCCCTCCGTATGGATATTGTGGTGGCGGCGAAAGGGTTGTGATCCTTTAGTTGGCTTAACCGTGTAGGAGGCACTGTTGTTCTCTTCAATTCAATTAACTTTGTACTTTGCCAGTAATAATAAATGCATATAATAGGGTTATCTGGAAGAAAAAATGATACGAACAACTACTTGTCTTTACTATAATCAGAATCTGATTCTAGTCCCATTAATGCTGATGCCAATTCCTATAAATCTCTCCAATGTCTAATGTTTTTCAGCTTTTTTCCTTTCACAAATATTTAAAAGTAATGACTTTTAGGCTTGAAGTAAATATGGATGATGCAAGTTCAGTTTGAAAAACCAGCATAACTACTTAATTCCGAATGTCAACTCTAGCATCCAAACAGTACGTCCCAAACCGAACCGGGTGCACAAATGACTTCGAGTGGTTTTTTCATTACAGACAGTACTGTACCATTATCTAGATTGAAAGTCATAGAGATGTTTCCCTTTCAGCTTGGTACCATCACTAGTTGTTGCAGATGCGAGATTATCACTATCCATAGTAGATATCACAAGGTATACAGTAAATAACATAGGTGCTATGAGCACACTGATGATAAATTGACAAGAGTTTATTTTCATAGAATTTTCTAACTGATGTAAATTATTTAAACTTTGTTTGAGTATTAAAAGGTCATTTCTATGTTGCTTCAGAGAGTATTCGTAATTATTTTCTTTTAGACCTGTAACTTAATCTAATATTACAACAAAAATATTACAACAACAAACAATTGATATATCCAGAAATAGAGAAGCACTGGCAAGTAGAGCAGTATTTAGGTGTGTTACTATACTCCCTGAAACGCTAGAAGTTCAACGATTGGTCTTAGATAAGTATATGGTGTCGAAGTATAATGATTTTCTTGAATATCTTGAATATCTTGAGGGTAAATAGGGAATAATTATAGTAGGAGTTCGGGTTCGGTGGGAACTATATAAAATTTCACACTAGTCTAAATTTTCAAATTTCTCATATTATCAGTCTAATAATGACTGACTATACGAATATAGTTATCAGGTGGTTACTTATTGGGTGATAAGTATTTGCTATTAATTATTGTTAGCGAAATAATCAAATAATAATTATCATTCCTTCATAATAGGAAAACAAAATTAATTCAAATTAGAGTAGACGTGATGAAAAGTGGAGTTCTCCATCTGATAACCGAAAATAGTTGGTAACTATCCCTAAACATTTTCATAAATATTTTGAGACATTACGACAATATGTTTACTGACCTTACGTATATCAAACATATGCACTTTAAGACGTAATTTTATCTGCGGCACTATTTTGTGATTCGACCCGTAACTTACAAAAGAAAGATGAATACTATATTAGTGTATTTGAAGTTGATTATTGGGTATGTAAAAAAATGATATTAGATGAAAGGTTATACGAGTCGGGAGAGGAATTTTAAAGCCCCTTTATAGGACCTGAACTATAGATAGGTATCCATTGCGATATCACTTCAATAAAAGAATTCTAATACTTTAGAAAATATCGGTTTATTATCCTTCCGATATATTTTGATTGTGTTTAAACAAATCAATCATGCTTTAAAATTGATAACGTCATTTGAATTTTTCAATTTACTCAAACAATAGAGCATTTTTAAGTAGGCAAATAATCGCATACCGTACCCCCATAGGACTTGCACTCAGATTACTTTAAGCAATTTTAAACAATATAAGTGATTGAATTGAATGTCGTCCTTAGTTTCCACCTATAGGTCTACTTTGGGATATTTAGGGTAATTCTCTATATTTATCATATAACAAGTCTAGGTTTTTATGCCACATCGCAAATACCATATCCTTTGGGGATACTCGGGGATCACCCATGTCTCCTCCTATTTTGGTATGAACATGATTGTGCCAAGTATATTCAACGTCGCTGCCCAAATGATCAAGATCCGGAAAGTCACTTAATTTAGTGATATTTAGATTCCACACATATTTTCCGCAGACACTACCAGTGTTTCCTCCTTCAATTGTAAGATATGAAGGCATGATTTCCGGCTTATATCCTTTGTCTCGATTTACATCATCCACATTATATGAGTCTAGTATTTTTGGAGGATAATTCGTAGGCTGCCAAGCAACAATCTTAGGATACCCAAAAGTCTCTCTCCAAGAGTTAAAATCAGATATTACTCCTTTATGGAAAGCAAAAAATTCCTCTCCATTATTCGAAGGATCACAAGGGCTGGTAATCGCATTCTTAATATGCCAGCCAACGTGATTTACAAGTAATGCTCCGTTGTGATTAAAAGTATAGAAGTCAGAAGCTTGTCTGTCAATGTCATCATGATTTCGCTCTACACTAAACGTTCTTGAAGCACTACATTTCTTTGACTGGTTATTGCTTACACCTTCAACAGAAACAGTTACCATCTTTTTACCAATATCCTTCCAATAAAATGATATAGCTGGTTTCAAATAATCCTGTTCTGTTAAGTTATATGTTACAAATTTGCCGCGCATTAATTCATTATAATCTTTGATTTTTGGATCGGAAACTGTCCACCTAATATTCTTGATACTTTCATTTGAAAGACCGCTTACTTTGGCTTCTAGTTTCACTAATTCACCAACATTAATTTTGTGAAGATGATTTGTAGCATTATCAACCAGATCTAATCCATCGTCTGGAGGACCTATAGATATTGCAGTTAATGGATCGATTTCAGTTGCTGTAAAAGTAGGTGTTATTGCAGGATTAGGTCTTTGTCCACCGCCTTCAATTGTTACTGAACAATCAGTCACTGGTTCGATCATGAATGATTGGGAATTAGATCCCAAATTGGATATTGTTGATGGCACCTTTTTAATAAAGTCTGAATTGCTAGCTTTTTCTGTGGCAGTAATATTCTTAGCATTAATTTGATTATTCATTCCTTGCATCATCCCTTGTTCTGACATTGTAGGACTTACTCCGTTTCCTCTTAGGGGAACTTCAAAGAGAACCTTGGAGCCTTGATAGAATTGCAAAATAGCGTTAGAATAACCTGTGATTTTCGGATAGAAACAAACTACAAATTCCTGAGTGTGGCCTGGAGACAACCGGATCGAAGTTTTATTATAATCAATACCACAAAATTCAAATGGGGATTGAGCCTGCTTCGGATCCACGTCCGTAAGCCTTATTGAACTGATATTAATATCCTGGTTATCCTTATTATATACATAATATATAGCTTGATATGGGGGCATAAATCTCATATATATTGGTGGTTCCCCAGCAGGAACATCGTCAAAGTCGATTATGTTCGAGTTGTTTTTGATATTGTCTGAAATAACATTTACAGGGCCAATAGGTGCCATAAAGAATAGGGCATCTGTTGGTACGTTAAGGTCTGGAGGGGAGAATTGACCTTTAGATTCTAGGAATTTGTCTGGTGGTGGTATTGAAGGGTTAAAGGAAGGGCGAAAGAATTGCCTGATATCCTTAGAGGAAGTTTCATTGGCTAGGGCAGAATCATTGCTGACAAGAATTACGCTACTTATTGTAGACGCAGTAACATATTGCAATAGTATGGTCACACTTACAGTGACTAATGAGGATAGCAATATCGGAGCTAATATTATTAGAGATAACCTCATCAACCATGCATAGTATTGGACCTATATAAGATTAACTTGAATTATTGGTATATCTGAATCGCAGCTTCGTTTATCTCATTTTTAGAGACCTGGCAAATTATTTTTATATGCTTTCTCGCTTGACTCCGATATAGATAGCGTAATAAAAATCATTGATGTCCAAAAAAGCACCTCAGTATTTGGATTTAGCCCGCGGATCAAATGATAATAAAGCTGTTGAAAGAGTTCGTGATGCTTTTGTCGATCCAAAAATTCGCAAAAATTTTTATGATTCCTTCAAAGAGCTGGAAATGCTTTCCGAGATATTTTCGCCTGATATATTTTTTGCATCTTTATTTCGATAATTATAGTAAGTTGGCAATAATCTATAAAATAGTTCGTAACAAATACGCAAAGGAGATTGTACTAGCGCAGGAGCTGATGAAAAGACCGAAAAGATCATAACTGAAAATGCTACCCTAGAAAGACTAGACAAAAAGTTACAATTCTACAAGATTGGCAAAGATACACCCGAAGCTTTAAGAAAGGAACCAGTTTTTATCGTGAAATGATTTGTCAACTATAATTCTTGAGCGCTCCTCCATTGACCTTGTCCAATTTCGATAAAATCAAAGAAATACTTTAGCCTAACCACTACTTTTTCCTTAGTCTTTGGTGACCCATTCCGAAAAGGAATACCGAATATGGATTAGTTTCCAGTAATAATACTGTTTTTCTCTTTCCTATATTATACTTAGAATCCTAATAAAGAAGTGATATCATATCGGGTTCGGTGCTTCCAGTAACGCTAGAAGTTCAATAATTTGACTCGATATGCACTTATAATCGGAAGAAAGCTTTAAACTTTTCTTTTTTTATGGCCTAGAAATTCTTTAGATTTATTTGCTTTAATTATACAGGATTTTCATATGGGATTTGGGACAAATTTTACCATAAAAGAGGACCCAAATTATTCAGAAGTCATGAATAGAGTTCAATAGAATTAATAACGAAGCATGTTAATTTGTAACCGAATTACAAGGGTTATAATTTTTACATTTATTTCGACTTCCTAATTGAAATGGGCTCCCAATCTAGCTTATTAAATTTTAGAAGATGATTCAAGATTCTCAGTAACTGGTTAAGACCTTACTAAGCTTTTCAAATACACCACTTTTTCGGCGCCTAAAACTGCGAACACCTTAAGGTGAAAGAAGATGACTCCACATATCCAAAGCAATTTAAAACCTTCTATTAGCTGATCGCACCTCAGGGTTTACTACAGATCACATTACCTGAAAAAAGTCCAGTGATAATTCTTGAATCAATCCTAACTGACATATTTTTCCCACAAGAACCTGTGATAGTAGAATTAAATGAAGACCCTGGAATACAGATAACAACTTCACCTTTGTAACTAAGAACGTATGAATTTAAGGGTGCGAGAGCACGAGAACAGCTTTCGTTACCATGATAATGACACCTCAAATCTCAAGTTATACCGATAGTTCAACTTTTCTATTTTACAAACGGGAAGATATTCAGCAATAGTTTCTTAGTTCAGTCGGTTTTTATCCATCGTATCACTTATTATGGTAATTAAATATATCAACAGCAACACTTTATTCGATTTGGTTTGCTACCCAAATATTGTCTAAATATAAAGTATTACATCTCCGTATTAAGTCCGATTTCCACTAAACCATTTAATTCGGGCCAATTAACTATAACCTTATGGAGATTTGCCCAATTCTATCCATCGTCTTATAAGCTTCTACACCATTAATTGGAAAGTCTCGTGATCTTGGCATCTTTTCGTAATCTTCATCTGTTTTTGATAACCTGCTTACTATCAATTCGGAGATTGGGGAAAAATTTTCGTAATTTTCAATGTTGAAAAATTGCATAAAAGTGTTACCGCTGCGGAGAACGTGTATCCACGGAAAATATCTCACATAATACGAAAATAATGGGGCAATATGTTTTTTGAAACTGATCTTATCAGAATTTATCAAAATCTATTTTATGTAATACACGTACTGCAATCTCAATTTCCTCTATTGCAGGTTCTGTGCGACGCAAGGGATTTTTAATGCTGAGATAAACATAGTTCCCATAGTTACGATCCATCGGCAACTGATCATAATTTAAGCGATCTACCGGATCCCATACGCCATTAGAATTATTAAGATCTATCGCTTTAATAAACGCCCTCATTATTCCTTCAGAGTTTGTATAAGCCAAATTTTGCGTGAATGAGGCTACATTTGGAGATCTAGGATTTTGACGTTCGGTATAAAGCCTAACTTCGAGATTATTTACAGGCATATTTCTACGAAATACTTGTGCTACAACTTCTGCAATTTCGTCCGAAGGAATTTTTAATCCTCTTTCTGTGTGCAACAATATATCCCACTCACTTTCCGTCATCAATGGCTCTATCGTAGAGTCATTTTTTACCACATCAATAGATAATGCCAAATTTTCTAAAGCTACATTCGGCCGCACAAGTGAGATGTTAAAGGTCCACTCTCCTCTGGCCTTGCACATAAGATTGTTTGGCTAGACAACGATGCATCAATGCCATCGCAATGAATTTGCAATACAAGTAGCCCCGCGTCGCCCGAGACGATTCGCTGAAGATCCGCTGGCGGGGGGTGTTCCGATGCGCCGTTTCCTTCATCAGCTGCTTCTACGTTCAGCCCGGCGTTGAAATACTCCAAGTATCGCGGGTTCTGTATCGAGCCGTGTGCCGCGAGAGCACATACCATGCATCGCATTCTGAGATCCGGCTCGTTTGCGAATATCAGGCCCGGTGCTAGTCCGGGCCTTACCCACTGCAAAACGTCAAACAACTCCGGTGATAAGTGATCTGGCGTCGTGACAACTACTTCGAGGCCTTTAAGGTTAAGAATTTCAAAAGCATTATCTACGAATCGGTAATCCCGCAGTGTAAGATAGGCATAGAATTGTGCAGCGGCCTTTGCTACTGAACCGAGTCCGGCCACGATGCCTCGTGGGCACTCAGCATTTGAAGCGCAGCGTGTCTTTCCGTCGAGACAAAGACCATATCGGGACGCGCAGTGTAATAGCACAGTTTTCTCGAGTTCATTATTAACGGGCCAATAGATGAGACCCTGATTGGTCGCAAGGCACAGAGTTTCAAAGGGTGTCCCTGAAGCCCACAATTCAACCATACCCCATGAGCTCAAAAGAATACTCCACCGGCTCAATAGAATCATTGATCTGTTCAAAGTTATTGTTACTCTTAGCCTGTAGTCCCTGCGACCCGATATGTTCTACCCTTGGTGTCGTTAAAGTGAAAAATTCCTTCGAAAAATCGACGTGCACTCCTAGCTTAAAGGAAGAAACTTCTTGTCCGACCATGTTTTGTCCTTTAATTGCAGTAATTATCTATTTATCCATATTGGAGAATTTATAAATTCCTTGACCTTTTCTATCGGATTCAATACCCTTAACTATTAATGTCAGATTGATATCAGCATGTGATTCTAAAGGAGGTATTCGCTTTGGCACAGTAGATAAGTTCTAGGGACAAGAACGAGTTGGCACTAATATCAATTGTGAAGTCTAATAAGTAGACACAAAGACTCCCAAATTTATCATATTTCCCTTTAGTTAGAATGGCTTATGCATCTTTCTTGGGATCAACATTCCTTGAAACCTTAATTAATAATTCATTTTGGTCAACTGAATAGTACCAAAATTTTTACAAAGGTGAATCATAATAAGCAGGGATTTTAGGCTCTATAAGGAAGAAAATAATTACTATATAGAAGTAACAAAATTACACTGACGGAGAACTTCTATAACTAGTTTTTGCGGAAGAACAACGTAAGTTTGCATAATTGGGGCGAGATAAAAAGTTCTTGTCTTTTAAACCGCTATTCAGAATTTAATTTTTCGGCGGCAAAAAATTATTGACATTAAAACCAAGGGAATTAAGAGCAATTTGTCTGTAATCCATCTCAAGTCTATTTATTAATTGTTAGCTAAACGTATCGAGCTGCAGAAGATACTTTGATTTGACTAAGCATTGTTACAGTTCAGCTCTAAAGGTAATGTGCGACTGTATTTGCTACTTTTCAAAATGGTGTATCCCTAACTTCCATGTTATCTGTTCGTAACCAGTCTGACAATTTAGGCTCAGGTGATTATGATCCCTGTGCATTCGCCTGTAGTATAATTATATGTGTAGCCAGCATTGGGACAACGCTTCTTTTATGCTAATTTCCAAGTTTGTCGGAAGAATCTTAGGCGGAGTAACTGTGATTGTAGTCTGTTGTCCTGGTAATAATGCGGGTGTATTTGTACTAGGTGCCAAGGCAGCAGAATGAAACATATCAGACTGGAGGCTTAGATATTCGATCACGCTTACCATTAGAATCCATAATTAATTCGCTGCCAAAGGTCGTACATATGTATTATATTTTTATATACTTCTCAAGGATTTACATCTGTGGTATTATTTAAATGAGCAATAATCAAGGATCCTACAGGGCACAATTCAAACTAGATACACGCAACCTCCTCATCGTCTTACTGAAGAACATTGTATGGCTAAACGTAGTCAGGTTCAAGATATAGGGAGAGATCGAGACGAACAAGTCCGTATAGAATTTTCTACGACAAATGGGGGAACTACTGGTGCAATTTATACAGTATCTGTATTTCACCCTCATGCAGATCTTGTAATTCTAGGAGATAAAATTCAAAAACTTCTGCATAACTGTCAATTCTCAAATACTAACACTTGCGAAGGCGAGGTGAAAGCTCAGATCATGATCGATGGTCTTGATGATGATAAGGAGGCAGAGAAATGCGGTGAACTTATTGAAGATTTGAGGGACGGCGGCCAAAATCGCAAACTAGTTGTGATTGCACCGCATGGCGGTGACATTGAAGAATACACAGATAAGCAAGCAGAATATGTCGGGAACCAGTTTTCATCTGATTGTGTATCTCTATGGATATGTAAGGGTTTCACTAGCAAAGGCGGTTCAGATGCACTTGAGCGTTGGCATATTACTTCTACCGAAATTAGCGAAAAATCATTCCCCAAGCTTAACACGATTTTTGGACGGACATTTGAATATTCTATTGCCTTTCATGGATTGACGAAAGATAATATTTGCGTGGGAGGACGTAAGGATAACAAAACGATAGATAAACTTAAAGTGGAAATTAAGGATGCAATTCAGAATACTCTCAGAGAACAGGGCTCTAATATTCAGGTCAACGTTTCTGGTTGCTCCGAATGTCCAAAAGCATTTAACGGCGATAGCGAGAATAATATTGTAAATCGCCTAGGCACAAATGGTATTCAAATCGAACAATGCAAGATGGCCCGTGAAAAGTACCATAAGGATATTGCTGACGCAGTTGCTAAAACCATCCGTCCTTGGATCAATATGTAAATGTATTTGGCCTTAGAAAAGCCAATCTGCAATATCCATTTTGAGGAATTTCGATTACTTGATGCTAAACTTTCTACCTACTAGGCTTTCGTAATTCACTTTTTTTTAAATCTATTGCCAGCCTATATTTGCAACTAATATTTTTATGATTAATTTTAAAGGTTAAGTAAATTACTAATTATGGTATCAATAATTATTTGTTCTGTTGGACGAGTTACATTGACAAAAGTAATAATAGTAACACTCAGGTAGAAGGTATTTGAATCCAGTTTGTTTGCATGCTAATTCATACTGAAAAGATTTCTATTATGGTCCAAAAACTGGCATTTAAGAATGGTTTCGGTGGCAATGGACAGAGGATGTACTGAAGAGCTACCATAATAACATTGGAGTATTTAGTCCACCCTATCTGTTTAGGGGAAAACGACCCGTCATAACAAATGTTCCGAATACTATTCACGTTGGTACTACTTTTGAGGTAGATTGTGATCAAACTGAGGTTTTCAAAACAATTTCTACACATCTTTTTTAGCGGATTAGATAATACCTTATGTAGTGATTAAAAGAAAATTTCTTCAAATCATAAAAATCTAACTTTAATTCTTATATACTATCAATGATGATTATTGACAATTATGAAATGAAATACATGCGATAAACGTGTAATATTTAAAAATTCAAGTCTTGTAATTCTTAAATACTATTAATTTAGATCATAATGGATGCGAAGCAATTTCTTTGGCAAAATTGAGAACGCGCCTACTTCACTTTATTTCACCTACGAGAAGAGTGGTGGAGATTTCGTTCTTGAGACAACAAAAATTACTTACAATTCGAGTACAAAAAAGTTAGAAAAGATTGAAGAGCCCGGTGAGACAAGTACAAAGAACATGACAACGGATGATGAAAAAAGATTTATTGAAAAATTAAACTCGATTGATTTTTTTAATTTGAAAGAGAAGTATCTTGCAGAAAAAGTGCCCGTGGGAGTATATACTTTTCATTTATTTGTATTTATAGTTCATCAATCTACATCAGGATTGGCCATGAATTCCATCCAATCTGTAATTTGGCAGACTGGATCGGACGCACCAAAGAGTCTCTTTTCCCTGTCAGAGTTTATAGAAACCCTCTAGCTTTTTTCTTTTCTAATCTTCAAATCCATCAAAATAAGGAGTATCTCTATCTACCTCTGCGAGTAGTTCAAATTTTGAAACAAATTCAGATTTAAATGCGTTTAGAACTTCTGTAATCTCTCCTGCATGATACCCCACCAAAAATTTAGATATCAAAAAAGAAATAATTTCGAGTTTTTTAATAGATTAATTGCTCCTCTTTTCAACTTTTATCGTAAGTTATCAATCAGCGGTTTGTTTGGCAAGGCGAAGGCTATACTTTTTAGTAAAGAGATCAATGCAAGTTGCTCCTCGTGTTCATAATGCCAAGCCTCACTAGTCTAATTTTGTAAACTCAAAACCTTTGGTGAGCCAATTCAACCATATGTCTCTTACAAGAAAGTTCAAGACAAATCTAAAATGAAATTAGCTTACTAATAGTTGGTATGCCATTTGGCTCTGACTTTCTTAATTACCCTTCTCAATTTCACCACCATGATCATCTGCAGGATCTATTGCTCCGCATTGTAAGTCATTATATTGACTTTCCTTTGCTTCCATTTTTTTATTAATTTCTTTTTTCTCTTTTTCAGACTTTGTAGTTTCCAACTGGCTTCTAAGGTCGGCAATATCTTGTAGAATTTTTTTACATTGGGAAACTATATCTAGTCCAACCATTTCTTTAATTAAACCATGACTAGTTTTTAAGCTTTATCATCTTGCAAAAATTTTCATTAGATTTCGAATGCTAATCTGTAAAATTGTTTAGAAGATAGGTTCTTTCTTCCGTTTTCCAACCCCAAAAAATAGTTTTAATTGACATTTTGAAAAAATATGATTCAATTTGGAGTAACAAGTATACTATGTATTTAGTCTCTATTCAGTATAGGCATATTAAACAATAAAGGATTAAGAATATAATGTGAAATTATTCACTATTGGAAGGTTCTATTTGTTACCATAACTGTGAGTCTTATTCCGACAATATTGGATATTGATATAATGTATTTCAAATCCCGAACTTAACTTGATATTTGTAGCTTAGCTTGGAAACGGAAACAAAAGCATTAAAAAAATCAGCTTAATTCTAATATATATTTCCTTGATATACTGTGAGTGAGTTGAGAATTGATATTTAGAGTTTTTGGGCTGTGATTCTGTTACAATATCTTGGTTCGATCGTGCCAATTTCTATATATTTTAACTGCCGACCTAACTAGAGAACTAATAGTAGTTTCGAGTTCAGTGGAACTGATAATGCTAGAATTATGATTTGTGAACCCGTTCAGGAATATGTTAAGCGTGATATTAAATTTTGATTTATTATAGGTGTTAATTCAATTACTTGTTATTTAATTGTCATTTCAATTACATTTAATTTATACTATATCAAAGATTTCAACTAATAGGGAGACATAACTGCATAGTCTATGGCAAGAAAATTAGGTTGCTCCTTTGATTTAATTACATCTTAAACTTTGTGCACCGCATAAAGAGAAAATCGCAGTACGTGCGATAACAGAGGTGGTATTATGGACTTGAAATTACAAAAAATAGGTTCTTTCCATTAGTAGAAGGAGACTGATTTTAATGCACTTAAATTTTGACATAATGGTGCAATACGGACCGTATTCTAACATCCTATTTGGACAGAAATTTAAGGCTAGGTGTCAATTATTACTATTTATTGTATTATATTTTACTATTTCAGAGATCAAGGTATAAGTAATTATACCAATTATTTCATTTTGGTTACTTATTACCAATGCCCTAACTTTTTGTTAATCGCTAATTCCCTTCGTACACTTTCGAGTGTTTACCACTCAGAAACAAACGATCTAAAAATTACCACTTGTTTGAAGGATAGATGTATGCTGCACCTTTTCAATTTGACAGATGCGGAAAAAGAAAAAATCATAGATACAATGGCAAGCGGCGGTCTTAACTCCAAGGTCTTTAACTCAAATGCATGTGATTCGTCATGCACATCATCACATTTGACTGTTACTATACCTAGTCTAAATCAGAGCAATAGTCTAAGTTGGACATCGCAATCATTGGATACACTTGATTCTCTTTCAAAGATTAGAGATCCCTTAATACACGCCCAAAACATTACAAAATTCAAATAGTTTCCCATAAGCATTTTTATTTTTTTACATTTTTAAATTGTTGTTTCATGTGAGCATACTTTCGTTTTTGGCTGAGTGAGACAATGATATTCTCTCGAAATTTGAGATGAGATGGGTTATAATAAGGGCTTTACTGATTCGTCCGTTGCTTTTAAAGTTACGATTTTAATATGACCATTGTTCCATTAATTTTGCCACCATCCACTGATGATATGTTCAGAATTCCATCAACTCCATCCACATAGAGGGTCCATTCACCTTTTAGCAGTTTATTGTTCCTATGTATGGTTATACAACAGTCAAGAATTATTTGATTATCCCAAAGAAGATAGATAATCTTAAAATAACCTTGAAGGTCTTTAAATTCCGTATTATAAATGAGCTGGCTAATGTAAAAGTGATTCTTTAGATAAAATGTTTATGACTTTATTCCTAAGTTCCATTTCTGAGAGTTTTTGAATTAGTCCCATTTTTGAGAGTCTTTGAATTAGTTCCTTCTTGCTCTTTATTATACGTGGTAAACTATTAGTTTCATTTTGTTCTAGATAAGTTAAAAACTTAGGATTATCTATTAACGACCCGACAAAATTTGAATTTTTACAATTCAATTTTTCATATTTTTCTATACCTAACAAAATTGAATTGGAAAGTGTTGCACCAGATAGGTTTGCACCAGATAGGTTTGCACCAGATAGGTTTGCACCAGATAGGTTTGCACCAGATAGGTTTGCACCAGATAGGTTTGCACCAATTAATATACAAGAATTCATAAAAGAATTCGAGAAGGAAGACTTTGAACAATCTGTTTGGACTAAATATGAATTCTTGAGGTCCGTTTCGGATAAATCTGATTTTAATATTATAGAGTTGCAAATATTTGTTCTGGCTAGAATTGCATGATTGAACTTTGAGTTGACAATCTTTGAATTAGAAAAGTCTGCGTTCGTGAGAAACGTGAAAGTGAAATCTACATTTTCCCACTGAGAATTTTTTGAAATAATGCCCTCAAGAATGCGATTCTCCAGTTTTAATCCATGAATAGAAAACAAACTAAAATTTGATTCTTTTCTTTTAAAGTTAAATTCTCCTACTTTTTCTTCCGATAAAAGTTCTTCCAAACTCAATATCCCAATATGCTTCTTAGCCAAATTAGGAGCTTTAGCCTGCACTTTGTCGAAGGGCAATTCTTTCCATTCCTTTTCCTTTATAGCCAACTCGGGATGGATCGCTAGTCCAATCTCACCAGAAATCTTTGAGTTAGCTATAGGTTTTTGGTTCTTGTTGTACTTCAGCATCTCTCTGTAAACGTAGAAGTTAAGTGTACTTGTGGTCACATATCCTTTTTTATCGACTGCGTCACCATTACCACCAGCCAATCCACTCTTTATGAAGTAGGTGAATGTACTAATCTCTTGACCTTTCATCTTGAATGAAGCCTGATTCCCCAAAGAAGAAGCTAAAACACATTTTCCCTCGCCTTGAAATGTATTGTCCATTTCAGCTCTGGCATCGTTAGCAATGTCTTGTTCATTACCCTTCGCTCCTGGTGCTTCCGCTGCTCCACTAAAGCAGCAATCTAGAATTGTAATTATTCTAACAGAATTACTTTTTTTAGTAATATCTACAAGATCTGAAAATCGATACCCATTCTCTTCAGGAATATTGATATTGATATCTGAAGATCCGAGGAAATGTCCTCCATAACCATCTGGCATACCGTGACCAGAGAAATAAAAGAGTAATGTATCGTCTGAATTAGCATTTCTTCGAAAAAAATCAATCATACATTTTTTAATTTGTTGTCCAGCAACTCTGCCAACTAGTTTATTGCTAGGTAATATTTCATAGCCTTGTTTACTAAGAATATCATAAATGATCTCTCCATCATTTTTGCAGAATGGTAATTGTTTTTGTGGGGGAAGATCATCATAATCACTAACTGCTATTATAAGTGCTTTTTTATTCCCATTTATTTGATGATTTTTTTGAGGATTAGCCATTCTTCAAAATTGCAGTAATCGATCTTAAATCTTTTGAGACAATTAATTTAAGGATCATTATTAATTGGGGATATGTCAATTTATCATATGGTAAAGGGATTCTGTTTTTCAAATATTTTGTCACGTTTCCCTACTACATAATATTGTGGTGTTTCTGTATCAGGTGCTAACTTCACAATTTCTTTGTAAAATTGTTTATATGTTCCTTTAAAATTAAAATTTTTATCTTTTAATACTTTCAACACGTTATAATAGAAAGCTCCATTAAAACGTCCATTATTCTCTGTTTCACTATCAAGTTCTTGCTTCCTGCAAGCTGTAAAAATAATTATAGGTGTTTTTAGTTCCCTATATTCAATATTCTCTCTTTGCAATATATAAAGAAGATCTTGTCTGTTACTAGATAAGGAATTAACACTATTCTTTTTTTCACGAATCAGTTGATAGTTGGCTTGTTTTTTTAACTGATCCAGTTTTTCTCTGTTTAGGATTTCATTATATTTATTAGGCTTGGTGGTATGTGAATCAGGTTCGAGGCTAGGAATAGAAGCAGGCATACTTTTTGAAGCAGTAGAAACAGACTTTTGATTTTTTTTATTGATCAACCCACCCATAATCGCTGCGCCACCGTGGGAAGTGCCAGAAAAAATGAGGATACGAACTTGTTTACTAAAATTAGTGCGTATCAAATTTTCTAATTCGTCATCGGTTAACTGACGCTCGTAAAAAACCCATGTCGAATCTAAGAAATCTACTTCATCAGAATTAATATCTTGAATTTGTCCACCATGACCTGAAAAGCTAATCAGAAAAATGTCACCATCATTTAGAATTTTGGCTGCTTGTTTGATAGTTCTCTCAAAATTAGAACATGTCGCATCTTTAGTTAATAATTTCATTATTTCAAATCCATGTAAATTAGCAATCATTGCCATATCTGCTGCATCATTTTCGCCACCATTTAGCATTCCATCCCACCCGGCATATTTCTTTGGATCAACAGAATCTAAGCCAATAACTAATGCAAACCCTCTAGACATGCTTGTGTATTTATTTTTAATAATTTAAAAACATTAAGACTACATAATTTGAGAGATAGTAAAGTTAAATTCTTACCCTCTTATCTCAATCTAATGGATTATCGATAAATAGTTCAATAGATGCCAACACGTTTCCCTCTATGCACGAATACCATTTTAGAGTGTTGAAAAAAGTGAAATGAGCATGGTTTGTGGAAAAGATCCAATAACATATGTAATAGCACTTGTTATTGATACTATGACAGACTGGGACAATTCTGTTGAAAAAAAATTCGATCGGATTGTGAAGGGAATGTTTCAACTAATTCTAGTCAGTCCATTATAAATTATGATAAAAATTTAGTTATTGTATATTTTTGTGGACAGAAGAATAATTTGAAGGATACTTTCTCAATTAATAGTGGAAACAAGCACAAATGATTCAGTAACGATTTCACTCAAGTTTCAAAATGGTGTTGCTGAGGCACTTTCGTATCAATACTTAATTTCACGATTCATAAATTATCATGCAAGAAATTGTGATTATTTTAGAATAACCTAAACAATTATATTGGATTTATTTCTGGCAAAATAGCATAATGATAGCATAATGATATTTTTCGCTGCCGAAAGTTTCAATTGTAAGCGGAACTATGAATAAAATTTTTTGCCTAATACTGGAATACTCATCTTTATTCGTATTTTTAGAGTTATCACAACCAGCGGTTGAGGGCCAAGTGCTTTCCTACTCTCGTCTTCTTCTGGTGCAGTAACAGGTATGGATGCTACCTATACTGGCAATGGCAATTTGCGTGATCATTTCTAAAAATTAAAAGTTATTTATTTTATGTATGTGTAGACACACTATATAAGATTGTAAGTATTCAATAATGTTTCCAAAAAAAATTATAAACAACTTTAAAATATTGAGATCCTTGACAAATCCCAGACATTGTTCACTGACCCTAATTCTCTGCTTTGCAGAGAAACTATTGGCAAAAAAACGGTAGAAAAATGAAATTAATGTTACACAAGATGTGACTGCTAGTTATTCAGTTTTTCTGAGATGCCTTTCTTTTTCGTACTTAGCGATTTCTTGCTCCATTTGTACAACATGTACTCATTTTGATAATTATTTAGATAAGATTTCCTTTCTTTAATCGTAATTCCGGCGAATAGACTTGGGTTATTGCAGGAAAGCTTCTATATATCAGGATTAACAGAGTACTCCGATCAGAAGGCAAAATCGCTAAAGAAGTTTGACAGTTATCCTATTTAGTGGACATACTCAAGGAAAATATATTCATAAGCATGATTTACTTATTAGAACATACCTTAAGTTATTTATCTAGATGCATGGAAGGGTCGGACTAATTTACTTCAACGTTTAGCGCCTTCTCAGAGGAACTGCGTGAACCTTGGCAGAAATAATACGCTTTATCCCCGTATGCTATCCTATTCCGAATTCAATGCTTCTATAGACAATTGAGCTTTATACTGCAAATATCATGCCCAAAAGAACAGCAAAAACAATTCATTTGGATTTTACTTTTACTGTCATCTATTTCTGCAAACACCTTTTTAGCGGTTCTTCACCAAAGCAACCATCCTGGACATGGAAACCCAATGCAATAGCATCGCCCTGTAAATTTTTTAATGTAATATTCACAGCCGAACCAATATCAGTTATGTTACCAGACTGAGATGCATTGAGGGGAATTCGCGAGATCTCGGTACCGTTTAGAGGGATTCGCAAGATCTCAGGTACCGTTTGTATCTGAAACTAACAAATTCAATTTGGAATCATTAACCTTTACATTAGCATCTTGGGGCAACGCGAAAATTTGAAAATTATTAATTCCTGTTAGATATATGAGGAGTATTATTGCTAAACTTAAACTATAACATACAGGTGCTTTTAGGGGAGTCATTAATTCACCATGATTTTCATACTATTTTAATATTTCGCACATATGTGGGTATGCAAATCTTCAAGATTCGCCAAGCTGATAAATAGTTTAATCCACCCCCGCTTATTCCATCTTTTATTTCACTTTTCACATGATAGTCCTATCAAACAAATAATTAACTTAACTTTAGCCCCTAATTCGGACACGCTGAACTTTCCGTTCATAACTGTAAGTAAATAAAATGAATCTAGAGTGATTTGGAATATGTCTACGGGTTCAGAAAGTGAGGTACGATTTACTATAAATATAATCACATTAAGGATGGTCATCAGAAATATAGTTCCTAACCCAACATTAAATTGAGAGTTAGCTTTTTACTTTAGCGAGCGTTCAAAGAAATATCAGATCCTATCAAATTTCTTCATAACTTTTTTTGGCCTTGTAATCCCGTGTCAAGTTCTAATAGTATGTACCTTGACGATGTGTCCTCGATTAGAATGTTTTAGCATTTCGACTACCGATTTTTTGATATGTTATCCAGTATTTCGCTACGCGGCCTCGTTTTACTTTCCTTTTACTCTAATATTGGTTTTACTTCTCTATTTTCTTTATCAATCTTGATTCTAATGCTTACTGGCTCACCTATCTCCTGGATTAATTTTGTTTCATTAATTTTAAACCTAATGGAGTATACTCCGCTTTCTATTTTATCTATTTCAATATATTGATCCTCGGCCTCAGGACGATAGTAATCAGCCCAGCCTACCGAAAGTCCAACATCGTTTTTAGTAGCACAGGCTTCAGTAGAAAATTTTGGAAGTGCTGGTGAATTTGGAAAATTCTGAAATTTGAATACATCGACTACACAGTAACCAGTTTTTTGACTTCTTGCAATTACCCGATTTTCTTCATCCAGTAAATCCAAAGAGGCAAGTCCATCATAGTGCCAGTGAGGCTGATCATGTCCTGCGTGGCCTTGGTGTATGTGCTTTTCGACAAAGCCCACATCTACTTCTCTGAATTCGCCATTATCCTGGTATATTCTTTGTCTTGCACTTGCAATTATTTCCCCATTTTCAGTCTCTTCATCGCCAAGTATCATATGCAAAGGTCCTCGACCCACATTCCCAATTGCTATAGAGAATCTTATTGTTTCTTTATGTGTCTCTTGGTCATATTGGTGATATTCAATTTCATAAAGAGAGGTATGTTCGCCATCAAATTCTTTTTCGCTTCCCTTTAAGGGTATTAATTTTGGCAATAATTCATTCATTTATAACCACACCCTTTCGTCATTGTTATTCATAGGTATAACCAAACAAATTTGTATCTTCGATTCGATCTTCGTCGGTTCTATATGACCATGGAGTCATTTCAGCATTATCTTCTTGTATATTTGGAGGTTTAGATTGGCTATCAGGCCAGGTGCTCCATATCCTATCAATATTAGAATGATGTAACCAAAAAATTGGATCAGCTGGAGATGAGTAAGTAGCCATGGTTCCTCCTACCCAAAGATGTGGTAAGCCATGGTAACCTTCTAAATTTGCAGTAAACTGTCGAAAAGTTTTCGAAGATGAGATTTGATCTATTTCAGCCTTTGTTGGAAGCTCGATAGGTCTTCCAGTATTATTGTCAATAATAGTTCCAGGGGCTCTTTCAACCTGAATTGCACTAATTACAGGAACATGTGGCGCAGGAGGAATCTGAGGCAACGGAAAAACATGTACATCCTCTATTGTAGGCTTAAAATTCTTTAGCCAGTCTGGAATATCCCTATCTACTGTCCAGTCCCAATACGGAATACGAATATTATTTCCCTCTGGGGTACTATTCAGTCTTGATTCAAGTTCGTAAAGAAATACCCGATGCCACGGTAAAAACCGTTTATTTGTTTCAGTATCAGTCCATTCTGTATGGATACGATAAGTAGCGGCATCGGTATGAATGCTTACAAGATCAGCAAACTGTCCGTTCTTTATAATGGTTTTAAAAGCCCTGACAAATTGTTCTTTTTCTGACAATTCCAATTCAGCCTGATTTTTCCTAGGCAAAGATTCTAATCCTTTTTTAAAACGTTCGATATGTGGTTTAATCCGCAAGAGATTATTTCTGTAGGCACCAAACCAACTTCTGTACTGTATATCTTTATTGCTCCTTTGTTTTTTCGACCTGGGGCTTTTCTTTCTTGACTTCTCATCCTTCATGAAATCATTATTTGAATAATGGTAAATAAAAGTTACCCTAGTTTTTGTAAATAGTGTCGGTGTTTTTGCTACTTTGCCATTTATAGCCCAGTCGACATAAATCCGAGTTGTCTTCCTAATAAGCAATTTTTCAATGAGGGATATGAGCGTAAGACTGAAGAATTATGAAATACAGTGGCTTTATGTGATACTATGAACATGATGAA
This sequence comes from uncultured Nitrososphaerales archaeon, assembly GCA_963703885.1. Taxonomy (GTDB): domain Archaea; phylum Thermoproteota; class Nitrososphaeria; order Nitrososphaerales; family Nitrososphaeraceae; genus TA-21. Next base: position 58,136 of record CAVPGE010000035.1, read on the forward strand.
TACAAAGAATATAATCAAAATGTTTCTCTATGGCAAACCATTAGTAGATTTAACATAATTAAAATAGATGTTTACTACAAACCTGACAACAAGTACCAATAGCAGTTACTATGGGAGAAGGAGACAAAGACATTGCAAAGAATAGTCTACATTAGATAATAACCCAATATTTCAGTCTAGGAGTTCAATTATTTGCTATATATTTAATTTATAAGTTAGTCACGATCCTATGTAGATGCAAGGAATTAACAGAAAACTAATGATAATAAATTGATGTATTTCCTAAAACAGACCAAGATATAGACATATCGAAGCTGTTGGAAAGCTAATTCAATCACAAGAGGATCGAAATAGATCAATCATTTAATACAAACGAAGGCTTAAATACAATGTATTGCTACAAAAGGCTATGGTTCGTATACAAGTAACTCTAGATGTTTTTTCAGGTAACCCCAATCCGAGTTGGGAATTATCAGAAGATAAAGTCAAGGAATTCTTCGAAATGAAGGGTTGGAAGGAATCGATGTTGCATGAGGAGAACGAAATTGAACTGGATCTTGGTTACCGAGGATTTATAATGTCTGTGATGTCGAGCAAAGCAGCAAAAAAAGATTCAACTAAAACTAAAGGTTTTATTCAAGAAAGGCACATAGGACTACCTAACACCTTCCGTATTTATTCACCAAAAAAAGCAGCCGAAGGAATGAAAAAATCTATGAATATGAAAGAGATGCAAGATAATGAACTGTGGTTGTTGAATACTTCAAAAGGGAAAATATCGAAGAGGTTCGAAAATGAAAAGGAAATTGGCAATGGTGGTTTATCTCAGGAACTTTTCCAATACGTAGAGAAAACCATATCGCAAGAAAAAACTTCTGAGGAGTCAATTCAAGAATCAACAGGCGAAGAACGAGAATCAACTAGTGAGAAGGCAATTTCACAAATATATAATCCACCATTTTGGAACAATCCATCTTGGGTTAAACTAAATAATTGTTACAACTATGCATCTAACAGTCGTACAAATACTTTTGCTCAGCCGGGAAGAGCGCATGGACAAAAATTTTTGATGAACTGTACAAGCGTAAGAGATGCTGCATTTGCTGATGGAGTGTTAGATGACAGTCTAGAGTCAATCATGGGACAGAACTATCATGTTGCGTTAGTTATTTGGCCAGGTCAAGATTATCACTGGTACACTTATCATGATGAAGGATTTTGGGGTCATAAGCCTGGAGGAACTCCCGCCAGAAATTGGGATGCACAAGATCGCATTATAAATCCTAGGGGGAGTCCCAATCTAACCCCTTATAATTGCAATCGTGGTCCATACACGCAATTTTGTGGCTTCTACTATATACCAGAAAATATTGCGATTCAGTGACTAGGAGTTCTTTTATTATCTATTGTGACTTCCTTAAGCAAGAAAATGAGGGGAGCGATTAAAGGTAAATGTAGATAAATGTGAGCTATCATTAAATGGATATCGTATAAGTTTAGAGACCATGTTTTACTATAATTAATAATGCAAATTAAGCAGGAAATCCGCGTTAACATTAGCAAAATATTCTGTCTTCTTTGAAAGCACTAGTATTGAAAGGATAGATTTGACCGTTGAAATTATAATTTTCGTGGCCTAGCTTTATTACATATTCCAGTATCTAAAAGTACACGAATAGCTCCAATCATTAAAATACATGTAAACCATATGCAATTATGCTTGGGTTTGTTGTTGTCTTTTAAGAATATATATAGAATAGACTCAGCCGTACCTAGGTACAGAAAAGTTAAAAGTGTGGTAATATGGAAAGGTAAAAATAAATTATACCTCGATAGTCGAGATAAACTCCAATGATACTTATAAAAGTATTTTGTTCTACCGAATACAATGACATATATAATGATACTCCCTTCCTTTTAACAGCTTCGTGGTACGTCTCCTCTTTGGAAAGTGACTATTTCCCGACACATCGTATCAATCCCTTCTGTAACCTTAGAAAGACCTGTAATTATATTCTAGAGTTTATTTTATTTTTAATAGTAGTCAACAAATTCTGATCAATACTATTAGGCGCAATACTTATAAGCCATTTTTCAATTTCATAATTTTGATCATGTAATGTGACACTTAATTTATTATCCTTAATAACTTGGATTGTCCCATTACTTACCTCATATCTTATTTCTTTCGTTCCAAGACTTAATTTTTCTATAATAATTAAACCGCGATATCCAAGTCCGTCCCCTTGTCGGACTTTTTCATAAGGTTCCAATTCAGATATCTTTTGCAAGAATTCAGACCGTACCTGTGAAGGTAACTCCCATTTAGGATTAGGTCTTCCACTAAATACATCCAATATCACAAACATAATACTATCTGATCCTACTTGGCAATATTTAAATTGAGTTATCTTATGATAGAATATTTGCAATAAGATGTACGAGATTGGTTATTTTGTTCGTGTTGTGTGATTAATTAGATAGTCATAGGCAACTTAAAAACCTGCGTTTATTTCGTCTAACCAGTTTGTTCGTGTTCCATTGGTCTGTTCACGAACCGTACCCAGCACACACTCTATCATTTACTTTATTTGTATTTTGTATAATTTTCCTTTCCTCTCTTTTATGGAAATCAAAATTTGTTAATATAATTAATCAACACACGCTCGACTCTATTGGAATAGTGCTGAGATGTTCCCCTACATTACAACGGTAACTTATTCTTTTCTTTCGATCTACGACAGGTTGACTTGTAAATTAGTGTTTCTGTTATTATAAATGGCTGAGTTATGCTTAAAACGTTACTCGTTGAAATGCTCAAAATATTGAAAGTATTTTTTGGCTAAAGGTAAACTTATATTCAAAAGTGTCAAATATCTTCTAATCACGTCATACGTTCGAATAAAATACCTAAATCAGGATTTGCACTGAAGATTTTTGTATGTCTACTTTTGAGTATCTAAAAATGTAGGTTATTACAGCACATATCCCCGTCAATCTTTAATGATGTTAGGACTGAACAACGGCTGAAATTTATGAAAAACTCATTAAATATAGAATTGTCTAATCCGTTATTGTTAATCTTTGAGAAGTATGCTAAATTGATTACAACAACAATTATTGAAAACTTTAACTATTACTTATCTACATAACGTCATAATGAAAAAAAAAGCATTTATTGTAGGAATTGACTCATATCCTGTTCCTAATACTTTACAGGGATGCGTAGATGATGCAAAAGATATGGTTAATACACTGGTGATATGTGGATTTGATCCAAGACACATGAAAGTCTGTACTAATAGTAGGGCAACAAAAAACAACATACTGGGAGGTATTGATTGGTTATTAAATGGCGCTGACAAAGGAGATTCGCTAGTTTTTTATTATTCTGGACATGGTAGTCATGTAGTCGATTTAGATGGTGATGAACCTGATCAACAAGATGAAATTTTGTGTCCTGTTGACATTAATTTTGAAAACAAAATCTACATTCTTGATGATGATCTTAGAAATCGGTTTACTAAATTACCAGAAGGCGCCACACTCGAAATAATTTCTGATAGTTGTTTTTCGGGCACTATTACGAAAGTACTGTTGCCAACAGATAGTACAATGCCTTCTAGGCTTGTTAAGTATCTTCCTCCACCATATGAATACACTTTTCAGAAAGAATACATCCCTGAATTAAAAAAGAATAAGCTCCTGAAAAAAAATGGTTCAAATGATGTTGATATAGATGCAAATATTAATCATATAGTATGGACAGGCTGTTTAGAACATCAAGTTTCTGAAATTGATGTCATTGAAGGGGTACACAGAAGTGTTTTCACTTACAATTTTTGTCAAGTTCTTCGCAGGACCAATGGTGATATTCCAAGGAAGAAACTACATGGTATAGTTAATGCGGCATTAAAACGTGGTAGGTATGAACAGGTACCTGGTCTCGAAGTGAAATCAAACTCGGTTACGGCAACTAGACCATTTCAATAAACGTCTATTAGCAGAATTATGAATAATGATCTAAAATATCTGAACATATCCCTAAGCCGGATAGAATAATTGTTTCGTGTTCATCAACCTTATAACTTTGAACCGGAGAACTCATTCCCACAAATGCTAACCACCAATTCTTATTGAACTAGTGTGAAATTTCACACTGTTCCCATCTCATTATGATCTGAAGGTCTATAATTTTCGATAAACATCTGAACTATATTCGAGATAAAATCATAATTAATCATTCGGTTTCGCTTTACTTCCAAACTTTAAAAAAACTTTAAATTGTTGAACCCCTCAAACTTATATATAATCTATATCTTAGAGAGGCTCTTGTTTTCTGAAAAATAACGATTAGTTTATCGAGCAAATCAATCATTACTGAAGCTAAAGTCACGACAATTAAACATAATAGCCTAAATTACTAAATCTAACTGCCAATCCAATTCTGCGACTTTTTCGGCGGCGAATAAAAATCACATTGACATTGACGGATTTATAATCATAGGAGATCAACAATATCAAAAGAATCAGTGAACAAGCTACCTTTCTTCGTAGGTTCTACTTGACATTGTAAACTATAATATTATCGGAATAGATAAGGAAATGGGTCCACGGTCAGGCCACCAGTTTGGATGGTATGCAGGTATAAGATGTCTTGTGGTTGGTTGTCTGTATGATCCTATTCATAATAACTGCATAATCATGAATAAAGTTTGTTTTTCCGTACGATTAATGATTGCTGTAGGTTTTCAATTAGTGAATCCTAACATTGGAATCAAAGTTATATGGTCCGGAGCTGCTAATTTCGATCACTAATTACGTGACAAGAAGCTCACATTACAACATATACTAATCCTAGTTGGTTATTATCAATTATCTCAACAGGTACTAATGACTGCAAAACTTCAGTAATGTCGAGTCCTAACCCTGATCATAATCATCTAGAGATTAATACATATTAATATCCACAAACAATAATTAACGTCCTTGGATTAGTATGAATTTAAATGTCCCCAGCTCTATCTGAATAAAGAAAAGTATCTATTTTAAGAATTAATCTTTTAACTCATGAATTTTTAAATACCTAAATGCGACATAAGCCCCCAAAAGTGTCCAATGATAATATTCGAATCATAATATACGTACCAAAAAATGTTTTTTTTGGATATTAAAGAAATGGAACAAGTTCTGGAATTTTGAAATTCAAGGTCAAAGATTCAAATTATAAATCAAGACATAAAATTAAGAGATAAATAGGCGAAATGGTTGCTGTTGGAAGATTAAAATTTCTCCCCAAGGTTATTTAATGCTGTAAAAGAACATTCGCAATCAGCATCACTAGGTTACTCCAACTTTCATAAAAAGAAAAAGTTGCTAGAAAAAGATTCTTATCTAATCATTAATGTATCCTTGTAATCTCTTTTTATTACCCCTTTATTATCATCATCAAGTTAGTCTCATAGCTATAGATTCTATTGAAGACAACAATGGTTTTAGCTTTCTGAGGGCATTTTTACCAGATATTTCAACTGAATTCACTTTAGAATCAAATGTCAAATGTACTGTGATAGCAACTTGAGAATAACATCAAGCATATTTTTGATAATCATTCTTTAGATTTGTTCGCGAATATTTTACCGTTCATCATCCCCGAGTCTGCGATTTTCTCTACAATTTCCCTGAACTCATTTTTTTTAGCTTCATTGGAAAAGGTGTATCTTTTTTAAAATTGTCTTGAAATTCTGTAAGTGTATTCGTACGACAGCTCCTTACAATATACACCAAGGTTTTCAGGATGATTCCTCATTAATTTTCCTACTATGCATGAGTGAAAGTACAGAATCCAGTCAATTTGAGAAAATGGAGATATCTATCTTAAACAATATTAATACGAAAATTGAAAAAAGTAGATTTCAAATCTTATTATCGATTTCAGTATTAAAGTTATTTCATCCGGGTTCTTCAAATTATTATCCTCTAGTTAGCGTATTCACATCTAGGCTTATGCCATCATCGGTACGAGTAACTAATTGATCGCTTCACATTAAATGCCCATTGAGTAGATAAATCAAAATAACAAGGAATACTTCAACCTGAGATTCAAAGTAGATAGGAAACGATTATTCCTTATCTAACGGTCAATAAATTTTCACAAATGACAAGTCAACGGTGCGAGCTTGTCCCTGACGCTCAAAGGGGGCTGCTTCATCCCATATTACATATGCAGTGCCACGGTCAGAAGATTCAATTTTCCAATTAAATGGACTACTGTCCGATTTATTACTAATTACAAATGGTAAAGCATTAAAATGTGGGCTACTACCAATTTCGTCAGGATCATCCCCCTCGTATTTAGAACCTTCTATCAATAAAAGATCAGTATTTTCACTGCTTGTCGCATCTCTCCATACTGCTAGAGTGTTGTTTCCAAACGCAGATATCTTCGCATACACTGGAAAGGGAGCTTCGTTGTTGAAATTAATGCTAGTGAAATATTGTCTTAAATTAATAGGAATCGTATTAAAGAAATATCCGCTGTTACTACTAAAAGCCTCATTAACATACTCGCCGCTTGATACAAAATGTGGAAAAGTAGAGTTTCTATCTATGATATAAAGTATTGATCTGCTCGACCAAATCACATATACATTATTTCCAAAAGCTACCATTTCGGGGTTCGACAATAAAGTATTACGTAATAATAAGGTAGTACCATTGGGAATATTTTGAATTGGTGGGACCCAGAGATTATTAATTACATTGCTGGTTCTAAAGTTGATTCCGTTGTTATCACTCATTAGAAAAGAAATTGTTTGTCCCAAACGATTGAAAGCTACTATATATATGTGATTATTGAAAACTTCCATCTGTCCAGAGGAGCCAATATTGTCACTTAATTTTCTTACATTCTCAAAGCTATTTCCACTGTTTGCACTTCTAGTAAAAAATAAATTGGGGCCGTTAAGATTTTCACTCAACATAACATATGCAAATCTACCTTCAGCAGCCATGCCTACTATTTCTGTATTTGTGGTATTTGGGATATTTGTACTTTTGAAGCTATCCGCATTGTCGTGACTTGACAATACCCATAATTTGTTATCAGTCACGTTGTGATATGCAATATACAAGTTACTCCCCGATACCGATACACCAGTTGCAGTCCTAGGAACCATAGTATGCAAGCCTTTCACTAGTGCTATTGGAGCACCAAAGCTAATTCCATTATCTAGACTTCGTTTAAGATATATGCCTTCCTTTCCGTGAGTTTGGTCAGACCATATTATAAAAACTTTATTGGCAATTGCGGCTATACGAAAATCTTTTAGATCGCCATGTGCCACCTTCAACAGAGTTATGTTCGATTGCTCGTCGCTAGCAAATCGTTTTAAGAATAAATCTTTAGATGGGTTTGAATCGTTTGAATCATTTCCTATAAGCCATCCTACATATAAGTTATTTCCGCTAACCGTGGATTCCCATCTTGGACCTGCTAAACCATGGACGGAAGTTACAATTGTTTTGTTAGAAAGGCTAATTGCATATATGTTCTGAACAAATATCATATACACTATAATAGACAATAAAGATATCAACAATATTTGAACATAATAAGGAAACATTATTGCTACCATTCAGTAATTACGGTATCGCACTTTATAAGTATATTGTAGTTACCCTAAGGCAAACAAGTTTGTAATTGCGGTATTATACAGACAGGAAAATATAAATCCCGACTTAGTATAAAAATGATAAGTCGCGAGTAAACTATATTTATGTATATGTCATCTCCTATCGTAACTTCAAAAGGTAATGCAGAACAGAGAGTAAACATTACTAAGTTATGTTCCTGAACAATTCAGTTTAATACAAGAATTTAAGCTCTATTCTTATTAAAAATTCTGGGACTGCTACAACTACCATCAATCTAGTAACGTTTGTAATACCTTGTAATTTCGCTCGTATTATGATTGATGGTCAATAGACCGCTCAAAAATCGTATAAGGGTGATAAATTTGGTCTTCTGATGCTAAATTAAGATGTCATTTCAGAAATGCAGGATAAGCAATTATAACTTAAGTCTTACTTTCAATTATAGTTCAGCACGTAACAAATCTCAAACGTATATACATCGTTACGGGATTCAATTTGATTCATGTAGTATATACTTATTTAATCATTAGCTTCAAATAGAAATAAACAATTTTCCATAGCGTTTAATAATTTCTGGAGAAATAGCTTATTTTCATCCTAAAATTTGTCATGGGATGAAACATAGAACACGATCCTATGGAATAGGATAGGTTTTATATACCTCTTCGTTAGGTACGATTCTCTAGTATGTTTTATTGTTTGATATCTCCTTTCAACATATCACCTCAATAATTTTCGCCCGATGTGACCATAGTTTTATTATTGGTAAATGTTGTCTTAGATGCAATTCTCGACAATAAAAGATCGTATTCGGAATACGGAGGGGATCTTGACCAGAAAAAGCATACAATATTTTATGATGGGATAGGCGTTGACCAATTGATTGCTGGTGCATTAGGAAAATACGCTCTTGACCATATGTTAATGGAGATAAGATATCAAAAACAAAACGGCAATTTTGGGACGGAGGATATTTGAGTAATACTCCTGTAAGGGAACTGATTCAATACCATAGAGGCTATTGGAAAACTCATCCTCTTAATGCCAAAGAGAAAATAAAAAATGTCCCGGATCTTAAGCTCTATATAGTAGATATTCACGCCGTTAACTAGAAGACTATTCCGACCAATCTAGATGCCATTGACGATAGAGAACACGATATACTTTTCCATAACAAAACAAAATATGACGAAAAGGTATCCCAGCTTATTTTCATGCATTTCAATTATCTCCAAACCTAGATCAATCATTTATCATTGGATATCTGAAACTAAATCTAAATAGCTCAAGGGTATGCGTTACGATTGCAGCTGTGGAAGTAACATTAGACAGGTTTGGAATAGAACTCGCCTGTGCAAGGGGTAGTGTGGAGTTTCAGAGCAATTGTTGGGCCAAATAGTAATTTCCGCTACTTATATTGATAGCTAAGCTGTATACATTTACTTCTGTAAGTAAGCATCTTTGCCTTCATATTTTCTGCTATTTTTTGTTGCCCTATTCTACTTATAGTTCCTCTAACAGATTATTCCTATAGCAGATATCAATAACTGTATTTGTTCCTGAAGAGTCGATTACAATCCTTTCCTTTTATCAAATTCCATTTCTTTTCATCCATTTCTTTTCACACATAGATTTTAGCTGTTGATTGCATTTGTCACTCAATATTCTTATTTTTTTATTTTCTTCTAATTTTAATTCAACGTATGCACGTGGAACTAATCGACAGGACCGTTTTGACCAGTATATATCATCAGTTGCATTCACCAAATTACATCGTGTACAACTTAAAACTGATGGTCTTCCGAGTTCTTCCGGAGTGGTTATTTCGTTATGGCTTACTTTGGGGGTTCATAATTTGAAAAAGCTTTTCCTTAGTCTATAGGAAATCTGAATTAACCTTAGAATTAGGGTCCGAATCCAGTGGAAACCATATGGAATTTTACATTACTTCCATAAGCAATTTGAGTATTATCAATTTAATTTCTACATACCACTAGGGAGCTGGTGCTGGAGGTTGTGTTGGAGGTTGTGTTGGAGGTTGCAGGATATTAATTTTATCTTTATACTCCACAGATGATCCTTTTTTTACAACTCTTATACGGAATTCTCCTTGTATATTTTCTGGAACCTTAAGGTCAATTCGGTCATCGGACCAAATTAGATCATTCGGTTGAACTGAACTATTTATACGTGTGCTACCTATCCAGACTGTATCACTCTCTTCGCCGAAATTTGTACCAAAGATCGACAAATTCTTTCCTGATTCTACCTGTAGTGGATATACTTCTTTAATAGTCATGTAACTGCTGACTGCCTTCAATCCAAGAAAAGCTGTAGAAGCGAGACCCATTAAAACCACTATCGTAATATCAACATCAGGTACAGACATTTTCTTTATTTCTTGAGGTTGGTCATTTGATGCTACGAGAGCAGATAAAGAGAATAAATATATGAAAATCCCTATAAATGTCCAAACGAACATTTGATACCTACCAAGCGTTGGTTTGTTATTTTCCTTAAGCATTTTTCCTATTGAATTCTCATTACGTAGTTCATTTAACTCATCAATATTTTTAGTCTCGTATGCATCTGCAACAATGTTTTCTGTAGTCGAGTCACGCTCATAATATGCTTTACTAATAGTAGTACTGACAATAGGAACCGCTGTGCTTATTCCCAAAAGCACGAGGAGGTTGTAGGGTATAGTAGATCCTGCTAAATTGTAGTCGCCTGCAAGTATTTTAATAGAATAAATAAGGATGAATGAAAATATTACTACAAAGGTCCACACTAAAAATTGAAACAGAGATAGCGAAGGATCCATATTAATCCTCTTATAATATCGAAAAACCGTGATTTGGATTTGTGAAGTATATGAATTACCACGAGAGTTACAATAACTCCTATAGATATAGCAGACAATATCCCCAATACCACTCTGTTATAATGATTGGTAACTAGTGGAGTTAATCCGGTTTCAAATTTAATATTAAACTTTCTTATTTGATTCCCAGCTGTTTCGGTAATTACAACATTATCGGTGGTATTATCTAATTTGTTTAAATATTCAAAAATTCCAAGTGTCTTATTTTTAGCTTCAATGTTTCCAACCTCTGGATATTCAATTACCGCAAAAGATGATTCACGACTGAGTTTACCAACTTTTTCGTCTATGTTTATTGCAAGGTTTTGATTGGGATTCACTTGATATGACAGATTTACGTTATCCGCAGCATAAACCACAGAGAAATTCAAAAATACAATAACCGATGCGGATGCTAAAAGAGCTTTAAGCAATAACAAATTAGGTCCGTGCATCAGTAATCAGCAACTTATTTAAATATATATATTTTGTATGGTCAAAACTTTATATAAGATTTTCGAAAATTATGCAATTTTTTTAAATGGTAGATTTGTGGCACGATGGGAACAATGCGAAATTTCATACTAATCATAAAAAAATTTATTTCGGGTTCGGTAGAACTGATAACGCTAGAATTCTAATTAAGAAACCCGCAATGAATTCATTTTAATAGTAGAATTCAAATATGGTGATGAAGGCACTATGAATGATTTCTATTAATTTTCGTTCTCTATACTTGTAGAATAGAGTATTCAATTCTAGTTATTTTTACAATGTTGGATGTGAATAAGAATCCACGAATAGTGAGACATGAATATTCTGGTCTATTTCATATTGAAACAGAAACAAAAATGCTTTTAGAAATCTACGTTGTTTTTCGGCACCGAAAAAATTTAGCAGGATTGACAAATATTTTACTAATCTGGCTTTTTATTAACCTCGTCAAGTATTACTTGTAAGAGCAAACTAAATAATTTGATATACGAAAGGTCTGCTTTTAAGTTCCATATCATTAGACATTGTAGCATAAGATAATGATGACTAACTGTACGAATATTGAGTCTACCATAAAAATAATTTCTTAATCAACTTCAACAAGTTTCTGTCGATATCCTGTAAATGGATTTTCTTTAAATTAATTAATTTGTATCAGCAACATTTACATCTTCAATTAATAAAAGTTTATCTTGAGGTTATTTCGTATCTGAAATACTTTGTAATGACAATGCAAGAAAAGTCAATACCAAAAGAAATTCATATTATCTCAGTTATGTTCCTAGTGGACGCATTTATTCTATTAGCAGGTTTTTTTTATTTGATATTTGGGCTGAATATACAATCCAATTTTATACTTTTATTTATTAAACCATTTGCATTTATTTTGGCTATTTTTAATCTCATAATATCCATATCTCTATTTGCGGCTTGTTATGGATTGGTACTAAAAGAAGAATGGTCGAGACGTATTGGCATAAAATTTACTTTTCTTGGAATTGTCATTGCGCTAGTAAATGTTCTTTTTTATGTTTTTGTACTCAATGATCCGAAAAATATATTGACAATTCCTTTTTCGATTGTGATAGGTTGTAGTGTAGTAAGTATCTATCTTCTGTATAAACCTGATATGAAAGCGTATTTTAAGAGACTAAAAATGTTTGAAAAAGAAACAGTCAATGAAATAGATAATTCACTTTCACTACTATCAAGTGACAAGATTACGCATTATCTGAAAATTTTTCTAATTGCTGAAATCTTTATCACAATCATGACTACATTTGAAAGTCTGGTAGAAATGACTGGTCCAGAACAACATGCAGATCAAATAATAGGTACAATAATAGGTATGTCCGATCAACTAGTTTTCGTAGCTGTTACAATACTCTTAATTTGGTGGTTTTCGCGAACTTACACAAATTTGAAGGGATTAAGCATTTCTGGTTTAAACTTTTCAATTAGAAGAATAATACTATCTTTTGTTATACCTGTACTTAATTTTTTTGAACCAGTTCGACTTTTTAAAACATTATGGAGGGCTAGTGAACCAAATGAGAAAATTAGTGGTATTTCATGGAAAAATGTTGCCGCACCGGCCGGTATTGGGGTGTGGTGGTTTTTTGTTATCGTATCTAGACTAGGCGACGTGCAATTTTTTGGCACTGGCTCTGAAATTTTAAGCAGTATTTTTGATCTGATATTAGTACCTATAGCAAATATATCTACAATCGTTATTGTTGGAAGGATAAATTCTAGAGTAAATAAAAAAAGAGAACTTGTTGGAGAAAGATGTTACTGGAATCCTGTTGAAAAAATAAGTATACAACATCCAGCTCGATTGGGATAGATATGTAAAAGAGGACGCTGTTATACTTTACCCTTCAAAGGAAAAAAAATCGAATAAATACTCTCTCCAAGTTAAGATGTCAAGTGAATATGTGCCTAATACAACTATTGACACATACGTTAACAATAATATTAATAATTACAAAACTCTCTTTACAGATTTCACAATTATAAATACAAATACAAAAGTAATCCTAGCAGGTCATAGAGGATTTCAGATAGAATATCAGTATAAATTTGGCAATCGGATCATAAGAAATTTAGAGGTTGGAACTGTTATAGACCCTAAGGTATATCACATGGAATATAGGGCTGAGTCGGAACAATTTGTAATGAAATTAGATACTGTAAAAAAAATAATCTATTCAATTGAGTTAAAAAACATCAATAATTAGAAGAATATGCGGTATCACAACAAGCGCCCACATTTGACTGTTGGAGAACTAGTTAAAATAATGCCTGAATATAAAGTAATAATGTAACAAGATATCAAATTTGATTAGACACGAAAATAGAAATTTTCGGTAAAAAAAGTACGACCCTGTTAGCCTACATAAACTAAATTAAATTTATTTACGATTACATAACCGTTTACAAATGAATACCCTATCCAAATTAATATAATTTGAAAGCCTTTTTGCTAAAAAAATTGAAGTAAGATTGGCAAAATAGTCGTGTAATTGGGACCAGTTATTGACTTAAGTTACCGCAATTAACTAACTTTTTAAGAAAGTTTGAAATTGGAGCGGGCATCGCATGATTAATTACAAATTTATCTTCGCAATGTCTAATGGTAATTGAAAATTAATAACATCAAGTCCGAATGCGGCGGGACTGTGAGCAAATTTGCTTGTAGTCCAATTAATGCTATTTATTGTTTACAAAGGTAAGATATAACCACTAACAATGAATGACCTGATGTTAGATTAGCAAACGTCATATTTCGATCCTTACTTGAAGATTTCCAGTTCTACCTACAGGAGTACGGTGCCTATTAGGAAAAGTTGAGGACTAATTATTTGTCTTATAATAGTTTGAACCCGAATTACTATTAATGGGCGTTAGTGGCTAATCTAGAATTTCTAAATTGAAGTGTTGTCAGCGCCGAAATTTAAACAGTAAACTCGACTGTGTCCGGGCAATAGTTATTTAACTGTTAATTCTGCATGATAATTGGACTTACAATTGGTGCTACTCGACCCGTTTAGCCCTTTATAAGGCCTAGTTCGTTTAACAATTTAGTATCGTTTGCTTTCATCAGCTGTGCCTGCAGATCCGATCCTATTTCATGGATATTTACTCCTTCATTATTTAGATAAATTTCTCTGTTGGTTCCATTTTCTATTGCGCTATCGCCAGCACCGCGATGTAAGGCGAAAATATGCCAGTATTTGTCAAAAACTGGTGACCCAGATGACGCTGGCTCGGTATCACATGTATATCTGAAAAGTCTCATTTGGTCCCTAACAGAGGAAAGCATGCAATCATGCATAACTACCTCTTTCGCCCTATGCTCGGGATGTTCAATTATTTGCAAGATCATTCCGTTACCTTTCCCATAAAGCGATTCCGGCGCAAATTCTGTATAATTATCATTATCGTTAATTCGATAATTATTAGAGTACAATGGAATATAGCCCCATTTTTCCCCAGGCTTATCTTTTAACTTAATTACGGTGTAATCTAAATTATCTACGTCACTTGTATAGAAAGAATCTGCGCTGGCATTATATGTTTCCATTCCGGCAAGAGTCCCATTAAGAGCTAGTTGATAATTAAACTCAAATTTAGATTGAAGAGCTAATGCCAAGTCATCTATAACGTGATTATTAGTAATAAAGAGTGAAGGAGATATTAGAAAGCCTGTTGCGTACTCGCCCGTTGGTAAAACAACCCTTGCTACTGCTCTCTGAGCCAAATAACCTTGTTCAAGGAAAGCTACTGGTAGGAAATTTGACTTTAATCCAATCGGTTTGGAGTTTTCAAATTTATTTTCCGGTGGTGGTTCCCTGTGAAGTTGAGAGGTTTTGACTTTTATTGCCCTTAAATCTTCGGCGATGGAGTAAACTTTAGTAGGGTTGGTCAATAACAGAGTACTAAGTAGCAGTACCACGAATACAACAGACACTAATAATGATAAAGTTAGAAATTGCTGCCTTTTATTCATCGTGGGTTGATATTAGCAACGTAGGTCGACCAGACTCGATATTTTATTGACTCAAGATCCTTAGCTTCTATAGTATCTGGTAGTTTAATATCATTAGTTACAAATTCTCCACTGAACCAAGCAGATCCGTCAACGGGATCTGTTGCAAAGCCAAAATAATCACCAAAACGTGAACTATTGTTTGAATTAGATCCGGATGTGAGATATCCTATATTAGTAAAAGTATCATCCCCAACTATAAGCGAGGGATAAATTTCCGGGCTACTCATAGCAGCAGCAAAGGTAAAATTGCCCCTATCGGATACTGCAAAGGCTGGGTAAAATAAATCAGAATTCAACACTCCTATATTTTTTTCGGTGAGCGAATAATTGCTTTTTGTATCTATCCGATCTATTCTGATACAGGAATGAATTGACAGCCCATCGGGGGAACAAGCATTATTAAAACCTAGAGTTATTATATTATTTTTATAAATAGCAGAATTGGTCCTCAAATCTGTTGTATCCAATTCTCTAAGTTCTTCAGAAGTGCTTTTAATCAAGGGTTGTTGGGCATCTAATCAAGGGTTGTTGGGCATCTGGAGCTATATGAGCGCGTCCAATTGGTATATTAGCAGCCAACTCTAGCTCGGTTTCGTTTTTTGAAGCATTACCACAAACAGTAAACAAAAATATATTCGAAGAGGTCATCTTTCTACTTGCACCCATTTCAGGCTGAGTTGTTACCATATAAACACATTGTAAAGGAGTTAGAGACTTGAATTGGATAAATAGTAAGATAGGGTAATTTTGGACTAGAATCATATGAAGGCTTTAAATTGTTGATAAGAGTATTCTTGTCAATTACAAAAACCCGAGCACCATCACGTTTATTTAGGCTGGGCCCCACGTACATATCCACGCTGAAGACAATCTTATCATCACTCACACCCATAATAGGTTGATCAGGCAATTCTCGTCCAAACGGAAAAGAAAAGAGATTCCAATTTCCTAAAGGATCTTGAGTTTCGGAAACTGCGATTACAACTCTACACTCCGGATCACAAATCGGCCTTCCTTGTGGGTCAGGAATGCCTGCGTCGAGAATCGATGCAAACCATCTATTACTAAGTTTATCAAATTTTATACTTGGATCAGTTAGAAAATTACTCTTATTGATTTTAAATAATTCATAGTCTAATGCTGTTGCCTTTGCGGTTCCGTTTTTATCCCAAATTTTCATAGCATGATGAACCATCTGAACTACGTCATTTGCTCCTACGGCCAGAGCAATATCTGGGGGATTAGGGATTTTACCATCAAGATTCGCTGAAAATGTGTCCAAACCATACCACCCTTTACCTATAATAGAATTCATTGATGTCCGTAAAGTATTGTTGTTTTCATTCGGAGCAAGAGGACTATTTTCTAACTGTGGAATATTTTTAATCGAAACAGTACTTATATTTTTTGGATTTATAGATATCAAATTTTGACTTGGGAGAAGATCCTTCTTGTTTTTTAATAAACTCCTTGGCTTTTTCTAGTGACTCCGCGCCAACTGAAGAGTGCTCCACTATCTCCTGGTCTATTATTTTTATACTTGGACTTACTTCTAACTTTTTTGCTTGTTCATAATGTGCGGCTAATTTAGTGAAATTTACCTGACCTTTTGCTGTTGATACATTTCCTTCTTGTAAAACCATCTGAGTATTGTTTAATCCACCAAGGGCTAACTTTGACTGTGCATGCACGATCACCGTATTAGCCAAACAAAGGAGCAAATAAGTTAGTATCAATATGCCTAAAACAGCTACAAATCTACCTAGGTTTTCCATGAATTCTAAATGATGGAAAGAAAGTGGTCGGTTATTAATATTTTGATAAGACCATTCAGTAGTAGAAAACTGAATTTAATACTAATTAGAAGGTCTTTGATGTACCTGAGTCGACAAGCGACTATATCAATAATTCTAATTTTTCTTATTTCTCAATTAGCCCTTGATATTTTTATCTTTCTATTCTAATCTCCTTTTCATAATGTATTCATTGTCTCTGGGATTCTATATTTCCATTTTAACCAAATTCTAAGGTTCCTACTCTAATCCCTGATGACAATATTATCAAAAACAAGTTGGTTCTATCCTGACCTTTGATATACCAACAAGGACCTTCATAAATAATATTATAAATTCTCTCCAGATAACAGTTATACAACCCATTCTTAATCCCTATCAGATAGGATGCAATGTCGTCTTTTCCTGACTGATTATAGATGTAATTGTGGATATTAGATCGTTTAACTGTAATTACATTGTATTATATTGATTTTTTATTACTTGAAATTTCCTCTATTTTATCTAAAATTTTTTGTATCGAAGATAATTTGATCATGATTACTTTTTGTCGAAATTGCATCAACCTATCCTTTAGTAAGTTCTCATTTTGAAGTAGTAACGACATAGCCACTCGTAAATAATCATCTAATACTTCGTCTTCTGTAGGACAATAGTACGAGTCACTGATGTCTATCCTATGTCCGATAAGTTTTTCTACATTAATTGGCCTCATTCCAGCAACTTCACATTTTGTTTTAACCGGTTTCTAGTCCGGTCGAAATGCATGTCGCTTTTTATCACCTTTTATGCTTGTCCTTATACTTTGTGTCCACAATGCGTCTTCTATAACTCTTTTAACATCAGCAGCTTTGAGTTTTATAGCAACAGTAATCAAATCTCTGGTGTAACTTTTTTCTTATCCCATCTCTTTCGCATAAGCCAACTTTCTGATGTTATATTTTCTCCGTTTTGCTTTCTATAATCCATTCATTTTTTTCAATTCAAAATATGCTTCAGAAGTGATGAATGTATGGTATTCTTCGGACTCGCCAGCATAAACTAAAAGTTTAGCAACAAAGAGCTTTTCATTTCTGTGGATAGGCCGACGTGTTTTCCTCTTAGATTATCCCACGCCCCTATTCTCATTCGAGCTCATCATTACATAAATTATTGCTTTGATTCTTCTGTCAGGATATTCGCAGATACTCTGGATCTCCTCGATGGTGGGTGCTCTGTCGTCGGCATATCTCTTGACTCTTGGAAGAGCTCGTGAAACTCTTTTCCATGGCAATTCAATTTGATTCATTTCGCAGAATAACTTTACAGGCTGAAAATAGTTCTTGACTGTTCCAGCAGAAATTTCCTTATTCTCTACTCTTTGTTTGTGATGCTGAAAATATTTTACCAAATTTGCATAAAGCCAATTTTTATCTTGGCTCGATTTTGCAAAAAGAATTCTTGAGTGCTCCTCCATTGATCCTTCTGTAATTCCTATAAAATCAAAAAAATACTTTAGTCTCACTACTACCTTCTCCTTGGTCTTTGGTGACCTCATTCCGAAAAGGAATACTGAATATGGATCAGTTTCCACTAATGACACTCTTTTTCTCTCCCCTAGAATGTTTTAGGATCCTTCCTTAAGATCTCAGATGTGTGATTAATCAGCTAAATTATACAATAATTCCGAATTTTTTGTAGAATTATTAATAATTAAATATGATATAGTGTGATACATGTCCTTCTGTATATTGTTAATCATCACCAGTTTGATTATTTTATTTGTATCTACCCTCGGGAATCCACTAGTGCATTTCAACACGTATGGTCAGGAAGGAGGAGCTCTATCAATCAAAACTGATAACCCATCCTATTTTCCAAGAGATGCAATTCAGGTGTCCGGTTCACTTTACAATAAGAATGGCTCACCTGTAGCCAATGCATCCATAAATATACTCGCTTATCAAGCCAAAGAATTAATTGAAAATAAAATCAAATACAATACATCCGTAATTACTAACTCAAATGGCAAATATTCTGATGATGGTCTAAGAATAAGCGAGGCGGATTATGGTCTAGTTTCTTCGATGATGAATTTCAGTAATAGATCACCGGACATATTTGGCAAGTCATATGTTATAGAAGCATCTTCCTCGATTAATGGGATCATGAATTCTGCAACTACAAACGTAGACATAAAAAATGGGTTCTTAACGTTTTCATCTCTAGCGATGGTATCAGGTTTGATATGGGTCTTTGGATTCATACTTGCCGTCTGGTGGCCAATAAAAATTAACTTTGAGAAAGATGTTCCGTGGTGGAAAAGAGTAATAAATGTTTTCAAGGCTGGACCTCAGTCCAAACAAATAGTTGTCTTCGTTTGTATATCTGGTATGGTTTTAGCTCCTATCGTCGCTTTACTACTTGCAGATATGGAGGTCGGTAAACATTCACCTCTAGGACTAGTCAAAAAGCAATTTCCATCTGTGAATGGGACTGTAACAAGTCAATGGGTCATTAATTTTGGAGGGACTGCAGATGACAATTATAGGTCTGGAGTTCAAGTCCCAACCTATATTCTCATTTTCGGAATAGCCGGCGGATATATTCGATATCTTTATGACAAATGGGATATTCCAGTGAAACTGTCAAGAGCTCCAATTATTACACAGCCAAGGAACAGTGCGAAAATAACTACTATTACATTAGATATTACTGGAACTGCAGAACCATCTACATCTGTTATAGTATTTGATGGTGATGAACCTCTGGGAATAACTAATGTGAGCCCAGACGGCACCTGGATTTTGAAGTCACCTGAGTTATTGAATGGAAACCATGTTTTGAAAGCAAGATCTACAGACGAAAAGGGGAAAAGCTCCCCTTTCTCAAAAATAGTAAGCTTTAGTGTAAATCATACGTCTACTAATCAGCCAAACATAAATTCAAAAGGTATTAATTTTTCAAATAGTATAATGCCTAAGGAACTGAGTGAGAATGAGAAAGAAAAAGCAGCTATTAAGAAAAATATGAAATTATTTATACAATCGTTACACATATAGCCTTAATCGTCATATCTCCTTTATTGGCTGTAGCTATATGGTTTGTCCTATTTCAAGGAGGAACTACAAGCAATTATACGTTAGCAGCCATTGGTATAACTACTGGATTTCTGATCAGAGAAATAGTGAATCGGCTTATTGGATTTGCTACTCCAAATGTTACCGTTCAAACAGCACAGTAGCTTTCTATCTATAGTAAAGTTCAGACGAGAATCAATAGGGAATAGTTCACCGAGTCCGAATGCGGTGGAACTGATAATGCTAGCACTCTGATTTAAGAACCCGCCCTAGGTGTGCATTACTAGTTAGAATCCCCTTAAAGGATGTGTCTTAAGAATATAGTTGATATCCATTAAGCAATAAGCAATGCATTCAAGGACTTGACATTGAATGTATCCCATGGTTAATTGGTTAATTGGAACATTTAGATGCTTGCACAAGAAAACAAACTTGCATGGGTATTATTATACATAAGTCTAACTTCTCATTATCTTTGGGAATAGTAACTATAAGGGGAACGATAGGAAACCGAATACTACATTATTGAATTTACTATATTATCCTTAGACCAGTTATGTGTTGCTTCGAAATAAGAAAACGTCATATCCCATTGAAGATTTTCTTACAATCTCCAGTCATCTATGTTAAGCGTGATTTGAAATAACACTTTCTTGTAATTGCACAATACGATCGTCTATTTCTTCGGGAGTTAAAATTAACCAAAACTCTCGTAATTGCTTTAATTGACCTGGGTCCAGAGCCTTATTGAACTGCGGATCATCGCTCTGTTCGGGCTTTTGATGTGATTTGATCTCAGTTGCCAATATTGCAGCTGCCAAAGATATGTTGCGGTCTATGCGAACCCATCTCTCTTTATCATCAGTCAAATCTAAAATGAGTACTGCCCTTACAAATGCATGCCAAGCTACATATCCAACTACTGCACTGTCCATCATGTGAAATTTTTCACCGGATTGCCTCCTAGGCATTCCATTAAGATCTAATCCGTTATCAAATAGTGTACCTTGAGCGAAGAGCTCGAAAGCATTCTGTTCCATAGTTGGATTATTACGAAAGAATTCATCTAATATCCTGACAATGTTATCTGCTAATGTTTTAATGAATAACTTAATATTTTCAAAGTCTCTTCTAAATCCTTCTTCAATTTGATGAGTGCGCTGATAAAATTTAAAGGAATCTAGCATTCTACCGTATGGCTGTACTATTTCAATTGCTTCGCCTATTTCTGGAGGTTTGTGAAAAGAAAAGAAGTCATCAAATTTGTACCAAAAGTCCGATATACTATCTTGGGGATTTGACATTACCCCCCTATTCTACATCTTCTTATTAAAATATTTATGATTTATAATGCTGTTCTAAAACAAAGCGACTAATTTTGCAAGTACTTTGGATGACCAAATAATGAAATAAAATATACAAGCAATTAGTTCAGTTAAAAATATGACTTTTCAAAAATAGTTGATGCCAAGAGCTGATAATTGATTTTTCGACGCCGAAAAATTTTCACTTTATGAAGTATTAACTGTTTGTAAAATTTTATAGTTAAGTCTCCCATTGAAAGGCGCTTGCATAAGAATTATTTGCAAAAACAATTTTTACCAATTCATGACAATGACCAATTTATGAGGAACTTGAAACATTTCATCAAATTTATCACACCTCAGCATACCTACTTTACTATCTTTGTTATGAGAGAATGAACTATTGATACAAGCCTTTCATTTAAGTGGACATTTTTGAATGAGTCTGTTTACTGGAATTGCATGCCAAGTAACGGTCAACTATGTAGTCTGCTGTCGTTCTTGAAAGTAGTCATAAAAAGATTAAATTATATTCTTAAAATACAATATTACATTTCATTGGGGCTCTTTTAATGAGGTGAATATAATGGATATTCCATCATTAAATGGAAATAGGATTCAAGATACTGACTACTAACAACAATTAAAAGTACTATAAATACACCACATATTTTACTGTCACTGCTTAAGTGTCGCTCTGGAATTCATGAACCATGCATCCTTACTTGCCTGAGCTGGATAGAGGTACAGAAACTTATCAAAATAATCCAATCTCCTAATATAGTCTAGACTCTGCAAAGACATAGTGATTTATATACCCGGGTTCTATAAACATAACGCTAAGCTTCCGGGTTCGGTGGGAACCATGAGAAAATTCACACTAGTCCAACTGATGTTTCTTGATGCTTATTTTGAATGCAAACTACTATTGAAGATTATGACATGGAGCTGGTTGTATGTGACTCAAATTTTACCCGATTTTACGACCCAATAACTAGGAATTAATATGTAAGTTCAGTCGACTTCGTCTGGATGTGGATGAAAATTCATTTCAGTCGCATTAAAATTCGCTGGTTCTAAGTGAAAATTTGGAAAAATTGAAGAAAAATAAAATTTGAGAATTTATCTTTAATTATTTAGTTTAGTAGTGTTTGATGTATAAGAAGATGAGCTAGAAATAGTTGCAGGTGTAAATCCATTATGAGCTTCAAGCCATGAGTAGATATCTGCTAAGACATATTGCCGTATTGGACCGAATTCAGTCTGCCATTGGGATGAGGGATAGAAGACATGTCCCAGATTCGGATAAGTTATCAACGTATGGTCAGGATGATTTACATCTGTTAATCTTTGTTGCATGAGAAACGCTTGTTGAACTGGAGTCTGAGTATCATTCTCTCCATTAAGCATTAGTATACCCGTAGATTTTGAGACATTACCAATGATGCTGAGATTTGTTGTAAAATTAGATAATGATTTCCACAATACAGGACAGACTCCGGGTTGGTTGCATTTGAGCGATTTGAACGATGTGATGTTTTCATATCCCTTTACCAGCAAAGGTTTAAGTTGTTTCCCAATACTTATGTAACCACTCGTACCAAAATCCTTTGCTAAAGTGGTAGTTATGGCTTCAGTATTATTAGCACGCATAACAGAAGATGGCACCAAGAACTGCCTTAACAGAGGATCGTTCGCTATTTGCTGTATTGATATCAATCCAGTATGATTTCTATCCAATACTTGTGAAGCGTACTCTAAGGGCAAGGATACGTCTTGATAGTACTCTACTACTTTTGTAGGGTTCTGAGCTAAGACGGCCATAAGTATTATGTTCTTCACATTCGTTGAATTATCTATTGCTACTCTTGGAGCGTAAAGTGTACCTTCGCTATGACCAATTATACTTATCTTCGTAGGATCCACCTCAGGCTGTTGTATAAGAACATTCAAAGCTTTCTTGCCATCTTGAACATAATCATTGGCTGTAGCATTTCCCCAAACATTTGTGTCTAAAATAGTATAATTTGCACCAACACCTCTTTTATCGTATCGAAGTACTGCAAAGCCTCTTTCTGATAGATATTGAGCTATTTCAAAAAAAAGTTGAGCCGATGGATATATCTTTGACCCTGTTGCATTATCAATATAAATATATCCTGCAGTTTCATTCATATCTACTGCACCAGACCCTTGAATAAGAAGAACACCTGGATATGGTCCCTTACCTACAGCTGGAAAAGTTAGTTGGGCGTTAGTTTTTAGTCCGTTACCAAGATCAATAATTAGATTTCTGGATTTCGTAGTTTCTAAATATGGCTGTGCTTTGACGTTTGCAAGAAGTATATTGGAGAGAGGGATTATCATTGAAATAACTATTATTAGAAATAATATGTTCCTGAATGATAAAATGATATTATTAATCACAGCTCGAATGAAAGTATTCGGTTATTTAAGATTTAGGATTTAAGACTACCTTGTAGATTAATTAGATGCGATTGAGCCATCAAAGGATTCGTTTGCTTCTAAATCTATGTAAAATCAATTTGTATACATTATATATCTTCTTGGCTATAATATTATAGATTTTATATCGGGTTCGGTGGAACTGATAACGCTAGAATTACGATTTAAGAACCCGCATACTAATTGCGGCTTTGGAATTGGTGACAGAATTGGCCCTAAATGGACCCAGTATCAGTGTGATTATCCAAGTAGTTTATATTCTATAACACAGTAATGGCATCCCTAAATTCTTCTAAATATTTTTCGATGACTATTACAATCGTCGTTCTATTCCCATCTAAAAATGTATCACGTGCGCAATAACTATTAACTATTTATATAAAATATTTATTATGGTTTTCTTATTTTTAGAGGCAACTAAATGAAAAATGTTAAATTATTTCGAATGTGACTTTATAGTCTCTTGAAAAGAGACCCCTTGGATAATATGTTTATTTTGAGATATTTTTTCATCTTATGATTCCAGTATCTAGTATCATTAATGATATATTATTTCAAACAGCACGATTGATAAGAAGCTATATTTGTTAAGAAAATATCCGGTTGTGTTGAGCGTATATGTAGGACTTTGCTTTTAGTTGTATTTAGTTATTCATTCACATCGTTGTAGAAAGAAATATTGGACAATGTAGAGTATTGAAAGGTATAAGAATTACCAGACCAAAGGAAGTTGGAAAAAAAATGAGCGTAATATATGGAGATTTCGTAGATTTCTTAGTTACCAGATATGGATCTATTAAAACAAGCAAATTTAAATTGAATTGGAAAAATGCATCGAAACAAATTGATCGTTTAAGAAAGCAAAAATTACTGAAGTTAAGAGCCCTTTATCATTCATGCAATAAATAGCATAACGTAATACAAAAAGGGACACGATTAGAACTGATTGAAAAGTAGGGACAAGAACAAGAAGAGAAACAATTAATACAACAGCAATCTGCTATGAAATCTAAAGGAAATATGGATAATAATGGTACTAGATGAGACAAAGTTACAGGAATTTATTGGTAAAGCAGTGAGTGAATGGGGAGCCGCAGAAGGTGCTTTAATCACTTTCGTTGGCGACAGGCTTGGATTGTTCAAAGCAATGGCAGGAGCAGGTGAGTTGACACCAGAAGAACTAGCCAAAAAGACGGGGACACATCCACGAATAATAAAAGAATGGCTTGCTGGTCAAGCAGCTGGAGGTTTTGTTACATACAACCGTATTAATGGTGCATACAAGCTTCCAGAAGAACACGCTTTTGCACTTACTGACGAGAATAGCCCAGCATATATAGCGGGCTTCTACCAATCCCTAGTAAGTCTTTTCAAAGACGAAGAAAAAATTATTGAGGCATTTAAGACTGGGAAAGGTCTTGGATGGGGAGACCATCATCATTACTTATTTGAAGGTACAGAGAGATTCTTCAAACCGAACTATGTTGCTAACCTAACAACGAGCTGGATTCCAGCGCTAGAAGACGTTGAATCCAGGCTCAAGAGTGAAGCTAAAGTAGCAGACGTTGGATGTGGTCATGGTGTATCAACAGTCCTGATGGCAAAGGCATACCCCAATTCAAAAATCATAGGGTTTGATTCTCACAAACCTTCAATTGAATGGGCTAGGAAGCAGGCAGAAAAAGAAGGGTTGCGAAACATAACCTTTGAAGTTGCAAAGTCGACTGATTACCCTGGCGACGATTATGACTTGGTCGCGTTCTTTGATTGCTTCCACGACATGGGCGATCCAGCTGGGGCTGCCAGGCATGTACTGCAAACCTTGAAGAAAAAAGATGGTACAATGATGTTAGTAGAACCTTTTGCCAACGATAAAGTAGAGGACAATTTAAATCCACTTGGCAGGCTATTCTACTCCGTATCTTCCATCGTATGTGTTCCTGCGTCTTTAGACGAAGATGGACCCGCACTGGGAGCGCAAGCAGGTGAACAAAGGATAAAAGATACAGTAATATCGGCAGGATTTTCAAGGTTCCGTCGAGCTACCCAAACACCATTCAACTTGGTCTTTGAAGCAAGACCTTGAACCCTCAACTAAACGATTACTAAATCCAAAACTGCCGTATACTTTTTTCTTGCTACCGTCTTGACTAGCTGCTTAATAAACCTTGTATTGAACGCGACATAATTTAACAAAACTAGTCAAACCAAATTTGTGCTGTGTAAATCATGTTTTTGGTGTGCCTCAAAATTATATGATAGAGAATTGTTTAATTGTCCAAATTGCAACAAGCAACTTTTTCGAGATTTACCCATATCAGAAAATGAAAAATACAGTATAAACTTTGATTATGATAGTGTAAATCTGAAATTCATAAAAAAATAAACTTCAAAGCCATTTCGTTGAGCAACTGAAAGACAGTAAAAATATTTGTTCTCAGTGTGGTTCACGAGTCAAACCGTTGAATATAGGCTAAAGTGTTAACGCCATTTAAATAATTAAAGTAGTATCGAAACCTCAAAATTAGATTCTCCTGTCCAATGAAGATAAGAGACTTGGAATAGTTACTATTTCAGATGTTGTAAAACTTTATGATAAAGAAGTCGCAAAAATATTAGAAATAAAAAAGATGGTGGCTTATAGTTACCAACTATGGGAGACATAAAATTATCACAAAAAGGCATAAGCCACAATAAAAAGTAACTAGAGTTATGCCAATTGGAATATGTTTCTAGAACATTAGACAAAATATCTGTAGCTGCCATCTTATATAATAATAAGTTAGGAAGTAATAGCGAAAACTAGACGGTCATTGTAGCATCATCTATAAGCAATGAATACGAATTGATACATTATAATATTATATCAATCATTAAAATTCAATCTACACCTATTTGCGATTATAATTGGTATCTGATTCTATACAGACTATATTTCATGAATATGTAGATTCGTAATGCAGATAAGGGGTTATATGTTACCATTACTGTGATTTTCCTCGTGAAATAAAGTGGTAGTATTATTGGTGCGTTAACATTCAACGTTCTGAGTAACATATATTGTAGATGTTAATTGGATTATGTTTAGTTATTTTTTCTATAGATGATAAGGTCTCTAGGAGATAATATAACATTTATAACAAATCTATCAAAAATATGTAAATTTTTCGGGTTCGGTGGGATTCGGACCCACGACATTTTAACCCTTTAAAAGACTGGTTAAGAGCCAGACGCTCTGCCTGGCTGAGCTACGAACCCCTAGAAGTGATTTTGAATTATCGGTTTATTTAAATCAAACTAACAACGCAAAATATATCCTGGTTAATATCCTATATATCGTAATTTGATAGTCAGATGAAATTAGTCATGTTGCAAAATAATAATTACTAAAAGTATGATATGAAATTATCTCAATTAATACACTCTTTGTAATTAAATAAATGCTATTCAAATATACGTTAGATATAAAAAATATATTTAGAAAGTCTATCGAATTTTTTGCAAAGTTTTGTACTAACATCTTACAGTTGAAAACTTCATTTTTGACGCTTAGCATATTTCGGCTTAAATGCCAAAATACCAAGAATATCAATAGTTGCAAATGGGTAGCAATGGGCAGCAAATGGGTTTAGTGGTACAACACATTTCTACTAGTGCTAACATTATTAAATATCAATCAATGACTTCTAAAGAAGAAAAAGGAAATTCAAGGCTTTCCAAGGAGGAAAAAGAAAAACTGGTACTAAAACTCCTCAAAGAAAATAAAACCTGGAGACAAATAACTCATTTAGGAGGTGTAAGTCCCAACTTTATAAGCAATACTAATTAAAAAATCAGAAGGGGTAGAGAATCAACCGCCTATTAATATTCAGGCATTTAAAATGTTTGAGAAAGGAATGCAGCCGGATCGACGTTACTATTGCTCTTCAGATTGGTCCTGAAGAAACGTTGAAGTATTATGGCGAATATCAGCACCTTAAAGGACAAGAGGAAATTCCAAAGGTCTAGGATAGATTAGGAGACGATCTTGTACCATTCGTCAATCTTTTCAGAGAAAGGAGGTCCGTATTTAGCCTTGAGCGTATCAAAGAGGCTTTAAGGATAGCAGATAATATGGATAAGGCGTATACCGATTTAGTATTAATTGAAATGGATACGGAACGAAAAATAAAAGCGAGTTGAGAAATTATCTCTGGAATATAGCAAGCTACAAAATGATACAGCAATTGCTAAGCAAGAGTTAGCGGACTTTAAGCAAGAAATAGAACTAGCCAAGCAAGATTAGCAGCAATCAATCAAGAGTTAAAAACTTTAAAATCATTAAAGCAATTACTGATGTTTAGTGTTGAATCCCGAGCACAGTATCAGTAGAAAATTTAATGAAAGATATTTGTCCCCCGCCCAATTGTTCGATGTGTGTTATCCAAACACCTTCTCGCTGAATTCAAGTCGCTTGATGCTCTCTGATTGTATTCTTGTGATATATGACGCATTATATAACCATTGAATCTTTTAAACTGTCTCTCTAAAGGAACAATCATAGATCTTAACAAGATGGTCAATAAAATAATTATATAATAATTAGTCATGATATAACCAAGTAACGAACCTAAATAAGGACTAAAATATAAAACTAAAATAAAACAGTATTAGGAGAAAAGTTTATCTTATTTATTATCCTACGCTACAGGAGTTTCGATTTGCTTATCCCTGATAATTTTTAGTATCGTTTCAGAAACTGATAGATTCATTTGTTCTTTGTGTTTGAGAATTTCTCTATAAGCATCAAGTGTGATATAAACCGGAATTGATCCAGTTCCTTCAAGCAATGCTTTTACTCTGTACAAGCCATTTTCAATTCCTCGCTCTGCAATCTTTTTGAGCTTGATTTTATCAATAAATCCTCCCAAAGGTCCCATTGGCATATCATAGTCCACCTCTATTCCAGTCTTCGTCTGTTCTTCTCCTACTGGTTCAAAGGTAACAGTGATCACCCATTTCTTAAACGGGCCTTCGATCATCTTCGCTACAATCTTTCTGTGAGGTATATACTCAGTGGTTTCACAGTCCCATTCGAGTCTTTTACCATCGAAATCTCCACTGATTCTGAAAATTGTTCCAACGCCAAATCCATTTTTTACTTCTAGAGGTATAATATTTAGACCCATGTTCTCAGGAAACTGATCTGCCATGTGCTCCGGTCTTGCAAAATATGTAAATACTTCACTGATTGGCGCATGAATTTCTAACGACTTACCGATCGTAGTCATGATATACTCAAGAGAATCCGCAAAACTGGATTTAAAGGTTTCTTAATTTAGTTTTGAATTAAATAAATATTTATTCTATTTTAAATTGCAAAGAAATTGTTTCTTCGTGATTAAACTATACCCATGGGGTACATCATTTCACACCAAACCAAACAAGAAAAATGAGTTCCTTGTTTCAGGCTAGTGGGTTTTTGTTCACAATTTCATCCAAACATGTAATAATATCTTGTTTCGTTACATCAATTGGGTTATTGTCCAGATGGCCCCTGTCAGGCATAATGACATCTGCTGCCGCATCTAATGGTTGTTTTAGTGTTAATTGTTCAAACTTTAATTTCTGGCACACTTTTTTGAAACGTTCGTAGTACATTGACTTGTTGAATTTATGTGCGACCGTAGTACAAGACGACAGTGAATATCCGTGCGGGACACCCTCATTTGAGAAAACGTATGATAATGCATGTCCCAGTGTTGTCGAAGAATTTCCAAATCCTATCCCTGATAGCATTGCCCCATATGGCAATAGTTCTGGTTTATCATTAATTATTGCGTCCTCCAAGATATTGAATGCTTCTTTGCAAAATAACTGAGTGAATGGATTTCCTAACTTACTATCAAATCCTTCAGAAGCTTGAGCCATTGCATCACATGCAGAGTTTCTCATAATGTTGAATGGTGTTCCAGGAAGGAAATACGGATCGACTATCGCCGCGTCTGCCAAGAAAGCCTCATCTTGCAACAACTTTTTCTTGTGTTCAAAACTCACAACAGCATAAGTGGTCATTTCTGCTCCTGTGCCAAATGTAGTTGGTATTAAAATTTTGGGAATACCAGTAAGTTTGCCAAGATATTTGCATACATCCATAGAGCTTCCACCTCCAAGCCCAATATATGTAGAAATATTCTTTCCCTCATACTCTTTTTTGATAGATTCGATTAATTCGATCGATGGATCAGGAGTTGCTTTATCGTAAATTTCATATTTTTTGATGCCCATGTAGTTTATCCATTTTCCATAGATATCTGGTGTCGTAGTAGTTATTATCAGTGAATTATCCGGGTATTCGAATTCTTTAGCAGCATTGGTTCCAAATGCTATTTTTCTGGGCATCATTACTTTCCACATATCCATTCGTGGTATCTTTACGGGTTTTATGTTTTACGGCTTTTTTAGCTCGTTTGATAATAAATTAATGAATTAATGAAAATCCTATGTAACTAAATTTTCGATCTTTGGTCCAGAGAATTGATATTTTTTCTTTCCAAGTCTTTGACATTCAAAACAATTATCAAAATCATTGAAAACAGGGCCAGCCCCATTCCAAGATGTACTGTGACTAGAAGTGAATGGAGTTTTTGAACTATAACAATTGCTCCCAATGTAATTTGGCCTATTACAAGAGCCGCAGCTATAATAGATGCTATCTTGGTGGACCTTGAAGTCGATTTTGACTTGAGGGTGAATATCATTGTGGCAAATACAAGTAAACCTGAGGTGGCTGCAACAGTTCTGTGAAAATACTCTATAATGAATTCCTTCATTGGTACAAGTCCGGCTGGACAAAGTGGCCATTCCGGACAACTAAGACCCACACCGGAGGCACTAACATACCCCCCAATAAAAATAAGGATGAATAGAACAATAAGGGATGAGAAAGCAAGTGTTTTAAGCAGCATTCTTCTTGTTGTATTAGGGTATTCCTTATTTTATGCTATTCTATCTATTATAATATAACTTAAATTGGCATTATTTCACGGTCAGCTTCCCAGTCATATATGGATGAACAGTGCAATAGAATGGAAAGTCTCCTGGTGCTAAAGATGCTGTAGATATATCAGCTGTAGCACCTGCTTCTATTATAGAGGTATCAAATGACTTGGCGCTGTTTGGATCAGATGGTCCTGTACCACTTGTGACAGTATGGGGCAGGGTATCTTTGTTGGTTACTGTAATTGTGTCACCTTTCTTTACCGATATTGGATTTGGATCAAATGCAGGATTGCCCTGTACGTTTGCACCAGAAAGAATAGTTAATGGTGTTCCAGCTGCAGCTGTAGCTCCAGCTTTAGCACCAGTAGCGTTTGCAGCTGAAGGAGCACTTGTAGCGTTTGCGCCTGATGGAGCACTACCAGTTGCTGCTGCGCCGCCGCCACCTGCAGTCAGTGTTAGCTTCCCAGTCATATACGGATGAACAGTACAATAGAATGGAAAGTCTCCAGGAGCTAAAGATGCTGTAGATATATCAGCTGTAGCACCTGCTTCTATTATAGAAGTATCAAATGACTTGGCACTGGTTGGATCAGATGGTCCTTTTCCACTTGTGACGGTGTGAGGTAATGTATCCTTGTTGGTTACTGTAATTGTGTCACCTTTCTTTACCGATATTGGATTTGGATCAAATGCGGGATTACCCTGTACGTTTGCACCAGAAAGAATAGTTAATGGTGTTCCAGCTGCAGCTGTAGCTCCAGCTTTAGCACCAGTAGCGTTTGCAGCTGAAGGAGCAGCGGCACCTCCGCTTGGTGCGGTTTGTTCAGCTGGCTTAGTAAGGCCTTCTACCGTACCCAAACTCGTACCTGTGCCACTTTCTTCAAGTGGCGGTGCTTCTGGTCTTATCAGCGAAGCTGCTGGCGGATTCTCTATCCATAACGTTCCAAAATGGAATGATTATAGCAGCACCTATAGCCACAAGTGCAACTACGATGGCTATACCCTGCGCCATCCTCTTTGAAGAAGTTCTAATGATGGGGCTCTCGTCGTGCGTAGTCATAATATTCCTCACCTATCTTGAACGGGTCTCCCATATCTGCCTCTTTACCACTTCCGGCATTCTTTATCAAGTTGACTAACATTAATACGTATGACGATCCTGCTACCCATGCTCCGATAGTGGCTATCTGGTTCATTATTATATACTCGGGCAGTGGAGCATAATCATATACTCTTCTTGGCATTCCAAACAGGCCCAATACATGTTGATCCATAAACACAAGTGTAACACCAAAGAATGCTAATGCAAAGTGCACTTTGCCAGCCTTTTCATTATACATTCTACCGGTTATCAATGGGAACAGATAGTAGAGAAATCCAGTAAATGTCAGCGACACAGTACCCATCAATATTAAGTGAAAGTGCCCAACTACCCAATAACTATCATGTGTAATAAAGTCGAGAGGCAGTGCAGTATTTACAACTCCACCTGCTCCGGATGCGAAGAATAGCATTATTCCACCAACACCAAACAGCATAGGAGTTGCAAATTTTATTCGACCTCCCCACATCGTAGCTAACCAGTTAAACACGTGCATGGATGATGCAGGCACGGCTGCCAATGTTCCTACCATAAACACGGTCTTTTCTGTAAAGCTCATTCCTACGGCAAACATATGATGTGCCCATGAAGCGAACCCTATTATGCTCAGGAGGGTAAAGGCTGCTACACCTGATTGATAGCTAAACAGTGGTTTTCTTGAAAATTTAGGTATCATTTCGTACAGCATACCCACCGCTGGTAGCAAGAAGATATAGACCTCAGGATGGAATGTAAACCAGAACAAGTGCTGATAAGCTATTGGATCCCCACCCAAAGCAGGATTGAAGAAACCAGACACTCCAAGTCTATCTGTATATAGCATTATTAGCGCCGCCGCAAATGTAGGCACTGCAACTATAATCATAAATGATGTAGTAAGAGTTGACCATGCAAACAGAGACATTTTCATAAGAGGTAGATCTGGATGTTTACAACGTAATATTGTAACAATAAAGTTAATAGCACCAAGGATTGATGAGATTCCTAGAATTTTTAATCCAAAAATCCACATTTCCGCTGCAGGTCCAGGTGCTCTGATGATTGAATATGGCGGATAAGCATTCCAACTAGTATCAGAAAAACCAAGCCACACTAATGCTGCACCTACCGGAATCATCCAATATGCAACAGCATTTAGCTTTGGCCATGCCATATCCTTGTATCTTACCATTATAGGAATTAGATAATTCCCAACACCCGCTGCAAACGGAATAGCCCACAAAAATAACATTGTAGTTCCGTGAACAGTGAAAAATCTATTAAATGCGTTAGGATCAGGAAATAACTGTACACCTGGTAACCATAGTTCTGCACGAATAGCAAGAGCAAGTGCCCCACCAAGCATAAGAAAACTAATTGATGTAATTATGTACAGTAACCCAATATCAGTATGATGAGTAGAGAATAGTATTTCCCACATCGGACGTGGTTTTTTGACTTCTAAAACCAACCAAACATCTCCTATTTTATTATTCATCAATAATGTAAATAAAAGCATTGTGCTTAGAAAATTACATCGTTTGACTATAGTTTTAATAAATCCTTTCTGTTATTTCATATTGGCTAAAGAATATTCAATAGTTGTTATAAAATTGAGGTTATTCACACTATATTTAATGACCATGATGAATAAATTAAATTTTTCATTAGAGTTAATTCATAGATTTGCAATATTAGAATTTATTATATTTATATTATAATGACGTATTCATTAAAAATAAAAAAGTCTAAATTTAATTCAACCTCTACGATACATATATTATAGATTTTTCCGACCAAGCTAACCTTATTCCATATACTTATTTTATCAAAAAGTTTGAGCATCCAATTATGAATCGTAGATCTTTTGCTTTTGGATGTTTGAATTATACTATCGATACGATTCAGCTATCACCTATTTACGTATATAATAGATTTATGCCCTCCTAATTGTGAATTAGTTTTTTTCAATAACAGTTGAAAAGAGTCGCTATTTTTAAATTTCTTTTATTAGATGCTAGAGAGGGAAGAAACCTGTCCTTTGGTGTACTGTTGTAAGCCGTAATATCACCGTAGTTTGCTATTTTTACTGTACCGTTAGCTTTCCAGTCATATATGGATGAACAGTACAATAGAATGGAAAGTCTCCTGGTGCTAAAGATGCTGTAGATATATCAGCTGTAGCACCTGCTTCTATTATAGAGGTATCAAATGACTTGGCACTGTTTGGATCAGATGGTCCTGTACCACTTGTGACGGTGTGAGGTAATGTATCCTTGTTGGTTACTGTAATTTTATCTCCTTTCTTTACCGATATTGGATTTGGATCAAATGCAGGATTGCCCTGTACGTTTGCACCGCTAAAGAATAGTTAAGGGAGTCCCCGGAGGCCCACTTGATTGGGGTGGAGTTGCAGGCGCCGTTTGTACATTGCCAGCCGTTGCATTTGCTCCGCCTGCCTCAGCAGTTTGAACAAATGGTTCGACAAATAATTTTGCTTTCATGTCAGCATGACTATAACCACAGTATTCTCTGCATTGAATACGGTATTCTCCTGGCTTGTCAAACATATTCCATACTACATTAATCCTTCCTGGAACTGCATCCATCAATATTGTAAACTCTGGAACATTAAAATCGTGAATTACGTCTTTGGATACTAGCTCAAATTTGTAAGGCACATTTTGTTTCACATGTAGTTGACCTACTTCCTTTTTACCATCCTGATGCTGAAACGTCCAGAACCATTGCTGTGCAATTACCTTAATGGTTTCAGCATTCGCTGGGACATGCTCTATTTGTCTTTCCACATTCCAAGATTCGGCCCCTACCCAGGTCAGAAGGCTAATTACTACACCAATATATACCCATTCAACCGTTGCATGGCTCATTTACTATACACCCTCAAACGGTTCTCTGGGTCTATTCTTGGGATTTGATTCTCGAAATCTCCAGCATATATAAACTATTGTTCCTTGTACAACTGATCCTACAACAAAGGCGACAACCATTAACCTATAAAACAATCCCCAGATCTCTACCCTTCTAACAATGACCTCTTCTGATGATTGTGCAAACGCGGTATCGATCAAACTAAATAGCATTAACCCCACTATTGGTGAGAACATCAAGATAAGCATTAAACCATTTGATTTTGCTTTCATGCAGACTCTCTACCTGTGGTCAATACTTCGCATTATGTAATTTAAGGTTTTTGCATCTAATTTGTAATGGTCTGTAATAGATAATGATTATATTCAGCCATTACTTTATAGCAAAAGATGTAACAACGATAAAAAATGACGAATTAAGGTTATAATTAATCAAAGTTACGACTAATCGTCCATATATCTTTGAATTCCCATAATATTAACACCAGAAAGCGATAACATTCCACCTTCTTGTTTTATTATGGTTAAGGCTGCGTTTCGAATATGCAATTTAAACAACGCTTCTGGCTTCAAATCCAATAGTAGGGATATTACTGCTTTTATAGGGTCTAAATGTGTTACAAAAAGCAAATTTTCATCTGGATATTTTTCAACCATTTCATCAAGCAGGTTTTGTATACGTTTTTTGACTTCAGCAAAACTTTCTACTCCATAATTATAAAGTATTTCATCATTCTCGCGATAGAATTTTAGAAAAAGATTTCCGTGCTTATTTATTATGTCTTCATAATTCATCCCTACCAATTTACCTAGCTCAATCTCATAGAGTCTCTCGTCTATTTGATACTCTAGACCAAGTTCTTGGCAAACAATATCTGCCGTTTCTACAGTCCGCGTCACGGGACTAGCATACACTTTGTGAATATTCATTTTCTTCAAGTGATTTGCCGTATCTTTAACCTGACCCTTTCCTTCGTGAGTTAAATGCGATTCAATATGCCTCCCCACAAGAATTCTATTTACATTATTATCAGCCTGTCCATGACGAATAAAGATAAACAGCGTCAAAGTAATTGAATCGAATAATCTTATACGTTCTTTAATTTAAGCCAATCATCGAAAAGGTAGAAATGCAGACTAGCAAAGCCGCACTCCATCCAAATTATTTTGATTATAAGCTTAATAGGATCCGTAGTTTCAAAATCGTATTATGAAAATTGGGATCGTAGGTGGAACAGGGGGCATGGGCGAAGGATTTGCACTAAGATGGGTATTAAATCATGAGATAATAATAGGCTCGCGTGATAAGGATAGGGCCAGCAGTGCCGCACAAACGTATATGAAAACAGCTTCTTCGGTTTACGGCGATTCCGTCAAAGGAAATATCACAGGAGACGAAAATCTCTCCCTGATAAAAGATTCAGATGTCATAATTCTGTCAATACCCTATGATTCGATAGAATTTACATGCAAATCAATTTCTAATCAATTGAAAAATGATGCCATTGTGGTTTCACCCATCGTTCCTATGGATAAAACAGAAGCTGGTTTCACATTCGCTCCATTTGAGAAACATCTAAAATCCGCAGGACAAGCTGTTTTAGATAATCTTCCTCAAGGTACAAAAGTTGTATCTGCATTTCACACTATAGCTGAAATGAAATTAAAGAATGTCCCCCAAAGTCTTGATTCTGACGCATTTGTGTGTGGTGATGATATAGACAGCGTAACAAAAATCAATTCTCTCATTTCAGAAATTAATGGCCTCCGTGCCATATATCTGGGTCCAATAGCACTCAGCTATCAGGCCGAGGTCTTGACTCCAATGCTCTTAAACGCCTCAAAGAGAAATAAAATTAAACATCCAGGCATCAAAATTATTTGAATCATGAAATTAATTAGGGCTGGCTACTCACCAAATAATAAGCGTGGAAGAAACTGGATGTCCGCGATGGGAGTATTGTTTATAGTCATGGCCGCAATAATTGCATTAAGAAATCTCTACTTTGTCACGACACAGTTATCTTTTGAATTTTATCTTGATAACTATACAAACAATTCAATAACTAACGAGAAATTTGTTATTGTAATGGTTATTGGAGGAGTTGTATTATTGTACTTTGGCTACTTTAAAAAGAAAGATGATCCAATAAATGAGGAAGATTATGAATCAAATTATAGATAGCTAAAAATGAAAATGGAGATCAAGAATCTTTTGTCTTGATAAAGGAATCAAGCTTATTCATTGCCTCTTCAAGTAATTCTTCCTGTGCTAGATATACTATTCTGAAGTGACCCTTTCCGAATTTAGTACCAAATCCAGAACCGTGCACAGTCAATACTCCTGTCTTGTATAATAAACTTATTACGAAATCTTCATCATTTTTCCATCGATCAGAAAGTTGAATCTTTGGAAATGCGTAAAAAGCTCCCTTTGGATTTTTACATGAAATTCCCTCAATTTCATTGAGTCGCTTTACAACTAGATCCCGTCTTTTAATTAATTTTCTTACCATCTCTGGTATATGATCCTGTGGACCCTGTAGAGCTGCAACTGCTGCTTTCTGTACTGGTAAATTGCTCGCAATGCGCACTCTAGCCAGTTTTGGAACATTGTTCTTTATGTTTTCGAGATTTGAGCAATTATTATTCATACATATATATCCGCAACGCCATCCGCTCATGAGGTAAACTTTTGAAAAACCATTAAGTAATATTACAGGTGCATCTCTCGCTACTTCTCCAATACTTGTAAATTCTTCATCAAAAAATATTCTGTCATAAATTTCATCACAAATTAGATACATATTGCGCTCTGTAGCCAAGTCTACTAATTGCTTGAGACTTCTTTCATCAAATACTTCTCCTGTGGGATTATTTGGATTAATCAGACATATTGCTCTTGAGCGACTTGTAATTTTCGATAAGAGATCGTCCAAGTCAGGTTTGCCATCGTCAGTGAGTTTGAATTCAATTGGTTTGCCACCATAAAATTTAACATATGAGGAATATGGTGGGTAGTAAGGTCCCGGCATAAGGACCTCGGAATTTGGATCAACTACTGAGGCCATTACCATATCCAATCCCTCTGAAACTCCGTTAGTTACCAGAACGTCGTCAGGATTTACCGATAGACCCTTTTCTGATTCCTTTTCTGCAATAGCTTCCCTCAACTCGGGTATACCTTCGGATTCTGCGTAATAATTTTCATCTCTCATGACCGAGTCAACCAAGGCTTGCTTAATATGAGGTGGAGTAGGGAAATCGTACTTGACGGGATCTCCAATATTTAAATATATTATACTTTTACCGGATTTTTCATACTGCCTAGCATGCGATATTATATCACGAATAGCATATTCCACGCCAAATGTTCTATCAGATACTTTCAATTAGATCTGTACAGAATTGTTAGTGGGATAAATTGTTATTCATCTAATCTAATTTAGACCAAAGAAATTTTAAGTCCATTGATATAGAAGCCAGATAAAATATCAACAGGGTCCGTAGCGTAGCTAGGATATCGCGGCGGTCTTCGGAACCGCAGATCGAGGGATCGAAGCCCTCCGGATCCGTTCTGAAAATGGTGCATAAATCTGGCTCCCGATATAAGATAAGCATTGAGCACATAAATTGACTTCAGTTATAATCTCAGAGAACGCGTCTTCGTCACGAGATAGAAATACCTAGTTGCTAGGCGAGCTTTGGGCTCCCTCATGTGCTTGACCTTTTTTATCTACTGCTGATGGCTCTTCTTTTTTATCTACTGCTGATGGCTCTTCAGTTTTTACCTGACTGAAAGATATGCCCGCGATCAACGTTTCACCACGTTCGTAAGCGTTTATTACGTCATCCTTCCCCATGATCCCCTGATTATATCGAAGTACTGCAGCGTTGAGCAGACGCCATGCGTTTCGGGTATTATTTGACTTAGCCCCTAAATTGAATGCAGTGAGGAAAGCTATGCTGAGCGCAGCTATGAATGCAAAAACTCTAGACAAGGTATCGCCTCCGAAGCCTGTTGCCGCGAGTAGGGAAAAAAATGTTGCAAATATTCCTAGGAAAACAAAGAATGCCCAAAGAATTCTCGTATTGTTCCCCCATTGCTCAAGATATGTCAATATTTCCGGTAACTCTTTTTCTATGCGTGTACCCTTATAGAGGTCTTTATCTGGGATTGGTTGAAGAGAAAGAAGTTTCCTTAAATACAAATTATCTTATATGCGAAACAGATGTTAATAAAATTGTGGGTATTACCTTATTTCAACTCTCCTTTTAAATGGATGTCATGTGAATTTGGCAAATGCCCAGTTATTCGCTGATTATGAATATAAAATTCAGTACAATTATCTTATAAAATCATCTGTTTGTTTAATAGGCATTTGCCATATTTAGTCAATTTAAATTACGGAGCCAAACTACATCACAATGTCCTTAATTCTTCCATTTCTAAGGAGACGATGCTAATATTTACAACAGGAGATGTAATCGCTTTAGGATTTAATATTATTAATAACTCCTTCTAGGATCAAATGTAATAAAAAGGATGTAAAAACGCAAAAAAAATAATGGTTAGACATCAATTAAAAAGCGGATTGGTTCTGTTTTCAGCATCAGACCCTCCGGATCCGTCAAGCTCTTAAATTTCCGAGTATTCTGATTTTAGTCATCTTTCGAAAGATCTGCTTTTTTTGAAGACTTTTTCATTTCTTCTATATCGTCAATACCCTTTTCATTAACAGTGAATCTAACGTCGGCATATGGATGATATGGTGAATCAATCATTCTAGCTACTCTGTTTTCGCCTGACTTCCTTAGATATACTCTGTAGGTTGACGCATGACCTATTACATTTCCACCGGTAGGTTTCGTTGGATCTCCAAAGAAAGTATCAGGAGCAGATTGCACTTGATTTGTGACAATTATGGCAACATTATAAATTTCCGCAATTCTAAGGAGTTTGTGCATTATTGAGTTTAATCGTTGTTGTCTATCAGCCAACGTTCCTCTGCCTGAGAATTCTGCTCTATGTAACGAAATTATACTATCGATAACTATCAATTTTGCTTTATAATCATCTACATATTTTCCAAGATTTTTGACGATTAATTCAAGATGTGCACTGTTGTACACTTTACAAACTGCTACATTTTTTAACGCGTATGATGGATCTATATTCCTTGCTCGTGCAATCTGTTCTAATCTTTCTGGTCTAAATGTACCCTCGGTATCTATGTATATTACACCGCTATTAAGTCCTCGAGCCTCAATTGGCTGCCCCGCTATGATACATAATGTATGACATATCTGTGATTTACCTGACCCAAATTCGCCATAAAATTCTGTTACTGCTTGAGTCTCAATTCCTCCTAAAAAGAGATCGTCTAGGATGCTTGATCCTGTCGAACATCGTAGTAATGATCTTCTCTTTTGTAATGCGGTTTCTGCAGTAATGAATTCTTTTTCTAAAATATTTGACTCTCTCAATAGCTTTTGTGCTGCCATTATGAAAGACGCCGCACTTTCTTTAGTAGCATTAATATCCACCGCCAAATCTTCCACTCCTGCAACTGCCAAGTCCATTACCGAAAAGATCCCAGCATCCTTGAGCTTTTTAGCAGTAGTAGGCCCTATTCCTTCAATATCCTGAAGTTCCAAATCAAATTCAGGAATTGCTTCTGGATTTGATAACTTTGATAATGATCTTCCACCATCTTGAACATTGTCTTCAAGATCTAGAGAAAAATCTTCATTTTCAGAAATATTATTATTAGATGTTGGCTCCTTCTCAGATTTACTCTTTTTAGAAATACTTTCTTCATTAGTATTTGCATTTGAATTTGATAGCTGTACAGTTTTTTTCTCTACCATAATAGAGAATTTATTTTTGTGCATTTAAGGTTTAGGATACTACGAGGAGTGGGAGGGTATCATAGCATTCAAGATACTAATAAGTGAGCAATGACTTGCTGTCACAAAAAGCAATTCCCACAAGTGAACAAAATAGATTGAAACTACTCTACTATGACAAAAATCAACAAATTTGCTTATTTAACTCGTTTTTATTGAAAATTATCATAATCGCCATGAATTCATAAAATGAACAATAATATAGGATATCCCCCCATTGATTGCAAAATGCAATTTGCCAAAACCAACAAGAGTAATTGGCTTACAGACATTAAAGGAAATTGGAGAGATGCCAGATGTCCCTGTGGAAGCAATTATCATTTTGATGGCAATCTTGACAAATTGTTTGACTGGGAGAAGATTCATATCCGTCATATGTCTTCGGACCCTGAAAATCACGACATGTTGTCCTTTTATCCCCATGATATGGTGATTTTTTACCATTCTGAAAGTGGATATGTTGTTGAGAGAAGAAAACACACGAGTAACGAATTGCAGGATTTACGAAATGCATGCATTTATGGTAAGATAAAGCTAGCAGGTGCTTAGTGGCTTCCAGCATATTGCCATGTTGATTACTATTTCGCTTTTGCATTTATAGCATTAATTTTCATAAACTAGTTTGACTATAGTACGGATAACATGAAATTAACTAACGAAATCTTTTCGAATAGTCGTGATTACCTTTTTGGATGGAAAACTGTTGCAACAAAACATATCTATTCAAACAACTACATAGAACTCTACGAGGATGTGATGGAAATAAATGGCAAAGAAAAAATTTATACAAGATGCAGGCGACGGGATTACTCAACAATAGTACCATTTGTTTCAAGTGATGAAATTTTGGTCATAAAGAGTTATAGACACTTTGTAAATTCTATACAAATTGAAGCGCCATCTGGATATATAGATGATGATGAGATGCCCGAGACGGCTGCTGTAAGAGAATTAAGAGAAGAAACAGGTTACAGACCCGGACGGGTTATAAATATAGGAACGTATACACTCTGGATTACAGTATGTTTCAACAAGTTGGTAACTTATTTGTGGCGTATGATTTGGTTAAAGAAGGAGACCAGGAATTAGGACTAATGGAATTGATAGAGCCAACGATCATGACTGTAAGTGAAATTAGAAAACTTCTACAAGAAGGAAAAATACTGAATTCATCTTCTATAGTAGCCTTCTATCGAGCGATAGATTTCAATCAAAAACAGAAATCGCAGGAACAATCTTCTACTACTTTGTGATGAGAAACCAATTTCAGAAGTATCGTCACATTTATAAATAATAACTGAACTGTGATTTTAATGAAAAAAGCAAGGAATTTCTATTTGTTGGTACTAGCTGTGGCACTAGTTGCAGTTATTATTTCTGCGAATAGTTCTTATGCACAAAACGAAAAATTTAGAGCAAAATTAGAAGGCGTTAATGCAACATCCAAGGCTGTAATTAACTTCAAGACAAAACCTGATATGATGACGTATAAAATGAATGTTACTGGTCTCACTGATGCAACTGACGCAAAAATAAAACTAGGTAAGATTGGTGAAGGTAACGATGTAGTGGTAGATCTTCTAAAGATCAGCAAAAACAAGGCTAGACCAACTGGGGTGTTAATAAGAGGAAACATTACCGATGAGAGTTTAGTCGGGTCTATGAGCGGAAAAACATTGGCAGATTTGAGAACAGCTATGGCTAACAATGAAACATACATTAGCGTCGGCGAGATGACAGGACTAATTAAGGCCAAGGCTTCCAATGCAACTTCAGGTTCGAATTCAACATCAGGCTTGACCGATCAAGCAGCTAGCTCAAGCATAACACCTCAAGCAGCTGGCTCAAGCACAACCGATCAAGGAGCTACCTCAAGCACAACCGATCAAGGATCTAGCTCTAACGATAACTCGAACGATGGCGATAACGATGGCAATAACGCTGGCAATAACGATGGCAATAACGATGGCAATAACGATAACTCGATGGCGATGGCGATGGCGATGGCGATGGCGATGGCTAAAACCCTAACTAGAGATAAATCCTGCAAAACCTCCCTCACTTTTTTACCTTAAAATTATTCTTTTTTATATAATGCCTCTTTGTAGTTACCTATGTTAAATCGAATATTTTATTAATTACCATTGGTTCTACCTTTTAATTAAATCTTGAAAAATTGGTTTGTTCTGTTAGCGTCTTAATTAAAATGAGGTAAGAAGCGGTTAAAAAGCCAAATAGTTAATACCGTTAGTAACACTTGAGTTAACGTGATTAACAGAATCATGATTTAATTTCTGTGTATTACTTGCATCAAAAAGGTAACATTTTGTTTTTGCTTTTAATGTGGAATAAGAAACCCTTTTTGCAGAGAATCTATATAATGTCTTGAATATATTTATCCATATAATTAGTCATTATGAGGTAGCAATAATTGGCGGGGGAATATTAGGCTGTTCCCTAGCGTATTTTTTGGCTTCACAGTCAAAGTCATCAATTATGGTTATTGAACAAGAAAAACAAGTTGCAATGCATACTAGCAGTAGAAATACGGGTAAAGTTCACTCTCCATTTTATTACGATCCAGACAAGAGATCATCCTCTGCTAGAGCAGCGCTTAAGGGATTTGAAATGATCAAGCAATATTGTGAACTTAATCATTTACCTTTCAGAGAAGATGGAGTATTGGAAGTTGCGACATCGGATAGCCAACTAGATACACTTCACAAATATTTGAAGTGGGGATATGGGTATGGCATGGACAAGAATCAATTGGCATTTTTAGATAAGGACGAAGTTGCAAAGATAGAGCCCAATGTAAAGTGTGAATCAGCTCTATTATGCTATCGTGATGGCAGTACTGACTATGGCCTAATCACTAAACAGCTTGTTCAAGATTCACAAAAATTTGGCTGTAGTTTCTCTTTTGATAACAAATTTAGGCGGATAATTTACAAGAATGGAAAATTAGTCATTAATTGCTCTATCAAGGATATTACGGCAAATTATATCATAAATGTAGCTGGAGGACACGCACTTGATATTGCACACAGCATGAGTCTTGCATCCGAGTTTCATGATTTGCATTTTAGGGGAGAATATTGGATAGCTCCCGAAAGATTCATAGATTTAACTAAAATGAGCGTTTATTCTGTTCCAAAATATACTATATATCCATTCCTTGATCCGCACTGGATTGTAAGAGTAAATGGAACTAGAGAAGTGGGTCCAAATGCGGTGCCCGTCTTTGGGCCATATGCCTATAATTGGCAAAACAATCTGAAGATTATGTTACCTAAAATGGTAGAATCATCAAGAATAGGAATTATAAAGACCATAATGAATAGGGATTTTTTGCAACTTGCATCATCTGAGTTTTTGAGTTCACTCTCAAAACGGGTAATGATAAATAGGGTAAAAGAATTTCTTCCCGATTTGATCCCGTCAGCCTTCGTTAATCGTGGTACATCTGGCATACGGTCTTCATTGATAGATCGATTTGGAGTATTTTTTCCTGACACATTAAAAGTTAAAAACGATTATTCTCTTCATATACTGAACTATAATTCGCCGGGGGCAACTGGGGCGCTCCCTATTGCAGCAAGTCTTGCAAAAGAGTTATTCCAAGACGGGCACATACTTTTAAATGATGAATTCAAAGCATTGTGGAACGTGAACGAAGTCGCCATATAGTGCAATTATTTTCAAAATAGTTATAATGCTATTGTCTTAATCAAAATCTAGACATTTGTGGGGCTGTTGTCTAGCTTGGTAGGATGCCAGCCTCGGGCGCTGGAGGTCGTCGGTTCAAGTCCGGCCAGCCCCATGTCAAAAACAATATTAATCCAATAATGCAATTAACAGGTTTGTCGCTTGTTTTTCAAGATAAAGAATAGGGACGTTAGAGCATTTGATGATAAGTTCTAGCCTATGACAAACAAAGATCAAATGATAAGAAAAGGTTCTATAATGACTATTACAACCATGCCTTATGACAGGCGGCTGGCTCTCTTGGGTACGTGCCAATGATAATGAAATTCTGACTTTGTTGGAAGATCAAGCCACCAATCTTGTGAAAGCCACATCAGTATTGGTTGAGGCA
Organism: uncultured Nitrososphaerales archaeon; assembly: GCA_963703885.1. Lineage (GTDB taxonomy): Archaea > Thermoproteota > Nitrososphaeria > Nitrososphaerales > Nitrososphaeraceae > TA-21. The sequence goes on from CAVPGE010000035.1 coordinate 102,788, forward strand.
TTTAGTAATTATAGTACCCTCAAAGAAAAAAACTCTATATTAAAAGATTTGGAGCATGAAGGTGACCGGTTTACTCATAATTTATTTACGATAATAGACAAGACATTTGTCACCCCACTTGATAAAGAAGACATTTCTGAATTAACTAGTACCATTGATCAGGTGCTTGATGCGACGTACGGCACCACTGATAGGCTAGTACTTTTCAAGATTCAGCAACCCTCTCGTTATATGGAAGAGCTGGCAAATTTACTATCTACCGCCTCCCAAGACATCAATAAGGCTGTTAGAGAATTGCGTTTAAAGCAACAGGATTTAATGGATTATTGTACACGTATTAGCAACTATGAACATGAGGGTGATACGGTTTATCGCAATGCGATTGCTGAGCTATTTGAAACGCACGATGCCGTAGAAATCATAAAACTCAAGGAAGTCTATGAAACGTTGGAGGGCGCACTTGACAGATCAAGAGATGTTGCCGATGTTATTGAAGATATCGCATTAAAATATCGTTGAGATATAATATTGCAGAACATAGAAATCGCAGTGTTTGCAGCAATTTCAGCGGCTCTCTTTTTTGACTTTGTTAATGGTTTTCATGATTCAGCAAATTCCATCGCTACCATAGTGGGAACTAGAGTGCTTAGGCCACTATATGCAGTAGGGATCGCAGCCATTGCTAATTTTGCTGGCCCTTTTATTTTCGGTACGGCTGTTGCAACGACTGTAGGAAAAGGAATAATACAGCCAACATTTTCAACGGTAGAAGTAATCTTTGCAGGACTAATAGGTGCCATAATTTGGGATCTGATAACTTGGTATTTTGGTCTTCCATCCTCTAGCAGTCACGCATTGATAGGAGGGCTGATAGGTTCGGCATTGGTAGCAGGAGGACCTTCAGCTTTAGTCAGCTCAGGCATTGAGAAAACCCTTACGTTTATCGTGGTATCACCAGCTTTGGGATTCTCATGCGCATTCGGAATTGCGATATTGGTAATGTACTTTTTCAGAAACCAGGCTTCTTCCCGTGTTAACAAGATTTTTGGTCGTCTTCAAATTTGTTCCTCAGTTTTTTTCTCTGTTAGTCATGGTGCTAACGATGGTCAAAAGACAATGGGAGTGATCACAGCCTTGTTGATAGCTGGTGGTTACCTTGATTCCCACTCATTCATCGTTCCCGTAGGAGTTGTATTGTCCGCTGCTTTCGCTATAGCTTTAGGTACATTCTTTGGAGGTTGGAGAATTGTCAAGACGATGGCCTTTAAATTAACAATTCTTCGTCCTTATCAGGGATTTTGTGCGGAAACAGGAGGCGGCGTCATATTGACGTCCATGGCTTGGCTGGGTATTCCAGTTAGCACTACCCATGCGATTGCTGGCGCTATAATGGGCGTTGGGGCTACTAAAAGACTATCCGCTGTCAGGTGGGGAATAGGGAAGAAGATAGTGTACGCATGGATTATTACTATACCTGCTAGTGCGGCTGTCGCTGCACTGGTGTTAATAATAACAAAAACCCTATTCTAACCATATAACCTCCAATAACAGATACTAATCTATCGATTGCGATAGAAGTAACACATTTTCCAGGTTCTCCGATTTGGTCTACGTTTTCTTTAAGGATAATCAATACCGTCTTGTTATATTTTCCATTTAAATTTGTGTTCCGTTTCATGAGCACTCTTACTAGCAAAGTTCATATCCCACTTTTTGAATTGTGAGTTCACAAAAATCTGTTGATTTTCAAATGAGGTTTGCCTTACCTGGATTCATATTGTAAACTATACACATACGGCCAGCCCCATGTCACATCCAGCCAACCAATGATAGTCGAATTTAACTAGGTAATAAATGGGGAAAAAGCGCTTGAGAATTATTTTGGGAAAGTTTAGTGCTGCGATTATAATGTCATTCTGTTGTTGGCATTGTTACCATTTTTGTTCTGTTCACTCTTACTGCAACTATCTTGAATTTGGGAAGTAGTTATAGTCATCTGTATTAGAGTTTTTTGTATGAAATCATTCAATTTCTGTGACTACAATAATTGTATATCTTGATCATTTATCTTGATCATTTAAAGCATTTGCATAATGGTAATCTGTATTTTGTCTTTTATTATTTTTTTAGATTAGTGTCATTAATATCTATCAGAATAGATGCGTCACAATTAATGTATCTTTTGTAGATACGTGTACTTCAACCCTACTAGCAATTGCCATAATACACAACATAATAGCAAGGTTTTATGGATGCGTAAGTCGACATTTCAGAAATATAAAACAATATTATACTTCGCTGGCTATTGATTGGAAGTCTTAGCTATCTTTATCGAACATTCTTGATTTGTGAATTGCTTGCATTTAGGACTATGTCGCCAACTACCATTCATAAAAAATTCTCGGTGTCTCGAATTGTCCCTGTCTATAGTAATGCGCTCATTACCATTTTTGGCCGATTTCGACCTTTCCATCATTTCAACTCTTTTTCTCATTATATACTATTGTGTTATGACTTCATTACATAAGAACCTTTAGTATCCATTAAATAATTTACTCTCAGACATAACAAATAACTCGTTTGCTTTTCCTTATATTAGTAAAGACAACATTCGAAATACCTGCTATAATGATTTGCCATAATGATATTTTACTTGCATAATAAACGTATGTTTTTGAGGTAATGATGAAATTTGAGGTATAAATTCTATAAATTAGTACTAACTTGCAAATATGCTATGTTATAATGATCACATAAATGACTGACGGAGACCAGTATCTACTAAACGTCTTAACACGCATATCACTCAACCTCACTTGAAATTTTCTGGTTAGATTCTTTTTGGTTGCAAGTACAACGGAAAATATTTATGGATAACTTTTCAATCTAACAAAGTGTGTAGAATATATCCAATTTATTTGTCAAAGGTAAGTTATAGCTTTAAGCAGATAATGTTATTTTAATGAATTTCGTCTCCATGAAAACAAACAGTTAAGCTTTTCATATTGTCCTTATTGCGGCTGGCTGGTTGTGAAATCTGCATGCTTCTCAAGGGCCTGCTAATATTACCCCCTACTTCCCAAGGTTTTTTAAAAATAAAATTTTGTACAAATGCATATATTGTATTTTATAAACTGTGAAGCCGGTTGAATCATTTATTTTGTATGAAGAATAATGACATACAAGTAAAATGTAACTATAACTTATTATTTTGAAATAATATTGAAGACTCTGCTCAAATTTAGAACTGATTGGCATATTGTACTTTTCTAGCCAATTCATAATTGGAGTTTAACTGTAGCATTCTTATTTGCCCGAGTTGTAAATTAAGATGATAATTGATGATGGAATCAGATAATTCAATCTCTCAGATTAATGAGTTAGATTTTAGAAATCGATATGGTCAAGAATTGCGAAGCAAAAGACAACAGCATGGATATACCGAGCTACAGGACGAGAAAATACAGGTATGTCAACAAATGCTAAAGACACCAGGACGAAGGGGTGAAATAATTAAGATGGAGGAGATAGAGAAGGAGATTCTCAGGCGCTATATGCAATTAGTAAAGTACTAGCTTTTAGATAATACTTCAAGCTAATATGTTCAATTAATATTATCAAGCCAATAAACAGTGTATCATTTTGCCACGATTTGTGTTTGTCAAATATCATGATTGTAAATCACCAGTGATTATTTGCTCGAATTAGAAATATGTCCAAATTCGTGCATTACTTCTTGCATAACTTCTGAAACAACAACTTCTGTTCGGCGGCATCTTTTATTTCCACTTCTGCTACTGTTCCAGAACTGTATCTTATTTACAGAATTATTATTAAGAGACGATTCACTATGTGTTGAGACCCTAAGAGTCTCTTCATTTAATCCTACACTTACTGTCATACTCAGTTTTAACTAAGTTTGTGCCTGCGCTTATTACTCCTCAACAACGTAAGCTTATTCACGCACTTTAAAGGGATACTAAAATCAAGTGTATTAGTTTTTAATGAACTAGATGTTTATGATAATGATACATTTACTCGTATAACATTGATACAATATCAACTAGTCGTTGCGTATCAAGTATGCTCAAGGTCTGCTTATACAATTCCTGGGCATCACTTCCGTGAGCCCAGATGCCATATTGGACTCCACTCTTTGAGGTTACTTCTACAAAGTAATATTCAATACCATTATTTAGGTATCCCAAGCTCCCAGAATGCTGAGTTATAAACCCGTTTTCTGTGTTTATGATATTATTTAATTGCGTACAGGAATAACTTGAATTAGATAGACTCATCTAAGTAAATGCGCCTTTTTTTCCCTAGTTGCAATAAGTTTAATGATAGATTTCCCATTGCGACGCCGAGATATCACCACATTCCCAGATAGTAAAGTAGGCACAAATCCTAATGCCATCCATCCGACCATTTCAACTAATTCCATGTAGTAATATTTAAGAAGTGAAATGATAAATTCTAATCAAGCTGGACGTTGATAATTCAGTTGGCTATATGATATTTCAAATGTTGCTTTGGATTTCAAAATTGCGATTGCGATAATTAACAGACAATTTGCTGATTAGACCGACCTGAATCAAAAAAAATCTAAATTAGACGGTTCTAACATTGTAGACAATATCTAGTTTATTACCTACATCCTCTCTAATATATTAGAGAAGATATGATTTGTTGGAAAAAACATTTAGTAGTATAGAACCGTTTAAAGCAAATACTATAGTTGGACAAAAATTCTGTGTCAAATGTGCATCGCCTGCAACGAAAACAGTAAGATATAATATAGAAGGTGCAACCCTGTTAGAAAGATATTGTGATACATGTGCTTCCCCGTTTAAATAAATAGTATTTCATAAAGCAGTTCGTATATTAGTAATTAGTAGAAGAATAGCGTTAGTCGAAAGAGTATTGAGGGAGTATAGAAGCATTTACGTCAAGTCCCAAAAGAATTCAAGTTTTTATATCGCTTGTGCAGAATCTGCGACTAAGGTATTGAAGTGTTAGTATTAAGGGAGCACTAATGGTTGAAAAATACTACGATGAATGTGCCAAAAAGGTTGAATAGGAACAAAGTTAAAAAAAGTAGCCAACAATAATTCGTATTTTTAATTGTGGAAAACTTTTCTGCAGTTGAATCGTCGATTATGGCAGTTAAGACAGTTATACTCCTACTTTCAGAACTAGATACATGTAGTTTTGAATATTTCAAAAATAATAATCGTTACAAACAATGGATCTAAAGGAATTCTCAAACATGTACTTCTTTCGTTTATTTTTTATCGGCATCTAAGGTCATTCGTTGAGCATAATATGTAATTCCATGATCTATTTTCAAATGACTCAAGAATGCCACCCCGTTATTGACTGTATCTTTTACTATCAAGTATCTCCCGCATTCACTACACCTAATAGTATGTTCGTCTACAGTAGCCATTTCTTTATATGTAAATTAATCAAAGTTATATTTAGTTGTAGCAGTAAAATTGTAACTAATTACATTCAGTCCAGCCTCAGTGGTAGTGAAACTGTTGTTTAGACTAATATTTACTCAATGAATCTACATCAATATCCTTATTACCGTGAATTAATTAGGCAGATCAAACCAAAATATGATTAAATTTCTACTTCAGTAATGATTTTATTACTTTTAAAAAGCAGCAAAAATAAGAAATTAACCTGCTGATGACTGTTATTCTTCCTTATGATATTTTATAATGAGCACCAAAAAACTGCTGATAAATTATTGAATTTATTACTATATGGAGTGCATAAAATAGCATAATATATGTTTCACAAATGGCCACCCCACGTCAAACTTGTCTCTTTACTTGGCACAGCTTTCATACATACAATAAGATGTGGCAAGACGTTCAAGTAGGTACTTGAGATTGATATAGCCTCGGGTCTAGAAATCATGTCAAAAATGATATTCAGCAGCAAGTTTAACTTTATATTTATTACAGGAAAATTACAAATTGGCTGTAAGAGCATGTCAATGGTTTCTAAAAGCATTACCCTGCGGGTACCAGTGGATATAATCTACCGTGCACTTAAAGATACACGTTTGGAAAAGCTCTTTCCTGAATTCTTTGTTGGGGTTACAAGAAAGCCTATAAATGATAAGGAAAATGAAGATCTTACTTTTCATACAACTACTCAAGATAGTCAAATTCAAGTCATCGAAAAATTTAGATTAAAAATATCTGGAGCCAATTGTACTAATCTTGAATACATTACTGAAACTAATGTGACAGAAAATGATTTAGTAGTACACTCTATAGTGCAGACACATATAGCGAACATTCTATACTCACTCTTGATGCTAGAGACAGGATATATCAATGGGTTGATGAAAAAGAGAGAATAATTATAATCCCTGATAGTGCAATCTTATTTATAAATAGCAATCAATGAAACATGTACTGGTCTGGTCCCTTGATAGGACTATTTGTGCTAGTTACATATTTGGAATGCCAACTAGAAATAGCCTTAAATCCGATTTTGGAAATGATATTAAAACGTATGAAAAATTCGGTTTCCGAGCACGTGATTTCTTAGGTCATGTTGAACAAAAATTTGAGTGAATAGATTTAAAGATTAAAGATAGGACCAATTGGGAGAACAATAGTGAGAATCATACGAAAGAGTACCTGATTATTCAACTCCAAACATGAGCGAAAAGAATATCCTTATTCAGGTGTGAGTATGGGATTCAATAGCAGGTGTGTGGATATTAAGTTCCACGCCGAATCTACTACGCATATACTCCATTGTCTATTAATATCAGTCATATCCTAAATCAGCCTCCTAATGTAGCCTTACTTCAACAGCAGCGTGGGTTGTGCCATGCATTATCCTCCGACACCTGCTATTTTTGAAATTGCGAATAAAAGAAATCAATAGCCAGTAGTTGGCACACATAGTTGACTGCAATTCATTAAGCCGATTTTTGTATCTCATAATTGCCTGTTCATAGTAGGATACGATTGTGAAGTCAATATGACAGATGTAGGTTTAATTGGGTGGCATATCCCACATCTGCTATTAGTCATAACTTTCAAAATATCTCTGATACCACCTAAACGCTGTCATAAAATTTTTGAATAATACACGCTATAGATGAAACAGGGTAACAGGTGTGGTTATGTATTCCCATTATCACATCTGTTATCCTATTCTATAATATAGTTGGGATCTATGTCCCGTAATTACTTAATAAGACAAGAGAATTGAAAACAGTTCTATAAATTCATTGTGTGTTGTCGCAAGCCTCTAGCTAACCCTTCGTAATGCTGGAATCGGGTACTCTTCCTTCAATATTTTCTCCAGTGGTAGGGACATCTGGAGTCGTAAAGGTGAAGGTGGCAGAAGGAGCTGGATAATTGAATTATGGATTTAGTAGGTGGATCCTCAGATAAATTCAAGGACAACTGGCATGGTATACTCTGCAGAAAATCTCCTTCTTCACAATTTGATTACCTAAGGATTCCTTTAATTTGTAAACTTGTCTAATTTAATATCTTTTACTCCTTGGTACTAGAATCAAAATGTATATTCACGAATATTGTACACTCATCAATGTGATCTAATGGTTTTTGAAATATGACTCGCAATTATCACAACTTTGCTTGCATAGAAGATTTAGGGATACCATTTCTTGCTGAAGTTACTGTTCTAAGAACTTATGGTTATAGTATCAAGAAGAATTCAAATTTATTCTTACAATTGAACAAAGTACATGGTATGGGATGAACCAAAGCATAATTTGATTAGAATGAAAAATGGACGATTTATAATTCTAGTATTGTGTGTCAAATAATTTTCACAAATAATATTAATTCATCTGATTAGAATATGAAAGGGTTGGAAATACTGGTGGCAGAAGATGACATCGATATTGGATTCATGTATTTGAATTTGCTCGAAAATCTTGGACATCATGTAACTCTAACTAATGACGGCGAAAAATGTTTGCTGGCTTATATTGATAAATTAAAATCAGTATTTAAAACTAAAAGTTACGGCAAGTCCGGGCAACCTTTTGATACTGTAATTCTAGACCACAAAATGCCTAAAAAAGACGGATTTGAAGTGGCAAAACAGATAATATCCATAAATCCCCACCAGAGAGTTATTATTGCTTCCGGGTATAGTAAAGACATTTTTGATGAAGCAGGGAAACATTTCAATATTCCATTAGAAATATTGCAAAAGCCATTTTCTAGAATGACTCTTGTTAACCTGTTAGAATGAAACAATATAACAAAAATACGACAAAATTCAAGATACTCTATATCGATATTACAATGATTTAAAATTATTCTAATTACATTCTAAGAATGAAAGAGAGGTCCCATTAATGCCTAGTGTTCTCCAAGTATATAATATTTACATTCAGCCTGATGTGAAATCAAAAATAATGTCAATTGAAACAAACCGGAAGTAGTTAGCGGTAAAAAACAACTAATAAATCTTATAACGACTTCGTATATAGACGCCTGAAATTTAAAATTAATGGAGAAATACATGAAAGAATCTCATTGATAGTATGCTTTGTGGTCATAAAATGTTGAAAATTGGTACTGTGGTGAGATACCGATATAGTCTGAAGAGCGGTGGCTTGGTATGACATTTTCTCCAATCTATTCAAGATAGAAATTTGCGGGGATAAAGAAATTTATAAGATAATAATCCAGATATGATGAGTGATATACGAGCTTGTTTAATTTTGATTTACTTCAATTATCTTAAATTAATATGAGAATTGTGATAGCACTATGACTGGAATATCATCTTCTTCTCACCGGATTCAGAATAAGGCATGGATTACACTTGTTATCTTAGGCTTAACATTATTGATTACGATGTACGGGGAAACTATGCTTCTTCCAGGCATACCTGACATTATCAAAGAATTTGGAATTTCATATGACACTTCTTCATGGATACTTTCATCTTACCTTATCGCTGGTGCAGTTGCAACACCAATTGCAGGAAGACTGTCTGACATTTTTGGAAGGAAGAAAATGGTAACAATCATAATGATGATCTATATTATTGGCATTAGCCTAGGAGGTATTTCGTCTAACGTAACATTTTTGATAATTGCAAGAGTTATTCAGGGAATTGGAATCTCAATGTTTCCGATAGCATTCGGTATAATAAGAGATCAGCTTCCAAAGGAGAAGCTAGCTGTAGGAGTAGGAATTTTTAGTTCTATGTTCGCTGCCGGTTCAGTTGTCGGTTTAGCATTGGGCTCAAGTATAATTGATAACTTCGGATGGCGAACTACATTTTTTTCAATAATTCCGATTGCCATCGGATTATGGTTTGTGATCAGAAGAATTATACAGGACAATCAGTATCGTGAAAAAGAACTATCATTACCACACCAAGATACATCTGATAGATAGACAGAAAAGTTGTAGTGAAGGTAACATAAAAGACAACGATGTTAAATCTATAGATATCAAAGGCACAATTGCTCTCGCACTTACGATAACTTCGTTCCTTTTTGTACTTTCTTATTCACACCAAGCTAATGCTATTGGATCGTATTTGATTCCAATGATTGTATTAGTGGGTGTCATTTCCTTGATACTCTTTATAATAATAGAAACTAAATCACAATCACCCCTAGTCAATTTACAGCTTTTGAGAAATAAAACTATTCTATCTGCTAATATCATTCTTGTTATTGCTTTTTTGGGTATGTTTACTGTTTTTCAAACTATACCGGTAATGGTGAGAAGTCCTGCACCATTAGGATTTGGAGGCAATGCTGTAACAAGTGCAGGTATCCAGCTCCCGTTTATGATTGTATTTCTATTATTTGCTCCCTCGTCTGGGTACGTTGTATCTAAAATTGGAAACATAAAACCAACGATTATTGGGAGTATTATCAGCACCATAGGTTTTTTTGGTCTATTTGTCTTTCATTCGACGGGACTTTTGGTGGCCATGAATCTCGCCATAGTAGCTGCAGGACTATCACTAATGCAGGTGGGAGGTTTCGATATCATATTACAGCGAACACCGAAAGAATTTGCCGGGATATCACTTGGGATGACTGTTCTCTTTAATTTGATAGGAGGATCCGTAGGCCCTGCTATTGCAGGAATTTATATGCAGTCAAATCAAGTTGTTATAAAAGGTGTCAATGGGTCGTTTCCTTCTTCAGAATCCTACAGTCTCATCTTTCTTACGATTATGTTGATATCCTTTGTGCCTATATTATTCGCATTCTTCTTAAGGAAAAATTTAATGTCGCTTTCTTCGCAGGATGATCTATATATTAATGGTTCCGGAAAATAAGCCTGATTAAATTATGAAACACATAGTGTATTTGAAATGACTAATTATTTCCTGCAATTCTAACCAACACGTTAAAATGACGTGTTTCAGTATGACCATGATTCTTATGAACTAGAATGATATCCAGGAAACCTAATCAACTTCCTCGCGATTACTAAAATTGCCACAGGATTCACTGGGCTTTACCTATGCAACAATTATGAAAGAAGGGGATTAGAACCTCATTCCTATAGAGCCAGGGATAGACCCAATCTAGATGATGAATCCGATTACGTTACTAAATATGTTCGTAAGACACATGACCCTAATCATATTTTGAGCGGATTTAACATGGGTGTAAAAGTTTGTGTGATAGCTCCTAACGTTTCGCAATATTGATATCCAGTATTCATGCTAATCGACTTATTTGCGATGACGGAGATATGCTTCCCTGGATTAGCCAAGATTCTAGGACCCGAAGGAATTCATTCCTGTTACGTTTTTGACAATCAAGAGAGATACATATGGGACGACAAGCAAACTCTCTATTTGCTGTGAATACGAGGAATTAGTTGAAAGGCCCCAATGAAGTAAGGAAGGATCTGAATATTACTCTAATTAGAGAAGGTCCGAGTTGGTACCAGTATTCTAAGTTGAACGATGCGGGACTTGCCTAATAGATAAATAAGACACACTTGCTATTTAATTTGAAAGAATGGAATTTGTACCTGTTCTTAGTTTGTCCGAACTTCATTCAAATTCTCAGAGATTGTTAACAATTGAAGGGATAGGAAGTATCGTCCTCTTTAATTACGACGGGGAAATAACTGCTCTTGGAAGTAGTTGTCTGCATAAGGGAGGCCCACTGGATGAAGGGAATGTCGAAAAAAAATATGAAGGTTCATACTACGTTACATGTCCTTGGCATGGCTGGGAATATAATATCAAGACGGGGAAGGCTCCTCTGGGTTACGAAGACCAGCAATCAGTTTATGATGTACTGATTAAGGATGAAAAAATATTTGTTTCAGTGTACCCTCGAATTAAGCCCAAGAGGGCGCAACACAAGAACAATCCGTTACAGGACTTGGTAGATCTCGATTATCAAGTTTCAAATACTTCTTTGAATGTATTGGGTATTTCTACCACCAATATGAATCCAAAATTACCTAGAATCTCAACCTCAGATCGTGCTTTAACGAAAGCGCTTAATTATGCAAAAGAAACCTATGACGCAAATACCATATCAATAAAATTAAGAGACCTAGAATTCAGGAATTGCGAAGGATACTACAGTAGGAACGAACGAGCATGTACGTGGCCTTGTTCCATATCCGAAATGGATCCTGAAGATGGTATGAATGAGGTTTACAGGAAGATGATCCTCTGGGCCGATATCTTGGTACTGTCTACTCCGATCAGATGGGGTAATGCTTCATCCCTGTATTACAAAATGGCTGAAAGGCTTAATTGCGTTCAGAATCAGATAACATTAGAGGACAGAATGTTAATCAAAAATAAGGTAGCTTGTTTCATTATCACAGGTGGTCAGGATAATATTCAACAGGTAGCAGGACAATTAATGGTCTTTTTCACTGAACTAGGCTTTACATTTCCCCCATTTGCATTTATGGGGTGGAGTAGAGGATGGATAGCGGAAGATATGGAACAGAATGTAAAGATGTTTTCAAAGTCACGTTATATTTCCAGATCAGTTAAAGATTTGGTTGAAAACTGTGTGAAATTATTGCGCCAGATAAAACATGATCCAGTTGTCAGAATTTTATCGCCACAACCAAAGATTTCTGAATCGCCTTCTCATGTAGATTTAAAAGAGATCTAATTAAGAACTATTCCAAGTAATTTTGATCGATTTGATTCCTTTAGCTCAGTATATGTAAAGCAATTACCAAGAAGTAGTAATGTATGGATCAGATTCAATGAATTTGCTTAGTTTCATTCGTGCCATCACCGGCATTGTTCGGATCGAATAATGCATTTGACCGTAGAGCGTACCCGGTCTTTGTTGGGTGGTTGGAATCTCTTGTTTGCCATTAATCACACATCATCCAAGAATTTTCATTAATAACTTCGCCCAATGCTCTGAACTCTTCACTTGCTAAGATGATTAAAGACTTCAGAGGCGGTGATGTATGGATAATAATCCTCGGGTAAATATGATTTCTGCCGTTAGTATTGATCTCTTAATTCTAAACTAGTGCTACATATTTCCCGTGTCATTGTCAAGGCATAAGAAAGATGGGAGTAATAGGACGAACGCCGACTTTTCTCAATCATTTGTTTGCTGGCATTCCCATTTTTATTGCTCTTCGTTTCATAATTAACATAAATGCAACCATGCTTAATGAAATAATAGCACCAACTAGAAATATTGCATTAAATGCCGTGGCATTTGGCACAGATGAGACCACTCCAGAAGTATCTACCTCTGTGGTATAAATTTGCATGAAGAGCCCTGCAATCACAGGTCCTATTGCACCCCCTATGATCCTCATAGTACTATATGTAGCTGCAACAACAGCTGTGGATTCGCTTGGAGTAAAGTACATAATAACATTAGCCGATAATGTCACAAAAGCCCCGCCAACAGCAAAAAGGATGAGTATGCTAGCCACTTCTGCTCCAGTTGAGTGAAATGCCAATAGTCCAAGAATACCAATACATAATATAATTGAGCCCGGAACGATGAATCTCGAGCTTCCATATCGTATAGCCAGAATACCTGCAATCGGTCCAAGCGCTACGAAAACCAAGGCTTGAGGAAGTTGTAATAATCCAACCTCAAGGGTAGTCATTCCCAGTCCGAAGGGCTGTACCGTCTGACCAAGAGTGGGAATAGTGGAAAAGATAATGTATTGTACGACTCCTAGCATAAGGTAACTAATATTGCCTAGCCGAATGATCCTGTGAAAGGCCAGTTTCAAACTTATAAGTGGGATCTCGCTTCGTTTTTCTATCAAAAAGAATGCTATAATTGACGTCACACCGATTCCTAGGAAAATCCAAAAAAGTCCAATCGAATTGCTTCCTTTCCCGAGAAAAGTAATAGCTAACATAAATGTGCAAACTGTCAGTGTCAAGGTTATTACTCCCGGTATATCAATGACTTTACCATGTCGTCCAGGTACGTTATTGCTAGTACCTTTACCTTCACTAATGGAAGGAACACCTGAAACTTTGGGAATAATCTTCCATAATAAGAATAGGAACAAAAAGGCAAATGGTATTGCTGAGAAGAACACTGCTTGCCATCCACCGAAATAAACCACTGCAGCGCCAAGTACTAGACCTATTGCGCTACCTCCTTGGTACATTGCCAAGATAATACCCTGAGCCATTGGAAACTTTTCCTTTGGAAACAGATCTCTTGCTATTCGAATAGAAACGGGTACGAGAGCGACAGCTACACCCTGAATCACCCTGAATACTAATAGTGTATAAATGTCTTGAGCAAAACCCCCTAAAACCGTTCCAACAGTGTAACACAAGAAGACTAAGAGCAACATTTTCTTGGGTCCATAAATGTCAGCCAGTCTACCTATTACGATGGTCACAGCGGCACCAGAAACTAAATATGCTGTTAGTACCCAACTAACAGTACCATAATCTGAATGAAAAAATTCCACCATTTGAGTCAGTGCAGGAGCTAGAGAAGTATGTACATACAGGACTAAAATTATGCTAAGCCCCATAACCCAAAGGGATCTTGTGGCCACCTTAGGTGTTTTTACTACTGTCTGTTTTTTTGTAGAATCATCACTACCGTCACTGTTACTGGATTCTGGCAATTTTGTACGTTTTAATTTGTAGATCCGTATATAATTGCTATTATTTAGTTAACTGATCAAGCCACACCAGCAAAACAATTTAAATGATTATCTACAAAGCTGACAATATGCAGCAACAAAGGTCATATGTCCTTACGATAATTTCAATTGCCATTATCATTGGTGGAATAGTATTCGTCGCATTAGGGACTGTGATATTTAGTGGCGCGGCTAATTTATCGGATTCTGTCATACAGGATTCTCTAAGTAACAAAACTTCTGGGATGAAATCGAAAATAATGGCCAAGACAGCTGTCAACGCCTTAGCCCCGCTAATTAAAACTTTTACAGAGGTAACTAAAATGTTCTTCACATCAATAGCCTCATTTCTTTGTTTAGTGGGTGCAGGAATTTGCGTACTTGGATTTGCTTTATTCAAAACCAAATATTTCGCATGGGTGATAACTATAGTGCTAATGTTCCTAGCTATAGTAATAGATGTAGTTGGGTTGGGTTTTATAGGAGGCTCCTTTACACACGATTCAAATAACGAAGGCATAATTCCTACTGATTTTGCTTACATAATAATAGCGGTCCTGATAATTCATCTAGTCGCCAATAGTGGTATAATATATTATCTAACCAGAAAAACTACAATTTTATATTTTAGGACCACTAAAACTTGATTTATCTAAATGTGCCTGTGTTGTCTTATGCTCAACACTATTCTAATATTAAATGGTAGTATTGGTATGAGACTCAGGAAGAGCACTCCTCACTTGAAGCTCGAGTAAGATCCAAAATTATTGCACTGCCAAAAATAATATCCAAGACAAATAGAGCACAACCACAATCAATATACTACATGAGATTTTGTTCAGAGAATGTTGGATTGACTACCAGATGGTGATTTCAGAAGAGAATCAGTCTTTGAAGTAAGGAGATCCAAAAGCCTACGAGTGCAGATTGCATACAAGGCGCTCTATGAGATTACTCTCTGAAATAAAGACATCCAAATAGGTTAGGCAAGGAAAGCCGTTGTTTCATATTGTTGCGGGTACTTCTATAGCGCACCAACCTTGATTTTACTTTGAATAAAAATATTCCATTAAAAATTGCCATTTTAACTTTATTATTTACATCCAACTCAAGTCTAGATATGAAATCCACTACCATCCAAAGAAAGAGCATGATAAATACCACCGTTGCCGTGTTAACTGTTGCATCTATAATTATTGTCTTTATAGAATACGTGTTTCCATTAAATGATCAACAGGTCTGGGCGATGTATATATTTGACTTGATTGTTTGCTTTATACTGGCGACAGATTTTGCATCAAGGCTCAAATCCTCGCATACAAAGCTCAAATTCGTCATTTCCCACTGGTACGAGTTTCCGGCAATGGTACCGCTGGTTGTCTATGGTTTGGTAGACAGCGTGTCGGTTATTCAGGTCACAGTTGGGACTCTGAGATATCTTGCCCTCTTTAGGTTGATAAGACTATACAACTTAGTATCAATGATAAAAGGTAGCGAAATAATTCTACTTTCAGCTTTGGCAGTAGTAACGATCGTTTTTGGAGCTTTTGGGATTTATCTAGCTGAATCTCCAAACCCTGATGCAAGCATCCACAATCTATACGACGCATTATGGTGGGCTGTTGAGACTATAACAACGGTCGCTTATGGGGAATATTACCCTGTCACTTTCTTAGGAAGAATAATTGCGGGCGTTCTGATGTTTGCTGCCATTGGGATACTGTGGACGGTGATTGCCTTGATAACGACAAAATTTGTAGAACGAAACTTGAAAAAATCAGATACTGGCATAATTGGAGATACGAAGAGTATGATAAAAGACAAGATAGATGTCGTGGAAACATTGGATAGCAAAGAGGTAGAAGAACTAATCCGTTTGATAAGAGGCCTCAATCATTCAGGCTGACAAGCCTTGCAGAACTGAGGTCTGTATTCAATATTTGAGAATTGTTCGTAAACATTCAGTTGCAGCTATTTTTATGACTAGAAGCAGAATACTAAATTACCGGCCAACAAAATTATCCATGGTATATTGCAGGGTTTCAGAAGACACTTTGCCTTTCAATACTTAAGTGAGTACTAAAGGTTAAAAAAGTGTAGACCGATTTAGGATATAGAATATACCAAAGGGCGAGATAAGGAGATATCTACGGATTGATAAAAAATTATAGTAATGTGGGGTAGCTCTTATGGGCTGTAACTTTATCGGCTGATATTTTTACCCATAATATTGAACCGCTTTCCCTGACTTCCAGAGATAACCATCTGAATTCCAGTTATAAGAAGGCCTATTGCAATTATGATTCCTGCCAGTCGTGCGCCAAATACTGGAGATACCAATACAGCGATAGAGAGTATTACGGCAAGTATTCCCACACCTATAAGGAATGCTTTTTTACTTCCAGTATGTTTACTGGAGAAACCATCGATAATTCTTGCGAAGCCACTGAACAAGAAGGCAAATCCAATAAAGTAAATTATGCCATAACCGGCAGCCACGGGGTACGCCGTTGCTATACCACCAAGTATCATCACGAGGATTCCAAGACCAATGTTTGCCCATCGAGACCTGCCCGATGAAACAATGCCTACAATAATCCGTTCAATACCTACAAAGAGTAGAACAATGCCTAGTATCCAAATAATTGAAACAAAAGCTGCTCCTGGACGCGCTAGCATAAATATCGATATAATTATAACAAGAATTCCTAGACCAATCTGTACTGCACGAATCCACGAAGGATTTTTATCTATAGCCAATATTTGTACATCATTATTGCCATATTTATATGGATCTACTCTATTTTAGCAAAATCTTACTTTTGATAATAAACTAATTTTAATTTGTACATCAAAATAACAGAGATCGTATATCATAAAAACTCTGACCTCACTCTACCTTTAGAGGATTTTAGAAACTAAAAGATTATGACTATTTAAACTGTCTCATTACGGAAAGTCTGTTATTGGTTCAAAATGAAAAATTGGATTATCCAGATAGGATCAGTAGTGGTAAGGGGACAGATAATGTAATGGTTTT
Source organism: uncultured Nitrososphaerales archaeon (assembly GCA_963703885.1). Taxonomy (GTDB): domain Archaea; phylum Thermoproteota; class Nitrososphaeria; order Nitrososphaerales; family Nitrososphaeraceae; genus TA-21. The sequence continues at coordinate 119,963 of CAVPGE010000035.1, forward strand.
TTACGATTATTACCCTTGTTCCTCATCTCTCGGTTTTATATTTCTGAAATTGAAATACAATGCCAAGTCGTAGATAATCTTTAGCACACCACCTAACACAAATGGTGCAGCCAATGATAAAAAGGATTGCAAGACATATCCTGTTAATGAGGGAGAAACTGCTTGGGCAATATTTCTTGAGACATTGGTTATTCCCGCAGCAGCGGTTCTCTCTTCATCATCAACGACAGCTACAATGTATGACTGTCTTGTAGGAACATCCATCTGTGATAAAGTCATTCTAGCCAAATAAAGTGCAATGGCTAGATCTAAGTTGGGTGCGAAGGCTACAAAAATGAGTAATATATTTGACGGAATATGAGTAAATACCATCGTATTTACGAGACCTATCTTGTCCGCAAATTTGGCTGCTGCAATATAAGATAGAGCAGTCAGAACGCCCGCAGCTGAAAAGATGTATGATAAAGTAGTGAGGTCAGCTCCAAACCTAGTATAAAACCATAACGAGACAATACTTTGAATTACAAAACCCCCCGCAAATGAATCGATTGCGAATAGGGCCGATAATTTGGCTACGATCTGTTTTGATCTTGGTGATAGCGTTTGGATAATGGGTCTTTTTGTTTTTGTTATCGGTTCAACCTCTATCTCTTTTGAAATCATACTATAGGTGATTATGAGTGATATTCCCAATACACTATACAATGAAAATAGAGGTCGGATTGATTCAACTTGATTGAATCCAAAATATTGTTCCTGTGATAACGCCATCGGTAAGCTCAAAAGTAGAATTCCTGCAGACATCGCAAATGTCCCCATCATGTTATACAAACCAAATATCGTGTTTCTTTTCTTGATATCTTTAACAGTTTGAGGCAATATTGCTTGCTCTATTGAAAGAAAAGCTCCAGTTTCTGACCCCGTCACATTGATTGTTCCTACAAATGCGGCCAATACCATTAGAATATAGTTGTCAGTAAATGATAATATTGCACCAGACAGTGACATCAATGAAGCATAAATAATGAGAATTTTCTTTCTTCCAATTCTATCGGCATAGAAGCTACCAAATAACGTGAAAACAACGCTGTTTAAGAGTGTGAATCCTAAAAGAAAACCAATGTGTAAGTCGTCAAACCCTAAAAGTCGAAGATAAATAGCTATTATGATGCTTAGAAACCCATAGGCAAATGTTCTAATAATTCTAGCAGTTAGTAACAGCTTTCCATCTCTTGAGATCCAGTGAAAAGATAGTCTTGAGATCCAGTGAAAATATGGTTTCATAGCATCTATTTCATAGCATCTGTGATCAATAATATTTAACTTTTTAACTACCATATTCTGGGATTAAGAAATCTATTCTTACAATTCTATCCCGGAGTGGTTGAGCATATGGATTATACTCAGAAAACTATAATACTAAAGGATTCGATATTCAGGGCCTATTCCTATAAACATCTAGAAGACCCACGTATTCTATATATTAGCAGATGAATGCGAGCATCCTACCAAAAGAGAACAACAGGTCATCATATCAGTCAATACTCCAGACCAAAATCAGATACATTCGTTGTTCCAAGTTCTACTACCAAAAGAATTGGTTTTAGGGATCCTAATTCAGGATCATTGGACGATGACGGAGCTATCAATGTTGTGGTAAGAGATTGGATAATACAGTAAATTCTTTACGCAAGATTCAACTATTCCAACCATAATTATTGAGTGTGCAGGTGTTAGGTGTAGCTTTTATTATGTCTACCCAATCAAATATCTCATAATTTTAGACGGAGTTTGACGAATTGACAAATTTGTAAAAATATTAATATTACTTTCCATTGTTTTTATTGTCTAAAATCTATTTTACAGTATCTTATCTTGAGAGAGAGTGAAACTAGCTCATCAATGATACAATTTTATCTTGCCGTCCTGTTCTAAATTTATGGTTAAGCGTAAACCAATTCTACTTTTAGATGAGTCAGATGATTCTATGAAGGCCATCGATCTGTTCAAAAGATTGGAGATTGACTATGTAGAATTTAATATTAAGAAATTTGAAGAAAGCTGCTGTGGTGAGCTGCCCACAACCAAGGCTCCATCAGTATTTGCAGTTGAAGGAATCTTTAAAGGTTTAGATGGAATTAATGAATATATTTCGTTCAAAAGAAATACTCCCGATTCTAATATTGAGTCAGAAAGTGCCTATTGGTAACAGTTAATCTAGCTATAACGGCTTTGTTTATATGCTATCTTATTTCTCAGTCAATATTGTTGATTTATGGGTTGAGCCCTAGAGACATGAATTGGGTCATTGGATAATAATTTTGGACTATTAATTGCAAATTTCTAACAATCATTTCTAACAATCAATACTACTTGTCATAAATAAAGGGACAAGATTGGCATGGGCCCAAGGGGCACTAGTACATATGTGTATAAAGCCCAGTTTTAAATGCAATTCAATCAGAACTATTTAAAATAATATTTATGATAGTAAGGACTGGATCTAATTAAAAGTTTCTTGAGTTTCATGAGTCGTTTGGAATTCGAAATATCAATTGATTACACTATAGTAATTCATTATATGATTCCCTCAAAGGTAGGTTGAGGGCCAGTGGGATTTGAACCTTGCTGGTAAATGGGGTCGATCAATTCGATACTTGGACAGGGTCCTTTCTCATTTAGAACGAACTTGCGTCGTTAATCATTTTTCACGTAGAAAATCGGGCGTTACTACTGTGAGCATTACTCCTAGTAAGATCGAGAAATTTCATACCTAACAATAGATTGATTTATAGAAAATACTTGTTCGTTCGCATGAAAAAGGCTCTTAATTTGGCCCTTTTTTCATCTAATCGAATATCCAAGATAGATAATATCAACACTTATACAATTCTCTCGAGTAACGCTTCTAATTTAATGGTTGCAACACAACATACTTTATCTGCCGCACCATAGTAAAGATATAATTGGTCATCAATGATGCAGGAACCAGTTGGAAAGACAACATTCTTAACATAACCATTCTTTTCAAACGGTTCTTCGGGTTCCAAAATTGGCTTTTCAGTTCTTCCGATTACTTTAGAGGGGCTACCTAGGTCGAGTAAAGCCGCGCCTACCCTATAAACTAAGTTCTTATCCACACCATGGTATATTAAGAGCCATCCTTTCTTTGTTTTTATTGGAGGAGGTCCGGCACCTATTTTAGAATCCTCCCATTCATATTTGGGTTGCAAAAGAGTTGTATGCTTTTCAAAGCTTGTGAGTGCGCTACCTTCTCCAAGCCAAATACTGGGTTTACCAACACCAAATTTTTGACCGACCCAACTAGTAGGCCTATGCAAGAATAGATACTTGTCATTTATCTTCTCTGGAAATAGAGCCACATCTTTGGTGTCTGATCCTTTGCTTGTAATGATACCTAATCTGGTGTAGTCCTTAAAATCAGTAGTCTCAGCAAGTGCAGTAGATCCTATTGGACCATTTGAAACGAAATCAGAAAGTACCACATATGTTATGAATACTTGGTTACCAATTCCAATAAGTCTAGGATCTTCTATTCCATATTGCTCATAGTCTTCCACCGGACTGATAGCAATTTCTTTTTGTCTTTCAAAACTGAACCCATC
>CAVPGE010000036.1:0-72496 GCA_963703885.1 uncultured Nitrososphaerales archaeon
TACGAGATAAGAATTTCAATTTAGGCAAAAAATGTATGATACTGGAAATCAAATAACTTTCTCGAATTAGATATTGATATAGAACAAAATATAGAGTATATAATTCTGTTTCAAACAGAAGACATACTTAAATCTCTCAGCTTGCACTATAATTATGTTAAGTAACAATCTCATCGAAAATGAAGATTGGTCATATGTTGATAGAGAATTAGTTAAACGCCAAAACTATAGTTATTTTGACGAAAAATCCTTTTTGATATGTAATTGTTGTTATTGGTGTTCCCCATATTTGCCTGATTTTGTAAATGCATAATGCAGCATTTTGATAATTGTCCTAGGTGTAATGGAGAGATAAAGTCAATGCTTATCTCAGAGAATGCGTCAAAAAGGTTAGATTATAAGCATATCCCAAATATTGTGACTAATTCTGAAATTTGGGTAAGTTAACAACTCAGAATTCCAGAAGGCTAAATCATCTCACTAACCAAGTTTAAAACTTTTGACAAAAGTTCATCAATAGATTCTTCCTTTCTTTCCAGTTCAGACTCTTCAATTTCTGTTTGATACTCTCTCAAGGTTCTAATTCTTCTCCTCATTAAATCATCTTACCAAAGCTTTCGGCTACCCCTTATGTGAGAAGTCTTCTCATTTCTTTCTCACTCAAGTGCTTATGGTTATGAATATGTATATTCTTAACTCTAGAATCAGCTGAATTAATTTCTGAATTTCTCAAAAAAGACTGAATCTCCAGAATTTACTAAATTTGCAGAACTAACTGAATCTACAGTTTGCGTTACAGTTTACTTTACTGTAGTATCTTCTTTCTTCACATGGAATGTAGTTTCTTACATTTGATATCCTTTTTGGAGCGTCTTTAGCTGCATCTACAGCTAAAGTTAAAGCATGAGCGAATTTGTCAAATTTGGGAGTAGGAAATTCATACTTAAGTTTACCTATTTTTTTGACAACATCTCCTGCAGTTAAAATTGCGGAATTCATTACGTCAGCAAATTCATCTAACTGGGGAGCAGCTATTTTAGTATTTAAGTCATTTACGAAGCTTTGAAGACCAATTGTGTTATTTATTGCAGTTCCAATACCAGACAGGAATTGATTATATCGATTCAGACTCTCGTTTCAGCGCTACTTCTTTGTTTATGAAATTCTCAAAATCAGGATGGAACCATCTCTCCGACTGTATTAGTTTCCATTGTTCACTCAAAGTTCCATATTTAAAGCAGTTTCTCATCCACTGCAACCATCCTGTCCATTCATCTTCTTTGAGCACTTTTCTTTGACGCATCGAATATGCATGAGAACAAATAAACAAGATATAATACGCAAATGCTAACTCTTCTGATGGCTTTTCAAGTTTATATATGACTTTTTGCAAAGAGGGTTTTTCAATTATGATTTCTGCCATCTTGCGAACCTTCTCATCCAAGTCATTAAGAACCTTTGTCTGGATGTCTACTGAGAGACTCTGCATTTGCTTTCTTGAAAAGTATAATATAACAAATAGAGTAGCAATAATTCCTATCGCTTCACCTATTCCAAACAGGCCTTCTAAACTCAATTCGGCCATATCATGTATGTCTTGGTTATTTGGATATCTGTATTTAGAAATATAGTTACGAGTCATTCTTAGTTGGAATAATTACAAAGTAACCTTCTTGCAATAATAGGTCGACGTATTGGAGCCTTTCGACATTAGTTGTCCCTGGCTGGTGCATGCATACGATAACTCGGACGACACTGAAAGGGATAAACGATAACTTTGTTCTTCACTCGTTTGCTGTTGTTATAATTAATGCTATTTGCCCAAATAATAGTTAATCTAGTCTGCTAAATTTCCCAAGGAATAGTCTCTTTATTTCTCTTTTCACGACGAGACCAAATAAGATTCCCTACTCCCAAAGTTGGCCCAAACCCAAAACAAAACCATGCTAACATTTCAATAATTTGCATAAAGTGGCTTCGGAATGAGTATACTATAAAGTCCACTCAAGCTGTTTGATGATTTTTCAAGCTTAAATATGTTAAGTATTCGGAGCATTTGATAGAAAATTATCATTTTGATATAGACTATATTTAAAAATTATATCTAATACGAGTTAATAACAAAATTTTAATAGTGTCACGTTAGCAATTGTTGTGTAATTTTTGCGTTCTGAATACGTTCAATTCCTAATTTTATCATAATTAATCGTAGCATCTTATGCTGGTGGCGTAGATAAAATCCTTGGATTGTTCAGTTGATGATTGTTCGCTAATAAAAAGTGCTATTAGAGTTGCGTGTTCAACGTTACCTTTTCGTTTCCTGCGTCTACCATGCGTAAGTCTATCAATTCTATTGTTCATATCTAACTATGTTTTCCAGTGATTAATAGGCACTATTAATCAGCAACCTACGTAATTCAGAAGTTTAAGTCTTATTTCAATCAACAAGACACTCAAATCTTCTAAGTCAAGATATTATTTATAATAGTACAGAGATTTGATATCATCGAATTAAATCTCTATGTATTATCACTGTTATCTGGCGTTGGATTTGCAATAGGATTTGTAGGCGGCATTGTTGGATTAGTGCTGGGGGTATTACGTTTCCCATTTATCTTAAGTTCTGAAGTTTCAATCGCTGCTACGGCAGGAACCAATATTGGGGTTAGCACTATGGGTGCTGCAATAGCGTCCATCCAACACTTTAGACAAAAGAACGTGAACAACTCGTATTTTTCTTATTATGGGACTAACCGGAGCGATAGGCGCCTTCCTTGGTTCGTTATTTACAAGATACATGCCAATTCCTATATTGCTTGTTGGGATAAGCATGGTTGTATTGTATGAAGCGTATATATTGATTCGAAGTTCAAAGAAAGCAAGAACAGAACAAACCCATAACCAGAAGAGCACGATGAAGAGGATGATATGGATAGAGTCATTTATAGGATTTGCAATTGGATTTCTGGGTGGTTTGGTAGGTTTGGTTCTAGGAAGTATTCGGCTACCTACTATGATATCAGTCTTTAAAATGAATACTAAAACGGCAGTAGGAACTAACTTGGCAGCATCAGCGTTGATGGGTGTATTTGGTCTCATAGGTCATATAATGAACTATGAGATGGACTTTGTTGTTTTGAGTGTAATGGGTGTGGCCGCAATGATTGGTGGATTTGCAGGTCGCTTGAAGACTTCTGTGACTACCTACCGCCTGAACTTTTCTTAATGCTATTTGTTGCAAGTGAAATATATGTAGTATAGAATGACATATAAAGTGACTAAACACTACATACTACATATGGTGACAAAACGCAAGCATGACACCCCATATTTCAAACATTTTTGAAACAGTAACTAATGAAAAAAATATTGACCTCGATAAAATGCCGTTTAGTAAAGATGCCAATCTTTATCAGGACATACTGAGATATCCACTAGATACAGGCTCTGCAAAATTCAAATTTTGGGACTTAGGTAGATGGCTTATAGAAAATAATAAAGAATTTCTAAAATATTATGAAAAAGATTATAAATATTCCTCAAAGAGTAAAACAACTGTAAGAAACGCAATAGATCAATCGAAAGGATAGAATTGTTAGGAAATTAGAGGATTTAGAGAAGCTTGGACTATTAAGAGTAACCAAAGTACCAGCCGAGAAAGGTTCAAACTGATACTAATCAATATTCTTTGACGTTAGAAGGTTACATCTTGATTTTATTTGCATTACGTGGACGTAAAAAAAATACTGCTAAACTTAAAGATATAGAAGATGAGATTTATGCAATTATATCTCAATATTTACAATTCAAAAGTACTTCAATGGCTGTATTTCATGGACAAATTATATAAGAATTGTTTAGAGGAAAACCTAATCGATGTATTATTTGATACGATGTTCCATTCACTTTTGACAACTTCAAGGGTGCAGGATATCTTTTTTTCAATAGTTTTACCTGTTTTTGTTTATCCAAAATTAGATGAACGAGTTAGGAAAATGAGGAGGATTTTATATGATGTATTAATAAATTTAGAAGATGATGTTCGTCGAATAATCTACTTCCAGTTGAAATTGGCTTGTGAAGCAGAAATACTCCGAAAAAATTCCTTCTCAGCATGGGAACAGGACTGGGCTAAAAATATGGGTAATGAAAAAATCATGACATTGCAAACCCAATGTACCAATTGCAAAAAATTCTATCCATTTCCAATAGAAACAAAGTTATTTTTTGAGTATATTTTTTGTTTTTCAGATTACCCTAGGATTAATCTACCTTGCGATAGATGTAAACAAACAACAAGTGCGGAAATTTCGAGTAGCTATTTTCAATTAATTGAGCCCGAAATTGATTTACATGGTCAAAAAGTACCTTTTATTGGACTGAAAATAATTATGCTTGGTTTATTTAATTAGACAAGACCTGATTAATTACTTAAGACATTATTTCTTTCAGCATGTTCTGAATGCTGCTATTTTTCCTATTGCTTGACGTGGTTCACTAGTCAGCGTGCATTTATATAATCATTAGTCATTCGTATTCCTGGTATTATACCTGTTATCAAATCTTGGAGTTTGACCATGTAAACTTGATACCTCCCTAAGCATATTCTGAAATGGGGCAATTTGTCTGATTCTTCGGTTTATTCCTTGTTGTTTATAACCATCTGAGAGAATGATATTGAGAAGATTAAATTTATAATGGTTATGTCAGGAGATGTAGACTATTCAAAATTGTTCATTATTACCATGGTTCTTTCCCAGTTTCTTTGACGGATTTGTTGAATTTTTTTGCGTTACCCCTTGCACTAAATATTTGCCATATTAATAATATTAAATAGACTATTGCTATTAAAAAGCCAACTGGAGAAAAACCCAAAATAGAAATAACCATGAAGGCATAAATTACCAATCCAAGTATTAGTATCCCAATTCCTTTGCCTACCTTTCCGACATATATATGACCAATTCCAGGCAAGCCAAACAATCCTCCAATAAATGCTATAAGTGCGGCCGTTCCAGGACTTTTATATGGCAGAGTAATAACGACAGAACGGTGGGAGTCAGAGTTTCTCTTTTCAGTCTCCTTAATGGTAGTTTTGTCATTTTTATTATTCGCTATTTCTAAGGTATCAGATTGGTCGATTCTTTTACCACATCTTGAACAATAATTCGTATCAATACTTGATAATTCTTGACCACAACTTCCGCAAAATCTTACATTACTCGTCATTATTCTACTTAACTCTTCTAACAAGCACAACCATAATCAGCTAGAGTAGACCTATCTTCTTTTTCATTTCCTCTATAGATGCAAGAGCGAAATCAACCTTTGATTTCTCAATAGTCAATACCTCTACCTTTCTCTTCAGTCTATTTTCTTCATTTATTGTAAGATTATCAACTGCTTTCAGATATTCGTTTAACATTTCATCTTCTGATGGTCTATAATATGCAGAAGCTAATCCTATTTTATGACCTAATAGCATTTCCCTAATCTCTGGATTAACTTGAGAATTGACTAGCTGGGTAGTTGTAAATTTCCTAAAGCCATGAACCTGAGTCTTAGTATGTCTTGTCCTATGGTCATATTCAGATTTTTTCTCTCTAATCCCAGCTTTGATTAAATGATTTGCAATTGTATTCCTTATCGTTGGAGTTGCTACCTGTCTTGACTGCTCTTTTACCTGTTTTATATCAGTGTTATCAAAGGCTTCTCTAATCAGATAAGAGCTAGGATTCAATGGCTCACCTGAACGTTTTCTATAGTTAAGATAGGAATCAATTATTGCTGCACACTCAGGTGTTGTGAAAACAAAATATTGTTCTTTGAACCCTTCATAAATCACAATTTTATAGAGTTTTTGACTCTCAATTTTCTTTAAATTTCTTAATCTTATATCATGTAAAGCATCTATTCGTATCCCAGTAGAGGCTAATATCAGAAAAACGAGCTTTCATTCTTAAATCAGATATTTCAAGTAATTTTCGTATATCTTCATGAGTATAAGCCTCATCAGGGTTCTTCGCAACATCTGTCTTTATGAATCTCCTAATCTTGTTCCAGTTTAACGTAACATCATTCATAGAGCAGAGATGTTGGATAGCAGCAGTCATAATTTGAGGTGTACTAACTGATAGCTTTCGCTTCTGTTGCATGTTTATTATATCATTTATTATCGTTGATTCAATCTCTTTTACTGGTAGATTTAGGAATTCATCAGTTCTTTCAATGCTAAAATTATGACTTGATAAGAAGCGTTCAAGTACTAAATGGTAGGCTCGCTTAGTTGGGTATGAATTTATTGAGTTGATAAAGTTTTGATAGGATTGCTGTGTCAGGCTAGAATCTTCAAGATATTTAGTTGTTCTTGAAGTTGTCCTTTTAGTTGATTTTGACGCTAAAGAGGCTTTCTGCATCCACTAGTATATAAAGAACTAAGTAAATTTACCTATTTATCTAGTCAGTAATTCAATTTTGTGATTGCTTGATCTTCAAAAATCATGTTCGCTTGTGTCAATAATTTTTTGGCATTATCATACGTAAGTATTTTTACTGATTCTTGATAAGTCAACCAAACGTATCCTATATGCTCACTTGAAATGACAACTTTGCTAATAGTGGTGATTCCTAGATAGAACGTTACTGTTTTTGCTACTTGCTCTGATTTTTTTTTATAATTGTATACTAATGTTTCCTTAAAGCCTGGAACCAGTCTAAATCTATTTATTCCAGTTTCTTCCTCCAGCTCTCTTACGGCAGCTTGGATTTGAGTTTCATTTACCTCGATATTTCCCTTAGGAAAATCCCAATGGCCATTCCCGTAATGAAGCAATAGAATCATATTTGATGAATTATCCTCAGACCTATACAGAACAATTCCGGCAGAGTGTTCTTTAAGCAATTCTATTCATCTATCTCGTCATTATTGACCGATTCAGGGATATCAGATTCATTTGACTGTTGCTTGGGCGCATAACCATGTATTTCAATCCAACTAGAAACGTCCATCCAATATGTACAAAACCATTTGCCTTGAGTCCGATCATAGTCTCCATGTTCTACCATCCATTTTCTTTCCTACCATCATTCATAATAATTTATCCGGAGATTATCATGTAGATTTTAGTAAATTATATTTATTTCAATCAAATCAAATTTTACGAGATTGTATAAATTCTTCCTTTTATAGTTTATTTAGCAGGGTGACCTATTTCTAGTTGACTAATGTATTCATCCAGGCTATGATAAATGGAATTCTTTAGTTCCTGCAACTGGTTGTATAGCATGACTCGATTTAGAATCGAAATAACCAATTCTACGTCTTGAAGTATCATCATTGGTGTTGTAATTATTCTGCTAGATAGTCTTGCAGGTTTTATACTCACTCTATACAAAATCTTTTCGTGATGATCATCATCATCTAACCTAAGCTCCTATTAATCTGTACAATTTTTTACTAACCAATTCACTAGTAGTGTCCTAAAGTCTATACTTGTACTTATGCGATGATTGCTGAACAAACTTGCTCTTATTAATCTGACAAAAATACTTTGATCCCTGCTTGCATACGGATAAAATTTATCTTGGGACATTTCTTTTACGTCGGCGCACTTTATCATGTTTCTTACTTTCGCTACGTCGACTGCTGTATGCATGAGTGTGCTTATCGTTAATTTCCCTTCTCACGAGCCTGATAAAAAATATCTGACTAATAAACCTCTATCGTCTGTACCAAATTTGTAATTGTCTAGTTTAATATGTAGCAGTGTTAATCAATAATAGAAGTTGAAATGATATATTAAATAAAACGCTAAAGAGCATAGAAACATTCGTACCAAGGCCGGAAAAGAATTCAAGATTTTGTATTGTTTGCGCAAAACCTGCGACAAAGTTAATCAATTATCAAGCTGAAGGCGCCATAATTGTCGAAAAACGCTGTGATGAATGTGCCGAAATTGCTAAATCTGAATCAATTCAGACAAAGGGATCGTACGTCTAGTAATCTAACAGAAATATTTTCTGTTATATGTATTGTACTCCAATTTTATGTCTTTATTATATTTAGGACAGTTGTCAAAATATTTGATTGTATCATTTTCTAAATCTGGTAAGTAGGACAAACACCAATAGCAATTATTACAAACTAAAAGTTGTCTTTTGTCACTATAGTCATGCTTGTTATGATCAACTACTGTTTCAATAAAATCACTCATAAAAACGTAATATCAAATCAATGGTATTACAACCTTCTCATAGTTAAAGTACACAATTGATGTGTAACATAGTTGACACAAAAAATAATATCAAATTGTTCTATATCACTATTATCGTCATTATTCGGATTAGTCCTATTTTTCTGATACTAACTTTGAGTCCCTGATACAGGAAACTCATTCGGCATCCCATTTGTATTTTTGAAGTTTAGTTTAGTTTAGTTCAGTAATAATCTACTTTAGTACTTAATATCCACGACCCATTATATTGGGTTAGAGACGAAATGATTTGTTAGATCAGGTGTTAAACAGCATAGAACCCTTTACCCCCAAACAAGAATAGCACTTAATATATTGATATCTTACGGCCAACCTGCGACAAAGTTAGTTATACTATTGAAGATGCTATAATATTAGAGAAACATTGCGATAAAGGTGCTAAGAAACTTGTAGATGGTTTGGTTTGCAAGCAAAGCGAAGCCAATATTACGGCTAAGTACGGAAATGATTTCCTAACTAATAAAGTTTAAAAGAAACTTAAGTACGAAAAAGTCGAATTTTAATATAGTCAGTCAAAGTAAAGCTACCACCAATCCCAAATTATGATAATTATTCATAAATAATAATCAGCGGCATCTACAAGTCTTAACATGTGTTGTTAAAAGATTCCCACATAGAAGTTGATTGAGTCAAAACTTGATCAACTTCTACATGGGTATCGAATGATCTCTCGCACATTCGACAGCAATGAATAACGCTGCAATCTCATAGTAGGGCTTATTCTACGAGCAGCAGTCCTACTAGGAAATTATCTTATTTACGCATTTACTTATTATCGGTTAACTTTAGGAACTGAGTTCCGAATAGTCTAAAAATCAAGAGCATAACTCACTTATGAACTGCATCAGAAGATCTAGATCGTAGACCCAAGAAAGTCGAATACACACTGTATGGAGAATAAAGGAATGTCTAGTCTTAACAACATTGAGAAAGTGACGGAAGAAAAAGAAAAATAATACCATAATACTACACTAGTCGGACCACAAGCACTATCAATAATGTATATCTTAAAGAGAGGACCATCATTCAGTTTGTTGAGCATAAGTAGCCGGAGTATCTAGTAACAAAGTACAAAATTATGATCTAAATACAAGTAAATCAGGCAATTGAGACATTTTAGATTAGATAGGTAAGAATATATAAGAAGAAGAATACTCAACGTGAGTTTAAGTGTAAAATACTGAGGTCGAACAATGAAATTACCAATTACAAACTGGCAAATATCGAACAATGACTTTCAAAGACCTTAAACTGCAGTTATCAGAGTTACAATCTAATCAGGATAACAGGCTTGATCTTTTTAAGAGGTAAACCCTTTTGGATATGCGATAAAGTTCAGTATAAGCAGCAGTTTTATAATACAGATGGGAAGAATACCCACTTTTTGATTACGAGAAAATAATCTACGATTCATTACTAATTGAAGAAACAAATAATCTACTAAGCCATAACTTCAAACATAAGTACTTGTGGATTGTGAAAGCAACTGGATTGGGTGTTAGATATTTTGATTTATTGTTGGTATTAGATGAATTTTCTCCCCGCGCTTCTCAATTATTCAAAATTACAGTTAATTCTTGACTAATACTAGTATTCAAGTAATAATTTGGAGATTATTTTCCATATCTTCTTCGTCTTCTTTGATAGGTCCTAATTGCTCTCATTAAGTCAATTTTCCTAAATTCGGGCCAAAATACGTCCATAAAAACAAGTTCGCTGTACGCACTTTGCCATAGCAAAAAACCGCTAAGTCGTTGCTCTCCAGAGGTTCTTAAAATTAAATCTGGCTCTGACTGAGGAAGATGTGAAGTGTATAAATATGATTCGATCAGTTCTTCATTTATGTCTGAGATGTTTACTTTTTTTGTCTGGACGTTTTGAGCGATTTTCTTTATTGCCTCAATAAGTTCTTGCTGCCCTCCATATGCAATAGCAATATTTAAAAACATTGCTTCATAGTTCTTCGTTTCTAATTCTAATTTTAATAATACTTCCTTTAGTGATGAAGGTAAAGCATTAATATCCCCAATAGCCTTAATTTTCATTCTATGTTGATGAATTCTAGAATCACGATAAAGACGATTTAGCTTTGATTCTAACAAAGTGTAAATATTGTCAATTTCATTCTTGTCGCGATCAAGATTGTCCGAAGAAAGTACAAAAAAGCGTAGTTATTTTTATTCCAATTTGCTGAATCCAAGTCAAAAGTTCTTCAGCTCTGTCTGCCCCAAATTCATGTCCCTTTGTTACCAATAAATGATGTTTTGCCCATCTCCTATTACCGTCAAGAATGATTGCAACATGTCTTGGAAGTGGTTCTTCATTTATTTGCGCTTCAAGGTTTCGCTCATAAAAACGATAAAACCAATTTCCAGTAATGAACCTATTTAGAAACCGGATTGATTCATTTTTAATCAAAAGCATTGCACATGAGTATCAATGTTTCAGATGTTCTCCACCTTTCTTACTTCTAAAGTACTTGAATAAGATGGTGGCTGCAACCAGTGTTATAGCCAAACCTATTAGTAACGACGATATTAAATTAAATGGGTTTGCTTGCTCTGTTAGAACGGAGGTAAATTGCGCTACTGGGATGTATATTAAACCTAGTACTACTAACCCAAGGATGTCTGACATGATTCTGATACTTCCTTTGAACCAATTGCTCAAAAGAATACCCCCAAGTATTGTTCCGATACCAATCCAAAGTAAAGTTATGCTTCCTCGAACAAAGTTACCTATAATCTGCTTGTTAGTTAATATTTTGGTGAATCCGAAATTTTCTTCAACTAGATCCACTGGCAATTTTGAAATCCCGCTATATATGGCTACCAATATTATCATTATTCCCGCAAAAGTTGAGAATATTCTAATAAACGTGGAAGGTGTTGGTCGATTTAGAGAACTTAAGGCTCTATCCACATCAAATGCCCTAATTACAAAGGCAGCTCCTAAAATACTAAGTACAATTGCTATCGCTTCCTTAGTAAATCCAAATACTGTAGCCAATCCGCTTGCAATCAATAATGAGCCAGGGACTCCCAAGAAGAATTTTGAGTATCGAGGATCATAAACCAACATTTTGACATATTTTCCCAATAATGCGTATGAATATTCTACACTTCGGCTATGTCTCATAATAACTCGTTGTATTGAGACTATAGGGATTATTGTTTGGATTATGGGTATCACTGTCTCATCATCTTCTCCATCGGAAACAATAACAACTCCTTCTGCTTTAAAATTTGCAAGGATTTCATTTATTTCAAAGGAAATTTTTTCGTCGCCCTCTACGCCTCTATCGAAAAGCCCAGCAACAACTGCAACTTCAGCCTCACAACTCTTAGTTATCAATTCCTCGTAAGTCTTGACTGCGCCAAAGATTGCATTGGCATCTGAGTCTTCAGGGTCTTCAATTGCCAACCTAGTTCCGGCATTTATACAGTTATCGCGACCGATTACCGGTGTCTCGATGCCCCCTTTTGAACCAATATCATTATCTCTATCAATACATATTACCAAGATTTTCCGGTATGAAGCAGAAAAGGAAGTCCCCTGCTGTTTCTTGCCACTAAAATAATTAAGACCTCTTGACACCTTCAAATCTAGTTATACCCAAACCTAATTAAATTAATCGCGGTAATAAACCAAAAATAGGAAAAAATTTTATATAATTAAAATATCTGCATTCGCCTACATGAAAGTACTACAACAGGAATATGGGACTAACATAGGAAGAAGATTAATCTAGTCTCAAACTAATAATTTATCAAGATTGAATAAATCAGACTTTGCTGCTAGACTAACAAGATATCAGAATTCTTTGATGATCAATATTTGTGATGTTGAATTAGTTGATACGGAAATAAAACATGGTTCTTTGACTATTAAAATGTCCAAGAATTTTTGGCAAGAAAGAACCATAAATGAAAGTGATGCCGAATCCTTGCTTAAGGAATGCCATATTGCTAACTTAGTAGGTGACAAGATAATAAGCAAGGCAATAACAATGAATCTGGCAAAGCGAAACAGCATAAAATTATTTTCAAATATCCCGTTTCTCATGATATTCAGATTTCATCAAGGGCAATAATATGCTGTCATAGCCAGTACAAAGAAACAACATAAGTAATTATATTTATTATTGATTCATTATTTATGTGGATAAATCATCCGAATTTGATTATGAAGTTCAAGTACCTGAAGAAAGAATTCCTATCTTAATTGGTTCTGGTGGCAGCGTAAAAAATGAAATTTCTAAAAAATGTCATGTGAATATCAGGATACAAAGCGATACTGGTAGGCTCTCAGTAACACCTAATTCAAATAACAATTATGATTTCCTCAAAGCAATAGAGGTTATTAGAGCTATTACACATGGTTTTTCACCTGATAATGCATTTAGAATATTAGATGAGGAGAACTCTTTGCAGATAATTGACTTCAGAGATTATGTTGGAAAGTCACCCAAATCTATTTTGAGAATGAAGGGTAGAGTAATTGGCGAGAGTGGCAAAACACGCAAGACCATTCAAGATTTGACAGGTTGTTTAATTTCCGTTTACCGGCATACTGTCGCATTAATAGGTAGTTATGATGAAAACAAAATAGCAAGCGATGCAATTTTGCTATTGTTGAAAGGCAGATCTCACAAAAGCGTGTATGAAATGCTATACGTGGCAAAAAGAAAGTCAAAAATTGAAAAGCTTCAGCTCTGGGAGTAGTAACTGCAATTTTTATTTTCGGTAATTTAGTTTCTTAAATTCAATTTATCAGGCAACATTTGCTATTTCCCCCTCATCGTCACCAATGCGATATAAGGAAATCAATAATGAGATCAAGACATCACAAGAAGTTGCACAGATGTTTACTGATTTGATCGATATGATTCGTGTTGAAATTCACGTTTCAATATAAAATAATTTGAAATCATATTGGTCGATAAAAATAGAATTTATAGTGGTTTAATGTGTCAGGTTCGTTTAGGAACTAATCTGGCTGCAATTTAGTTGTTACCCCATCGTTTGAATAGAGAATGTTTGATGTCTAGTTGATCAAGTATCTTACCGACCAAATGGTCTATAATTTCTAACAGTGTTAAAGGTTTGTGATAGAAGCCAGGCATAGCAGGTAGCAATATAGCTCCAGCGCTTACTATCTTAATCATATTAACAAGATGAATTCTTGATAAAGGTGTTTCGCGTGGGACCACTACTAATTTTCGAGATTCTTTGAGCGTAACCATTGCTGCCCGGGCTATTAATGTTTCCTCGTATCCATTTGCTATGCTAGATAGAGATTTCATACTACAAGGAACTACTATCATTCCAGAATGAAGAAATGACCCACTTGAAGGTGCCGCCGCCAAATTGTCATTTTCATACAATCTAGTACAGAGGGATTTAACATAATCTAGTGTATAAGTTGTTTCAATTCTTATATTTTTTTCCGCCCAATTACTAATTATCAAATGTGTCTCAATATTTAGATCTTTAAGAACTTCAAGCGTTCTTATCCCATAAACAATTCCTGACGCACCTGATAGCCCTAGTACTATTCGCTTATTGGGATCTAACTTCAATATCTCTTATTCATTTGCTCAGATACTTATTCATTGTTACCTGATCGGTTCCAATAATTTTTACCGAAATGAAATTTTCTTCTTTATAAATTGTGGCTTCAAAGTAGTTAAAAACCTACGTTCCCTGGTAATGTCATGATAAACTCTTAACTTCAATAGGTTTGCGTGATTAATAACGTGTTGTGCCTCCTAATGATGTTCCAAAGCAAATTTTGGATTATAAATGAAAACTAATCCATATGATTTTATGGGCTACTTCTCCCGATCTTCACATAATGATAAAAAATCTAAAAATCATATTTCTGATAAGTTTAACTCCATCGTTAACAAATAAGGTAACATTATACGTAATTTTTCGAAAACATTATTATTGATTAAACATAAACTGCAAAGAATAAAAACAAATGAATTAGATAATTTACATTTGAAGAAAGAATTGATTGAACCCCCAAATTTATGAGGCTGACTAATAATATTATTGAAGCTTATTCAATTTGTTAAAAAATTTACTTTTTGTCTCAAATTTTGTTTGATGAGGAAGTAATCTTAGGTCAATAATTCCAATTAAAAAAGCAAGCTTTAAAATCAAAAACCAATCCATTGTTAACATTGATTGACAAGATTACCTCAGAATTAGACATCACTAATATGGAAGCTGAAATATTCCTTTATTTACTAAAAAATGGTCGTTCAAAAATTCAGAATATTGCTAGCTCGCTCAATAAATCCTTAGTTGAAATTGAGCCCGTCTGTAATGATCTTGTAAATAAAGGAATGATTATCGAACTCTCATTCAATATCTATCAGTCCCTTCATCCAAGATTTGCTGCGGTTAATGCTTACCGTTTAAAGTGCCTAAAATGCGGTCTATCTCCTGTCAAGAATCCAAATATTGATGCCCTTGGGATCGCCTTGGAAAAATTGGCTATATCTGAAAAATCTAAATAAGGTTGAATAAATATAGTACAAGTAAACGAAATGAGCCATCTGGATGACAAGATTGTGTATTTTGGAGTTATTAATTTGAATATTAATGGTAAGACTATTGGATCTGTTGATATTTGGAGAAGTGTCATAACCAAGGAGATGTTTTGTGAGGAGAAGAGGTTAGGAATTCTAGACATTGTTGACTACATTGGAATGTCAAAACTCAGCTCAGATCAGAAATGGGCAATAGCGGTAAACAATAAACGAGCTCCCCAAGATAGTTGGAAATTGGTAAAGATCATCAACAATGGTAATCTAAGTATTCAAGACTCTGATGGTGAAACAATGAATACAGTTAAAGTCGTGAATTACAATATCGTAGATGAAGATTGGTGGAGTTTACTTGTAGAAAAAAATATCAACAGGACTGTTGATATTTCAAATAAGTGACATTCTATATGAGGTCCTTTACAACAGATCCATCTGTAGATGTTTATGTTACACATTCTAGTGGTGGTGAGATTGCAAGTAAATTATCTGGATATTTTATCATAGCCGATTATAAATTTCGATTTTCTGCAATTGCGTTTGGAAGAATAGGTGGCCACAATATAAGTCTCAAGATTTCAAAAAAGACAACAAAGATGATATCTGAGATTGGCTACAATGTCGAGGAACTTAAATTAACGATACAACGCAAACTGATTGAAGGCGACATCCATATCCCCGAAGGGCTCAAACCGCCAAATTAAAATGAAATCTTATATCCTCAATATTATACCAAGGCATTTTCCAGGGCATTGTAGCACAGACATTCTTTCCTAGTTTTAGGAATCTCAGGCAGTAATGCTGAGACAAGCTTTCTGATCTTTTCTGCATTCTTATTTAAAACCTCGATAATTTCAGATGAACTCACTGGTCTTTCTGACCAAACATCATAATCAGTAACTGTTGCAATAGGTAAATAACAAATTTGTTGTTCTAGTGCCAGAATACATTCAGGGATTAAAGTCATTCCTATTATATCTCCATGGACTACTTCCTTATAATAGCGGGACTCTCCACGTGTAGAAAATCTTGGTCCCTCAATACAAATATACGTACCTTTATTATGAGTTCTAAATCCCAAGTTTTTTGAGATCTGATACACTATACTATTCATTTCACTACAAAAAGGATCGGCACATGATACATGGCATACCTGATTACCATCAAAAAATGAATAGTTCCTATTTTTAGTAAAGTCTATAAATTGATCTGGTAACACAATATCACCAGGTCTGTACATGTCCTGAAGGCTCCCGACTGCTGAAGGCGCTATGATTCTGGATATTCCCAGTGATTTCATTGCCCAGATATTAGCACGACTATTAATCTTATGTGGAGGTAGAAGATGTCCTTTACCATGACGCGGTATGAATGCAACAATCCTACTTTTGTACTCTCCAATAGTTATGAGGTCAGAGGGACTACCATATGGCGTCGAAATCTTTACCTTTCTGCTATTACTTAATAAATCAACATCATAAACCCCCGTTCCACCAATAATGCCTATCTCAGGTGATGGGTACGTAATCATTGGTCAATCACTATATTCGAGCAGGGAGTACACCTTATACCCATGCTCCCTCAATAAATTACTTCCATTTAATTTTTCCAAGCTGATCACGAAAACGAACATTGACACTTTTGCACCTAAATTTTCAACTAGCTCTGCTGCAGCCAAAGACGTACCTCCAGTGGCTACAAGATCGTCTGCTATCAATATCTTCTCCCCCGGAGCAATGGCGTCCTGCTGTATTTCCATCGTAGCTTCGCCGTACTCCACACTATAAGACTTTGATATTATGGGACCTGGCAATTTGCCTGATTTCCGAATCATTATTAGTCCTTTGTTTAATTTCATCGCCAACATAGTACCAATAATAAACCCCCTGGACTCAATTGCCACAACATTATCTACTTCTAATTCTTTAACTTCTTCAAAAATTCTATTCGACAAGAAAGAAAATGATTGAATATTTCTCATAGCAGGATTAATATCCCTGAATAGCACACCTTTCTTTGGGAAATCCTGCCACATTCCAATGTAGTTTTTTAGATTAAACTCATTCAATATCATTCTACCAAGTTCTTTTGAATAATATTCGAGCTACTTTAAAGTATCTTAGGACGAAAGTACTGAAATCAACTAGATGATTTTTTTCCAAAAATTCTATCAAAGTATTCTGATGGCTCGTAGCCTTCAGTCGTGGTTTCTCCTTCTTCAACTCCAGCCAATTCTTTTGCCAATCTCTTTTTGTAACCCAATTGCATTTGTCTGGCTATTTGAATTCGCTGAGCTTGTGGAGATCCAGCTCCATGCATCGATTCTGTCAAATATCCAACCGCATTCCTTCCTAAAGTCATATTTTCCATTAATCTTAAAATTCGGACTCTGTGCTCTGTAGGGATGCCCTTTCGCCCTTTGAGATATTTTTCCAAAATTGGGCCCGTATGTGGACTCTTAAAATCCTTTTCTGAAGGCATTGTTACCATTAATCCTCCGGCGATATCTTGAGCCAATCTGCTGATTTCATAAGGAAATCTAGTAACATTGTGCTTGCAAACGTTTGCAAGCATATCATCGTTCAAATAATTTCCAGATAGTGTGGCGTGTGCTTGATAGGATGAAGCTATACCGGCAGCAAATATCGTTTCATTTAAGTGTGTCATCTCAATCAATTTATCCTTAATGTGTGAGGCATTAGATACACCATTATAGTCTGCAATTGCAGCAGCTGCGCCGATTAAGACATCTCCAAGACCTGTTTTACAAACATAGCTCCTTCTATGATAGCATGTGAAGCGTTCAATAAGCATGGACGCAAACTCGAATTCCCCGTTCATGAAGATCATTTCATTAGGAATAAAAACATCTTCGAGTATGATCATAGCTTCCTGACCTGAGAATCTCGAATTTCCAGCATCAATATCTCCAGTTTCCATGCTTCGCGTATCACAGGATTGTCTTCCGTAAATGTAAGTGATTCCCGGAGAATCCGCGGGAATTGCTCCAACTATAGCATAATCTCTATCTTCATCTCTCAACCTCATAGTAGGCATAATCAATATCCAATGTGAATTTATACATCCAGTTTGATGTGCCTTTGCGCCGCTAAGGAACACACCTTTGTTATCACGTTTGGTAACATGAACAAACATGTCTGGGTCTTCTTGTTGTGACGGGGTTAGACTTCTATCGCCTTTTACATCCGTCATAGCTCCACCAATAACGAAATTTTCTGATTGCACCATCTTCACAAATTCCTTAAATCTTTCATGATACTTTGTCCCGTGTTTTAAATCAATTTCATATGTTGTTGAATATAGTGAATTCAATGCATCCATTCCTACGCATCGTTGAAAGCAAGTACCTGTTAGTTGCCCTAATTTTCTTTGCATTCTATTCTGATTAACCAGGTCTTCCGGATTTTCTACAATATGTAAAAACCTATTCACTTTAAACCCCGAAATATCTGAATTTACGGATGCAAGTTCTTCATCACGATTAGCCAAATCGTATGTCTCGGCAACGGCATTAATAGAAGGTCTAATCATAGGGTGGTCTACTGGTTCTTTTACCAATTCCCCAAAAAGATATACCTTAAGATTGCGTCCCCTCAGACTTTGGATATATTCCGCCCCATTGCTAATTGGCATATTTAATCATTAGTGCTCTACTTATTTATAGATTCTCTGACAATAACCAGATCAATGCAAAGTAAACATAACTTGCAGATTGTCCAATTCGCCTTCTTAAACTTGAAAATCCAGTTTAGACTACTTCTTTGCCCCAAGTGTTCTATTCTTCATCCTCATGTGCTTTCCATGGCATTTCCTACATCTACTTGCTTCAACGTGGTTTTTTCCACCACAATTAAAACATATTCTATAAAACAGCCGCCTTTGTTGAGCAATTTGTTTCTTTGTAGCATCTGTTATTGGCATATACATTTATCCAACTCTAAGTTAAATTTTTACTTTTCTAATATTAAACAATAAGAGATAGAAACGATAATTATACATCCTGCGGTATGCAATATAAAATGAGGCTAGCCGATGCAAAGCGAGATCAATACAGAAAATTAGCCAGAATTCAAGGTTATAGAAGCAGATCTGCTTACAAAATAATTCAAATCAATCAGAAATACAATATTTTTAAGCTGGGTGATATCGTAATTGACATAGGATGTGCACCAGGAGGGTGGTCCCAGGTAGCCAAGAAATATGTCGGAAATAAAGGTAAAGTTATTGGAATCGATCTAAATTTTGTTAAACCACTCGATGACGTAGTCTTCATTCAAGGCAATATAGAGGATTCTCAGTTGTCCGATAAAATCCAAAGTCTATCATCTCAAGTTGACGTATTTCTATCTGATCTTTCTCCAAATGTCAGCGGTATCTGGCAAGTTGATCATCTGAAACAAATTTCAATTTCTTTAATTGCATTATCATTAGCAAGTAAATTATTAAGAAAAGGAGGAAAAGCAGTTTTTAAAATTTTTGACGGTGAATCAGCAGGTCAAATTAGAAGTAATTTCAACACACTTTTTGATGTTGTTATAAAAAGCAAGCCAAATGCAAGCAGACAAAAAAGTAGTGAAAATTATTTTATTTGTTCGGGATTTAAAAGGACACCTAATATCTAAAATCAAATAAAGATAAGACTTTTATTATAAGGATTCCCCGAACCCTGGCTCATCTTTCTCGATTTTTGCGATTCGTTTAGCAAGATTTTCCATAGTACCAGGAATATGACATCTGCACATGCAATATTTGCAATCTACGTGCTTGTTAACCTTGCATTCATCCGAAATATCTGTAATACTCATAGAATTTATTCACTTCTTATTGTCCCCTATTTTATTTTTTTCCAGTTTTTTGACCAAAATTTTAGTTGAATCGGTAAAAATTCGTATAAATTCATATATAAAAAGACTCAAACTAAAAGTAATGTTACTTTATTCCTTATTGTTTAAATGTCAGTAATTCTGAAATTAGCTGAATATCTAATGAAGAACCTAGATTTAAAGTCTATTTGGTTATGTAAGGAATGCAGGGCCAGTTTTGTTTTCCGTTCTGATGTGGAGGAACATACCAAAAGAACCGGTCACAATAACATCTATCAATACGACTTATCATCTGGAAAATTACTGGACCGCATTGAGAACTAATTGGCATCTTAATTTGAATGCTTAATATAGACAAAGGCTCAGGTATTACCTGATGCCGGGGTCGCCTAGCCTGGTAGGGCGCAAGCCTGGAAAATTCAAATTTTACACAAAGCTTGTGACCTGTGAAGGTCTCGGGGGTTCAAATCCCTCTCCCGGCGCCTTACTAGAGAAAAGTGGAATCCAAGAGAATGTTCCCTATTACCACCACTTTAAAGGAGCATTTCCTAACTTGATCAGGCATAAATAAGATTACGATCAGTACTAGTTGTTAATTTTCTATGATTGTCACAATTCATTTATGTAAATTCTTGTTTTCGAACATTGTACTATGACTAAATCAATTACGGTAGAGTTTGACATAACCAAATCATTGGATTGTCTTGCTTTTCCATCCCTTAGGATAAGTACCAGGTTTCATTATTAGTCGTCTCGTTACTACCGCTACACCTGAACTGCTACTTTTAATATTTTCACTTGACATAGTTAATTCCCCAATTGAAATAATCTCCCCCTTTAAAGTGAAAACACCGATTAATTCTCCAGTTTGGAGATTCTTTTCAACTGCGGAAATGCCAGGAACAGCAATCGGAGCGCCATGACATATGGAATCAACGGTAGAGTCCTTTACTACTAGTGTCCCAATTGCCCCTAAAATCGTCTCAACGGGTATTATCATCCTCCGCAATTTTTCTTCCCTTTTTGTATCTTTAAATATTTCAAAGCCATCAACCAAATCATGCAATTTGACAAACTCGTTCTCTTTTTCGGATAAATTGCTAACTCTTGTTCTTCTAAGCTCGAACATTGTAGCCCCTGGTCCCAATATCTCACCAATATCGTACACTAATTTTCTTATGTATGTCCCTGCTTGACATAGGACTCGTAATAGTATTATATTGTGGTTTTTTTCTAAAAGTTCTATTTCGTGAATTGTTCTAGTCCGTACTTCTCGCCTAACAGAAGATCTTTGGGGCGGTCTTTGATATATGTCGCCTATAAATAGGTCCGTTATTGCCCTTATTTTACTAATATCTAGGTCTTCATGAATTCTAGCCAATGCATAGTATTCTTTTGGACCCAATAACAGTATCGACAAGGCCTTTGTGGCCTCTCCCAATCCGATAGGTAATAGTCCTGTCGCTCCTGGGTCCAGTGTACCACTGTGACCAGCTTTATCAACGTTCAAGATATTTTTTACCCAAGATACTACTTCATGACTGGTTGGGCCAGGTGGTTTGTCCAAGAGAATTAATCCATAATCCAACAAGGATGCAATCGGTCTTTTTAAGGGAAGGTACCCATATTCGTAATCTGTTACTGCTTCATTGATAGTTTCTAAACTTATTTTTCTGTTAATAAGTAGATTCATTTGTATTTCCAAATAATGTTATTCGTAATATCTTTGCATAAATTAGTAAGCGAATTCAAAGTAAGTATTTCGGTATTTAAAACAAAATCGAATACTGACAAGTCCTTTCCAATCCCTGCACCATAGATCTTGCCATAAATCTTTTTGTTCTCCTCGTCTCTTAATTTAACGATCATTAGGGCTTCTTTAAGAGATATGCCATCCCTTTTTGCCATTCTCTTCGATCTATTTTCTTGTGATGCACTTAACCAGAACTTTATAGGATATGAGGTTAGCCAAGGTAAAGTGTGACTTGTAATCACTACGTTACCTTTATTTGAAATATCTATTAATTTTTGATCTACTTTTCTGTCAAAAATAGAATTTCTCTTTCGTTCCCTCATAAATTTAGTTGCCTTGCTTGTATCCCACCAATCAGTACCCTCGACATCGTAACCCTCTTTTTCAGCGATACTTTTAAGAATGTCGCCGCCGTTGTATAATTTTAGATCGAATTCACTTGCCAGTGATGCAGCAAGTGTAGTTTTGCCTACTGCTGCGGGTCCCGATATAATAATACTAATTTTACCCGTAATATTTGGTTTCAATGAAAATTACTCCATAAAAGGAAATAAAGTGAGCAATTGCCAAAAATGTACAAAAAATCCCAATTTGTTATTTTTCTATAAATTGGACCATATCTAGGGCTGCTTGTAAAGACTGCTCGGGAGCATTCCTAACTAAGGCAAATGGGGCACCAGTTAGAACTGAGATAGTGGAAATCATTGATATTGAAAAATTGAGGTCCTGGTTTATCTCTTCAATCGTTATCGAGTCTCTAGACCTAGTTCGGTCTTTACCTCTTCTGGCAGCAATATCAATTGCATCAGCAATTATTAGTATCAGATTGTCTGGTCTTAGTTTTTCAAGCAAGCTATGAGGCAATCCTGGATAATAGCCCGATTTGGTTCTTACAAAAAGATGAGTGTCTACCATAATTACATCACCATCTAAATTAGAAAGCTCATCTACAGTTTGCTCTTGTAATTTTTGTTGATCATACATTGATAACTTTCGGATCTCATCACGGTTGGTTATCCCAATCTTTTTAGCATGTTCAAACATTAATGTTCCAAAGACTGCGACGGTTGACTTGATCCCTTTCTTGTTCAAAATTTCATTTGTTTTTTCAACAACTGTTGTCTTTCCCACTCCAGGAATTCCGACTACTATTGTCTTTTTCTTTTTAGTCTCTACCAAGTAGTGCCGCCAATTTTGGCATATGAATGTCCACCTGCTCGCGTATCAAAAGATTATAGTAATTTACCAATATGTCCACCATAAGCAATATTCCTATACCAGTTCCAAATACGCTCAATACATCTGAAACAGATGCCAATAATCCAATTATTATCCCTCCAGCTATAGTGACAGCAGGGATGTACTTATTAAGCAAATTCTGTACGGATCCTTCCGCTCTTCTGAAGCCAGGTACCTGAACATCTGCATCTAGTAAGTTTTTTGCCGCTTTTTGGGCAGATAATCCGCCCAGCTCGACCCATAGACGTCCGAAAACCGTAACTATACTTGTCAGGAAGAACACATATACAATAGCTCTGACAGGGTCCTGAATTGCAGCCTCAAGACTTCTTGGTGAAGTGACGTAATACAAAATACCTCCAGTTGGAGATTGTGGTTGACCAGGATCATATTGTGCAATGACATTGAAGAAAGGGTTCGTGTTATCAGGGTTATAATTTGCCCAAAGCATTTGGCCCATGAATACTGCATTGGCAAGAAGTGCAGAAGACAATATGACAGGTATGTTAGAAGTATACAATAACTTGATAGGATATACGGCAGTAAATCCTCGGTATTTTGTAGAAACGATCGGAATGTCCACATGTATTCCTTGAACATATACCAGTATTAGGAGAATGACAGAGGTTATAATGAGTCCAAATACGCTAGGCAATTGTCCGGCTCTAAACAGAACTTGTGAAAGGTCACCATGTATCGCGGAGTCAACTATGAACGGAATTATTCCAACTGGGCCATCTTGTGCTGGAACAGGAGCGAACAAACTCCACAAAATACCTTGAGCTACACCAGCCATTATAAATAGACTGATGCCTGAGCCAAGACCCCATCCCTTTTGAACTAATTCGTCGAGATACATAACGATTAAACTTGCTCCTACAAGTTGCAAAATTAGGATAGGGATGAGTGTTGGACTCGCCAAAAGATGTCCGTAGACACTCATTCCATAAAGTGAGCCCTCAGCTATAATCACAATTATAGTTACAATTTTTGTGGCAGATGTGAAGAGAGATCGATCATCAGGATTCTTAAAATTTAATTTTATAAGATCAGAACCCTTCAGCAGCTGCATTAACAATCCTGCAGTAACGATTGGCCCGATACCTAATTCGAGTAACGTTCCTTGTTGAGCTGCAAATATAACTCGCGCAAAGGCAAGAAAATCAAATTGCGGGTCACTAGTAACCCCGTAGAGAGGAATTTGACCCATAACTAAATAGGCAAATAGAGCTATCCCGGACCAAATGAATTTCTCGGTAAGTCCTATCTTTTTCTTTGGTTTTTGTACCTGCGGTATATATCCTGAAACCTTTTTAATTATTTTCCTAAGTGGACTTTCAGTATTTACTGTGCTCATCTACTATAACCTTACCTCCAGCCGATTCAACTTTGCTTCTAGCATTTGTTGAAATCAGAGGTACCTTGATCAAATACTTCGCGGTTACACTGCCTCCACCCAAAAGCTTTTGAAATCCCAAATATGAAAGATCTAATTCAAGTAGCCCTTCCTTCTCTTTAACACCGTGGGTATAAGACAATGAACTTAGTTCTTTCACATTTAGCCATTTTTTTATTAAAGTCCGTTTGTTAGAATTTAAACTCCCATGACCAAAATGGTCTGGCTCTTCGATAACGGTTCTAATCCACAAATGCTTATGTTTTCCAGCAGCACCAACGCCGCCTCTAGAGCCCGAAAGTCTATGTTGCCCTATCTGCCCCCAGCCACAGTAGCGCGATCCCCTTTGCCTTCGACTTTTTCTTAACCTAGTTGCCATTATTGTGACGCCCCCGTAAACGTGTTTAATTTTAATATCGAGAACCGAACTTGCATATTACATCATCCTCCTAACTACATCAATTAATTCCTTATTATTACCCAGGATACCGCCATCAGAATATTGTTTTTTCGTTATACGCTTAAAGCCACCCTTGGGTGAGTTAAGTGAAAAATAAGGCTTTACTACGTCTTGTTCGAAAAATCCTATCTTTTCATTAACAATGTCTGAAACTAATGGATCAAGATCCTGTTTGGGATCGTTTCCTGCTATTGAATAGTTTTGTCTTTGTCCTCTTTTGGCAATCAATGCTTTTAATGTTTCTTCGTCTATTTTGGTCCAGGCAATCCATTCCTTAACTTTTTTCAACATCCCAACAAAATTTGTCGTTTCTGGCACTACAGTAGCACTGAATCTCTTTTCCAAATGCAGGAATTTCAGAGTGTCAGCAGCCCAATACGGTACATTAATAGTTCCTCGGATCCTTATTACCAAAAATGCCACAACATATCACCCTGTGATGTAAGTTTCACGAAGTACGTTAAAAATTGCCGTAGCTGTTGAGGTATGGGTGTTAGTAGAGCCAAACGACTTTGACCAGGCATCTTTGACACCTGCCAATTTTAATAGATTCTTAATATTTTCTCCTGCCACAAGACCCAATCCTCTGGGGCCTGGCAGCACATCAATGGTGACACTACCTCCCCTTCCTCTCACCTTGAAGGGAACTGAATGCAATTGTGAACATCTGCACTCCCAACTTCCACACCCTAATTTTACAGGAATAATATTCAAATAAGAACTGGTTGTTGCTTTGTCTATAGCTAGACGCATTTGAGATGCCTTTCCCATACCAATACCAAACCATCCAGCTTCATTACCTACGGCCACTAATGCACTGAATCTAGTCATTTCTCCAGCATCTGTTTGCTTCTGCACAATCCCTACATGTACTACTTGGCTCTTCATGTCTGGAAGTAAATGTTTTACTATTTCAGCCTCTTGAACTCTCATGCCATTTTCATAAATTTGGTCCATTGAACTTACCTTTCCTTCCGCAACCATCATACCAAGAGTTGTTCTTGGCTTCCAAATTACTTCTTGTTCTTGATTTCGTGTGGGCCTACTCATTTCAATTCTTCACCACGGTCAACAGATGCCTTACTTGTTAATTGGCTTTCGATCGACTCATCAATTCTTGATTTTACTTCTGAAAAATGAGAGGGTAAATCTTCGGGATTTAATCCGCTATCTAACATGCCAGAAAACTTCGATTTAAATTGCGTCTCATCCGATTTTTGATCTTTCGCATAAGTTGCAATATGGGTTCCATTTATCCGTGTTTCATCAGGCAGTACTTCCTCAGAAAATGGAATCTCCATTCCAGAATCTATGATACCCTTTATACAAGCCGAAATTCTAGAAGTAAATGATCTTTTGGCGGTATATAAAACTGCCTTGTTAATCCCCTTACCTATAGATTTTTTTCCCAAGAGAAGCCCTACGAGATAGCAAGTAGGAAGATTTTTTCTAGATGCCTTCCATCCAAATGAAGTTAATTCTCTACTATGCACGGAAGCGATTGAGATATCGCCGCCTATATTTGGCCTCAAAAGTTGAGCCGTCACATTTTGACTACTTATATGAACCGTAACGAAATCACGCCTACCAGCCAGAAGCCGCTCTCTCTTCCTATAATTTGTTTTTCTCTGCCTCATTCTTCTCATTATCAAAGGACGACCCATTTATCCAAAAATCACCATACCTTAATCGATATGAAGCACAAGAATATGCATCACTTATAAACCTTCTAAAACTGTAAAATTTTATCTTGATTGCCTGGCAATTAGAGCAGCGAATGCTCCAGCACCGATACCATTGTCAATATTTACAATTGTCAGTCCCAGAGTACAGCTCTGTAACATCGATGTCATTGCTCCAATCCCGCCTGCGCCAAATCCGTAACCACCTGAAGTAGGAACTCCTATTACTGGAACATTCACTAACGACGATACGATAGAAGACATAGCCCCTTCCATGCCAGCAACGGCAATTATGGCCCTAACTTTTTTGCGAAGTAATTTCTCAATTGCACCTATTGTCCTATGAATTCCCGAGATTCCTACATCATATTCAGTTAATGCTTCGCACCCCATTGCTTCAGTCATAATTCTTGCTTCTTCTGCAATTCCAATATCAGAGGTTCCCGCAGATAGTATCCCGACCCTTCCTTGGACATTCATTTTTAAAGTGTTTATTATATACCATTATCGAGGAACAATTAATGCCCCCTCTTACGTACATTTTTTGCTTTTTAACTTCACGAGATAGCCTAGCTATATCTTGGACTTTAATCTTGCTGACCACCACATTGTTTTTTTCTTCCATAATAGAAAAAACTATTCTTATAAGCTGAGTGTATTCCTTATTTTCAGCAAAGACAACTTCTGGTATACCTCGCCTAAGTTCACGAAACTTATCTAATTTAGCTATGTTTTCAATATACTTTATTGAGAAGATATCTAGCTTATCCTTAGCCTCTGATACGGTCATTTTATGACACGATAATTTTTCCAGAATTTCATCAATATACATATTTGATGTATTTCTACACTAAAGTTCAAGTTCTTTGATCGCTGCTTTCACGCTCTCAACGCCAAGATCAAAAATTTTTTTCTCGTTATTATTTAGATCTAATTCTACTATCCCTTCAACACCATTTTGTCCTAATATACAGGGAACTCCAATACATACATCGCTGTACCCATACTCCCCATCCAACAATACTGAAGCAGGCATGACTGCCCTTTTGTCTTTAATAATAGACTCTAGCATTGATGATACTGCATTTCCAGGAGCATACACAGTTGCACCTTTCAGAGAGATTACTTCTGCCGCAATGCTTTTTGTACTTTTTATAAGAAATTCTTCTTGCTCCTCTGTAATAAAGCGTCCAAGCGGTATTCCACTAATTGAAGAATACCTTATCAAAGGAAGCATATTCTCCCCGTGTTCAGATATCACCATCGAATGTATCGACCGCCTTGATATGGAAACGGTCTGACTAATAAATTCCTTAAATCGTGACAAGTCCAACATGCCACCCATTCCCATGACCTTTCTCTTTTCCACACCTAATACCTTTAGAGTATAATAGGTAAGGGGATCTAGTGGGTTAGTTACAACAATAAACTTTGAGTCCAGGGAATTTAGTTTAATGTTATTGCACACTTCCTTTGCTATTGAAGCGTTGGTTCTCAAAAGATCCATCCTAGTCATACCAGGTTTTCTCCCTATTCCCGCCACAATTACGACAATGTCTGATTCTTTCATATCTTCGTAATTATTGGACCCTTGAACTCTGGAGTCTATGCCCAACTCAGCCAATTGATGATTTATATCCATCGCCTCTCCTTGGGGAAGTCCTTTCACTATATCCAATAACAAGACATCGCCTAAATCTCTCAAACAAGTATTTAAGGCCACGGAAGAGCCAACTTTACCTGAACCAATTATGGTTATCTTCATTTAGAAAACATCGAAGGTTTACTTGTAAGTCTTGTATAAATAGATTACAAGGGGATTTGATTGTATTAGGCGATGGATATCTTCATTTCCTAATAAATTGATTTTTGGATTTAGCAAATTATTAATCTGGTCAAATACTGGGGATTTTTCATCCCATAAAATAAAGTAGCCCATCAATTATCTCAACATTTTTCGTGAATAGATGAAATTAGTTAAATTGGTTTCTCTTTATCCCTAGTTAATTCTAACCAAATTCTCATATCTATTGGTTCGGGCACAAAGTTTAGCTCCCGAACATGCTATGAGCTGGCCAAGCTCTGGATTATTTTAATAGATGAATTACCATTTGGTTACCTTTACAACTTCAAACGCTTCTGCATATTTTACATTCATTTGATAACCTCTGTAACTACATCTTCCTATAATTGCAGGAATCCACAGTTCGCCACATCTTATCAGTTGTGAATCAAAACATTCAAGAGAGTTCTTCTTAGCATCTATCGTATGCGTAATATCAACAAATAATTGAGGTCTAAAGGCATTGTCGGTTATTCCACCAGGAATTGTTGATTCATACATAAACAAATCATTTTGATCTCTACAAGCAGCTATCACCGCCTTCGTTAAAGCTTGATGATCTTGATGTGAATCCCCGCTCCACTGGGTAAATACAGCTTCTGGAGAATATTTTTTTACTATTGAATCTATTAGCGTTACAAATTTTCTTCCAAAAATTATTTCGTCCGGAGAAAGATCAAGAAATTCGGGTACCAGGCAACCCATTACTTTCGTAGAACGAATTGCTTCCGCCTTCCTTTCTTCTTTTCGGTCTGTCTCCACGAAATTTGGCAGAGTAGCTACGATTGGCTGAACTAAGTATCCCATGCCAGATAATTTGGTAATCGTGCCTGCCATGCCTATCTCTAAATCGTCAGGATGTGCACCGAATACCAATGTTAATTTCGATTCACTTGTCAATAGGATACCTTCCTTGCGACACCTTTAATCTCACGAAGTTTTTTCTAGTTGCTCTGTAAATTTTTAAGTTTCGGTGATATCGTATGTACTCCCCGTGATTGCCTATATCTTCGATAATCATCATCTACCTCCATCGCGGCTAATAATATTTTGCTCCTTATTGATCTTGATGACTGAATGAACATTTTTGTATCCTTTGGTAAGCAATGCCCACCAATTCCGTCTAATGGTTCGAGAATATCAACATTCCATTTTGTATTCAAAGCATCCTTTAATTCCGCAAAGTTTACGTTATTTGCTTGACAGTATAAATATAAATCCTCGGCGAAAGCAATCTGCATGTACCTGTTAGCATTTTCAATAATCTTTGTAAGTTCTGCAATCTCTATTTCTGAAACGGGATGCATAGGTATGCCAAGGTTTTTCACACCTAATTCATTGCGCTCGTTATTCTCAAGATTTTTATTCCTGCCATCATAGAATTCTAATGCTTGTCTTAAACAGCAGTCATTTACTCCGCCTAATACTCTGAGTTGATTTACTCCATGAACGTCTTCTTCTAGGGCGTACCACCTGTGAGGTGCGTGTGCAACATGAAGTCTATGGTTTAGCATTTCAAAAATTCTTTTAGAAGTCCCCTTGGAAATGGTGCTTTCAATGCTCACAAGCGCACCGCTTTTTGCTTCCTTTGATATTTTTTCTGCCAAAGATAATAATCCTTCAATTTGTGGTGTAAACATGTCGTTCGGCTCATGCGTAGATACACATAAAATAAATACATCAATGTCTTCAAAGTTATCAATTTTTTGTATGCCAAAATTGGTAAAAGCCCTTTCTACTGCCTCGGGATTAATATCATATCCGTATGTTTCAAATCCTCTCTGTTTAACGTATTTTGCAACAGGAAGACCTAATTGTCCTAATCCTGCTACAAGTACTTTCTCTATTCTTAATTTTTTGTCCTTTTCATTATTTTCCATTCCCAATTTCAATAACTTTCGTGAAGATTGATTATTAAAGCCTTAAGAAAGATTCGAGAATAAATTAATCAGTAAAGATAATTCAGTGGTGTTCATATATAACATTATATAACATTTTATTCTCAACTGCATTCTTTGCATCCAAATTTCAATCCATTCTCACCAAATTTAATTTCGCTTTGATATAATACCAGTTTTTCTGAAATTGAAATCTTGACAAATATGAATTTATGATAAAACGCCTCAAAAGATCAGAATGTCGAGATATAATCACCTTACCCTTAAACAATAGAATGTGGTAAATGAGAAGGGTTATAATATTTGAAACAATATGACCTGTTGTGGATGAAGATTGCATGGTAGAAAATGAATTTGTCGAGTTCTTAAAGTCGCATGAGGAATTGCTAGAGGACTAAAAGTGGAATTTTGCAATTTCGATCTCAATTTTTGTAATCGCTCAATATGTCTCGGTACCGTGAGTCTTTGTATGTCAAATATTTAACATATTCGCCGTAAGTCATATCCAATGAACAAAACTGACATTTAACTGAAGTAAAACTATCATCAAGATCCGCTTGTTTCTTGCAGTCAGGACAAATAATTTTCATCTGTTCAACAATATAAAATCCTATCGTTAGGATATAAACTTAGAGTTTCCTATTTTTCCTAAATAGCCTTCAACTGTTTCACTATTGGTTGACGTGCTTTTCGAAAAACTCTAAAGCCACATATACACTTTATCTCTGGCAATTTTGATAATTCCTCATTTGATACACTGGTACCGCATCTCATACATTCGTATGTTACTCCTCCAACTTCAAAACTGCTATCCACGGGATCTTTCTAGTCTGTTCTAAATTTAATTCTTTAGCCTTTTTTATTCTTCATCGGGGGCTGAAGAAATTTCCTAAATGCATTTTCTAGCTCTTCTTGACACTTTGCCCGATCAACAAAGTCGTTAAGTCTTCCTCCTGCCGCAAACGGGTGTCCACCACCTTCATTAAGAAAGTTAGCAATTTTGTCGCATGAAATAGCTTGGTTACTTCGTCTAATGCTGACTTTTCCGTAACTATCATATAGAAACACTAGATCTGCAAATGTTTCCTTCATAATTTCGTCGGCGAAAATACTAGACTGCAGATACTTCGACGTCATAACAAATGCTACTTTATAATCACAAATTTTCTTTATGACCATTGACTCTAGTGCTTCCTTGCGTTTGAGTTTACTAATTTTGAGGTATTCCATATATTCTTGTTGCATTTCTACATCCCAAAAGGTCCCTTTCGCAATCTTATATGTCAAAACAAGGAGTCTTTCATTAGCGTCAGAAAAAGTTCTGTAATATTGAATTAATTCTGGTATAGGAGGGACATATACGTCATCTGACATAAAGTCCGTAGTGTGTGCAATTTGACTCAACTCCTGAGCCGTAGAACTGCTAGGCATAAAGTAATCGCACATTAAATCTGACGCACATTTTTTACCTGAAATATCGTGGATAGTATTAATATAAGAAGAAATAGAATTTGCTTCAGAGGGCCAAGGATGATGATCAACCCAGTACATTTCCCACTTACTTTCTTTGATTTTATTGATTGAATTTATAGTCAGCGTGACAACATCAGGATTTATCCCTAAGTCTGATACAATTATAATTCCGTCCCTGATTCGCTTTGTCTCTTCTATCAACATATCTAGCATTGACTTAAAATTCTCTTTTCCATAGTTGCAGAAGCTTATGCTAGCATTTTGATATTTCAAGAGTCCAATAGCAGCACAGCAAATCCCATCTAAATCGGCTTCATGAGTACAAATAATTGCATTCACAGAGGGTTAATAGAAGAACAAGAATATGTAGATATGCAATTAATTATAGCCCCTTTTTTCAGGAAAAATAACTACATTACTGAAAATAATTTATATCCGCAACACCATTTTAATCGAACATTGGATCATGCATTACTCTAGCCTTGAGAAAGACAAACAATCATCACGAAAGGTGTACCTTATCGTATTTTATATTGCAGCCACTATTATGGCTTCAATAACATTTTATGCTTTGGCGGTAAGTATAGCAGAATATCGTAATACTGGTAAAATAGTAATAGGTGAAGTTCTGGTAACAACTGAATTTCCTGCCAAGGGATTATCCAAATTAGTCACATACTTAATGATTGTATCAGTCGTGGCTTGGTATTGTGTAACTAAATTAGGCGGAGAAAAGGTAAAAAACGTAAATGGGACTATTCGTGCAATATTACAGCTTATAGTATTGATCATAGCTGCTGTAGCACTCTATGAATTCATTTACAATTTTGTAATTTGGAATTCATTAATCACTGCTGATGCAATAAGGGGGGTAATTAAATTGGATACCCTAAATGTCCCTTACCCAAATCCCACAACCCCCTGGAACTTAGTTTTTGCCACAAAGATGTCTCTTGCAGCTTTTCTGATTTCTGCTCATGGTTTTTACACCATTTCAAGATCAAAATTCGCTCCCCTCAGTGAAAAAAAGTAAGCGTTAGTTTTTTTGCTACCTAAGACGTTGTATCAGGCACAGTTATATGATAGCAATAGAAATTAGAGTAAATGAACGCTAATATGAATTCACAGAATGAAGCAGAGCAGAAAATCAACGAATTAGTCCAACAATCAAAGATTTTGGAAGCATACATGAATGACATATTAGTGAAGGAAGCCACAGTTAGTAAGCTAATAGGTGAGGCTCATTTGACTTCTCAAGCTCTTCAAGATTTGGGAAGTGATTCAGAATATGACTCATTGATCCCACTTGGAATAGGGGTTTATGCAAAAGCAAGGATTTTACCGATAAATGATTTGTATGTTAATGTAGGAGCAGATGTCACCCTAGGGAAATCACGACAGGACACAATTAACTTTGTTGAATCTAAGATAAAAGAATTTGAGATAGCAGGAAGACAATTGTACTCCCAAAAGGAACAAATAGCTTCAAGAATGCATGGAATTCAAAACGAAATAAACGGAATATTACAAAAATCTTCGTAATTAGTTACTTTGCAGGTCACTTTAGTTGTTCGATAAACTAAAAAAAGCATTTTCTGATGCAACGAAAAATATACATCAAAAAGAAATATCGGAAAAGGAAATTAATCCTATCCTAGACAATCTCCTCATTTCACTCCTTGAAAGCGATATTGCTCATGAAGTAGCCGAAGAATTGACATCCAATATTAGGACAGAGATTACAGGATCTAAGATTGAGAGAAAAAGCGATTCTGCTGACCTCGTTAAAGCTAAATTGTTCTCTTATTTGGCAGATTTGTTTAGGTCAGAAAGTAAAACGGACATAATCTCGGAGATATTAGCGAAGAAAAAATCCAAATCGGGACCATATGTTATACTATTCTTGGGAATAAACGGGGCTGGTAAAACAACTACTATTGCGAAGTTTACCCACTTGCTTCAAGAAAAACAAATATCCGTCGTACTTGCTGCGGGCGACACCCATCGAGCTGGGGCAATTGAACAGTTATCTCAACATGCAAAAAATTTGGGAGTCAAAATTATTGTTCAAAGATACGGGGCAGATCCTTCTGCAGTGGGCAGGGACGCAATTGAACATGCTAAGAAAAACTATGTGGATGTTGTATTAATTGACACTGCCGGTAGAATGCAAACATCGAAGAATCTTATGGAAGAGATACGAAAAATAGTATCTGTGGTAAAACCCGACGCCAAAATATTCGTAGGTGACTCCTTATCGGGTAACGATACAATTTATCAAGCTCAAGAATTTTTTCAATATACAAATTTTGATGGAACCATTTTGACGAAAAGTGATGCTGATTCTAAGGGCGGATCTGCAGTTTCAATATCGTATTTAACTCACAGGCCTATTTTATTCTTAGGTACTGGTCAAGGATATGAAGACCTTACCCCCTTCGACTCCGCCTCGTTTATTGGTTCTCTATTTGGAAATTCGACTGAAGATCTATCAAATCTCACATCACAACCAAGCAATGGCTTAGAGGTTAGCACTAAAGAGTATAAGAGCAAGAATGCAGGTTATGAATTAGAAATAAAAAATGAAATATATAAATCGGAGATGGCTCAAATCGCCGAGGTCGATGACGATAAGTCTAGTGAAAATAACGAAAGTTCACTAGATTTTCAAAACACGATTGATTCGGAAGATAAACCTAAGAGACAGGGAGTTTTTGGAAGATTCTTTTCAAAAAAGAAGGAAATAGACGAAGTAGGTAGTAACGGTATGCAACAAGATATACAAGAAAGAGTTAAAGGAAAAGAAAAATCATCAGACGAAACCATCTATCTAGATGACGAAGATATAAATGAACTCAGGGATTAAGCATATACTTAGCTTAAACGATCTAAGCAGGGATCAAATTCTGTCAATCGTTAATAAAGGAATAATGCTAAAAAAGAAAAAAGAAAAGAACAATATACTGTCAGGGCGGACTTTAGGTCTGCTTTTTCAAAAACCTTCTACAAGAACAAGGGTTAGCTTTGAGGTAGCCATGTATCATTTTGGTGGTAACGCGATTTATCTTAATTCTAATGATCTTCAACTCTCACGCGGCGAAACTATAGCAGATACTGCTATGACATTATCACTTTATCTAGATTGCCTAGTTGCAAGAGTATACTTGCATACCGAAATTATTGCTTTGGCTATGAACTCAAATATTCCTATTATCAATGGTTTGTCAAACTTGCATCATCCTTGTCAAATATTGGCTGATTTAATGACTATTCTCGAACACAAGAATAGACTGAAGAATCTTACACTTGCCTGGGTTGGTGATGGCAACAATGTCTGTAATGATCTACTAATTGCTTGTTCCAAATTGGGAATTGATATCAAAGCAGCGATACCAAAAGGATTCGAACCTCCCCAAGAAGTACTAGATATTGTAGAATTACAGGCGTCAAATACAAATACCAAATTTGAGATCGTCAGGGATCCTCGCACAGCTGCTGAGAATGCAGATATAGTAGTGACTGACACGTTTATATCGATTGGAGATGAGAAGGATGGGATATCGAAACGAAGTACGTTTTTTCCAAAGTATCAAGTTAACAGGCAATTGATGAGTCTATCTAAAAAGAATTCAATTTTCATGCATTGTTTGCCAGCTAAGCGTGGCGAAGAAGTTACTTCTGAAGTAATTGACGGTGATTCATCAGTAATTTGGGATGAAGTCGAAAATCGACTACATGTTCAGAAATCGGTTTTATTGTTCTTACTCAAATAAGATATCTAAATCAAACAAGTTGAAGTTTATTGCGGTGACATAAATTGTTCAAAAATACTGCATGTTACTTTAATGGAGTATCTATTTAACTTCATAGTAATACTATTATCTTATTCTGAAATTATATTGATTACACTTTCTGATAATTTTTTTAGTGACGTGTTGAGATTCTCCTTGCGATCAGCAAGATTTGCTCGAATTTCGCCTAATTGTCCATAGAATACTTGAGTTAATTCTGATTGATCTAAAGGATTTGGGGAACCAAGAGATGAGCGCAATTGCAATGATTTGTCAGCTGATATGTTACGCAATATTTCCATTATATCCTCAGAATTGACAGAAGGATAATCCTGAATTATCGCATTGAGATCACTTATATTTATGGAATCTACAGGTATCTTATGGATGTGAGCATAATTTACAATTGCACCTACTATCTTATGCGCTACTCGAAATGGTATGTCCTTCATTAGTACCAGTTGTTCTGCGATATCAAGTGAAATTGCATAACTTGAATGCACCGCTTCCATCATTACATCTTTTCGAACGATAAGTGACTCGAATATCGATGTCAGTATCCTCAGCGAGGATGCTACTATGTTGAAAGAATTCCAGAATGTCAATTTCAAATCTTGCAGATCCCTGCTGTATCCAGAAGGCAGTGATTTTAACAAAGTCATCGTTGTTACAACATTCCCTATTAACAATGCAGTTTTTGCCCTCAGTTAATTCTAGAGGGTCTGGATTTTTTTTCTGCGGCATAGCACTGGAAGTTGAAACATTCTTATCGTCTAATTCTACAAATCCGAATTCTTGTGAAGACCATATTATTAGATCTTCACACATCCTGCTTATGAGTATCATAATAAGAGCCAAAGCTGCTATGGTTTCCACAATAAAATCTCTAGATGTCGTCGCGTCGATCGAGTTGATAATTAGTCCTTCAAACCCCAGCAAGTTTGCAGTTCTGTTCCGATTTAACTTTACAATTGAACCTCCTACCGGTCCTGACCCCAAAGGGGACTTGTTAACGTGCTTATATGCAAGACACAATCTTTCATTACATCTGAATAATTCCTCACAATAAGCCAAAAGATATTGTGAAAAATTACCTATTTGCGCTTGTTGCATGTGTGTGTATAGAGGCATTATGGAATCAAAGTTTTCTTCCGATTTCCTTAATAAGCACTGAATAAGTTTTGATACATCATCACTCAGCCTATTAAGATCATCTCTTGCCTTCATCCTAATGTCTGTCGCAATTTGGTCATTTCTGGACCGCCCAACTTGAATTCTTCCGCCAATATTTAGTCCTAATTTTTCTACTAATTGAATTTCTATTGCCTCATGAATATCCTCCCCTTTAAGGACAAGGGAATCGGGATTCTTCAAGATCGATTCCAATTCGATAAGAATTTTCTTTAATTGATCAGTCTTTAGTATCCCAATTTCGTTCAGCATAATAACGTGAGCTTCTGTAGCTAGAATATCATATATTAGAATTTCAAGATCAGTAGTACCAGAGGACAAGAATTTGAGAATGTTTTCATCCAATTCTTTTTGTGGTCTAGACCTATACATAGGTTAAAGCACATCAGTCGAATATTTAATATTAATGAAAATTATAATTGTTATTGAAACAAATAGGAACGTTTATCAAAGTATTGTGATATAGTTTCATGGTAACTATCTGATTTTTGGACTTCATGCTGGGAAAGTTATAAAAGGCTAACAAATCACATAACACGATGATTCTCACGATTCTATTGGTGTAAATAACATGTCATATTTACCAACTGTAAATAATTTCTAGTGTATATTTACAATTCATAATCTATGTAATTAATATGCCCAATATCTATGAATTACGTAACATGAATAATGTTTTTCATTATAGAAGTGTAACTTTATGATTCGATTGAAATAACAAGTGAGTCATGCATTTCTGATGCGTCTGAGCAACACAAGTCATCATCTTAGTAACTAGTACTACCAAACTGCAACATTTTTTTAACTAAATCGGTTTTTCGATCATTTGCTTTGGTCTCCTTCGTACATCATTTTCAGAATATCTTCTTCTTCTTTAGCCAAATTATCAAGTGTATCTCCAGTAGGCAGCGGTTTATCTTTATCTACTTTGTATTTAAATAGCTCGTCCCAATCCATGCCTAAGATTATATTTCTCCCGACTGCAATAATTTTCGATTTTGGGATATCGAATCTATAATCCCTCTCGCCAAATACAACTATTTCGTCATCAGTTTCTTTCATAACATGACCTACATGATCTTCATTTTCCAGTCTAACTCCTTTGTTAAATAGGGTTTTTCGATATTGCTTCATATAAGTTGTCAGATCTACTACTCCTTCTGATCCCCAGGGATCAACATACTTGCTTGTGGGTAGTGGCGCATCACGATTCACAGAATATTTCTTTGCTATTTCATCGAAATTGAGTCCTACTAAAACATTTTTACTTACTGTTTGAATTTCAGATAGAGGTATGTCATATCTTTCTTTTCCATCGCCAAAAACAACTATTTTGTCCGGAGTTTCTCTAACTACAAACCCGATGTGTGGAGCATCCAACGCTACCACTGCTCTATTGAAATATTTTCCTGCTGTCATCTTAATTGATTATCTCACGTATCCAGTATAATAGAATATCTCGTGAAATTTCCCCTAAAATCGACGATTGACAAGTTAAGCTAATTCTCCGTATGCCTGAAATTGGTGAAGCACATACAACATAAATTGCTTCGATTTATTTACGATGCACCAAACTTATCTCTATAACAGAAATTATTTGTTCCAGTAATTATAATATTATAAATGCAAATGCTAGATTGGGGTATAAATAAAGTCGTATATAACTAAGAATTTCGTAAGTCAGACCTAATTTAAGGGATAAAGCATCAAAAAAAGTATGGTTTCGAGCTACTATAATAACAAAATATTCTTATCACTTATTGTAAGATTAATTTCAACACGAAATACAGAAAAAAATTCATTTGTTATTTTAATTGAATAGCTTTTAACATCGTCCCTCCATTCCTAATGAACTGATACTTTCCCAAATATCATGTAAGAGCAAATACTGCATATCTTCTTCGCATTTCGATGTTTTTGACTTTATTGATTATTTTCTGAAACTCCTTACTTAATGAATAACCGTCCAAAAATGCAGAATAAAACTCCAAATAAGAATCAGAATACAAACTATTGAATATTTCCTTAATCAGTCTAATATCTACCGCTTTATCTTCAATTCGGTTGGAATTAAATGATAGTCCAAAATCAATCATCGTAATATTTTTCCCACTGATTACGTTGTTAGGATTCAAATCTCCATGAATAATATCATTTGCATGGATAGACGCAGCGTATTCTCCCATCTCAAAGCATATTCTTTCATTCAGATTAAAACTCGCATTTGTTCCCTTTATGTACTCCATGATTATCTCTGAATTCTTGGCATCTACAAAATATAGATAGGGTGTCCTTAGTCCTAAGCCTTTTACTTCTGAGATAATCATTGCCTCATGTATAGTTCGTTGCCTTCTTAACGTTCTGTCAAGTTTTTGTTCCCTGAAAATCTTTGGTATTCTGATTTTTGAAATAGCCTTCCTATTGTACCATTTTGTCAAATAGATATTGGACTCTGCACCCTTTGCAATTAATTCAAGATATTGCTGCAATAAATAAATACGAAATAATAGAGATAAAAACGTGGCACCTGCAATAGATCCCAACCCTGGTGAACATATAATCATGGAGGAGGATTGTGCTGAAGCAAATCTCGGCAATGGAATAATGACGTTGACCAATCAACGAATCATTTTTGAACAAACTGAAGGCACGATGGCTACACTTTCCAAGAAAGTAGGAAAATTATTATTGGATATTCCGCTGCAAAGTGTAGATTCGATTGGGCATGAAGGTTTCATTATAACTAAGGTATTAATTTCGGCAAAGGGGAAGACTTACAAATTTAGTGTATTTAATAGTAAGAAATGGGCAAAGGAGATTAAGGATCAAAAAGACAATCTCAGGCTTTGACTCAATTCCTCCATTTGGCATCTACAGAGTCCAAACGCCAAGACTGAGATATACTAGAATCAGTAATAGATACTTCGTATCCACCCGCTAAATATTCCAACATTCCCGTCCAAGCTATTTGTACTCCGTTATCTCCCGAGTATTTGCTAGGATTAGCCAGAAATGTTGTGTTGTACCGAGTACATGCCGACCGGAGAATCTCTGAAATCCTCTTGTTAGCAGAAACTCCACCTACTATCAATAATTCTTTCTTCTTTGTTGCTGATAACGACCTTTCAATTACTTCTGCTACCATTGTAAATGCAGTTTCCTGTAGAGAGAAACATATATCTTCAACCTTTTGCTCGTTTTTTAATCTTAATCTTTTACATGCAGATAGCAAACCAGAAAACGTGACATCATTACCCTTTATTGAATAAGGCAATTGTATATAGTTCTTAGACGAATCAAGTGCTAATTGTTCAATTTTGTCTCCACAGGGGGAAGAATATCCTATGAACCTCCCAAACTGGTCAAATAATTGCCCGATGGTAATATCCAACGTTTCACCTATTACCCTCCATCTAGAATTGCTGAAGAGAAGTATCATGGTGTGTCCCCCCGAAACAAGCAAAACCAATGTATCCGTAGCCTTTGTCAACTGTATTCCGAGCTCTACATGAGCTAGAGCATGATTTACTGGAATTAATGGCTTCATATAAAAGGAAGATAAGGAACGAGCAATTACTGCGCCAACCCTAAGACAGGGACCCAATCCAGGACCTCTAGAAAAGGCAATAAAATCCAGATCATTGTAATTTACATTACTTGATTCCATAGTATTCCTCAAAATTTCAGGCGAGACCATTGCATGATGTCTCGCAGCTTCTCTAGGATGAATGCCCGTTGCGTGTGGTGACTTATACGTATGTCTAGAATCAGAAAGTATTTTGAATTGGGCGTCATTCTTATTAAATTCTATCACGGCAGAGGCAAAGGTGTGCGCTGTACTTTCAATTCCGAGACATATAACCAATGTAACGTTATTTCCTACTTGCTGTTGACACGATCTTTATTACATCTTTATTTCTTAAAATATGATCAGCGCCGATTCTCCTCTTACTTCTGATATCAATTGCAAACAAAAAATTCTTTCCGAGGTCATTATGAATATTGTAAGCCAGATCCCTTGCAGTTGCTTTTTCATCAAGTAAGCGAGCTTCAGGAAGAATATTACCCTTCTTATCAGTTAGCTTCAAGTCATCTTCTACTGGAAATACTACTTTCATCTTGAGTAAATTAAAACATAAGGTATTAATGATCTTTTGAACCCCAGTTGAACCATAAGTATTCATAAGATCTGAGATTCTTTTAAGCGCATTTAGCTGTTTTTCATTTAGCATGTTTCTATTCTTTATCTTAAAGTTCCCATTACCTGGAATATAATCAACTAATCCTGATTTACTGGCCTTACGCAAAAGTGCTTCTGCCTCTGCCATGCATGGAACCACGTTTTCTCTGTCTTTCTGTGCTCTTTTGAGAAAATCAAACGATGAAGTAATGTCCATTTTGTTTGCAGCAATTACAATCGGTTTCGATAGTTTCCTTACATATTTGCAAAATTCTAACGTCTCTTCATCTGTCCAGCTATTTAATTTTCTATTTA
Organism: uncultured Nitrososphaerales archaeon; assembly: GCA_963703885.1. Lineage (GTDB taxonomy): Archaea > Thermoproteota > Nitrososphaeria > Nitrososphaerales > Nitrososphaeraceae > TA-21. The sequence continues at coordinate 40,895 of CAVPGE010000036.1, forward strand.
CTAGAGATAGATCATTACGTGCTTTTTCAATGACTATAGGTCCTATACCCAAACCAGACAGTCTCTTCACTAGAATTTGCCCTGCAAGGGTGCCATTTGAATCAAAATCTCGTGAATGTTTGTCCATGTCCTTCTTTACAATATCTTTTAGCCAATGATCGAATTCTTGTTCTACAAATTCTATGTCTTCAAGGGGGTCATGTGAGGCTTTCTCTGTACTATGTCCATCCGCGTCAGTTGAACCAGAGATATCCACTATGTGGATCATTCCATCTGCTAATCTTGCATCATCCAAGAATTGATTTCCGAGCCCTCTCCCTGCATGAGCCCCCGGTACTAGGCCTGCGACATCAATAATTTCTAAAGGGATGAATCTATTCCCTTCTATGCACAAGGAATGTACCGGGTTATCTCTAACTTTAAATTCCTTGCATACGCACTCTATTCTAACGTGACAGATACCTACATTCGGCTTAACTGTAGTGAATGGGTAATTACCAGTTGAGACAGGCACGTCCGTAGAGGCAACAAAAAATGTAGATTTTCCTACATTAGCCTTTCCTATTAGACCAATTAGCATGATATGACTTTGTAATTTCTTGGATTAATGTCTTCAGTCTAAGTTAAAATTATGTAGCAAAATTCTCGAAAGTTGATACAGCCAAATACTAATTGAGCTATTTTGTAAACAAAATTCATTAACTTGGAATAATGTCATTCAAAAATTTAAATTTGAAGGTAATCGCAGTTCGCGGAATAAATATTAATTATATTACTTTTTGTCGGTTATCAAAATTGTACCCTTAGTGAAGGGACAACGACGTTCTGATGACTAAGAATTAAAACTAAATCATGATGTATTTGAAACTAATCATAATTCAATCGATAGCACAGGTTCCTTCAACTGATATACAGACCACATAAAACTTTTATGCAAACCCTACACTTCGGCTGTAGGATTATTGGCTAAAATCATAGGGCAAAAATAGATTAAATGGATCAGGGAATCACCTGCAATTGGCCCACCATAACTGGCAAGTGATATGCACAATAGAACGTGAACAACCCTTCCTTGTCTGCTGTAAATGTTACAGTACCTTTCTGTCCGCTTGCCACGTCAGTGTTTACTTTGTACGGATCTCCAACAGTAAAAGTATGTCTTTCTGATGTCACAGGGTCTACGTTATAAAAATTAACTGTAACATTGTCGCCCTTCTTTACCATAAGCGTTGTTTCTGAAAAAGCATCTCCTGCTACCTTTAATTTTTCTTCATCTACATCAGGTATCTCTGTACTAAATATATGAAATGTCTTTTTGCCCGGAGTGGACATAGAAGCAAGCTGACCAGTACTTATCGTCGTGTTTGATGTAGCATTTGATTTTTCGTTTATCTGACCGTATGCCACTAAGTTTTCTAAATTATATTTCATCCCAAATAATGACAAACCTACAGTTAATCCCATAATGGTTGTCAGTAGGAGACCAGTAAATATTCTCATAATCCTGGTTCATTAGCAGTAGGGAATTAACGTATCACACGATTCTCAGATGTGAGAATAACAATATAGTCACCTTTTAATAGATAGTCAATCACAGAAAAATCAAAGGGTATTTAATGTAAAGGAACAATTATCGACATCAAGAATCAATAGGTATGTTTATTGTTTACATAATAAAAGGTGTTAGAAAAAAGGTTATTGTTCAACTAATACATTCTAACATATATTTTTTTAAATTGATAGGATTGGTAGCGAACTATGTTACTGACATAAGGTAATAACTAGTAAATTCGTGTACATTCATTAAACTAATGCATCCTAAGAAATTGAATCTGTTTTGAGGTTCATTTTTGTTAAAGTTTCCTATGTTTTATTTGCTAATCATTCAGCATTGTATACTCCAAACGTTATTATTCCTACTTAGTTAGTATTGTTGATACTATTTTGAGAGACTAAAATTTGAGAGGTAAAAGTTATCGGTATCACTTATGACTTGCTGCTGTTTATGATTCTTTATCAACAAGATCCACTTCCAATCGCCGGTGTAAAAATTTCCAATTATTCTTGTCATCTTTTTGCAAGATATCTTTATACAACCCCGATGCAACAATACTGGGTTTTGTTTTTGCGTCGATAACTGTTAGGTAGGAAATTACGCCTACACCGTTTTTCTCTTCCCCTCCAACTATTAAATTTGTAGTCACATGACGTTTTCCACTTGCAAATTCTGACAGAATTCTTTTCATGAGTTCCTCTAGCTCTTTTTTGCCACGTGCTTCACCAAAATTAGCGATAAATGCGCCGTCATCTAGCCAAGTATTAAGCCATCCTTCTACATCATTCCTATCCATGGACAGATTGTAGCGAGACAATAACTCTGAGATCTCTAACTTATCTTCAACTTTTACTGACATTTCTATAGTCCAAATATATCAAAAATGGATTATATTATTCGTGATGATGATTACCAAAGTTGAGAATAAGAAAATGATTTATATTTTTTCCGACTCATATGTAAATTAAAATTAGTTAGTAATAAACTTAACATTAAAGGATTATTTAGTACTTGGAGGTAACTAATTGTCCTAGTTAATTGTGATTTGTGATATAAAATAAAATTTTAGAGCCAAATTAATTTTGAGATATTTGGCCTGAGATTTCGTATTCCTAGAAATATCCAATTAATGAAATATCTTACTTTTAAACCAATTAATAAGGTATCTTATAATGGATATTATTGTTTTCTAGAGATATTGGATCTGAACGAGCGACAAACATTCAAGATTACCAGAATACTTGTTGTAATTTCATAATGGATATTAGTAATGATTATAAAGACTGGGTTGACCGGTACCAACTAGCACTAGATGAAACTACACTAAGGAAGGATTTGATTATAGAAATAGTTAATACTACAAACAATTGGATTGAAAAATACGGTAATACGATTAGGAAAGTAGACATAATCATGAATGATGGTGTAAGCAAAATGGCTGAAACTACCGCAGGATATCCATTCTCCTTCAAGGTTTCTGTCAATGGCATGAATAGATATACTGAAAATACCACAAGTAATATTAAAGTAAGAATTGTTGCCGTGCCAAGGAAAGGAAGAACAGCAAGAGTTGGTAGATATAGCAAACAGGAGTTGATATCATCGTCTTGCACTAATCAAATCGCTTATAAACTAAGTAGCGAAAGTTTGAATCCAGTGGATTTTATTGACGATTATATGCTTTTTGACGCTAGTAAGTGTATCAAGGGAGATCTGTTATCTTTTACAATTATTGTGGACGAATTGTCTGAAGACTCAGGTAGCGAGAGTAGAGGTTATACAACTTTAGTACTAGTAGTTTAAGATGATGCATCAATTAATAATTTCCAATATTCAATCTAATTTTTGAATTAAGAAACAGTTAAAAAACAGATAATTCGTGAAGCATTACAAGCGATGGTCGTCCAGTTTGGTCTAGGACATCAGATTGCCAATCTGGTAACCCGGGTTCAAATCCCGGCCATCGCATTTATGAAACTTCTTTTCTTATCGTTTCAATAATTTGCGCATACACTTCTTCTGCAGGAGTTAGCTTGGGAATTTGGACTAGAAGTATATTTGGTTCGGACTCAAGACGATCATTGTATGGACTTATTGCAATTATTCCTGTTTCTGCCAGATATTTGAAGAATTCAGGCATTTGGTTAGCATAGAGTAGATAGTTTTCACTAAAACCATAATCTACATAATTCATAAAAACGTCTATGAATATTTGCCTTCCATCGGAAAAAATATCTAATAGGATGTCGACTACAAGCTTCCTTCCAGCTACTGCTTGTATTATTTTGGAATATTTTTCAGGTTCAATATGTATACAGGGAATTTTTTTTTCACCATATTGTATTATTGAAGCGCCTCCTTTGTGCAAATTATTTCTAAGATCGCTAATATCATGAAAATATCTTTTTGGCACACCTTAGAATTATTGTCGTGTGATTTTTACTTTATTTTGCAACATGAAACATACTGGTCAGATACCCTAGTGCTTTCATCACGGTTCAGAAAAGTCTTGATCATCATCCCTCTTTCTTTAGGAGAAAGTTATTTAATAATAATATGCTAACATTGATCAATAAAAGTTAACCAGCTGTAATGACACCTGTCACACCGTTGCTTAAATAAAAAGTTTAAAATCAATCTCTCATGTCCTCCGAACAAATATTGGAAAGAGTCTTGTCTACAGGCGTGTGGGGAATAAAGAAGACAGATCTGAAGCGAGAGTTTAACTCATTAGACGTAGACAAAATCCTTGAAGGTTTATCTAAATCTGGCAAGGTTTGCGTTGACAAAAAGGGAACTTCATATTATTGCTGGACTAACGAAGCTTATGTACAGCACATAGTAGATTCAGATCCCAAGTTCAAAATTCTATTTGAATCGATAAATTCGTTGGAAAATAAATTGGATGCTCAAACCAAGGCTGTGAAGAACGCTTTGGCTAATACAATAAATTTGTTCACGAATAATGAAAATGAAAAATTGGATCAAATTACTGTAAATTCAAGTCTGGATCTGGAAAGTTTTAAAATAGAATTTGATGAATTTCTCACAAAAATTAATAATTCTATAGGGTGGGTTGAGCTTAGTAGAGCTAGGAGCGAGATTACAAGCAAACATACGATGTCTCAAAGAGAATTTTATGATTTTGTAGACCAGCTGATCAACAAATATCAAGATGAATATGAATTATCCACAGGGGGAGAAGAAGGCATAGTAGTTCGTGGCTTGCTTCATGGATATATCAGGTGTATACAGGTCAACTAACATGGCATATCCTTACGGATTAGAGGTAAACCCCTATCCAAGTAGCCCGACGCCTTCAATATCGGATACCAAGATTTTGGGTGGAAAAACGCACAAATCAGCAAAAAATGCGATAGTGTCATGTATAGAAGACTTGCATTCCAAATTGGGCAAGTTTCCAACGGACAAAGATTTTAGATTAATTACTCTCATACAAGATGTTGGGTCCGGAAAAACGCATCTGGCATTGCACATTCGAGGGCTAACAGAATTAGCGGAAAATACTATTTGTTCATATGTGGATCTCTCCAAAGTTGCCCCACGGAATATAACTAATCTCTATGATGCTATTCTAGGTGGATTTAGTGATTATGACATTGAAAAATTGAGGGATGGAATACTAAATGTATCTGTTAAGTATGCGGAAAAGAATGCAAGAAATGCAAAGAAGTTATTAAATTATGGGTTAAAAGATAGAATTAGAGGAACGCCTATTTCCGAAAAAGCAAAGTCTGTGTTGAGAGGTGCACTCAAGCTCAATTATTCATACCTTCGTGATACATTTTCGGAAGATTTTTCTGATTTAGAAATAGAGATAATTAAATCATTGATTGATAATAAATTAAAATCAGATGTTGAAAATATACGATCTCTTGAGGGAGTAATAAACAGTTTGAGCGCCATCACTTCCATAAATTACAAAATCACAAAGAAATTAACCATTTTTCAATTTGATGAATTTGATTCCAATGAAGACTCATTGGTTTTGATGAAAGCAATAATAAATGCACATATTCCGTCATCCATCTTAATGCTAATTCTGACTCCTTCATCATACAATGAAATCAGAACTCAAAATGGTTCGGTTTTTGATAGACTTGAAAAAGCAAATTACAAGATAGATTTAGCTGGGTCTAGTACTCTAAACGAACTTCTTGATATAATTTTTGAATATTTAAGATTTAATGATCGCTATAACATGTTTGATTCTAAGCAAGAAAGTGATCTAGCTTCCCAAATAAGAATCATATTTGATGAATTTCCAGATTTTAGAAATGTAAGATCCGTACTAAATATAATGTATCATGCCACAGAAATTGCTGCAAGACTGGGATCGGTCACAATTGACGAGGACGCGATTGATGAGACAATAAAGAGTGTATACCCTGGATTGAAGATTAAAGGCAGTCTTATGGATATATCCCTTTCAGAATTCATTAAAATTAGAAAGGTTACAAGTGACATGAACAGACTTGAATCTGAAATACGTGAGGCAGTCCGAAATTTGCTATCTTGCACAAATTACACGGGAAATGTAAAAGAACTAAACTTGGATAGTCCAATAGGGGACGGTATAGATGTGGTTTACAGCGACGAATTCGGTTCAAAAGTCGCAGTCTCAGTTGTATTAAACAGTAATTACTCTGCAGCTAATGCACAAGTATCAAATATTTCGAAATCACTAAATCTTGTAGACAAACTGTTGATCTTGACTAATAGTAATACTTGTGCAAATATCAATGCAAATAACTCCATGAATAATGGAAGCACGTTAGTCAATATGGATAGGACAAAAATAATAGATTTAATCCATTTTAACAACAAATTCAAAAATCAAGAAATAATGAACGAGGATCTTCTAAAATCAATTACACTTGCGAAATCAATAAAGCTCTGCTAAAGCAAATGGGATTAGTTGTAAATTCACCGAAAACCTTTTAGTCATAAATACTCCTCCCTCTATATTGGCGCCGCTCTTTATAATAAATTAACCGAACAGAAGTATTATTAAAAGTTAGTCATTATTACAGAAACATAATTAATAAAGATCAAAATTAAAATTCTTAGAATGAAGCTATTTTTTTTTAAAAAATTTCTCATAAAATCTATTGTTTGGTATATTCTTCCCCTAATTGCAATTAATCCCAGTGATATTCCTGCTCCGAGTAGAATCCCACCAAGTATATCCGAAGGATAATGGACTCCCACATAAACTCGTGATAGACAAACCAATGCAGCCTCTAACATTACAAAGCATACTATAATTTTTCTTCTTGCAGAGTTACTAAACAGAATTGCAGTTGTTACAGCACACCCAGCCACTATTGATGCATGTCCAGACGGAAAAGAGAATTCCTTGTCCTGCGGAACCAGTATTCTATCCGCTGAAACTTCGGGTCTAGGTCGCTGAATTAAATCCTTCAACATAGTATTAAGGAATGCTATTATTAAGATAGATAGCACAAGAAACAGTGCAGTTTTTCTACCGTCAATGCCGCCTAGCAAACTAAGCATTACTATCATAAAAAACCAAAATATTTCTCTTCCATAAAGACTCGATACAATCATCAAATTATCCAAAATAGGAACGTTCTTATTTGTGAGTGATAAAGGAAATTTGTCAACCTGAAAAAATGAAGTATCGTGCTGATCTCCATACAAAACTAAAATAGTCACTATACTGAACAATACCAATAATATGATTGAAATAACACCGTATATAATCAAATTCAAAAGATCATTTATCTAAAGTCTCATCTGACCATTGATGAATAGCAAATCGTACTAACTAATTTTCCCCTTTTAATATATTCCTTACAAGATATCAAAACGTAATTAACAAAAATTAACCCTAAGTATTTTAACACTTTTTTGGCGTCATATGAACCGTTCTTAATATTAAATCCTACCAGAGATGGCGAACCCTTCAACAGTGATATGGATGAATTAATTCCACAGGATATTTGCATTCTCAGTTTCTTAATTTGCTCTAACAAAGCCATAAAGTAACTTTTTCTTATTTGATAATTAATAAATAAAAATGTTTTTCTAAATCGGATTAGTTGAAGAACTTGTTGAATCACAATTTGTTTCGATTTATTTGTACCTTTTCAGGTTAGGTGTTTCTATATATCTTTAGTACTATTTTTAAGAGCAAATGAGAGTATTACAAATTGTTTTTTTAATTATTGAATAATTAGTATCAAATTAATCTACTGAAAGACAGAGTTAAAGATGGAGGCTATCCAATAAGAATGACCATTTAATTTCAATGACTTCAATTCATATTATCAAAGGAGCAATAATTTCTACGTCAATATTGAATGATAATTAAGATTTTAAATAGACAAAACGTGAAACACAAATTGAGTTGCGAAGATAAACAAAAAAATACTAAAATCTTATGCAGTTATTCACTATTATTACGGAATTTATTTTGGTCAAGTTTGGACAGTACAAACTATAGTACAGTTTTAATTAGATATTTAGATTTACAAAGTTATACAATATTACTTTAACGATATCGTGATTATTGATAAGATATGAATTGTTTTTGAAGAATAGTACATTCAACAAATAACAAATTAAATACTTAAAGACTGGTTATTCGATATCATTTTTTGATTTACTAAAATAAATGAAGAATACTCAGTTAACTGTTGGATAAGTGTCTTGCTCACAAGTATGGCATTTAATTATATTATTACTAATTAAGCACCTTTTTAAGTACTATATATACGTGATAGATTTTATGCCTTAGTATGAGTAAGCACACGAAGCTAGCGGAACGAGGAGAAAATTTTGAGTATCATTCGATTTGCCAAATTATATCTCGCCAATTAGAAACGAGTGCTGACAAAAACTTGACTATGAATGCAATTATGAAAAGAATTAGGGAATTTTCGTCAAAATATAATCTTTCCTTTATACCTAAAAATACCGATATTATAAGATACCTCCCTGAGGATAGTAAGATCAGGAAATTGATGTTGGTTAGACCAATTAAAACTGCTTCAGGCGTATTAGTTATTGCGATTATGGCTAAACCCTACCCTTGTCCCCATGGTAAATGCATATATTGTCCAGGAGGGGTAGAATATAATGTCCCCCTAAGTTACACCGGCAAGGAACCGGTTACAATTTTGGCTCAAAAATCGGAGTACGATCCCCAAAAACAGATATGTTCGAAATTGTCTCAAGCATACTCACGTGGACATGATATTTCCAAGGTAGAACTTGTCATTGTGGGCGGGACTTTCCCATTCATGCCAAGAGAATACCAAACAAATTTCACGAAATCATGTTTGGATGCCTTAAACGGTATAAAATCAAAAACATTGGAAGAAGCAAAACAATTAAACGAAACGAGTAAAATCAGGTGCGTTGGATACACAATAGAAACTAAGCCAGATTATTGCAAACGGGACCATATAGATTTAATGTTAGAACTAGGAGTAACAAGGATAGAGATTGGTATCCAAACATTGAGGGAAGATTTATTGAAAAAAGTTAACAGAGGACATAATTTAAATGATGTTTACGAATGTTTTCGATTATCGAGGGATTCTGGATTTAAAATAGTTGCGCATATGATGCCTGGGCTTCCAGGTTCCAATCTCAAAAATGATTTTGAAGATCTTAGAAAATTATTTTCTGATGAGAATCTAAGACCCGACATGCTTAAAATTTACCCAACAGTCGTTTTGGAAAATACTGGGCTTGCAAAGTTGTATAAAAATAATCTTTATTTACCGTATTCAGAAAGTGAATTAGTGGATCTTTTGGTGCAAGTCAAGAAAATAGTACCACCTTGGGTAAGAATAATGCGTATTCAAAGAGAGATTAATTCAGATCTAATCGTTGGCGGTCCCAAGGTTAGTAATTTGAGGCAATTACTTAAACGAAAAATATATGACTTAGGGATTATTTGTCAATGCATCCGTTGCAGGGAAGCAGGATTAAAGACAGAGTGCCTAGAAATTGAACCCGAATTGCGAAGGATTGATTATAAATCTTCCAACGGACTGGAAACATTTCTAAGCGTTGAAGATTTGAGAAAGCAATTGCTCTTCGGATTTTTGAGGTTACGGAAATTATATAACCCCCATAGAAAAGAATTGCAGGATAATGGTAAATCATGTGCAGTTGTACGGGAATTACATGTATATGGTCAAATGATAGATGTAGGTAAAAAAGATTTTAAGGCATATCAACATAAGGGAATAGGTTCGCAACTATTAAAAACTGCAGAACGAATTGTGGAAAATGAATATGGGTTAAGCAAGATATCAATTATTAGCTCGATTGGGACTAGAGAATATTACCGTAAATTTGATTATCATCTTGAAGGACCCTATATGTCAAAGAGATTATGATTTATGAGCAAACACATAATTGGTAAAGGAACGTGGTTGGACAAATTAGCATCAAACCTCGTTGAAAGAGAAATACACTTGGGGCGATCCATGGAACTAATTAAAGTAGAGAGTGGGATTGGCGCTTCAGGAATTCCACATATTGGTAGTTTGGGAGATGCAGTAAGAGCATATGGTGTTTCCTTAGCTCTCACGAATATTGGGTACAATTCGAAACTCGTGGCATATGCTGATGACATGGATGGACTTAGAAAAATTCCATCAGGGCTACCGAGTTGGCTGAAGGACTATCTTGGTAAACCAGTATCCAATATTCCAGATCCATCAGGTGATTGCCATGAATCATTTAGCTCTCATATGATAGCATCTTTGAGTGACTCTCTTGACAAAGTAGGCGTTAAATATGAACTTCAGAAAGCTTCCGAAACTTACCAGGAAGGGATTTTGACAACTCAAATGGATAGGATTTTGTCTATGCATGAAGAGCTAGGAGATAAGATATCTGAATATGTAGGCCAAGACAAATATAAAGATTCGTTACCTTATTTTCCTGTTTGCGAATCGTGCGGAAGGCTCTACGTAGCAAGGGCAAGCAAATATTTTTCGGAAGAGAAGAAGGTAGCATATAGCTGCATCGGAACCACACTAGGTAACAATAAGATCTTTGGATGTAACTACAATGGTGAGGTATCTACGACAAGAGGTATGGGAAAGATGGCGTGGAAAGTTGAATTTGCCGCGAGGTGGAGTGCCCTTGATATTAGATTTGAAGCATATGGTAAAGATATTATGGATTCAGTTAGAATTAATGATTGGGTTTCAGATGTAATTTTGGGTTTTCCTCATCCTCTACATGTAAAATATGAAATGTTTCTTGATAAAGTTGGGAAAAAGATCAGTAAATCTGCAGGGAATGTGTTGACACCACAAAAATGGTTAAGGTATGGAACTCCGCAATCTCTTTTACTATTATTATTAAAAAGAATATCTGGCACTCGAACTATCGGGGTTGAAGATATACCTGTTTTAATGGACGAATACGATGCGTGTGAAGATCTATTCTTTGGAAAGAAGAAGGAAAAGAATTATGAAAGAATGCTAAAGATTAAGGGCTTATATGAATACATAAATCATTTCCAACCTCCGGACGAGAACATGGAACATGTGCCATATCAATTAATGGCGCAGCAAGCTACACTATTTACTCAAGATAGGATTAGGAAGATTTACGAGAGATTGTTAAAATACAGACTAGTCTCCAAACTTACTCCTGAGCTGAAAATAAAGCTGAGCTGTGCAAGCAATTGGGCCGATGATTATTTGACAACTGATGAAAAATATGATATTAATTTATCAGAATCAGAGGTAGAGGCGATAATTGCATTGAAATCCAGGTTACAAGATATTAATGACAATAACAGTTCTCAATCAGCTCAGGATATTCAAAATGCGATTTATCAATCTGCCAGAGCCAACGCGATTGAACCTATAAGATTTTTTGAGCTTCTATATAAAATGTTGATTAATAATACTAGTGGACCGAGGTTAGGAAATTATATCTTAGATCTTGGAATAATTAGAACTATATCTATATTGAAATCATATCTTTGATGCCGATTACTTGCGTACATCTTGACAATTTTCAAAACCATTTGAATTTTAGAATCTCGAAATAAAACCCAGTAAATAAATTACAAAATCAAAATGTAGCTTCGCGAATATCATAGACCTCATGGAAATAGAACAGGCAGTTCGATAAGATTATACTTGCGGTTTGATTGTGGACCTATATCTTCATTCCTTGTTTGATTTTTATGGTTAGCATACTGAAAACATATAGGCAACTAACTAATTTTGATATTTAATCAGGATGTCATAGCATTGTCACTGGATTTTAAAAAAATGATTGAAATATTAATGGAGAAGAAGCCAGAAATAAGTTTAGATCAAATTAGAGAATTGATTGACATTAAGAAGAGAAAAATTGGTGCGGGCTACCTAACAGACCAAGGTGCATTATTTCTGGTAGGGTCTGATCTTGGGATTTCTTTTGAAAGTGCTTCTCGCACGCAATTAGGGATACAGGATCTTTATATCGGAGCTCGTGATGTGAATTTAGTAGGCCGAATTCTTTCTATATATCCAAAACGTGTTTTTACGAAAAAGGAAACTGGACAAGAAATTACGAATAGGACGATGACAATATTCGACGAATCTGGGAGTATCAGAATTAAAATTTGGGAGAATTTAATACCTGAAATTGACAAATTAGAATTGAAACCAGGTAGCCTCATAAAAATAACTAACGGATATGTCAAGGCAGGACTCAATGGAAAGTTGCTTCTAAACCTTGGTGAGAACAGTATGATAGAATTGACCGAGGACACTACTAGAATACCCAACATTTCATCTATGGAACTTGATGTGAATGATATTATCAACGAAAAGGACGGGATAGTGATAAGCGGATACGTGAAGGATAATCCCAGAATAATTGAGTTTTCTGACCTTAAGGGCGATGTAAGAAAATCACTACAAATGACGATTTCAAATGAAGAAGGAGTTAGAAAATTGAGAGTTGTAATTTGGAACATAAATGAATCAGATATACCCAAAATCATCAGACGTAATTCGAAAGTTCGAATTGTGGGCGCCCGAATAAAAAATGGAAATATCCAGTATGGAAATGGAGATTTTGAAATTCATGGTGATGAGGGTTCATTGATAGAAGTTATAGGATCTGAAAATGAGTACGAACTTCTAATTCTTAGGTTAATGTCTTCTCCTAAAATGCAATCTGACGGAAAGATTAGTGTCGTAGCTGTAGATAATCAACGGAACCTAATATTTGTGTCTGCCGATAGAATTCCAAATTTTGAAGATGCAAAAATAAACTCCGTATTAGAGTGTATCCCAACTAGGTTATTTGGAAACAAAGTCGTATTGAGGGATGATTCTTATGTAAAAATAAGGGATGATACAACTGATATCCCAACATCAGAAGAATCTATAACTAAGATTAACAATGTTACTGCGGTAGGTACCAACTATGCGATAGAGGCAATCATACTACAACAACCTAATTTAGTTGATGTTACCACAAGAAATGGAGAAATAGTAGCAGTTTCAGACACTATCCTGGGCGATGATACTGGAGAAATCAAGCTTGTTGGATGGCGCGAAGGTGCAAGTGAAATTGGGAAATTAAATGTGGGTGATAGGGCGAGGATACTTGGAGCAATACTTAATAGCGGAAGGGAAGGTAAAATAGAACTTTCTATAACAAGAGATACAATAATCGAAAAACTTTGATCTCAATTTATTCGCTTTTCCAAAACCCTCTAGTTATGATATATTGTCTTTCAGCATCATATATTGTTCGAATTATTTGTTCATCATCTGCATTATTGCGAAGTATGCGCGCAGCAGTATCTACCCCAATTCCATATCCTGACATTACGAGAATTGCTTGTTTTCCAAAATTATTTATTAGCGATGCAGCTTTCCATGCGCGGTCGAATTTATGATTCTCCTCTGAAGTAATGTGAAGCCCGTCCAATTTCTGTAATATAATTTTTGTTAAATCATAATCTGATGCAAATGTAGCAGTTATTAAACGAGAGCCACATAATTTACACGATATTGTTTCTCCAACTTCTCTTGTTTCCAATAATCGTTCCCATTTTCCACATCTTATGCAAATTAGCCTGTGTTTGGTCTTCAATAATCTCTCTTTAACTAATTCGATTAATCCTTGCTCAACATTAAGTGGAGAATGCGAAGATCTCGATTGATGTTCGATAATTGGTTCTGCAAGTGAAGAAAATTCTGTTCCGTCAATCCAATTTAGCGCTGTCTGTCCTAGTTTTACTTTAGCAAGTAACTTTTCAGTGGATTCGATATCAAATTTATCGTGTAATAATTCTCTGAGTGATTCTTTACTTAGCGGCGTTTTAGAATATCTATCATAAATCATTCTAGCTATCTTTTTGTCGTATATAGCATCTTTATTAACTATGCCAAATTTTTTAGCTACATTCCATACTTTCCAATTCAGATTGTATGTTCCATTCAACGAAGCAATTATTATCGATTCCACATCGTATTGGTCCGTAAATACATTTTCTATATGCTTCTTTCCAATTCTTGCAACACTGCTCAATAAAATTCTGTATGGATCTGCCTTTGTCTCAATCAGGTAACCTATTTGAGAGGAAATAATAGTTGAAAAAAGAGACGAAAGCGTATTGTTAACCTTGTTGCCAAATGTACTATGAATTATAATCGTGTTAACTCTATTTACGCTTTCAATTACAATATTATTACTATCCGGGATTACTTCAAGATTTTCGAGTAATTTTGCCTTGTCAGACATGAAGGAGAAGCTATGGTTTTTTGCCTTATGTCTCAATTTGCCTACTTCGATCGCAGTTCTTACATCTACGGGGATCATCTCACCAACCCAATGAGGGACATTAATTTGTGAACCAAGAACTTGTTCTACGTTAACTTGCATTTTCTTATCATCTACGTTTATAATCCGCCACTGGTAACCCTTTAATACGAAAATATTCCCCCTATCTCCATACTCTCCCACAAACTGCTGATCCAAACTACCTACCTTCCGTTTCCTAAGTATATCTATCACGTCAAATTTTAGAATTTGCGGTATCGTTGATACGTTATCAAAATAATATTTGTAAGATTTTATCCTCCGTGAAAATTCTGATTTATCATGATTACAAATAATTAATTTGTTACTCTCAAGAAGATTTATACAATCTAAAAAATCAGAATATGAAGTCCCTTTGAAGGAATATGAGCGAGTCAAAATTTTGAAAGTATTAGAAGTACTGTGTGCTCCTTTGCTCGACAACGCAATTCCTACTATATGATGAGCAAGAACATCCAATGCATGGTAATGTGGCCTTTGAATTTCAAGTGAATGATTTTTCATCCTCTTCAGTATGGCGATTGACTCAAGTTCATCATCCAAGTTATTGACGATAATAAGTCCCCTTGCAGAATTTGCACTATTGTGCCTACTCCTTCCAATTCTTTGAATTAATTTTGAAACTTGTTTTGGGGATCCATAATGTATCACAAGGTCTACAGAACCGATATCTAGGCCTAATTCCAGAGAAGAAGTACATACTACAATTCCACTAACCCCAGATCTCAACCTAAGCTCTGTTTCTTCCCTCATTTCCCGAGATAAAGAACCATGATGTACGTCTATTGGTATTTCGTTTTGTTTTTTCAATATCGAGCCTAAATATTCAGATTCATCTCTCGTATTCGTAAACAATAACACTGTCCCTGACAATTTGATATTCTTTAAATAATCAATTACAAAAGCAGCAGCTGAATTCATTGATCCATGTACAACCTTAATATCAATATCGAAATTCCTAATGCTGTTGTCAATTATAATAGATGATGGATTCTCTCCACCGATGAAATGTGCAGCTTCGTCTGGATTTGCCAACGTTGCAGAAAGGCCCACTCTGACTATCTGTTTGCTGCTGCAAGATTGTAATCGTTCTAAACTTAAAGATAAATGGGCTCCACGTTCATTATTTATTAACTCATGAATTTCGTCCAATATCACCCATTGAAGCTGCCTAAGCGCCGACTGATATTTGGAGATTGTCAGGATCACTGCAAGAGATTCAGGGGTGGTGATTAGAATATCAGGTGGATTATCTATGATCTCTCTTCTCTCCTTTTGCGAGGTGTCACCATGTCTGATTCGCACATCCAACTTACTGTTTTTGGCGTAGCAAATTATTCTTCGCAAAACATCATTATTTAGAGCTCTTAAAGGAGTAACATAGATCCCTTTTATTGATCCGATGGATTGTTCATTTTGGGAAATCAAATAAAATATTGGTATCGTCGATGCTTCAGTCTTTCCTGATCCCGTTGGTGCGACCAAAAGACAACTTTTCTTACGGGCTAGTATTGGTATTGCTCTTGTTTGGATTAAGGTTAACGAAGAAAGTCCATTTGCCCTAAAGGAATCGACTATAGAATTCTCAGTATCATTCATGCATGTTTTTCGAACGTCCCAAATTTGAAGTAAGGTCGGTTGTCCTTGATTTCTTGGAATTTAGTTTTTCGTAAACCATTACACCAAATAGTCCAATAATGAAAAGACTTACTGACAATCCAACAAGTGAATCGAAGTTGATGTTCAAATTTCAATTCTGATCACATCATTCGTTTATAAATAGATTGGGCTCATTCAAATGCAGACACATTTATTCGCAAATGATTCTTACGTTATCACAAAGAAAACAACGCGATGGCGTGAATTATGAGATAATTGTTTAGAAATAGCATTAAACGATGAAATTACATAATTATACTTCTTAATTAAAAATTTTAAGGATTTTTAAAATAAATTCTCATACTATTGGGATTTAGGTTATTTTTCATAACAACCCTTTTATACAAATTGAAGCTGAGGTGTGAAAAACTATTGACCAGAATGACTATTTTGATGTGTAAGATTATCTCATTGCAGTAATCAGCAAATGGTCTCTCAAATGCAAAATCAACCAATATATCTTAAAGCCATAACCCTAAGGGATATTTCGGATTTGGACATCATAAAACAGGATGCAAAAAAACAGATGATTTTAATAATTAGGGTCACACCCATGGCGCACAGGAACATAGAAGCTCTGAGAAAGGTAATAGATGACCTGTACAGTTATGTTAAAACATCAGGGGGCGACATCGCAAGGCTTGGAGAAGAACGTGTAATTATTACACCGCCCTCAGTAAAAATATGGAAGGGCATCTATGACCTTAAGTAATAGATCTTATTACAATTTTAAGTCAGCTTATAGTAATTTGATACATTCGTTCACAGATGGGTGTTGTGTTTGAATTCTGAAGATTTTATTAATAGAGGTTGCAAGATTTTGACACTTAGCTGCCTCACCATGATTAATTATTATGCGCTTTACCTTTGGCTTCAATCTGTTTACGTAAGCAAGAAGTTGGTTATAATCACTATGCATGCTAAATCCATTTATTAATTCAACGTTACACTTAACTTCAATTTCCTTGTCACCTATCAATATTCGATAAGGACCATTTATGCTCGTGTCCTTCAAGTTTAATCTTTCGGAGAATTGCTGGTCAGACATAATTATTACTTTATTTTTTTCATCTTTGAGAAATTTTGACAAAAAACTTGTCACTAGCGGTTCTGGTTGAATTGAAAGATCCGATAAGATGATTGATTCTGGTGCATCAGACTTTAAGGCAAAATATGTGATTGAACCTGCAAAAAGCGGATCATTCGATTCTGATGCTTTAAGCTTTAACTCCTTTGAGAGAAATTCGGAATATATTCCGTATATGTTTAGTATTTCGCCAATTGGCTTATCTACAAGGATACTCTTCGGGCAAATCTTGCCCATGCCCTTTAGAATTGCAAGAGTCACAAACATTTCTTGAGCCAAACCCAACGACGTCACTGGAATTAAGACTTTGCCTTCTTGACCAAGAGTAGTATTGATACTTTGTGTCAAGATTTGCTCTGCTTCTTCCCTTTGTAAAAGTTTGTCATCCCTTGAACCATTGGTACTCTCTATTATGAGAGTCTCAACCCGCGGAAAGTTCCATGGTGCATTGTCAACGGTATAAGACTTTCCAAATTTCATATCTCCGGTATAAACCAAATTATGGTCTCCATTCCCTATGTGTAAGTGGATAATGGAAGAACCTAGAATATGTCCAGAGTTAGAAAGTGTTAACCTAACGTCTGGAGAAATATCGGTAACTGATCCAAAACCTAATGGCAGTGTATGAATTATTGATTCCTCGATATCACGTTCAGAATACGTTGCATCTGAATTCCTTGAGACAAAATCCAATTGTTGATTTACCATCAATGGCAAAGTAGGCTCCGTACAATAAATTGGACCATCATACCCATATTTGTAAAGAAATGGAATTCCACCACAATGCTCAAGGTGTCCGTGAGACAAAGCAACTGCGTCAATGTCCTCAGTTCCGACCTCGGCAAAATCTAGTCTTGGCAAAAATGCAGAAGTATTTTCACATCCTTGCCTAATACCAAAATCTATAAGTATCTTACTGTCATTTGTAACAAGAAGTGTCGAACACCTAGAGGATTCATTAAATCCTCCCAAGCAAAAAATACAGGCTTCCTGTGGTTTGTATAGTCCTTGCCTAAAGATTCGCTCTCCTAATCGTTTGTAAAATGACATTCTTGTATCTACGTTTTTTCGTAAAATATCATAGATTTTCTGATATAATCTCATATTTTCCGTAGCTCGTCTGTATACTAATCTCCATCCTGTTTTTTCTACTAACTCAATATCCATGCGATATAGCTCAGAAATAGCACCAAAGTTATTCACAAAGATAGATGCTTCTCCTAGCGCGGGATCAAAAAATATGTCAGACACAATTTCTGGTTGCTGAGTAACTGATTTAACTATCTGACGAACTGACTTCTCTGATGATCGAATAGATTCATCCGTTCGGATTATTATCCTTTTTTTAATATTATTTACCATTCCTGAAATTATTTCTTGGTTCTCAAGCATATATCGTGGATTCTTTGTGTATAATACAATAAACGGGCCTTCGTACTCAATTTTGGTAAGTCCAGACTCTGGGGGCATGCCACGTAAAATGCTGGCAATTATACTCTCATTAGATTCAACGTTTGAAATTTTTTCATACATTTACTATTCACCTGTGGTATTAGATAACCTGGCTTATGCAGTATCTATAACTTAGGATTAAATAATATTTCGATTTTTCATTCGTAGATGCAAAATGAATAATTAGTAATTGTGTTATATTATTAACGACTTACATTATTTTTGATAGGAATTATATAAACCTAATTCATAATGCATCATGATTGTCAACATCCCCAACTCATTCCATGGAATTGCCTAGACAAATATTGATAGGAAAAGGAGTTATGAGAAGGTTAGGTTCGTTTGTAAACAGCCTTAAGGGGAACATTAAGAATATTTGTATTGTTTCTGGTAACACGGTTAAAAGTAGAATATATGAAGAATGTCAAGAGACTTTTAGCAATGCATGTTATAAATTCAATTGGTATGAAACACCAACCACAAATTTAGAGGAAGTTCTTACTTTGCAATCTATTATTGCTAAAGAACCTCCAGAAATCATTCTTGGCATTGGCGGTGGACGGTCTGTCGATGTGGCTAAAATTATCTCCTACAACCTGAAGATTTCATTTATTAGTGTTCCTACCTCTGCATCACATGATGGGATTTCTAGCCCATTTGTTTCAATAAGAAGTCCAGAAAAACCATACTCCATTAAAGCGCATGCACCTCTTGGTGTGCTTGCTGATACTAAATTGATTTCAGAAGCACCTCCGCGTCTACAGTCTAGTGGTTGTGGTGATCTAATCGGTAAGATTACCGCTGTGAAGGATTGGGAGCTAGCAAGAGATGAAAAGGATGAATACTTTGGTACATATGCTGCAAGTCTTGCCTATATGAGCGCTAAAATTATTATGGAAAATTCACACAATTTAAGCGGAAACAGTGAATCCGAAGTTAGAACCATAGTCGAAGCGCTAATCAGTGCAGGTGTCGCTTCTTGCATTGCAGGAAGTAGCAGACCATGCTCTGGCGCAGAACACTTATTCAGTCATGCTCTGGAATACATTTCAAATAATGATTGTGGACTTCATGGTGAGAGAGTAGGGATAGGAACGATAATAATGTCAAATCTACACGGGCTAGATCATGAAGTCATAGTAAAGGCATTGGAAAATGTTAATGCGCCTACTACCGCATCTGAACTCCACATATCTGAAGACATGATGGTGAAATCTCTTTTAATCGCACAGTCATTACGACTCGATAGATTTACCATTCTGGGTAAATTAAATTTAGATAGAGAATCTGCACGAAGTATACTAAGAAAAGTGAACGTAATTTGAATATATCGGTCTATTAATTATACACAACGCTAATCATCGACTTACTTCAGCTTTCTTATCTGTTACTTCAGCTTTCTTATCTGTTACTTCAGCTTTCTTATCTGTTACTTCAGCTTTCTTATCTGTTACTTCAGCTTTCTTATCTGTTACTTCAGCTTTCTTATCTGTTACTTCAGCTTTCTTATCTGTTACTTCAGCTTTCTTATCTGTTACTTCAGCTTTCTTATCTGTTACTTCAGCTTTCTTATCTGTTACTTCAGCTTTCTTATCTGTTACTTCAGCTTTCTTATCTGTTACTTCAGCTTTTGGCTTAACGAACACCTCGATAAAGTTTATAGTATCCACAGTGGGCAAGAATCTAAAGATCTCATTTGTTATGGCTCTCTTTACAATTTGGATACCTTCGATTGATAAATCTTCGCTTGGTAATGCTATGTCTAAACGATTACCTTCAACCACTATTTTCATTTTCTCGATCTCTACTGGGATTCTCCGTCTAAGTAGAGAGGAAATCTTCTCCTCGCTAGTTTCTAATTGTTTTATGACCTTTACGTTATAGCTTAGTGTTTTACCAGCTAACCTGTGATTAAAGTCTATTTGAACTCGACCTGAGCCAATGAATCTAACAGTTCCTCTTCGTTCATCGACGTCAACCATATCTCCAGGTTTAAGCTCTTCCCCCTTATCCCCTAATTTTCGTAATGGTATCATCCTAATCTTACTTTGATCTCGTTCTCCGAATGCCTTATCCGGCGGAATTTCTACATTAAAAGTATCTCCCTGATTTGCTTTTGCTAAAACCTCGTCAAGTCCCTTTATGACCCACCCTTCACCTATTGAAACAAGGCGTGGTTCGTATTTTATGGTTGAATCGTATGATTGGAGATTTTTCGCGTCATCATTTATTGTAGTTTCAAATATTTCCTCTGAATCTTTGATTTTAGCAGTATAATCTATAAGTACAAGTGATCCTCTGTCAAAAGCCATAAAAATTTCTCATAAATTACCATAATATTAAGCTTTTATTTACCGCTAAAATGCATAGCTATTCTCCCAAGATTCTATGTGCCACAGACAATCCGTCAGCTTTTGGCGGAACTCCCAGAATTGTCATGGTTGATGAAATCGCCGACAATGTTCTCATAATATGGTAATCTGAAACTTCACCCATTGAGCCTATTCGAAAAACTTTACCTTTCATCTCTCCGAAGCCTCCCGCGATTAATATTTTAAACTCGCTTGTTAACATTTCTCTAAATTTTTTATCATCCAATCCAGGCAAATAATTTACGGCAATAACTACATTGCTTCTTGCTTCTTCATCAGCAAATGGGGAGAAACCCAATTCTGCTAGACCAGAATATAAAGCCTCTGCACATTTCTTGTGTCTAATTATCCTATTAGTCATCCCTTCTTCCAAAACTATTTTCAAAGCTTCATTGTAGGCATAAAATAGACTTAGTGCAGGAGTGAAGGGAGTCTCATTACTGTCAGTGTAATATTTGAAATAGCGCTTAAGGTTCAAGTATTGTGTCGGGGGTGGATTCTCAATCATATATTTTTTAGCGTTGGAACTTATAGAGATGGGGGCTATTCCCGGAGGAGCTGCCAGAGCCTTTTGAGATGCTGTTACACAAATATCTATATTCCACTTGTCAACTGGTAATGTATCACCACCAAGAATAGATACAGCGTCAGCTATGAAAAAAGATCCATTAGATTTGCAGAGTTCGCCCAATTTTTCCATATACCTAAGAGAGGTCCCCGTGGATGTTTCGTTGTAGACAGCATAAAGGGCCTTTATGTTTTTGTTGTTATCAAATGCCTCTTTAATTCTTTCTAAAGGAGGATTTTGCCCGTACGGAGAATTAATTCGTATCGATTTTCCGCCACAATTATCGATTAAATCTGCCAATCTTGTTCCAAATTCTCCGTTAACGGGAATTATTACCGAATCATCTTTTTTTATCATATTGACAACAGATGCCTCTACAGCCCCAGTTCCCGATGTCGTGAGTATTATGATGTCATTATTAGTTTCAAAAACTTGTTTCGTTTTGTCTATTGCTTCCCTGTATAGTCTGCGAAAATCATCACTCCTATGATTTATTATGGGAGCTAGCATTGCATCCATAACCCTATTTGGTACATTCGTAGGACCGGGCAACATAACAAGGTATTCCAACTCTGTTCGAGAAGAGAGAACATTGACCGTTATTTATAATTATTTTGCAAAAAAGATGATTAGACACTAATATCCTGCTTCTATACTAACCCACAGATATTGAACTTGGACGTACAGCAAAATTTGATAGTTTTGCCCAGCGGGATGAAATTTCCGCTACACCAGACACCTTTAGAATATACGATTGGGGTTAATAAAAATTAATTTCAAATAATCAACCCTCCGACTATGGTAACAGCTCTAAGCAAGAGCATATTATATTACAAATTACCCCCAATAATCCCATTTATAAGGGAAACAATGGGTTTTCTTGTTAAAATATTATGAATAGGCAAGACAGACTTGACTATATTTCGTGAGAAATTAGTTGGCTGGATACTGCTCTGCTATCAGACATCAGAACTCATAAAAGGCAGATTACTGGGTTAAGATAGCAGTTATAGAATGTAAAACAGCTAAGCAAATTGATAAGTGGAGAAACTTGAACGAGCTCCAAAATGGGAGAAACTAAAGTCTAAAAAAATATTCTGGAAGTATTTATAGACATTACTCAATCTAATAATAATCAGTACATAAGTAATAACAAATCAATTACCATCTGGTATTTGGTATGCTAAATATTTTTGAATCACTAGCCAAAATTTTTTGAATTAGTTCAAACAAAGTCAGTGAATGGTGCTAAACAACATTTAAAGGTATGAGATGATAAATTATACGGTGGATAACAAGTTAAAAACGTGCGTTGATTGTGGAATGTATTACGAGATTATGAGTAGCGATAATGAATTAGAAATTTGTGGAACTTGCCAACTTAATACGGGTATTAAAAGAGAAGAGTGAATTAGTAGTTAGAAACTTATCTTTATAGTTAATTCACATCCGTTGCAACACGTATAATATATGGTACTCGATATTGGATTCCTAATCTGGGTATCTCAAATAGCATAAAGTAGAGCATATGAACATTAGTACTCAATAAATTGTACTAAATTAAGGATTCATCTATAAGAAATTATTCACTTTTTAAATCTAGATACCGTTACACTATGCCTGGCCGGTTCAAATTATTACAATCTCATTTAGCTCTAACAATCATTAATGACTTAAAAGCATACTATGATAGGGAATTATATTTAGAAATTCTAAATTGACAAGAATATTGTTATACATTTTTAGATTATAGTACAAACGGTAATGAAAAATCTTACGTTATGTGAATCATGCAACAAAAAACAAACTCACTGAGATATTGGTTCGGAAAGCTCGTATGTCCCGATTGCCATAGACAGAACAGGATGCAACCAGAGACAAAACTAGTTAGCGACATAGTTGAATAAGTTCATCTTTTTTTGAAAATAGCTCTAACAAATAGCTAAAGGTTTTTGCTAACATCCTATATTAAAAGAACGTTTTATGTAATTACTAGCGATTTCTACTACGTAATTTAATTTTATTATAATAGTAATATTATATAGTGTTGTGTTGAAAGAAAGACGGTCCAGACTTTTAGAATATCTGGATCCAAAGGGATCAAATGTCGCTGCCATTTTTAAACCCGAAAATATTTTCTACATAACTGGCTTTTGGGGAGAAGGAATAGCACTATGCACTTCGGAGTCAACGAAACTCTTTGTTCCAAAGTTAGAAGCAAAAAGGGCTGAAATTGAATCCAAAGATTGCGAGGTAATTTCAACCGATCGAGGCGCGGATTCAATCAATTCTATTGCTCCGTATCTAAAGCAACTTTCATATTCAGATTGTAATGATTACGATTTGATTACTTTAATTCGTAACTATGCAAAGGATATCAATTTCGTTGTCAGCCAAGATCCCTTCATGAAATGTCGTAGTATAAAGGACAAATACGAATTAGAATCCATCAGAATAGCCTCTGCAATACTAGACACGTTATTCAAGATTTGTTCGGAAGAAATAAGAGAGGGTATGACTGAAAAGGATTTGCAAACTACACTAGTTTATGAAGCCATGAAATTGGGGGCAACAACTGCCTGTTATCCCTATTCGGTAGAACCTCTAATAGTCGCGGGCGGTCCTAATAGTGCACAACCACATGCGGTGACTTCTTCAAGAGGCTTTGTAAAAGGAGATATGATTGTAGTAGATTTAACATTAAGACACAACCATTACGTATCAGATGCGACGAGAACTTTCGCACTAAATTCGGCCTCCCAAGAAAATATCCATATTTATAATACGGTAAGGGACGCTCAAATGTTAGGTATTGAGAACCTAAAGAGAGGGATCAAATGTCACGTGATTGATGACATATGTCGAAAAGAGATTTCTCGAGTTGGATTCCATAAAAACTTTATTCATTCTACGGGCCACGGGGTAGGACTAGAAGTACATGAATTGCCATGGATACGACAAAAAGAAAAAACATTATTAGAGGATAATATGGTAATAACTGTTGAGCCTGGAATATACTTACCATCAAAATTTGGTGTTAGAATTGAAGATACAATTCACATAAAATTTGAGTCATCGATTGAAGAAATTGTCTTGACACATTTCACTAAGGATTTGCTCATATTAGATTGACCGGAGGAACAAAGATTATAAAGGCTTTCTGGCCCATTTCTTTGTTATTATTTCAAGTAATTTCATTGCAATATCTGATTTACTTTGTAGAGGTAAGTGGATTATATCTCTGTTTTTATCAATCATAAATACTTCGTTGGTATCTGAACCAAATCCACAACCTGGTCTAGCTAAATCATTTGCAATTATTAAATCACAGTTAGCTTCTAACAGACGCAAGTATGCTTTATTTATAAGCTTTTCATCTGACATTCCATGCTCTGCCTTAAAAGCTACCAAAAAAACATTTCCATTAATTTTTTTTATTTGATTAACAATCTTTTTAGTCGGTGTAATTTCTAAGCTAATATTACCCTTTTTCGTATCAAATTTCCGGCGCGAAATATTTTTAACAGTATAATCGGACACAGCCGCAGTATGAATTACTATATCAGGCTCATATTTTAAAAGAGCATCTTTCATAATCCTAAAAAGGGCCTTGGAATTGGTAATTCTAAGCACATCAATATTTTCGGATTTTGGGGGTACCAAGTTACCATACCCGTATAATAATTTGACGTTTGCCCCATTCTCTGCGGCTACCGTCGCAATGGAAATTCCCATCTTGCCAGAACTCAAATTTGTTAATACTCTTATCGGATCAATGTGCTCCACTGTGCTTCCCGCAGTTATTAATATCTTAATTTGAAGAGTTGGACGGGGTATACAAAAATTATCCAATATTTGTTTTAGTGCTAATTCAGGCGAAATAATTTTTGCTTTATCTTCTGTAAAAATCGGATTTAGGATAGTGACTCCAAGTAGTTTGATTTTATCCATATTACCTTTGATAATACTGTTCTTGTACATAGCGCCATGCATTGCGGGAGCAATCATGATAGGTATTTTTGCACCTAAAGCAACGCTTAAAACTGTAGTTACTGTGGAGTCATCTATACCGTTGGCGAACTTGCTTAATGTGTTTGCAGTACAAGGGTAAACTAAAATAAGATCTGATCGTCCAGGATTTGCTATCGATATATGTTCAAGATCACCGGTAAGCCTTGACACAACTTTATTACCGGTCGCCCACCTCATCATATCGTTGGTCAAGAATTTTTTGCCAACCGACTTTGACATAACAGGCAATACTTGTGCACCATGTCTCATGAGTAATCTTGCCAGATCAATTGCCTTATAAGCGGATACACTTCCAGTGATGCACAAAACAATTTTCTTGCCATTAAGTAAGTTGCTTACAGACCCTACTATCTCAGTTGAGGGATGATTATTATCTTGTTTATTATACGCCAAATACGTCATTTGTCCTGAAGCATTTTGTGAATTTCTCTCTCTTCTTGATTACTTAAATGGTATGAATGTTCATTTGACGGAAACAAACCAGCTCTTACATCTGAATTATATTGCAAGATTGCTTTCCGAATTTGCTCTGTCAAATTTGCATATTGTTTTATAAATCGAGGCATGTATTCATTAAAAATTCCTAATATATCATAAGAAACCAAAACTTGACCGTCTACTTCTGCCCCAGAGCCGATTCCAATTACCGGTATTTTAACTGTTCTTGATATTAGTGACGCCACCTCTTGAGTGACTTTTTCTGTAACTAAGCTAAATGCTCCAGCTTCCTCCAAAGATTGTGCATCTTTGATAAGTTTCATGCCTTGCTCTGCAGTAGCTCCCTGTATTTTGTAGCCATCAAACAAGGTAGTTGTTTGTGGTTTTAAACCAATGTGCCCCATCACGGGTATACCAAATTTAACGATATCTTTTACTATTCCTGCTACCTCCATTCCTCCTTCTATTTTCACAGCATCGCAACCACATTTGACAAATTTGGTCGCATTGTTGATTGCTTTAGTTCGACTAATTTGATATGACCTGAAGGGCATATCTGCAACTATGAGGGCCCTACTCACACCGTTTACTACCGATTTGCAAAACATCATCATTTCTTTCATTCCAATTTTTCGCGTCGTACTATAACCCATCATGACGGTACTTGCACTATCTCCTACCAATATGATATCGACATTTGTTGAATCGAAGATTTTAGAAAAGCAATAATCGTATGCTGTTAACATAACGATCTTTTGGCGATTCTTTTTCATTGCGACAATATCGGAAATTTTCATTTTCTGATTGTTTTCCCGCTTATTATCTAATTTTAGAAACCCCTCCTAATCCGCCTTATTGATTTGTCAATATTCTTCGCATTATCAAAGTTCTCTACTGTCTTCCTTAGTTGTGCTTTATCTTTGTTTCTCAGCTCCTTTGATATAGTTATCATGTTTGCAAGTGCCCTAACAATGTTGTCTACGATTGTAATATTTGCATTCTGGGCAGTTCTAGATAAAGGATTTATATCTATGGCTATCACATTTAGTCCCGATTTATTTAAAGCCTCAGCCCTATCACCGTCTTCTACAGCTATTAGAACGGTGTCAGCTTTGTAAATACCATTTTTATCAACATATTTTCTGTTGCTCGCAATTCCCTCAATAGTTCTGTTAGGAGTAATACCATAAACCTTCTTTGCTCCATTTTTGGTCATATGGCTTGCAATCGCTTTTGATCTCTGTTTACTTTTGTGATATAGATTAACTTCCAGCAAAGAGTTAGTTAGATCTGATAACTTTACTAACTGTAAGGCACATAGTGAAGCTGTATTCCCGTTTACTGAAATTATCGGCGCCTCGGAAATAAGTAATAGAGAAGCTGCTGCAATTTCAGATTCCAGTGCCATTTTTGTTGTTACTTCTCCTATGAGGTAATCGAATGCTTCTCCCCTTCCATGGGATATCAAACCGTGCGGTACTACCAATCCCATTCTAAATCCTTCCACCAATTTTTCTCGCATATTTAGCGAAATTGCTCTAGGATGATTCGAATTTATGGCGTTTTCATTCAATACAAAAACCTAAAGCAGTCTTACGCCCTTATTTTCAATTTCACAGTCCATTAGTATTCCTAAGTTATCATAAGGCGAAAAAATGTCATCTATTTCGCTTTTCGAACCGAGTGTAAATATTGTTTCTCCAAATAATGCCAAGCTGCAGGGAATATTATATTTGTTTAATGTTTGAAGTATGTGCCTACTTCTCTTACTGACTTTATTGATGTTCAGCAAACCTGCCAAGTAGGAAATCCTAAAAAATATTTCCAGATCTGCTGTAGTTAGAATGCGCTGGATATTCTCCATGCATTTTCGATTCGTCATACGTTTGATATTTTGTAAATTATGTGTATATATTGGTGACAAACAAATAATTACTATTTTTTGGCCATCAAAATTTATTTTCTCGACAGCACCTATCCCTGGTGCTCCAGGTATAACTCGAAGATTAAACCCGCCTGAGAATTCAGATAAAACCGTGCCCAATCCGGTCCTACAATATATTTCTGCGCAATGAGCTACTTGTGACGCTTGTATGTCAGTTAGACCTGTTCCTAATGCCTTATTTAGAGCGTATGAGAGACTTAATGCGCCTGCGCCGCTTGAACCTAATCCATACCCAATAGGAATTTCCGGGTTATGTGTCACCTTCACAAACAAGGGTTTTGAAGACATTCTTAAGTAGGTTTGTATGATATACTCCGAAACTTTTGCCTCCTTGGTAATATTACCATTTATCAATATTTCGAAACCATACGTGCCATAGTCGTAAATTCTTACTTCAGTTTCCACTCCTTTATCAATACAAAAGCCTGCACCATATGATCCTGAATGTAGATGAGATGAATTTCTAAATTCAGAATAAAATCCAGTGACACTGCCCGGGCTGAATGCCCTCGCTACCGCTATGGGATGCGACATCTCAACGATCATAATCTTAATTAAAAAAATATTTCAATATAAAAATAATGTTTAATTAGTTTAAATATATTTAAACAAAATCATGGCAAACCTTACTAGAAAACTTCAAAAAATTGGAAGTAGTCTACTAATCTCCATCCCCTCTAATTGGGCAAAGAATATTAATTTGCAGAAAGGGGACTCAATTTCAATCGAGATAAATTCCGATTCATCTATTTCTATTTTTCCAATCACCCAAGAAGAGATTCTAAAAGAAGTGACTATAGAATTTCCTGACTCGAATGATAAATGGATAACTCAAATTTACGGTGCTTATTTACTTGGTTATGATATAATCAGAATTAAAGGTTCATTGCAAATAAATTTTAGAAATAGAGAAATGATTAAAAGCGTGCTCAGAAAGCTCGTTGGGTTAGAAATAGTGGATGAAGAAGGGGTTGTCATTACAACACAATTCCTCCTTGATGCTTCTTCCATGGATATTTCCAAAGTCCTAAGGAGAATGAGTTCCATAATCGGGGGCATGCATAGAGACGTCATGAACTCAATGAATCATAATTATGTATCTCAAGAGCCGTTGTTAAGAGGGAGAGATGATGAAGTTGATAGGCAATATTTTCTAATAGTTCGTCTCATACGGACTGCAATGATGGATAGAAGACTTGCTTCGAATTTTAATCTTTCCAATATTGATATGCTTGACTACAGAATAGCGGCAAATCTCGTCGAAAGTGCAGGCGACTATATCGCAAATCTTGCAAGTTTTATGCCTGATTTTTCGGATAATACATTGAGCAAAATCAAAGTAATTAATTTACTAATTGCGGAAATGCAAGAAAAATCTATTAATGGTTTTATTACAAGAAACATTGATAATTCATCTCAAGTAGTAACACTTTATTCTAAAGTTAAAAAAATGCTAGATTCCATGATGGAAAATTATTTCGATTACGAAGTAACCTCACTAATAAAACTGATCAAGGTAGTGTATTTGATGGATGAAATAGCTCGTTGTTGGGTTGACGTGGCTGATCTAATTAAGCCCATATATGAAAATCAATTAGTTTAATATTTTTTAATGATATTTTCACCATTAAATAAATCCACAATTGAAACTATTCAATTTCCCAACCAATTATTCTTACTATTGTAGGGAAAGTCAAATTTTAATCTGATAACTAGTCAAGTTGAGGCTTGATTTAGTTTCATTGGTTGAGCACACATTAATATCTTCTCTGATTCTAGATATATCATTAATTATTGCACGTTAGGACATTTTTAAGGTATTATCTCTTATTTAACTACATAGTCTAAAAATCTTATCCACTCTGGAAACCATAGATTATACTCTGAAATACCAATCGCTTTGGACAGAACAGAAGGAGAATTGTAATATACCTCGTCAGCACCCAAATCATTTGCCATATGTGCATTTAGCTGTTCCATTGAAGATATTTTACCCATGTACCTATGAGCAATTAGATCTCTATTGTGCGTGTAGAGTCCAACTTGACGTCCATCAACAGTAGGGACATAGCTTACGATAATTACAATGGACTTGGCATTAGCTTTTTTCAAGTAATATATAGTCTCCTTTGTAGTAGTGCCAGTTTGAATGGTTCCTTCTATTACTGCAATTTTTTTGTCACTTACAGAATTTTTAAGTATAAATTTTAGTGAGCGCTTAGATGTTAACATTTTATTTTTTGCAATATTTTCCGAAAAATCAATCATGTGGTCAGAATCATCATATCTATCATTTATGATTCCCTCTCCAAAATCAAGCCTACTATAGTATTTTTGGTATTCCTTACAAAAACCCAAGGTCATTGGTCTAGGATAATCAGGTTCGGCATATGCAGAATCAACTTCGAAATCAAATGCCGACAAAAATTCAGCCTGCTCCTTCCCAATTTTTTTTCTAACTTCGTAAATACTCTTTCCATCAACTACCGATGACACATGGGATTCGCGAATGAATTCAAATGGATCAATCATTGTTCTAGTAGATGGAAGGGACAAGATGGTCTCGATACCATAATTAAGATTCATTTTTAAAAGTTGACCCGGTCGAACGTCTTCAAATCTGATAAAAGGAAATGACACTCTAAGTGAGTTTTCAGAAGAAATTATGGACGTTGAATTAACATAATCTGTGCCTTTTACCAAAGGTTTGAAACCAGTACTATCTCGATATGCGAACACTGATAATTTGTCCATAAACATAATGTTACCGCGCAAATGTCTATCTAAAAATTCACATGCACGTTCTGCATTTTTATGTTCTATAAATAATTTTGTAAATATTTTAAAGATTTTTGAAAGTGAATCTTCATTGCCGGCTCCCTCTATGCAGGGATGTAAGTGAAGTTTATCTGTGTCTACTACAAAGCCGTCAAGAACCACGTTCGTCTTTTTCATGCTCTGAAATCGTGGTTTTCTTTTCGAGAGATATCCGATTCCGAGGTCGAAACGGCTATTATTCCTAAGTTTTTGAAAAAGCGTATCTACAGAAGGCAGTAAGCCATTACCATCAATAGCTAAATTGTCTATAGCTATTTTCCAATACGCTTTACCTCTGTGTTGTAACAACCTCATTGATTGGATTAAGTTTGACAACGTTCTCCCTTTTTCTGACGAATAATTACAAATAGCTAGAATTCCCGCCAACTCGATTATGTTAGTAAGATTGGATCATATTTAAAGCGTTGACTACAGGTGTTTTCGTAATAATTACAATAAATGATTCAAGTTCTAGTGATAGGGAAGAGCGTGATCAATGAATATTGATCTATTATTTATCGAAATTTTTTAACAAGAAAAAATTAAGGAAGAGTGGTGTCCATTATTTTGCCCAACGAACCCAATACATTCTCGAATGTTTGTTTACACGTAGAGTCACAACTGGTAGAAGAATCTGGATTGCTTATAGTGTGCGAGTCTTTATTTCCATTAGTGATTTAAGATATACCTAATTCTACTGTTTGACTTTGATTCCTCGTCGGTATGAGCCGAGGCAGTATAGCTCAAATTAGTTGTTATCATTCTAACTAGTATGAGCACTGCCGACGCTGTAATTAGTAATTTTCCCTTCATATATCTCTG
>CAVPGE010000037.1:0-120034 GCA_963703885.1 uncultured Nitrososphaerales archaeon
TATGTTTTTGAAGGTGAAAGGCGTTGATCTAAACTATTGATTATAAATTACAGTGCTAACCAAGCAGACTGTATTGAAACAAATCAGATTATATATTGTAATTAACAAAGCTTAATGTTTTCCCATGAATAGTACAAGAACTTTTTACGTCCTTGCTATATCGGGTATAGTGTTTATAATTATCGGATCACTATCTGTGATAGATTCTAATACGCCTAGAAAAGTATCCTTAGATGGTAAAGTGCCGAGTGGGCTCACAGATACGTTAACACCAATAATGTCTAATGGAAGTTATGCAAGAATTATTATTAATGGATCGACATTTAATTTTAAGATTACCGACCCAGAAAAAAATACTATTCTTTCAATAAACAATCAAACATATTACAAATATGAGCTGATAGCAAAAAAGGAAGGCGAGTATAAGCTTGAAACTAAGAATGTTGGTTCATCTGTCTTGGATATACGAGGTGAAGCTGAAACTAAAGCCTCTCAATTAGCCTTTGGAGGCCAATTGATGCTAATCGTGACGGGAATAATTGTTTTGGGCCTAGGAATTAGATCAAAGATCAGATAATTGGTTCACGATGCCTTTCTTGTAGGAACCCATTACTTTGAAGAATGTGCATTTATCTTTTATTTTTGCTATTGCATTTTTTATATTGTCCTCTACAACATGTCCTTCAATATCAACGTAAAAGTTATACTCCCAAGGCTTCTCCTTTGTGGGCCTGGATTCTATTTTGGTTAAATTGATGTTATTGTCAGCAAACTCTTTCAAGACATTGACCAAGGCCCCCGGTGAATGCTTTAACCCAAATATTAGTGACGTCCTGTCCTCTCCAGAAGGGGTTGTTTCGGAATTTGATAGGACCAAAAATCTTGTATAATTATTTTCTCTGTCTTCTATACCCTCATCAATAATTTTCATGTCATAGATCTGCGCTGCTCTTCTGCTTCCAATAGCTCCTGCATCCACAAGATTCTTCTCCTTGATCATTCGGACAGCACCAGCGGTATCATAGGTAGGGATTGGTTCAAGGCCCTTAGTTCTCAAGTAATTTCTACATTGGGCTATAGCCTGAGGATGTGAGTATACTTTAGTCAAAGTATCTCTTTTTACATTTGCTATTAAACAGTGATTGATCCTTTGAAATATTTCCCCGGTTACTTGCATTTTGGCATTTAGAAGCAAATCATAAATCTCATTAATAGAGCCTTCGATCGAATTTTCTACTGGTACCACTGCCGAATCAACTTCAAGGCGACTTAATAGATCAAAGATATCTTGAAAAAGTCTAACGGGAATTAGTTCTGCTCCAGGAAAAAACTTGTTTGCTGCGATTTCACTATATGCTCCATGCTCTCCCTGAAAAGCCACTTTCAACTTTTGAGCCTTCAACCAACCCACTTAAGCATTCATACGATTTTAGATTTGCTATAGTTATCGTTATCTGTGGAAATTCTGATAAATTGCGTAGGATAAGTATTTAATAGATCCGAGCATACCACGAATTATCGAAATGCAGATCAAGCAATTGCATATTGATTCTATTGATAAAGAACTTTTAAACGAGATTCAGTGGGTATTTCCTCTGGTAGAGAGGCCTTATTATGAAATTGGAAAGCATCATGGCATCTCAGAAGCGGAGGTAATAAAAAGAATTTCCTCGCTTAAGGCTATCGGGTTGATTAGACAGATAAACGCAATTTTTGATACCAGAAGACTTGGTTACAAAAGTGCATTGATAGCATTTGCTGTGGAGCCTGATCAGCTTGAATCGGTTGCGTCAGAGGTTAACAAACATCCAGGTGTCAGCCACAATTATGAAAGAAACCATGAATACAATATGTGGTTTACTCTTGCAGTTCCACCCAATGGAGAGATGAAAAAAGATCTCGAAAAAATGGCATCATTGAAGGGGGTTACAAAGTATCGACTACTACCTACACTAAAACTATACAAGATAGGCGTCAAATTGGATATGGTTAATAAAGATCCTGAAAAGCCTGTTCCAAATGATAAAGTAAAGAGATCTAGTACAGCGCCATTTGAATTATCGGAGCGAGATAAGGACTTTATTCGGGAACTACAAAAGGATCTTGAAGTTATCCCAGAACCCTTTAAAAAACCTTCTAGCAACCTGGGAGTTTCAACTGAAGTATTATTTGAAAAGGCAAGAGAATATGAAGCGCAAGGCGTTATGAGAAGGTTTGCTGCAATCTTGCGGCATAGGGATGCAGGTTTTGCGGCTAATGGGATGGTTGTTTGGAATGTTCCTGAAAACAGGATAGATGAGATAGGTGAGAAATTAGCCTCTTATCCTCAAGTAAGCCATTGTTACAAGAGACCTATCTATCCGGACTGGCAGTATAATCTTTTTAGTATGATTCACGCAAGGACATTTGAAGCGGCAGAGAAAATAGCAGAAGAATTGGCAAATAATGTATCAATATCTAATTATAGGATTCTATTTAGCAGCAAAGAGTTTAAGAAAGAGAGAGTAAGGTATTTTGTATAGTAAGATACGGAACTGGGTACCTGTTTAGTAAGTGATTAAAAAGATTATTATTCAATGTAAATAAAGAATCAAGTCAAGCAACGTGCGAAGTTAGCCCAGCCTGGTTAAGGTACGAGCTTCCCAAGCTCGGGATCGCGGGTTCAAATCCCGCACTTCGCATGATTTTTCAAACTTTCCAGTGGTTTGTAATATATTCATATTTACCTTTGAATTATGCGTGTGAACTTTGTATGCCACTTCACGCACGCTTTATTCCACTGATTTCAGTATAACATCACAATTACTAGCGTCTAACTACAGTTGATGGATATTTGGCTTTGTGAAATCGGCTATTGATAATCGAAGCGGAGCAAAATAAGAAAAAGGACAGGAACAAAAAAAGATGATTTTAAATCAGTATTTCAAGTCTCGTGAGTAGTTAATAACATGTACTGATTAGTACTATAGCTGATATAATGATAAAAATTTAATAGAGTAATGTCTGTGACTTGTACTGGATGTCAAGGTGCATTGCGTTCCACTCCTATAAAGGTGGAACTGGAAAAACAACAATAGCTGCCAATCTTGCTGGAGTGCTTGCTAAAATGGGTAAGCGAGTTTTTATTTTAGATCTGGACATGTATGCACCTGGTCTTCATACCTACTTTGGTAAATCACCTGTAAATGATATAAAGAATACAATTAATGATTATATTTCTGGAAATTGTGAGGTTAAGGACTTGATATTGGACTTAACACCAACTATAAAAAAGATTGATTCAAAGGAATCAATCAGAGGCGAATTGTTGGGTTGTTTTTCAAGTCCTGAACGCAGAGAGATTTTAAAGATTGATGGGATAAAAGAAGACAAGAATAGGATAGCCATGCTCAGGCGATTTATCGTCCTTACTAATGATTTATTTATAAAACATGATGCCGACTATATCATTCTTGATTCTAGCCCCGGAATCAGATTCTGGGCTATCAATGCACTTGCGGTAGCCAATGATGTTTTCTTGACTCTTAAACTGGATGATATAGATATCGAGGGGACAAAGCTGATTATTAGCGACATCTTGGAAAATTTTAGGGAAAAGAGCAATACCAAATATTCAGTTCTATTGAACAGAATTTCTGGATACTGCACACCTCCGCCGAATTCTGAACCAATTCGTATTTCTGACTTGGATTATGTGCATTCTACAAAACACATTCATGATGAGATTCTAAAAAAACTAAGCGACGATATTCATATAGATACAATATCTGCAATTCCATGTTACTGTGATATTCAATTCTCACAAAAAGAGTTTATGACAGCTATAGAGCATCCGACACATCCATTTTCTTGTGAATTTGATAAATTAATAAAGGTAGTAGACTCACCAGACTAAAAATAACACATATGATTCATCCGAATTGAATGATGAGAGATCCTCATGAACTCAGTGGAACTCTTTAAATTAGCCCTTTAGTTAGAATTTTGTAGTACAGAATTGGCCAGTAAAAAAAAGGACAAGGATGTTTCAAAGAAAAATCCAAAAACTTTTGATCAAAAGAAGGATAAAAACCGCTTAGCACTTACAAGAAAAAAAAGGAACAAGCAACTGCTTATAGTAATACCAATAATAGCATCTGTTGTAGCTATAGCATCCTATGCTGTGTATATTTATTCGTCAACTTTAAGCCATACTGTCAATGCTAATTTCGGACCGTTAGGATCTGCGCATGTCCATGCTGCCTTTGCAGTTAAACTGAATGGGACAGTCCTAGATTTCAGTCAAAAAAAATATCAAGTACAATCTAGATATATGCATGTTGAAAATGGTGATGGTAAAACACTTCACAGGCACGCAACTGGAGTGCCTGTTGCTGAATTCTTTGACAGTATAGGAATGAATGTAACCAAAAATTGTTTCACTTTACAAAATGGTACAAAATATTGCACCAACGGTGAAAACAAATTGGAGTTCTACCTCAATGGAAACAAGATTGACTCGATAGCTAACTATGTATTTAACGATGACGATCGAATATTGATAGTTTATGGTGACAAGCCGATGCAAATTAAACAGGATTTGGATGAACTCAGACAGAGTATAATCAAGAAGTAATTCTATCTCTTTTTTTGACTTTACGGTTAATGTGGGGTAAATTTGCACGTAAATTGGGTGTGATTTGGATAAAAGTATTAAACTGAAATTCAGAAAATATTAGTATGCTAGAATCTGGTATAGTGGTTTCAGCTCTTGCCGGCGCTGGTTCTTTCTTTTCTCCATGTATATTACCCATCTTGCCCGCATTCATATCATATTTATCGGGAACAACTATCAATGAAATTCAGAATACGGGAGGCGAATCTCTGTCTCTGAGGAAATCGACTAGGCTCAATATTTTCTTAAATACCGTATACTTTGTACTTGGGTTTTCACTGGTCTTTGCCGTCTTAGGGGTAGTGCTGAATAGTGTCCTTGTTAACTTAGGTATAGGTTTTCAGGGTATTCTCTCTTCCGTAGGAGGAGTAGTAATCATAGCCTTTGGATTGTATCTTATACTGTCTACAAAGCTAAGACAACTAAATTTTGAAAAGAGAATGACCACCTTACCAAGATTTAAGACAAGTTATATAACATCAT
The DNA here is from genome assembly GCA_963703885.1 of uncultured Nitrososphaerales archaeon. Lineage (GTDB taxonomy): Archaea > Thermoproteota > Nitrososphaeria > Nitrososphaerales > Nitrososphaeraceae > TA-21. The sequence continues at coordinate 5,138 of CAVPGE010000037.1, forward strand.
TTGTGTTTGGCGCAGCCTTTGCAGCAGGATGGACTCCCTGCGTAGGACCAATATTAGGCAGCACCCTGACTCTAGCTGCAACTGCTCCTGGCGCAGCATATAATTCGCTTCTTGCTTACTCGTTGGGACTAGGCATACCATTCCTAATTACAGGTGCGTTCTTTTCCCAGGCAACAGGAATCATAAGAAAGATGGTAAAGCATCTAAAGTATTTCAATCCTGCAATGGGAGCATTACTCATTGTACTCGGAATCCTTGTTTATACTAACAACTTGAATCTATTAGGAAACTTTCCGCTGGCCAATCAAATCATAAATATGGAGAGGGGCTTTTAGATGAACAAAGATAATTTTAGTGCGCTTTTGACAGGAATTGGAGTTGTAGCGTTGATTGTTGGATTTGCGGTATATTTTAATAATCCAAAAATAAATACCATCTCTTTCGGAAATAGCGATGACAGTTTTGTTCCTGCTGTATCGGTAGACAATAAAACAGGTCAAATAATCAAGTCACAGTACAGTATTGATAAATCTCAATTCAAAAAAGCCCCAGAATTTGCGGGCATAACAGGTGATATTAATACAAAGCAACTGAATCTATCTGACCTTCGAGGTAAGGTAGTGTTGATAGACTTCTGGACATACAGCTGTATAAATTGTATAAGGACAATACCGTATTTGGTAGACTGGGATGAAAAATATTCTGACAAGGGTCTTGTGATAGTTGGCATTCACACTCCTGAATTTGAATTCGAAAAAGATATACACAACGTGCAGGCCGCAGTGAAAAAGTTTGGAATAAAATATCCAGTTTTACAAGATAACGATAAAGATACATGGAATGCCTTTGAAAATCGCTATTGGCCACGAAAATATATCGTAGATAGCGGAGGGATACATAAGATATGATCATATAGGTGAGGGTGGTTACCAAGAGACAGAAAAAGTTATCCAAAATCTTTTAGCAGAAAGAGCAGCACAACAAGGTATCAAAGGCATTAATTTCAATCAAACTCTGATTAAAACTTCTCCTATTACCGAAAGCGTTGACTTTAGCAAAATAATAACACCTGAAATTTACCTCGGATATGATCTGGCCCGAGCCCCACTTGGTAGTAAGGAGGGATTTCAACCTACTGAAATTGTAAATTATTCTATACCAAAGTCAGATTTGGAACCTAATCTGGTATATGTTCAAGGACAATGGAAAAATAATCCTGATAATTTGGAGCTTTCAGGAGATTCAGGTAAGGTAGTCTTGCTTTATTCCGCCAAATCAGCCAACATAGTTGCAGGGGGTAATGGATCTGCGAACATAACCAGTGACCAGTCTGATGTAAATAACTCTAAAGGAATATCGCATACTGAATCAGCAGGCAAAGATTTGAATGGGAATAAATTAGTTATCGATGGCCAAAGACTTTACAATATTGCAAATCACGATAAGTATGGTAATCACTACGTCGTAATCGATGCTCATGGGAAGGGATTTCAACTCTATACGTTTACCTTCGGATAGGAACAAATGATGCACCTAGAATAAATGACGAGTTGATAACGAAAAAAATTATATAGTTAACGCTTTGTAAGATTACTAAATTAATTGAGCCTACAAGTTGTGCTGGACAATGGAGAAGTAGCCAGATTAGAAATAGAACGCAAGTCAAGAACTAAAAAAGTTACACTGAAAGCTGACATCTATGGTATGTATGTATTATCTCCAATGAACTATTCAAATGAACAATTAATGGAATGTGTAAATCGTGAAAAGAATTGGATATCACAGGATGATGTGTCACTTTTCAGAACCTGAAGGCAGAGACTGAATTTGAAGGCATAAAGAAAAGTGATATTTTTTATCTTGGGAAAAAATATCGATTGGTGATAGTAAAGGATATACAAACGGGTGTAATAATTTCTGAGAATTTATCTCAGATTACATTTCATGTTAAAGATCGGCGGTATTATAAAGATGATATCTTGAATTGGTATAAGGTAGAGACAAAAAGAATTATCGAAGAAATACTTCCTATTTTAAGTAACAGGCTCTCTACTGGTCACGGTAAGATTTCAATTAAAAATCAAAGATCACGATGGGGAAGTTGTTCCAAAAAAGGGAACTTGAATTTTAACCTATTACTGGCATCTTTTAGTTTAGACATAATCAAATATGTGATCACTCATGAATATTGTCATATTTTGGAGTTCAATCATTCAAAAAGGTTCTGGATGCTGGTGTGCTCGATTGATGAAAATTACATTGAGCATAGAAATTGGCTCAAAAAATATGGCACACTAATTAGAATAAATTGATGATAAAATTATTTGCCCTAATTTTTCGATTCTAAGTTTACGAACATCAGGTTAATATAGGATAGATAGATTGGCGGACAACTCGTAAGATAGAGAAAGGAACCATCCCCTCATTTTACGACATAAATTTAGAATTAATTTTAAGGTAAAGTGTTTGGGTTGAATTTATAGAAGACCAGTTTTTGGATAGAGTAGAAATCAGTATATTATAACACTATGGATAGTTAACTAGGACAAAATTGGAAAATGTGAGTTAATAGATCTTCACTGTAATTACCAAGATGCTTGTCCTTTTACCTTTACACTTTTTTAAAATTAGATTAAAAAGAAGAAACAGTTGACCTTTCAATATGACATATTGACATATTGAGTTTAGGCAAATACAATTTCTTGTATCCTTTATTTTGAAAGGTTAATTAATTTTAAATCATATATCTGCTGGCTCATCACATTAATTCAAACGAAATTACAACAGGCATTCATTACTCAGTTACCTTATAACATTGGCTTAAATTTACCAATTTGTATATTGTTTTTTTCAGGCAAGTTTACGTATTTGTTAGGATTAATAGCCTCTAATGCCAGATATATTTGAGATACACAGGTATGAAAATGATATCTTTCAATACATTGTGGCAAGTACTGACAAATATTCTGAGGAAAAAATAAGAAAAGATATTACCCAAATGAATGAGATGATGAGCGAATCGCTAAAACTACGGGGTATCAAATACGTCTTTGCAATTGGTAGCCCTGCCAACTTATCTAAGGGCAACAATAAGAAAAGGAAAACTCGACAGCCAAACGATCAGATATTGCAATCTGTTTAACTTGACAACAAGCCTTTGCTGTCTTATCATTTTTGATTTTATAATTGCCAACCTTGGGGTAAAATTATCGAGAACAATTCAAAATGTCCGGCTCTACTAACTTATTGTTAACCTTTTATCAACTTTTATTATATTCTGTTATTAAATAGTGTATTTCATAATCTAAAAAATCAACATGAAGATATGTCCTTTATCTGTTAATAATGGAAATTATTTCATCCATTCCAAAAGATCTATCTCGTTTTTTTTCATGCTTTCCTTGTTATTTTCGATAATATTATCCAATTTTAATTTGCCCCAGGTTGCGAATGCAGCAACATGCGCCAATCTACCAATCTCAGCTGTATCTGCAAGTGGAAGTCAAACCGGTAATCCTGCTTCAAATGCGGTAGACAAAAACCTCAATACCAGATGGTCCAATGAAGGTCTTGGTTCATGGATTCAGGTTAACCTTGGAGAGAAAAAGGAAGTTTGCAGTATTGGTGTAAATTGGTATAATGGAAATACTCGCGTTATCTCGTTTGATGTTTTGGTATCTAATGACGGTATTAATTTTGTAAAGATATTTTCAGGAAACAGTGGCAAAACTCTGTCTGAAGAAAACTACAACTTTGCAGATGTAGATGCACAATATGTTAGGGTTATAGTCACCAAAAATACCGAGAATGATTGGGCAAGTATTTCTGAGTTAAAGGTATATGGTTATTCTGGTTCTACTGAGCCCGGACCAGGACCTGAGCCCGGACCAGGACCTGAGCCCGGACCAGCACCTAATACATGCGCCAATCTACCAATCTCAGCTGTATCTGCAAGTGGAAGTCAAACCGGTAATCCAGCTTCAAATGCGGTAGACAAAAACCTCAATACCAGATGGTCCAATGAAGGTCTTGGTTCATGGATTCAGGTTAACCTTGGAGAGAAAAAGGAAGTTTGCAGTATTGGTGTAAATTGGTATAGTGGAAATACTCGCGTTATCTCGTTTGATGTTTTGGTATCTAATGACGGTATTAATTTTGTAAAGATATTTTCAGGAAACAGTGGCAAAACTCTGTCAGAAGAAAACTACAACTTTGCAGATGTAGATGCACAATATGTTAGGGTTATAGTCACCAAAAATACCGAGAATGATTGGGCAAGTATTTCTGAGTTAAAGGTATACGGTTATAGTGGTACAGGCGGGGGTGGTGGAGGAGGAACTAATAGTCCTCCATTGGCCAATAATCAACAGATCTCAACTACCGCAAATTTGCCAAAGACGATAACACTTACGGCTTCGGATGCTAATAACGATGCCTTGACTTATAGTATAGTAACTGGTCCAGCACACGGCTCACTGTCAGGACAGCCTCCTGTGGTAAGCTATACTCCTTTTCCAAGCTATGTCGGTACCGATTCCTTTACGTTTAAAGTGAGTGACGGGAAATCTGAAAGCAACGTTGCCACAGTATCGATTAATGTATTGCCATCCAGTTCAAATCATCCTCCAGTAGCAAGTAATCAGCAGGTCTCGACCACCACAAATACTGCCAAGACTGTAACATTGACAGGTTCAGACGTTGATGGCGATCCACTCTCATTTAGCATTATAGCCCATCCAAGTCATGGGTCGCTTTCAGGACAATTACCAATAGTGACGTATACTCCGCAATCAAATTACGTGGGGCCAGATTCTTTTCAATTTGTCGCAAATGACGGAACAGCAGATAGCAATCCTGCTACCATAACAGTTACCGTCTCTGCCCCTACTCCAAGTGGCGATACTGATCAATTTGGAATACGAAAATTGTATTCAACAAAGCCAGGAGGCGAAGAGTGGTATATGAACATGGTCAGCCCAACAAGTGATAGCCGATTTGATCCCAAGAATACGATTACCAAAAATGCAGATGGGTCATGGAAAATGAAAGCCACACAGGTTAGAATGAATGTATTCACTTCTACTGGGTATAGTCAAAGCAACATCGCAACCTTAGATCAGGGACAGCTGGAGGCTAAGGGATACATGCAAGCACCAAATGATTGGAAGAACGTCGAAACCACTATGTATGTCAAGACAAATTCTGCACCCTCTGATGATAATTATGCGCCATACGGCAGAGGAGGAAAACACACAGGAGATGGCTCACCAGAAGGGTGTGAAGGTACATCTTTAAAGGGTGATGTGTTCTTTTCCGGAAAAGTGAGATTCGCCAAAGAGCAATGGCATGTTAGTTATGTCTTTACCGATGAACTTTCACCCACAACCTCGATAAAAGGAAAATGGATTGGTATAAAGTATATAATGTATAACTTTAATCTCCCCAGCGGACAGACGGCAGTAAAAATGGAACTTTGGCTAGATGTAAATAATGACGGCAATTTTGTGAAAGTTGATGAAACCACAGACAGCGGAGGATGGGGAAGAGAAGGTCAGGAGTGCGGAGGAAAACCAGACCAAATAATTACTTGGGGAGGACCAATTGTAACATTCAGATGGGATACTGCAAATGATGTTGACTTTAAGAATCTCAGTGTTCGTGAGATACAGCCACCTACTTGAAGGAATAATTTTGATTAGACAAAAATGAAAGAATAAAACTCCTACTGTAAATTTCAGCTAAAATAAAAATGAATGCTGTGTTGGACAATCAATTAGTTTAATCATTGATAGTGACTGTAAGCAATACTCCAAATATTCTGAATATTTTGGCACCTAAAGTTATCTCGAAATATGTTATGCATGATGATTCTGCTTTAAATGAACGCGATGAAGTAATAAAAGCACTTGAAACCAGAAAAAGAAAAAGAAATAGGTGAAAGAATTCCAACACTATCCAATAAATTAAGTTTCTAACTTTTACGATAGTCTGAGTTTACGTATTCATCAAGTGATGTGGTAAATGTTAGTTAGTTTGTATATGTGTGTAGACTTTAAACTATAAATATAATTTAATAGAATGTGATTAAATTGCTCAAATTTGCTAGAATCATTCTTTCTATATTAGTTATTGCAGCATTAAGTTCTACGTTTTCTACCATCATACCCGTTCAAGAATCGTTTGCACAGAGTTTAGGATTGAGAGATAACCCATTTTTTGATCCATTCGCTGGAGAGGAAAAACCCGTCAGAAATACAACGCAAGAAGAGCCCAGTGCTTTAGCAAGTAACAATGACCTCGATCTCAACCTCAATAGACATTTCAATGTTAAACCACTTTTTACAACTGAGAATCCAATTTGCACTTCTATTTTCAAAAAATTTGCATTTGATATTAGTGACAGTTTAATCAAGACCCCGAACGCCAACAATTTGATGGATTGTAAAAGCGGGGCTCAGCAGGGAGCAAAGAATGATTATGTAGTTTGGAGTGAAGGTGATGATGAAGACAGATCGATACTCTTTTCGAAGAGCATCAATGGAGAGACATTCTCAAATCCTATTCAATTAAATAATTTTAATCAATCCTCCGCATTTAATCCCAAATTAGCAACATCTGGAAATAATATCTATGTTGTATGGCAGGGCGATTCCATTACCGGAAATCAAGGAATTTTTATTAAAAAGAGTACAGATTTCGGAAGGACTTTCGGAAACGCAAAAATATTGAGTATCGGCAAGGGAGGTTTTGGAAATCCTGATTTAGTAGTGGATGGCAATAATGTACATGTAACTTGGGCGGGAACTACGCCAGGAAATAATAACGTTTACTATCGAGCTAGCAACGACGGTGGTGCTACATTTGGAACACAAGAGAACATCAGCAATAGTGAAACCATGTCATTCTCTCCGAAGCTACAGATTTCAGGCAAAAACGTTGACGTATATTGGAAAGAATTTAACGGGGAGAAGGATAACATTTTTGTTAAAAAGAGTCTAGATGGTGGTGATAACTTCTCTATATTGCAACTAATGAACGCTAGTGCACTTGGAGTATTTTCTCCTTCTAATAGAGTTTCGTAATTGATTTATTTTCTAGTCTGTTGGGATATAATGACTCTAGATAACATCTGGTTGAGCAATTCGTCTACTATGCCTATAAAAAGAAGGGTCTGTAATAACTCTCAATACAAGGAGAATAATAAATATTTTAATAAGTAGAATTTTTGAAATAAATTAAGATAGATAGGAATTAAAACTAAACGGTGCTTGGTTTACAGTGAAATATTACCAACAACGTTACTCCAGACGCAATAGAACTGTTAACTAGACCGCTTTAACTATACAACGATTAAATTACTATGAATAATTTGATTTCTTTCAAAAATAACTAATTTGTTCTATTACATAATATAATTATCTGGAATGGATTTCCAATTTTTTAAATTATGTACAACGGTAATTCATGAGAACTACTTAGCGACATATGTCTAACTCAATCAAGCCATAACACGTAATAATATGAGATACAAATTGATTGAACAATGAAATGCAATATTTCTAATCATGTTCGAAAGGGAGAAACCATTTTACAACTTTAAAATCACCTTGCCTTTGCTTTATTATTCCGGAATACATGAATAAAGAAATAGTTGAGAAAGGAAGTAAAATTCAGAAAGCTCGAGCGTGGAAGAATTTAGTTTTAACTGAACAACTTAGGGGAAGAAGACAGGTAACTGGGCTCATGTCCTCAATGTTTGCTGTGTCAGATAAGTTGTATAGTACTATTTATGACGCACATAATAATGAAAATTTGCCGGGTACCACTATTCGGGTTGAGGGAAATAGTAACAGAGGAGGAAAGGTGGTGTGCCGAAGCATATACTTATTCAGGCGACACTTATAAATTCTATAAGGATATCTATGAGCGAAATTCAATTGATAATAACGGAATGAGGTTGGATTCTACCGTGCATTATGGTGAAGATTACAACAATGCATTTTGGAATGGTACCCAAATGGTTTATGGCGACGGCGATGGAGAAATATTTGAAAGATTTACAAAATGTGTCGATGTGATAGGTCATGAATTAACCCATGGGATTACCCAATATGAGGCGGCATTAAATTACCAAGGGCAACCCGGAGCCCTGAATGAAAGCTTTTCTGATGTGTTTGGAAGCATGATTAAACAATTCATACTCAAACAAACAGTGGATAAAGCTGATTGGTTAATTGGCAAAGGTTTATTCAATAAAAAAGTAAAAGGTGTGGCATTAAGATCTATGATGGAACCTGGAACTGCTTATGACGATCCTACTATAGGTAAGGATCCACAACCCGCACATATGAAAAATTATGTTAAAACTTCCAATGATAACGGAGGGGTCCACATTAACTCAGGAATACCTAATCGTGCATTCTATCTGGCTGCAACAAAAATAGGCGGCTATAGTTGGGAAAAAACAGGAAAAATCTGGTATATAACCTTGCGAGACAGGCTGAGGGAAAATTCAAATTTTAGTCAAGCTGCGAAATTAACTTACGATGTTGCAGGCAATATATATGGTGTAGGGAGTATGGAACAGAAATCAGTTCTAGCCGCATGGAAGGAGGTGGGAGTAGAAATAAAAGTCAAGAAAAACATCTCAAAATCAAAGAAGGGATTATGATGTGAAAATAAAAGTTGAGCGTAGCGGTGGATTTGCCGGAATACCTACTTCGGAACAAATAGGTGATCTAAGTCATTACCCATCATCTGAGAAAACAGTTAAAGAATTATTGGACCAGCCGAAGACTTCGTCATAAATCATCGCCAAAGGTGCGTCGGATTATTACTACTATACTATAACTCTTGAAGATGGAACTAAAAGTAATATCATAGAATGTAATGAGGGCAATATTAAGGAAGACCTAAGAAATTGATTAAGTATGTAGAAAAAGAATGCAAAAATAAGACAACTTGCAGTCTCTGTTAAATACATATCATGTATTGCATCAATAAATGCGGATAGTAGTTTAAGGCTGCACGTAATACATTCGTTGCAAAAGGTCAGGTAATCTTGGATTTAGGGAATTTCTCATCTCTTTGTTACTAGAAAATATACTAGCACCAGGAAAGGTTCATCATCAGAATTGAAAGAACCAAAAAAATACCAGCAGATTACAAGCGTGAAATCGGCTAGCGTTTGTAAAGATGACAATCCTGTCATTTTCTGAATGTTAGATTGATAGTCTAACGATCGAAGTAGTCTTTCTGGCGTATTTTGGAAACTGACGAAATTCAGTCCAGTGGTGAAACCTGGAGGTTCATCTGAATATGTAAACGATGCAAAACCCTGTCTGAAAATTCGTAGTGATTTTTTGTCCCATATGGGCAAATTGTCTAGAGGACGCGTGCTTCCTATGTGGCTATTTTCAAATACCTTACCTCCTCGTCTATATTGGTACGGGCGATGTTCTCGAAAATACTCGTTGCCATTATCGACTACTTCAGAAGTGCCTGCCACGGGACATCCACTAATTTTGACTGGATTATCATTTCTGTCTAATTGTACCAAGCGGACATCCGGTTAACTTGTCCCTACCAATGATTCTTTCCTGTTCCTTCTTCTTGATACTCTGCCACTTTTCGAGATCAATAACGAGACTGATGAAGGCAAGATATGTTACCATTTACTAACCATATGTCATTATTAGAAACTGATTTAGGATTAATTATAATTACGTATGGGCGTTCATTGGGCTTTAAATTGGATACTCCATCATGAAAGCCTAGCCAACTTCTCTGATCCTCATGGCGGAACCCAAAATACAATCCTGAGATTCTTATATTTACACTCTTTTTTTCGCTCTCTGTAAGTTCCTTCCAAAGTTCCACTACTGCACGATTCGTATAAAATTCATTTTCCGCAATAAACTGAAGTACAATTTGATCATTTAGGAGGTGATTTTCTGCCAAATTTGCTGAATATCGAAAATCTGATCCATCTAGTATCGGTATACTATTTTCAGCTGGATTGGGATTTTTGAAATTCAATTTTGAAATATCCACAGGTTTACTTTTAAAGCATCCTGGAATATCAAAAATTTTAGATCCATATCCTATTAGTACTGACAAATTTCCCGCTTTTCTATGCTTCCGCTCAATATCCAAATCATATAATACACCACTTTTAAGGCAATTCAATCGATTCCATATTCTGCCTACTACAAGACCTATGTCATTAAGTGTATCATATTTTTCAATTCTTAACGATACAAAGCAGAAAGATTTCCCCACAGGGGGATATCTGCGATAATAGATTCCATCTTGTAGTTTAGATATCAATGAACATGTTAATTAAATGACATCTTTCTTATAAGTAAGCATGTAAACTATTCAAAAATTTTAGATTACTTCTCCGTAGTGGGGCATACACAAAATTGAGGTCTATGGTGTCTTTTGATTAACAATTATTTCAAGGAATGCTGAGGCAGATTTACCAGAATATGATTCGTTGTATAGGACTAAAATTCTTGATAGTTGATTTTAGGGATTCCAGTACGTTATTTGGCAAAAGAAAGGTTATTTTCCATCAAATCATTGCCTGCCCAGATGTAATATCGTTATTTGCCTTGAATTCCAGTTAAGAATTCGGATGATTTCGTATCTAGGTAATCAGTCTTATTTATAAGGAAGCTCCTCTATGAACAAATAAGATGTACTGGATAGGTAAGATCTATTCATTGAATATAACTGAAAAGTTCATGATGAGTAGGGAGTCGAAATAATAAATGGCATATAAAATAATTCCTCCAGATCGATTATTTCGTGGGAAGTCATACAGTGATTGGATCGAAGAATGGTTTAACTTCTTTCTATGTGTGGAGCCGGATAGACGAAATCATGGCCCCGTCGTCTTTTTACATGCGACTGGGAAAGATGACGAAAAAAAGAACGAAAATGATTCTACAAATGGTAATGATTCAGGTTATCGTACGCCTTATGCTAATCTTCCAAATATCCGAGTAGGAGCCGATCGGTTACAAATCTACGAGGACCAAGCCGTTTTGTTACCTGTAATTACAAGTTATGCTGAAGCTTCAAACCCTGCAGACGACTGGGGGGTGATGCAAGACTATTGCGGGGCTGCAATAGATAATGGGGATAATCCTCCAATTACTAATTGGGTTACCATTGACGGAAATCCCATAAATGTGAAGAACTGGGATCCATTCAGAATCAGCTACTCCTATCTTTACGGCGGTAGTTCCCGATGTACCTGACACAGCTAATAGGAATGCATTAGAAATGCCTATTCAAGCAGGAAGCAATCCGGTAAAAGTCGAAGGATATTTCCTATTATTGCAATTTGATCCAGGACTTTATTTAGTTAATTCTTTCGCTGGTTGTAATTGTGAACTAGGCTATCAGTATAATGCGGAACTTATTTACCAAATAGAAGTAAATGCGATACCTAGTGGGAGAGGACCTGTACCGCCAGGTGTGCGTAGTTTTCGCCGCTCTCCGAACAGACCTGCTCGAAATGAAAGACATATTAATAAAATGCTTAATAAGGCAGTTCAAAATGGTGAAATAAGCGCTACTGATTTCAAGAATATATTAACAGCCGTTAAATTGCCTTAGTGGTATACAGAGCCCTGGTATAGTGTGGTTTAGACTAATATCCAAACCGATTATTGATAATTTTGCCCAGATATGAAACCCAACCCTGGCAACTGAACTTGACCAGTAATTAGTGACAATTTTAGGTTGTGCGGATATATAATGTACATCCTATTTTAATCCGTCCAGATAAACATGACCCAAAAGAACTTAGCACGTGGTTGCCGCGAGACAAAAATTCAATGAATAACCAATACCCATCGGAAGCAAATCTTGTGTTACCGGGGGTTAAATCAATGCAGCTATCAGTCAAAATTTTTACTTTAAAACAACCTGATTTGATACGATATTTAAAAACATTTATAACTTGATCATCAAGTTGAACATTTGCGTCACTAATCTGGTTTATTTCATTTGCGCATTCATCCATGAGATTCTTGTCCGTCCTCGCTAAAGGATAATCCGCAAATGAACAATAATAGTTTATTACTGGAAATAGAATTGATTTCCCGTAGGGTATTGTAAATTGTCTCGTGCAATATCCGCCAAAAGTACCTGCTAGAAACCAAACGTGCGGATTATTCTGTTGCAAGCTGCAGAGACTTCCAGACGTGTCTAAAGCAGGATTATCTTTACTTGGAAAAGAGAGCTAACCATTCCCACCACAGTCTGGTCCATTCAGCATAAGTCTTCCCATAAGGGCGTGAATCCTCTTCAAATATTTGAAACGTTGGGAAACTCAATGTAGAACTTAACATAGTTCCCGGATTATTTAAAAATATGTTAATTGATGTTATAATCTATTTTCCTCTAAATGAAGCTAAGCCTAATATGTGCTCACTTATCCGGTTATTATGACTCCAAAAAAACAATTTAGTTTTGAATTTGATAAGCATATGTATGGTCTAAATTTCTATATAATCAAATTAATACTAATGTCTTATTCCAACTATTAATAGTCAAATAATTGTTCTTAATCTGACAAATGTACTTAAATAAAATTAGGAGATGTTGCAATGCACACTAAAATCACTTTGAAGAGGTTCTGTGTCCTCTTTCTTAGATCTGGTCATTTTGAAAAACACACGATCACTCATCTGAAACTTCATCATTAATTGAGCAAAGTTTACACATATTTATAAAGTTTATAAGCATGCAATTCGTACATCAGGTGCATGTCAAAAAAACTCGTTTACTTGCTCGGGTTTGTTAAGGGATTCGTTACCCTCCAACGAAAATCTACTGATCTCAAGGGTCACCAGTAAATAGGAACATATCCTCAATATTTATTTCTGTATTATGCGAATTAAGATTTGGAACATACCAGTGATCACTTCGTATTTTGTTAGTTTACATTCATCAAGTAAGTAATTGTAGTAGAGTGGTAATTAGGATCCCTGACTGCATTTGAATATTCAATTTCATGTTGTCCAGGAGAAAGAGGTTTAAGGAAAACATACCATCCGCCAGCCCCTGAGCGAAAAGTTCCACCGTCCTCCACTTGGCCTGACATTTTTGCTGTATCAGCATTGGGTATAGAAATATTAAATCCAGGCGAATACAATTCTAACGCGTTTGTCTTGTAATCTCTGAGACGAACGTAACTCCCTCCTTTCCTTGAAGAATCTACATCAACTTTGGAAATAACTATTCCATCCACCTTTAATGATGCTACGATGGCACCAGAATTTACGTCTTCTCTTACACATTTTAGAGAGAGATCCTTATAGCTATAATGATATTCTGCCAAGGAAGGATTAGAGGCTTCGCAAAAGCCGCTCCATAACGCTATCATGATCCCTTGCTTAGAGCTTATATTGCATTTCTGTAGCGGAGGAGAAGTCTCAGTAGGGTTCATTAGCATGATCATAGGGCCCCACTCATTCATTAGGCAACCATCGGTCTTTGGAACTTGTTCAGTTGTAAGGCTAATCCACCAATTCCACCATTTTCCTATCCAATCTCCCAATGTTATTCCAAAAGGTTTGTCATTTGCACTATAAAGTTCCACTGCATGAGAAGACTGGACGGGTAAAATTATAAAAATCAATAACACAGAAGCAACCAAAAATAATAAAAACTTCAATGTTAAATGTGATAAATCACAATCCAATAGTACGGTAGAGGCTTCCAACGAATTTAAAGTTGTTTGTACTCTTTTTTAAGATTTTTGCTTTACGATAACCTAAATTACTTACTTTATATTTTAACTCAAGGATGTCCATTGAGTCAATATTCAATTCACTAAAAAGATTCAGCTGAAGGATTTATTCGATTTAATAGAATTAAGGCGATAATTCTTATTTTAACACTAACAACTATCATCATACTTGATTCAACTATGATCAAATTTTTTGCACATAGCAATGTCCCATTTGCACATCCCTACCGTACTGGAATCTTCGTTTGCATTTTCGCAATAGGGACTCTAGCAAGTGTGATCATGATTATTGGGGTTCTTAAAATAAGAAAACATACTTCGGAGAGAAACCTTTTGGTAATGAGGGTTGCTTCTCCCTTGATTTTTTTAGTTCAAATAGTGATTCTGGTCCTTATGTTGACTATGATTTATCAAATGTACTCTATTAATAAATATAATATTATTCTATTGCAAGCTTTAACAATTGTTAGTCATGTTTCTTCTTTAATATTCATGGGTTTAATAGTATACATGTTTGTTACGTGGTTAAAACTGAAGAAAAATTTAATGATATTTTTGTATACAATTTCCTTTGCATTACTAACTACCAGCATTGTTGCATCCCTTATTTATCTGGAAGCGTATTTTACAGTTTCAGCCTTTACATACGTGCGGCCATATCCTATTGCTTACTATATGGTTTCCTATTACACCATAGATTGGACTGAAATATTGTCAACTATTTTTGACGTGCTTTCAACTTGCTCCTTTATATGTATCTGGTTAGCAACAGCGCTCTTATTGAAAGAGTATAAATTTAAGATCGGGAGAATAAGATACTACACCATAATACTGATTCCTTTAATTTATTACTTATTTCCATTTGAACAATACTTTGGAAATGTGCTTTCGCCGATTTTTGAAACATACCCAGTATCATTTAGTATAATCTATGCTTTAACATTTAGCGCGACAAAGCAAGTCGGTGCATTATTATTTAGTCTGGCATTCTTGTCTGCTATAAATATAGTTAATAAAAGAAATATTAGTTATTTAATAATTTTTTCGGCAATCGGTATCACGATTATTTTTGGATCCGTTGAAATAGATTCATTGAGGTATGAGATATTACCACCATTTGGTATAATTACTGCTTCCCTGTTACCATTAGGCACATTCTTTTCATTGTTAGGAATTATGAGTTTGGCAGTAGATTTGTCCAGGGATATAGAAATCAGGAAGGAATTACATAAGAATGCTCTTAGCCAACTTAATTTTCTCAAAGCTCTTGGGAGTGTCCAAATGGAAAATGAACTCGTAAAAAAATATAAAGCAATTTCTAAACGGGCGAAAATGACAGATACCTTGCACGTTGAAGAAATAGAAGATGATCCTGTCAAAATTCGTGATATGGTTCGTGAGGTAATGACTGAAATAGAAAAAACAAAAGATCTATCAAATTGATAAGCATAATGTTTAATATTGGTAGATTAATCTGTGATTTTCAAAAACGTTTGTTCCACTTTTGTTCGAACGATGCCAATTGATACTTCAGGAAACTTTATACAATAAGTTGCATTATTCAAATTTCCGTTTGAAAGCATCAAACGCTTGAAGTTAGTATAATTAAAATTACTATTATTCATTAAATATCGCTAACGATTACGCAAATTTAACCAAATTTAACCAAATTTTAGTAAATTAATGCTTAACTTTGTCAGTCAAAAATAAACTATGTTCTAGTCTAAGTAAATCTGTATGTAAATTTGTGGAATATTTTCATCAACAAATTTGTCAGAACTCCATTAGTATTTTATCGGATCGTAATTTAGAAAATAAATATAGTAAAATAGCGTAATACATGGAAAAATAAGAATACAGAAAAGTGTAAATAAATTATGATACAGTGTTAATGTTGCAGTAATTTTCTTTAATAACTTTTATAGTCCACCTGTCGAGTTATGCTTAAAATTATAACAAGACTTTACTAAATGTGTCGATGTGATAGGTCATGAACTAACACATGGGATCACGCAATACGAGGCAGCATTAAATTACCAAGGACAATCAGGTGCCCTAAATGAAGAGATATTTCTGATGTTTTTGGAAGCATGACAAAACAATATATACTTACCCTAATCGTGTAAATTGCTGCTCGTTAATTGGAAAAGGGTCTTTCAATAAGTGCATGGTATCAACTTGAACTCCGTGAAGGAATCTGGAAGTCCTTATAACGATCTAACTATTGGTGAGGGCCGAAAGTCTGGACATGCGAAGCAATATGTCGAAACCTCAGATGACAATGTGTAAGTCTAAATTGATTCAGGTATTCATAATCGTGCCTGTTATCTGGCAGGCCTATTTATTGGTGGTTATGGAGAAAAAATTGGGAGAATATCGTACATTACCTTACACAATAGGTTGAGCGAAAGGTTAAATTCAAAATATTTTTTACCCAGACAAAGATCTGAACAACATGTCAGTTATTAGGAAATTAGTAGAATCAGAAGCAGAAAAAATGGTTTCCCAATTACAACAGTTAATTCGAGTGCCTAGTATTTCAGCCGTAAATCAATCTTTGCCAGAATGTGCGACGTTGGTATCAAAAATAATGAACGAATGCGGTATCAATTCGAAGCTATTATATTTAGAAAACGACAAAGCGCATCCAAATATTCCACCTCTTGTATACGGTGAGGTAAAATCAATAAATAATCCCAAAGGAAAGACACTTTTATTTTATAATCACTATGACGTTCAGCCTCCAGAACCGCTTGAACTCTGGGAATCTAATCCATTCGACGGAAAAAGAGATGGAAATTATATTTTTGGACGAGGTTCGTCAGATGATAAGGGAGAACTAATCACCAGAATTAAAGCAGTCGAATATTATTTGAAGAAAACAGGTGATGTGCCATGCAACATAAAATTTGTTGTAGAGGGCGAAGAAGAAATAGGTAGTCCACATATAGGACAGTATTTAGAAAAATATCGAGAGAATTTGAAATGCGATGGAATAATTTGGGAGTTTGGTTATATTGATGAAAGAGATAGACCAATAATTAGCTTGGGAATGAAAGGATTACTAAATGTGGAACTGCGTTCGGTGGGGCCCAATGCAGATGTTCATTCCAGCCTTGCTGTATTAATTGAGAATCCTGCTTGGCGACTTGTTTGTGCTCTATCATCTCTTAGAGACGTAAACGGTAATATACTTATTGACGACTGGACTTCAGATGTTAGGGAGTTTACTTCTGAAGAGATAGAAGCCATTAGAAACGAAGAATTTGATATTCAAGATTTCAAGAAAAACTATAATCTATCACATTTGATAAATGAAAATGATGTTGATACCATGAAAAAATCTTTTGTGGGTGGTCCAACATGTAATATTGCTGGATTAATTTCAGGTTATACAGGGGAAGGATCAAAGACGATTCTTCCAAGTAAAGCGATGGCAAAATTAGATTTCAGATTGGTCCCAAATATGGTTCCAGAAAAGCAATTTCAAAAGCTTCGAAATTACCTTGATAGAATTGGCTTTGCTGACATAAAGCTTACATACCTAAATGGTGAGGCAGCTTCCAGAACTTCAATTAATGATCCTTTCGTAAAATTAATCGAACAATGTGCAATCCAAGAATATGGTCAAGCAATTATGAGTATTTCCTCCGCAGGTACGGGACCGATGTCATTCTTTAAAGAAATTCTTGGTGCACCATGTGTTAGTATAGGTAGTACCTTCAAGTATAGCAAGATTCATTCCCCTAACGAATTCGCAAGGGTCGACTTGTTAAAAAAGACAATAAGCTTAATCGGAAGAATTATTGAAAAATTTTAAACATTTTCAGTATGCAATCATCATCGAATTATTCGTCGCAATATTTATTAGATTTCATTGATAACATTAGCGTAAATTATCTTGTGATTAAGAATTGTTGCCAGTTCAGTAATGAAGAGGAAGTGGGTATTCAATACTTTTTACCATTTTAAATGCTTACCTTAATTCAAATTATTCGTACAGTATTACCAAATCGTAAATTATTGTATAATAAATTGATGTTTAATTACAGACGGACAATTATCATTTAATCCTCGTATATAGTACCAATATTCCAAGTGGATTTTAAAAAATAGTGTTACTCGACTCGAAATCTTAATTATTCAATCGTAGGAATGATTCGGATATTCTTTGATAGCATGGAGCATCTTACTTAATTTCTGGCGAAGTATTAGAATAGGATTATGCCATAAATCCCACATGATCTCATAATATGTCCCTAGGTCCTCCAAATATTTTTGACACTGTCAAAATCTTTGCCCACTCTTCCAGCGACTCAACAATTGCTCTTGCCTCATGGATATCCTTTCCTGCAGTTACTATCCCATGATTCTTAATTATTACCGCTTTTGTATTTTTATTTTGGAAGCATCGGGCAACATTCAGGGCCAGTTCCTTTGAACCTGATGAGTAATTTTCGATTATTGTCGGATTGCCCACTACTATTTTCGCTTCTTCAATTACATGTTGAAACTTTGATGATATGCAGATCCCAAGCGTATATGGACTATGGCAATGAACTATTGCATTTGCATTACACGAATTGTAAATATTCAAATGCATTTCCCACTCAATACTTGGTTGCTTTCTGCCGATTGTCTTTCTGGTTTTTAGATTAACCTTTACTAGGTCCCCGGTCTTTAGTTTATAACGAGGAATACCAGTAGGTGTGATCCACATCCACGAATTTCCGTTTCTTATACTATGGTTGCCAGAGATAGCTGTGTTCAGTCCCAAACTGTAGAGATCTCGTACGCAATTAATCAGTTCTAGTTTTGAATTCATTTTTCATTTAATAACATGGTTTAATCGCCTTAATTGCAATGTGTTACAGACTCTTATCAAGACCTCTTATTGACTTATTGACGCCAAGACTAATTGTCAAGTAGACCAGATGATTCATGAAAATGATTTGTTACTTTTACTCATATGATATTTAATGAAAGATGATTAGGCTAGGCACTTGACGTTACTACGCCAATTAGCGGAAGTATTGTATCCTTAAAGTTGATCATTATTATCTTCTCATCAGGTGGAATGCTTATTACAGCTGGGATGTCGCTCCAATTCTTTTGGGGGGCTCCAATTCTTGTGATATCAATCTTTCCTTCAAGTCGGTACTCTCCATTAATAACTTGATAGGAGGAGACTCTCAAATTTCCTAACTTATATTTTGACTCCGAACCATCATCCACCTTTTTCATTATCAAATCACTGGTGAATTTTATTGCACCTTTTCCCTTAGCATCCAGGTTCCAATCACCAAAGAATATGATCTGAACCTTACCATTGCTTAAATCAAATTTTGACGTTGCAATTTTTCCGCTCATTTTTTTGTCAATACTTGCTCCGTTTATACTATTTGAAGTAACACTTTTGATAATCGTAGATGCATAAACTATCCTTGCCTCCACTCCCAGAAATTACGATGTTACTATTTTCCGAGTATGATTTTGCAAATACACTATGACTCACCAAAACACCTGCAACTAGGCCTACAATCAAGGCTATGGTGAAATAATGTCTTAGTTTTAAATTTCAATTTCATACTGTTTTTTAATTTCGAATTTCCATTAGAATTATCATTATTGTGAGACGATCCAAAGACTTTCACACTGATTTTACATACTCATAAATTTTATGTATTATGTCTTCTGTTCCTATAAGTTAAAACTAGAACTATCTTAGGAACAATTACTTTTCTTGATAAGATAATTGATTGACTCTTGTCCCCACAATACTATTTCAAAAGCATGATAATAGAATCAAATCAAATCAAATAAAAAGGAATAAACCTAACAATAAATGAAAACAAATACGTGAAAATTTGCAGCTGTGAGTTTCCTGATGGATTACTTTATGATTTGGAGAATTTTGTCTGGGTAAAAGCTGAAGATGAAGCTCAAGATGAAACCGGTAATGGCAATAAATCCAATGTAATAACACTTGGAATTACGTCAATTTTAGCATCCATGGCGGGCACCTTTATAAGAGTAAAATTAAAGGATGTTGGAACAGATGTAATTAAAGACAAGAGTGTTGGGTCAGTGGAGAGTAACCGCTATTTCAATACTGTAAAATCGCCCATAAATGGAAAAATTCTTCAAATAAATAACAAATTGATGGATAAACCTAAACTGGCAAATAATTCTCCATATGAGGATGGATGGTTTTTAAAGATGCAAACGAGCGAGTCACTGAATAAAATTGATTCGCTAAAACCCATACAGGATTGCAGGGATCAAATGAGCAAAATGATAGAAAAACTTCACGTCCGATGTTTCTCTGCCTTCCCTGATTATGAAATGCTGCAAATTGGAATAGAGTGTGCAGCAACACTTTCTCAGCTTGGTGAATTGGTATCTACAATAGATACGGGGAATGTTGTACATGTTGTTTCTGACGATACTTCGGCAGAGTTTGAGATGGTAAGGTGGTCTGATGAAACGGGACATCAATTATTGGAAACACGGAGGGAGGGAAATCTCTACCACTTCATTATAAAAAAATCGTAAAAAATATAAGAAAATATTGATGTCTGTTATTTCAGCTTGCAGCTGCTGCTATTTTTCAATGGGGTTATTTATCATATTTCCCCACTCAGTCCATGAGCCATCATAATTTTTCACATTCGGATAACCAAGTAGGTATTTTAGTACAAACCATGTATGAGAAGATCTCTCCCCAATTCTGCAATATGCTATAACTTCTTTCTCCGGGGTTACATTCTTTGATTCATATAATGTTTTTAGCTCGTCGGCCGTTTTGAATGTTCCATCGTCGCTTACTGCCTGTGCCCACGGTATATTGGCAGCCCCTGGTATGTGGCCACCCCTCTGTGCATGTTCAGTCGGGTATTCTGGTGGTGCAAGTATTTCTCCAGTGAATTCCTTGGGACTTCTGACATCCACGAGCGTCTTGCCACCTAGTGTATCCTGAACATATCTGAGAAATACTCTTATGCTCTGGTCTGGCTCCGAAGCCTTAAAGCTACCCTTGTCGTAAGTGGGTACATCTTTCGTAAGCGCGCGATCCTCTTCAAGCCATTTCTTCCTTCCACCATTCATCAATCTAACGTCCTTGAAACCATAGTACTTGAATACCCAGAATGCAAATGCTGCAAACCAATTGTTAAAGTCTCCATAAAGTATGAGAGTTGTATCATTGCTCACACCCACTTTCTGCAGTAGCTGCTCGCAAGCCTCCTTTGTCAGAATATCTCTAGTCAGCGGATTATTAATATCAACTTTCCAATCCAAAAGCACTGAACCTGGTATATGCCCTAGAGCATAATTTGCGGTAGGATCATAATCTACCTCGGCAACACGAACATTTGTATCTTTAACATGCTCCTCAACCCAGCTTGTTGAGACTAGTACTTCAGGATGTGCATATTCCATATTTATCTCTCCTAATGATGGTATTTAAAATATAATATTAGGTTTTGGTGATTAGATTAAATTTCTAGTATTGTCGAGTTCTAAAGTTCTAAACTATAATTAGAATAGATCAGCCATGACCTGCTCCTCTCTGTCCTATCTTTATCTCAACCTCACCATCATACTTTGGCTTGACTGCAAGTTGAGATGGTGTGTATATTAGATGTTCTTTAGTAAATGAAGATAATTCGTAATCATTTGTCATAAATAGTGCATAAAATGGACAAGCATCCACGCATAGAGCACAAAATACACACTTACCATAATCAATCTGTGGCATGATTGCTTTCTTATTATGCTTCCATTCTTCATCCACCTTCACCATTCCAATAGCCTCGGCTATTCCCTCACATGCAATTGCACATAGCTGGCATCCAGTACATTTGTCATGAAACAGTATGTGCCTTCCCCTGCTACCAGCTATACCCACACCTCTCTTTGGATCAAATTGGTATCCATCACCAACGAACTTTAATTTCTGCTCTGGATATCTTAGGGTAAATCTCTTTAAAACAAGATGCTTGGATCCTGATTCTATTGCCTTTATGAATCCTGAAGCTGACGTCATGTGTCTATTATGAGCGTAGGCGTAGTTTAAGTCTTGGTATTGCGTAAAAAGACTCTCGTTTAAATAGATTGTTGACGAGCTGAGCTTACATGACATCAGAAGAACTTAACATGGATTACAGTAAATATGACTTCAAGGATTCGACTGAACTTTATGTATATTTAAGTAAAAAGGGGTTATCACGAGGTACAGTAGAGGAGATTAGCCGTCTTAAGGACGAACCTGATTGGATGCGTGATTTCAGGCTCAGATCATATGATGTCTTTATGAGCAAACCAATGCCAAACTGGGGTGGCGATCTCTCCCATATAGATTTTCAAAATATATACTATTATGCAAAGGCAGCAGAAAATCAGAGTAAAAGCTGGGATGATGTACCGGATTCTGTAAGAAATACATTTGAAAAGCTCGGAATACCAGAGGCTGAAAGAAAATTTCTTGCCGGTGTTGGAGCTCAATACGAGTCTGAAGTAGTCTATCATAATCTCAGAGAAGATCTTGAAAAACAGGGTGTAATATTCATAGATACTGATTCTGCTGTAAAAAAATATCCTGATATCGTTAAAAAACACTTTGGCAAGATTATTCCACCTGAGGACAACAAATTTGCTGCATTGAACAGCGCTGTATGGTCTGGTGGTTCTTTTATCTATGTGCCACCAAATGTTAAGGTAGATTTACCATTACAAGCTTATTTCAGAATAAATGCCGAAAATATTGGTCAGTTTGAGCGAACTCTGATTATTGCTGATGAAGGAGCCGAAGTACATTACATTGAGGGCTGTACTGCACCAGTATATACAACAGAATCACTGCATTCTGCAGTTGTAGAACTGATAGCTAAAAAAGGAGCGAAAATAAGATACACTACAATACAGAACTGGAGCAAAGATGTATACAATCTTGTAACAAAAAGAGCATACGCATACGAAAATGCCACAGTTGAATGGATTGATGGCAACCTTGGAAGTAAACTTACAATGAAGTATCCAGGAGTATATATGCTTGGAAGAAGAGCTCATGCTGAAGTGGTCTCTATTGCTTTTGCAGGAGAAGGTCAACACCAGGATGCAGGTGCAAAAGCTGTTCATCTGGCTCCTGATACAACATCAAGAATTACAAGCAAATCAGTGAGCAAAGATTCTGGTAGAACAACATACCGTGGCCTGTTGCATGTCGCAAAAGGAGCCACAGGGGTAAAATCAAATGTCCGGTGTGATGCTCTACTGCTTGATAAAAATTCGAGAACAGACACGTATCCTTATGTCGAAGTTAATGAGGATGATGCAACCATATCCCATGAGGCAACGGTTGGAAAGATAGGTGAAGATCAAATATTCTATCTTATGAGCAGGGGATTCTCGGAATCTGATGCACTGTCGCTGATAGTGGGTGGATTTATGGAACCGTTCACCAAAGAGCTGCCAATGGAATACGCAGTAGAACTAAATAGACTCGTAAAGATGGAAATGGAAGGTTCAGTTGGATAAGGATAGGTAGGACAGAGACAGAACGACTATTTCAAAACCCTAAAATCCAAATCAAATTTTCATTTTATATCCAACGGTAGCATTCAAAACAAGTAAAATTACAAAAATTACAAAAAGAAAGTGATTGCACTTCAAATTACGACATTTAAAGAAATGCGCAAGCAGAATAGAAAGGTAGATAATATATTCGATATCTATCGATAAACTAATGTCGACCGATCGTCTTACGCTCTCATCCATTAACAGAAATTACGCTCTTAATAAGAGCAAGGATAATTCGGAACCACCATGGTTCCAACAGATGAGGGAAGATGTATTTTCCAAGTACGATGCACTACCATACGAAGTCTCGCCTCTATATAGCAAGTATTCAGATGCTAACAAATTAAGACCAGAACAGGTATATTTATCGCAAGAGAGAAGGGTCTACGAGGCAAATTCTGATCTCAAAGGCCGGATCAAAGAGTTGGAAAATGAAACAGGGCTTTTGCAAATTGGCCCCACGATAGTCGAATCACATATCCCTGAGAAATTTACGAAAATGGGATTATTGATATGCGATCTAAGTTCGGCAATTAAAGACCATGCTGAACTGATAAAGGAATCAATGAACAGAAATAACCTAGACTATGCCCAAGATAAGTTCCTCTCCCTCGCTGCATCATGCTTTGAGTCTGGCATATTCGTCTACATACCAAAGAATGTTATTATAGATGATAACATAAGAATCATAAACGCTTTACCCGACGATGGGTCGTCTTCGATAGCACGAAATATGATATTTGCCGAGCAGGGCTCAAAAGCTACTATAGTACAGGAAATCTATGGATCAAGCAACACTTTAGAAAATGTTCAGCAATCATACTTTGAGTTTTTAGAATGCCATGTAGGCGCAAATGCGAATCTGGAAATGGTTACAATCCAAGCAATGAATGAAAAAAGTTGTACCAATTTTTCAAACAGGAAGGGCTATATCGAAAGAGATGGACGTCTATCCTGGTATCTGGCCCTTTTGGGTGCTCGGCTATCAAGATACAAAGTAGACAGTATCATGAAAGGTGCTGGGTCCTCTGCTGAAGATGTTGAGATTATATTTGGAGTCGGAGACCAATCCTTTGATATAACATCAAACTTAATTCACTACGGCCCGAGTTCTAGGGGAAGAGTATTGTCAAAATCAGTAATGAAGGATTCATCAAAATCATTGTTCAAAGGAATGATAAAGATTGGTAAAGAAGCAGTAGGAACCGAGTCATATCTTGCAGGACATGCAGTATTACTTGACAAGAACGCTAAATCTGATGCTATACCTGGTCTGGAGATAGAGACCAACGAAGTTAGGGCCACTCACGCAGCATCCGTGGCTCAGATAGACGAGAATCAGATATTTTATTTGATGACAAGGGGGCTGGGCAAAGACGCAGCAAAAAGGGAGATTGTTCAGGGTTTCCTTGAGCCATTGTCCAGGAAGATGGGACCAACAATCCGTGCATGGGTGAATTACTTGATGGAAAGCAAATGGTCTGGACAGCCTTTAATGCTAAAAACTGATGAAGCAATGGAACAAATGCTTGAGGTAGAAAAATCTCGGTACAGGGAAGTTGAAGATATTTTTGAAAAACATTACAAATATCGATAACAAGAAGAAAGGTGTGAATCATGGCAAACTGGGTTAAAGTCTGCGAATCAAAGTCGCTAAAAAATGGAGATATGATAGAGTTTGATCATGAAGACAAGCGTCTAATGATAACAAAATCGCACAACAAAATTTATGCCTTGGATCGAATTTGCACGCATGCGTACGCAGACCTTACCACGGGATTTATGAATGAAGATGAAAAAACCGTCACATGTCCTCTTCATATGTCACGATTCAATTTGGAGAGTGGCTCACCTGAGAATCTTCCTGCTGAAGTACCGTTGACTAGATACGACGTGAATCAGAAAGACGGCTGGATCCAAGTGCTTTTGCAGTAGCCTTGATATGAAAAAACCTGTAAAGAAAAAGAAAAAGAAAAAGAAAATTAATCTTTAATCTTTCTTTCTTCTCATCATGAAGATCGTAGCTCCTCCAACTATTGCGATGAGAATATAGTTAACAGGTGGTTTCAAGAACATCGAGACCATGCCAACTTTTGGCAATACGTATATGACTTTTCCGATATAGTTCTCATTTAGTATGGGAAAATCAAGTCCGTTATAGGATTCGGGATTGTTGTCTCCCTTTGTAGTAACAACGAGTCGCTTTATACCATTGATATCAAACTCCTGGATATTTGCCACTCTGTGAACTATAACACGAGGTTTTCCGTCTTCCATATAATCACCAGGTGCTTTGAATACAATTATGTCGCCCTTCTTAAGATGGTTAAAGCTATAATCAGGAGTATTATTTTTGATAATAACTATATCGCCGATCTTTAAATTCGGGAGCATGCTTTCACTTACAACCACATAAAATGGATTGAATACGCCAAATAAGTACTGAGTAATGAAAAGGAATGATACAATTATTGCAACTACTACGATTCCTGATATGACGTATCCTCTAATTTTTCCCATCCCAAGTAATTGCCTCCTGACTTAGGACATTAAAATCTATTGATCATATATTAACACTGATCTGAATAATTAGACTGCAAGTTTAAAAATTGTTATATGTGGCGTAAATATGTACTGTCGCTGTATGAATGAAAATCTCAACGATGTTATAAGGAATAAAGAAAGGTGCGTCAAGATACTTTCACTTTCTCCGAAGATCCGATATGCAGGAATTATTAACAATTTTGGACGAACTATTGCAGGAAAGCTGCGAAAAGGCGTGATTCCTCTACTAAAGACAGAGGAAGCAATAAATGAGCATTTCATCGAAGCCACCAGAAATCATCTTAGAAGAACATTTGAGTCTAAATTAGGGAGGACGATATATACGATAACTGAAAACGAAAAGGTGATCCTGATCACTATACCACACTTATCTGAGTTTTACTACGTCACATTTGACGTAGATATCGATCCAGTGGAATTAAGGTCCCTAATTCATAAAATTAATTCTGAGGTTTGATCTTGAAGTAAAGGATAGCTACCCGCTTATTTTGCAAAGGCCTTTAGTTTTCCACGCATTTCTTTATCCTTGGAGATCGACGGATGAGAAGGATCGGCAAGTATTATTTCATACCAAATATTTTTGCCGTCTTTGTGAAGATAATATGATCCTAGAACCTCAGTATTTGGATATTTCTCATTAACTCTTCTTTCAGCAACTTTTTGCATGCTTTCAGATTGCTTTATGCGAACAACACCCAGATGTTTTGGCCTTCTGCCCGAAACTGGACGCTGCTTTCGCATACCTCCTCTTCCAACACGTGTTCTTACCACAATAATTCCTTGTTTAGCTTTATATCCAAGCCTTCTGGCTCTATCTAATCTGCTTGGACGCTGAATCCGATTTATGGTGGGCTCATTTCTCCATAACGTTGTTTTTGCCCTTAGTTCATCTGAATTGGTCTTCCACATATTTAACCAGATTTGAGCCATGTGATGATGCATATGATTTTCCTTGTTTTTCCCTTTATTATATTTATTTTGTCGTTCCTTCTCCAGCAGGACTAATATCGGATATATTCGAGCTATATTACTCCTCTTTTTATCTGAATTATTTTTTCGGCAATTACCATTGCGGCCAGCTCTTGTGCTTCTCTTGTCTGAGCTGCAATGTGTGGCGTGCAGACTATGTTGGGTAGTTGCAATAATTTTGTATTTGTGGGCGGCTCATCACTATATACATCAAGCGCTGCACCGGCAATTCGCGATGAAAGTAGTGCTTCGTAGAGAGCATCCTCGTCCACAATCTCCCCTCTTGAAGTATTGATAAAGAATGCATTTTTTTTCATAATTGAAAATCGCTGTGCGTTTATGAAATGTCTTGTCTCATCTGTAACTGGAACATGGCATGTAACAAAATCCGAACTTTCAAGCAGCGTATTTAAGTCAGTGGTTATCATTCCGACCTCACGCACGTAATCTTGATTTATCGGATAGATGTCGTAGCCAATCAGACTCATCCTCAGGCACTTTGCTATTCTTCCTAAATTTCTGCCTATATTTCCGACACCTATTATACCAAGATACTTGCCGCGAAGTTCAGATCCCATTAGCTCTTTTTTCAGCCACGCCCCATTCTTAGTTCCAGCATCTGCTCTTGATATCCCCCTTGCAAGGGATATCATCAAACCTATTACTAACTCCGAAACCGCATTCATTGCGGCCTCTGCAGCATTGATAACTCTAATGTCTTTAGACTCTGCGTAGTCAGTATCAATGTTGTCCAATCCTACCCCGACTCTTGCAATGATTTTTGCCTTGGTGGCATTATCTATAATTTCTTTGGTTATCTTTGTCCTACTTCTTACCACAATGGTATCGTATTCTCCAATAATATTCAGGAGAACCTCGTGAGTTATATCTGGTCTGTAATCGACTACCATGCCCCCATTTTTCAGACTTTTTATACCTGTTTCGTCAATATCGTCGCAGATTAAGACTTTACCTGATACTTGCATGAGTATTTGCAAGTTATCGGGATTATAATTTGATTGCTGTGTATATCAAAATATTTTGGAATTGTTTGTGGATATGATTTCTGCTGTTAAATGATCCAAAAAGTATAATTTGTGATTTACCTTATCTAGTACTTCCCATGCAAAGTGACTAGCAGAGGTTGTCGTAGGTTCAGTATTTCCGATGTTTTTTCCTACAGCGCTAGTATCGATGTTTGATTCGTATATGGTTCCGTTCGACTTCAAGTAGACGTAATTTATTACTGCAAAGTTGCTCTCAGTCTCATTGAGCGTCCTTGACAAGATCTGAATTGATGAATGTGGATCTATTGGAATACCGGAAATGGATGGGCGGCTTAATGAATCTACTAGCCCCCAGTACACGAACAGTGTAACAATTACTCCAACTGCTAAAGTAACTATTAATCGTTTGAGCAATTGGGATTTTCACTTAGATCAGCATTGATGGATTCTGTTAATATACGATTTATCCCGATGATATACAATTGAATAAAATTCAAATTCAATTTCAATTGGATCCCAACATATTTTCTTTTGACAGTGCTTTATCTAATTGTTCATTTGTCATAATCCCTTTTGAGAGAACTATGTCGCGAATTGATTTTTTGGTAAGTAAAGCTTCCTTGTATACTTCTGATGCTTTCAAATAGCCAATATACGGATTTAACAACGTGACAAGAATAGGACTGGAATTAATATACGCAGATAATTTTTCTTGATTAGCCTTTATTCCATCTATCATATTCTTAGCAAATATAGGAAGAAAATTCTTTAACATGTCGGTGGAGTCAAGCATGTTTCTTATCATACCGGGTAACATTACGTTTAGCTCAAATTGTCCAGATTGTGCTGCGAGCGCAACTGATATATCATTACCAATTATAGTATAGCAAACCATATTAAGGCATTCGGACAATGAAGGATTTACTTTTCCAGGCATGATTGATGAGCCTGCATGGACAGCAGGGATCAGGATTTCTGCAAGCCCTGCAACGGGACCAGAAGCCATAAGCCTTGTATCGTTAGCAATTTTTATCAGTTCTATGGCTACATTCCGAAGTACAGAAGAGCACATTGCTATCTCAAATTTACTCTGTAATGAAAAGAAGGTGTTTTCTGAAGGCTTAAGGTCAAAGCCTGTTATTTCTGAAAGATATTTGATTACCAGTTCTTTATATCCTCTAGGTGTATTAGCACCAGTTCCTACAGCTGTTCCTCCAAGCCCCACAAATTTTAGGTCCGAAAATGATGATTCAATTTTATCTAGTCCCTTTCTGAGCGAAAATGCATATTCACTAAATTCACTACCTAATGTTACGGGAATTGCATCCATCAAATGTGTCCTTCCTATCTTAATAATGTCCTTAAATTCTTCTGCCTTTTTTGTAAATGAGGAAATTAATATGCGAAAAGATACCATAACATCAGCCAAATTCATCAATAGTGCTACGTGCATGGCTGTTGGATAAGTGTCATTACTAGATTGTGACATGTTTACATGATCATTTGGATTTAGCAGATCGTATTTACCCTTTTTTGAACCCAATATTTCAAGTGCCCTGTTGGCAATTACTTCGTTAACGTTCATGTTAAGTGCAGTTCCCGCACCAGAATTAATTGCGTCTATCAAAAATTGATCCAAAAGTTTGTTTGAGAGAATTTCATCACATGCTTTGACTATAGCCTCCGATTTTTCAGGATCTAATACACCCAGATCTTTATTTGCAAGAGCCGCAGAGCGTTTTATCATTATGAATGCTTTTATCATATTAATATGAGATTTTTGTCCAGTCACATTGTATTGATTTGAGGCCCTTACTGTAAACGGTCCATAATAGGCATCAGACGGCACGTTTACTTCCCCCAGAGAATCCTTGTCAATTCGGTACATGCTGAAAGGTACTAATCTACCGGTAATAAATTAATCGAAGCTCAGCCTATGCTTGGCGAAGTAACCAATATAATTCTAAATTTCTATTCCCCGATAACCTTTACTAACACTTTCTTAGTTCTTTTCCCATCGAATTCTCCATAGAATATCTGCTCCCAGGGACCAAAATCCAACTTGCCATTTGTAATCGCAACTACTACCTCTCTTCCCATTATTTGACGTTTTAGATGAGCATCTGCGTTATCTTCGCCAGTATCATTATGTCTATATTTGTTGATCGGCTCATGTGGTGCTAGGGTATCCAACCATTTTGCATAGTCCGAGTGGAGCCCATTTTCATCATCATTAATAAAGACACTAGACGTAATATGCATAGCATTTACAAGACACAGACCTTCAGTTATGTTGCTTTCCCTGACAATTTTCTCTACTTGTTTTGTGATGTTTATGAACTCTAATCTTGCCCCAGTATTAAATTTCAAGTATTCCGTTCTTGATTTCACACGTAGATTTTACGTCTTGGATACATAAGTATTAAAAGACGAATTATATTCAATGCTGAAAATATTTGATAGATAAAAACCCCAATTTCTAGGTCGCCTATATTACACAAGATGGATAAAAATTACAATAAAATCCATGAAGTTCAGCCATTTTATTATATTCTCCAATTACTAACTGAGCTAAATCTCACTAGGATTATATTGAACTCACAGTCAATTGAAGCCCATTGAATATGAATGCCTCTTCAGGGAAATATACATTTAGCAAAACTTTCAATATGATAGGATGCGCTATTTTCTTACTATTGCTTTCCTCGATAATTTTTCCAACCTACATTTCTGCACAAACCAACGAGCAGTCTATTCAAGCCTCAAAGCAACAGGCTATAGCCAAGTTTCAAGAACAGTTTTGTGGACTAAACTCAAAGCCTAATTCCAACAAATTTATTTCAGAATATTCGCTTCCCAAGAAGTGTGAGCTACCATTAGGAATTCTAGTTACGGACAATGAAGTATGGTACATATCCACAAAAGATGGGCTTCTTGGTAGATTTGATACTAATGTGAAGAACTTTACGGAATTCACTATTCCACAATGGAAATCGCGTTCAAGTCCAGTAGATATGTCCCAAACTTGGGACTTAAAATCAGATTCCAAAGGACAAATTTGGTTTACAGATGAAAAGCAGAATGGTTTGTGGAGCTTTGATACTAAATCAAAACAATTCTCATTCTATAAAGTTCCAGAAGCTCCCGAAGAATTCGGAACTACGTACCCTGTAAGTATTGCTTTTGATAAGGATCAAAATATATATTTTGTAGGGATTAGATCTCCTGCCATCTGGCTTGCAAACACATCGTTGATAAAACCTTCGACTCCTGAAGGAATCTCCAAAATAAATTTGTCTCTTTCGGGCTTCAAAGGTATATCACCTGATTTAGTGAGCACCGGATCCCTTGCGGTAGACAACGATAGGCATGTCATATGGGTGTCGCTTCTTGCATTTGCGACTAAGGGCCAGTTATTGAAATATGATATTAATTCAGGAAACGTAACTGCCTTTGATTTGCCAAGTTATCTGAACTCACCGGTTGGTATTGTATTGGATAAAAATGGTAATCCGTGGATTACTGATCATGGGACAAGCAAGTTCTTTAAATTTAACGCAACTGATAATAAGATCACCGAATATTCTACATCGCCAAACTCAGTAACCAGCAATGGTGTCGTAATAGACAATGCATATTCTCTTCCATATTGGATTAAGATTGCTCCAGATGGTATGTTATGGTTCAATGAACATATTGGAAATAAGCTAGCCCGTTTTGATCCCAACGATTCTTCGTTAGTGGAGTACAAGATACCTTCACACAATATGTTATGGGGGGGCATCGCCAATGCTCTACAATTTGCGATAGGAAAAAATAACCAGGTGTGGTTCACAGAATGGACGGAAAACAAGATTGCCATGCTAAATTCCTCTGAGCCGCTACCCTTTACTGCCAATATTTCTGAGGATGAGATTGATTTGAAAAAGGGCGATGTGAAAGAGATCAAGGTATCTTTGCACGCAAATGAGGATGTTGACCTAAAGTTAGTTGGTTCATCTACTATTACGAATACAGGAACATTCGGAAATTCAACCACGTCTTTCAGCCAAGATGCTGTGGCTATGAAAGCAGGAGAAACTAAAGAAATATCCTTTTTGTTCACACCTGCACAAGATTTGAAAGAGGGTGAGTATACTATTATGCTAGGGGCCGAAAATAATGAAGTATCTTATCTCAAGGCTATCCGGGTCCATATAGCTTAGCAATTATTGCAAAAATATCTTAATCTCTAAACGACACAGATACACTTGTGATGTTTTATTTATTGCCTTTCTATGGCATCTATTCCAGGCATCTCGTCTCCTGCCAGGAATCGCAAAGTTGCACCTCCTCCAGTTGATACGTGGGATACCTCGCTTTCTGATACTCCTCCAAATTTCATGGCCTCCAAAGTATCACCACCACCAACTAGAGTAGTGGAGCCCCTCCAGAAAGCAAGCGCTATGCTCTTTGCGACGTTAACGGTACCGTTGGCGTAGCGGAATTGCTCAAACATGCCCATAGGACCATTCCAGAAGACCGTGCCAGACCCTTTACCTGCTATCTCCTTGGAGTAAGCTTGTGCAGTCTGGATACCTATATCATAGCCGCACATTCCTTCTGGTATGTTCTCCTTTACCAGTGAGAAGGAATCTTCTTCAGGAGATTTAGAGACAAGATGGTCAACGGGAAGCATTATTTTGTCACCGTAAGCAGAAAGTGCTTTCGTCACCCATGGTAAATGCTCATTATCGATTAATGACGTTCCTGTATCATACCCCCTTGCCTTTAGGAATGTGTATGCAACTGCTCCTCCTACCAAGAGCTTGTCTGCTCTTGGAAGCAAATTTTCAAGTGCACCAATCTTATCTTTTATCTTTGACCCTCCGACGATCAGTGTAAAAGGCTTCTGGGGGCTGAATCTGATCATTGACAAATATTCAAGCTCCTTTTTCAAGTTCAAGCCTGCTAGCTTTATATCAAAATCCTTTACTATTCCGTATGTTGATGCATGCTTTCTATGGGAGGTGCTAAACGCGTCGTTAACGTAAATATCGGCTAGTTCTGAAAGTTGAGAGCAGAAACCAGGATCATTTTCTTCCTCTTCCGGATGAAACCGAAGATTTTCCAATAGCAAAATCTCACCAAAGTTTAACTTTTCGATTTTATCCAATACGGGTTTTCCAATGCAGTCATTTACAAAGGATACTTTAGTGTTACCAAGCATCTCCCCTACCCGTTGGGCTACTAACCTTAGCGACTTGGATTCGTCATAAAATTTCGGCCTATCCAGGTGAGAAGCTAGAATTACCTTTGCTCCTCTTTTAACCAAGTAATCAATGGTCGGAATAGACATCCTGATCCTATAATCTTCTCCAACAGTGCCATTTTTCAAACTAACATTGAAGTCTACTCTGACAAACACCCTGCGTCCGTAGAATTGCAGATCATCAATATCTGTTATAGATTGAAGCAATTATTTCTTTAGCATTAGCACTGGAAGAATAAACCTTTATTCGAATTAGAGAGCTTATCTATAGATACTGGTGTCGTTCTTGGTTATCTCGACGGTCACTCTGTCCCCCACCTTTATACCAATATCCTCGTATTCTTTCATTGTCACCTTAAATGTTGGAGAATCAGTAGGTCCTCCACCCATCATCTTTGTAATATTTCCCATGGCTTTAGGAAGATTTTTCATTAGGTCTTCCGGTGAGGTGAAGGCCATGATGTTGGAACCAAAAGGATTCATTTGTTTATCTGGTTTATACTCGTTAGGATCGCTAAACCCCAAGTAAACGTAAGGACTTCCATCTTGAGAGGCTTCAATTCTGGCTACAATGAAATCTTTCCTCATACTTGTCATAAATTAATTGTTAATCTGTCATTATAATTCGTTTCCATTCCGTTCTCAAAAGTCAAAGTAATTTGAAGTCCATATTAAATGGCCGATGAAATATTTTCTTTGGCCCCAGACTTTTTGATATTCAGCCAGCGAATCTGCAAAATTAATTCTTTTCTATTTAGGAGTTGAAATCATAATCTGAGAGGATAATAAGTTCATTGCGACATTATATAACCAATAATTAGGTATTTGCTAGTCCATAAATTTGGAAGTTATATTTTTATAATTTTCAAGATAATGCAACGAACTTGAGAGTATTGAAAAATTTCAATCTATGGGTCTATCAAAAAGTAAGTTTTGTTGCACTAACTTCTGTGAATCGTCGCTTCAATCGTCAAGGACTGGTGCTTCTGTCAGTGTTGTGACTCTGGTTACTGTAGGACACCCTAACTTGCTTGAAGCAACTTTAAAGCCGCGCTTGGCCAATTGTAAATTACTACGCATAACAAATGCTTCAAGTATTGATTGTTGCGGATGTACCCTTGCCGCAAGCCCTGTTGCCTTCCCAAAAGCCCTTCTCATTCCTTCTTGCAGCCTATCAGCCCCAGCCGTGGCAATCATCTTATTTTCTCGTAGAATAACGTGCGGATATACAGTCAATCTGGAAAAAAAAGTCATATCTCCCGCTGTAGCCATGGTCTTGTTAGCCGCTAATCTAGCTGCCTCCAGAGAATTATGTCTGATTTGTATATTTTCAGTAACTAGTAATTCTAATTTGTAGTCGTAATCCGCTTTTGACTGCCCGGATGCAAATCTAGCAATCTTGAGTTGCGGTTTTCCAGATATATATTCACGCCGAACGTACGGCATTCCTTTGGGTTCTCTGTAATTTACACCTTTCATATTATGTCATCGATTATAATACTTAAAATGGGTCGATCAGCGTGATTTAATCGTTATGTCTAGTACACCTGCGCCACTTGAATCAGAAGATTTTGACATAGAGGGAACTATCATAAAAAAATGTACGGCAAGGATAGACAACCCAAAAGCAAGAGATCAGCTAAGAAGTAAGGGATTTGGAGATGGGGAGGGTACAGACTATATCCTAAAGTCTTATGAAGCACTTTATTTGCTCTTTACCAAGAAGCTGCGATTATTTAACAAGGGGCAGGAGATTGATTTTAGAGAATTAACAAACTTGGCTTTGAAAGAAGATAAAGAGATAATCACGAAATTTATGATATACAGAGATCTTAGAAGTAGAGGCTATGTAACAAAGGAAGGATTTGGTTTTGGTGTGGATTTTAGAGTCTATGAGCGGGGAGAATATGAAAAAAAAGGGGCCAAATACGTCATATTTGGGATAAATGAGGGAACTAATACAAATGTGAAGGCCCTGGCGAAATCCATCAGACAAATTGAGATAATGGGAAAGGAGGCAATTGTTGCAGTAGTTGAACGAAGAGGTGAAGTAATTTACTATAAAACATCTAGAATGAAATTCGCTAGTCTCAATGATCGAATGAAGGCGAAAAGTTAGAGCATTAAATTGGTAAAAATAAAATGAAATATAAGGAAATTTACTGCCAAGATTGCAAAACAGTTTTAGCAAAATACAATGACTGTTGTTTTACAGACTCAAATATATTCGAGTTAGCTAGAATCCACTATCAAACTCATATCAAATCAGGTCACTCACTCATTATAAGAATAGCTGATTAATGATACACGATTCAGAATTTTTCAATTCCTAATTTATCGTCATTCCTACCCTAATGACCTAATTCACATCCGTAACAAAAAAATACAATTCATGAACTTCTTGAAGTACTACAGGATAATGATGAAACTGATAGTCCCCCTATTAATATCGACACGTGAAAGTCGAAAAAAGATGAAGAGAATATACCGGACTGCAGAATCCAGTAGCATTCAATGCTCCGACCGGGATTTGAACCCGGGATCGTCGCCTTGAGAGGGCGAAATGCTTAGCCGAACTACACCATCGGAGCGGATAAAAATGGGATCGCGAACTGAATATAAAACTTGTGCCTATTCCCTTACAATTGGATGTTGTTGTAATTACGGCCCAAAGTATCTTAATCGATTTAAGACTTAAATAATTTCACTTCGTAATAATATGTGAATTTCATAACTAAATGTCAAATATTATAGGTAAAGAAGCCGAATTATATCGCGAACTCCCAAATGGAAGAATTAAATGCACTGCATGTGCTAGATTGTGTGAGATTCCTGAAGGAAAGATTGGATTGTGCGGTATAAGGGGAGTTACTGATCACAAGTTGCGGCTTTTTAATTACGGAAGAGTGATTGCCGGAAATATTGACCCAATAGAAAAGAAGCCAGTGACTCACTACATGCCTGGATCATCAATATACTCTATTGCCACTACGGGTTGTAATTGGCTCTGTAAATATTGCCAGAATTTCGACATTTCTCAGAGGAGAAAAATCGAAGGCGTGGAGATGAGTCCAACTGATGTCGCAGAGACGGCTTTACGACATGGTACGGAAGGTATTGCCTATACTTATAATGAACCATCAATTTTCATCGAATTTGCCAAAGACTGTGGAATCGAAGCGCACAAAAGAGGAATTTTTAATATATTTGTTTCAAACGGCTACGACACACCGGAGTCAGTAAACATGATGAGCAAGTTTCTTGATTGCATAACAGTAGATTTTAAGGGTAACGCTAATACAGAATTTGTTAGAAAATTTATAGGTATACCAAGCCCAGACCCTATCTTTCAAACTCTTAAGGAGCTGAAGTCTAAAACCAAGATACATGTTGAAATAACTGACCTAATAGTTCCTACCGTAGGTGACAATTTAGAATCAGCAAGGCAGCTCTGTCGGTTTGTATTTAACGAATTAGGTCCTGATACTCCTATTCACTTTTTAAAGTTCCATCCTGACTACAAGATGATGGAATATGAACAGACACCAATAGAAACGCTCGAAAAGCATTATGAAATAGCCAAGAATGAGGGATTAAAGTACGCGTACGTAGGTAACGTCCCCGGACACCCTTTAGAACACACGTACTGCCCTGAATGTGGTCATATTGTAGTTGAAAGATATGGATTTAGTATAGACGCTTGGAATTTAGATAAAGGCAATTGCTGTAATAATTGCGGATATCCGATTCCAATTATTGGGTTTCCAAACAAATCAAAGAAAAATAAATTTCAATTTATTTCATAGCTTATCATAATATCTACTTGAATTTTATCAACCTAACCTATAGCAATCTACTTGCATTTTATCAACCTAAGCTATAGCAAATGTAGATATTTTTGGAGCAAGGTTTTTCTGACAATAAATAAAACCACTATAAGAATTGACGGACGCGATTGATGTAAACGAATTATATCTTAAGCAAAAGATAAAACCACGAAGGGTGGATTCGAGAAAAGGCGATAATGGTTCTGTTCTAATTGTTGGAGGGAGCACCATTTACCACGGTGCACCAATTCTAGCCTCAATTGCGGCATTAAGGACTGGTGCGGATTTAGTATACGTAGGCGTTCCAAGATCTATTATAGATCCTGTAAGGTCAACTTCTCCCTGCATTATTGCCTTGCCTATGTCTGATAATAGTCTGACAGTTGGATCCGCGAAATCGTTTGATTGGAATGTTGCCAAAACACGTCGATACTGCTGCAATTGGAATGGGAATGACAATTGCAAAGGGAGAAGGATTGGTGAACCTCGTCAGGAAACTAAAGGAAGATGGAACTAGGATCATTCTTGATGCCTCAGCGCTGATTCCTGGTATTCTCAATGAAGTCACAGACACAGACACGATAATTACCCCGCATCTTGGAGAATATAAGAGAATTTTCGGCGTTGATATAAAAAATACTGAAGATGATCTTGTTAAAAGCGTAATTCAAAATGCCTCGAAATTCAGGCTGACTATAGTATTGAAAGGCTCGTTAAACATTATTTCCAATGGGGAAGGAAAAGTAGCAAAGATCAGACGAAAGACTCCCGCTATGACGATCGGTGGAACTGGTGATATACTAGATGGAGTGCTTGCAACGTTATTTACCAAAATCAATGCGTTCGATGCTTCGGTGCTTGCTGTGCATTTCAACGGTCAGGCAGCTTTTACGGCATATGAAGAAATGGGACTTCACATTATTGCCACAGACATTCTGAATAATTTGCCACGGGTAATGAAAAATTATGATGCCATCGAATGATAAATTTTTTTTACTTTTTAGCCTTAAAGGAATACAGTATTACTGATTGATTGGCGATGATGAAATTGGCATAGAATAAATATCCTTTATCCGTACTTCAAAGTGGATTTGGGCACCAATTTTCATTTACCATTATTCGTATCGTTAGTATTGATTATTTTTGTCTCTTTTCTTATTTTATCGGGTTCATTTTCTGCAGCATCAGCGTATGATCCAATCAAATTATCTCCTATTACTTCTCATGAGGATAAGTTAGGCAATTTGTTTATTACAGGTGTGGTAAATAATAGAGGAGATTCACCTATTAACGTTAGACTAGCCCAAGAAGTCAAAAATGCTGATGGATCAATTTCAAAATTAGAAAATTCCACACTCAGCAGCATCATATTCCCTCAAATACCTTCCCCTTTTAAGATCAAAATCGAGGCAGGAAATTCACCTATTGGGAACGTAACAGTAGAGAAAGTGTCCAAAATAATGGTGCCATATTATGATACACTAATAAACGAATATAATAACACCGCCGGGAAATTTGATAAATCACTAACCGGAATTTTGGTTAATAATGGGAGTGTAACTATCCCCTCTACAAGAATATATGCTTCAGTTCACGACAAAAATGGAATGCAACTAGATTCAATAATTTCGACGCCTATCTTAGACCTAAAGCCTGGCCAGACAGTAAAATATACAATTACCCCAGACAAATCTATTATTGACAAAGTGTTTTATTTTAGTTGTGCAGGTCTGGACATCAATGCACCGATTAATACGTTAAAAATTGGCAAAAACAAATTTCTTGCATATGAATTACAAAGTGCTTCAAAAATCAGTGATTTCAGATATGATGATAAAGCCGATACCCTGATATTCAAGGCCGATCATTACAATCCAGCAGGAGGATTCATAAATTTAAAAATTCCGCAAGTTACAGATAATCAAATAACAAAAATATATTTGGATAATGAGATTGATAATAACTCCACTACATCAAGGAACGGTAAAACTATTGAGATGAATATATTTGTACCCCCAAAAGAACATCTGATACAGATACATGGTATAACTCTTCATGATTTGACGGGAACCTCCGGCTAATAGGGTTCTATTTATTAGAAACATGCTACATTTTATATCGTCAGTATTATTTGGACTTACTATGGAAAATCACTTATATCGACGTTTATCGCTCTGTTATAAATGCTAAAACTAAATGTAATTGAAAATATCAAAATGAACCCTTTCATAATTTTCGCATCACTACCTGATATGGGCAGAGTTGGTGGATTGACTTCCTCATTTTTAGTAGATCATCTATCTGCACAGCACATTGCAAGCATCTATTCTAATGAAAAGCCTTGGATAGGAGTAATCGAAGGCATTGTCGAGAATATCGTTGAGGAATACAAAATCTTTGCCTCTAAAGAACATGGCTTGATAATCTTTAATGGAGGCAGCCAACCGGAAGATCCCTCAGAATTATTTGGACTATGTAATATGTTTATCGATTTTTGTCAATCAATAGGCAGTATACGCAGATTATATACTTCAGGAGGATCATTTAATGACCAACTAACGGGAGCAACCAAAGGTCTTCGGCGTAGCAACCGATGGAGCATTAGCGCAAATATTGAAGGATTCGGATATACCAATTATCTCAAATGAAATCTCATCTATTACCTGGTTCAACGGCTTAATTTTGGGAATTTCAAAGGAACGAAGTATTCCAGGTGTAGGATTATACGGTGAAATATCTGATAAAACAAATCCTCAACCTCTGGCAGCAAAGAGCATAATTAAGACTTTTACAAGATTAGAAAAACTGGATATTTCTACAAAGCCCTTTGACAGACAGTATGAACAGGCTTTAGACAACTTTGAGAAAAAAAAGGAGTCCCGTCATTACAGCCCTGGAGTAGGTTAAGGACTTCTTTTAGTCAATTTTGGTTTGGTTGATTCTTGAATCTTCCCTTTAGAAATTGCCTTGTAACTTTCTTATGACATTCCTTACATAATGTCCGTAAATTATCGTGATTGTGAAAGAATTCAATGGTAGCTTTTATCTTGTTTTCCAGAGTGTCAAATTTATATCCGTGCTGTTCATATAGTGACTTTGGTTTTATGTGGTCACATTCCAATGATGCAGGACCTCGGTTTCTGCGTCCACTCCTATATTGATATTTTATCCCACATAGTTGGCAGGTGTATTTATCACGTCTAAAAATTTTATATCGTACCCTTCTCCAATAAAAGTTATCATAATACCATTTTTCAAATTCAATATTACAATTCTTTGAACAATATTTTTTAAATGGATACTTGACTAAATTTTCACATTTGTTATTTCTACATATCAATTTACCACTCGTATCAATCCTATCAAATTCTCTTCTATAGACTATCTTAAATGACATGATCTTGGATGGATGAACTCTCATATCCTTCTTTTTGAAAAAAAATATTTACTTTGTGATTTAAAATTCTTACCCAAAAATCTAAATTTATGATACCACAACAAAACCTCTTGCGACCCCAATTCTACCAGTATCTGGTGACGCTTGACCTTGGTAATGTATTGATTTGAGATCTAGTTCGAGTTGATAGGTACCGCTGGAAGGAAACATTATATTTTGAATCGATGTTCCATTTGCTGCTTTGATGTTCTGTCGCTTGAGGACTTCTTTTCCTGTTTCAGATTTAATTATCAAATTGTAATTCACGTCTGCAGTTATAGATTTATCATTTAGTTCGTCGCTGAAATTAATTTTCAATGTTGTGGAATTTAATGTATTTGGATTGGATGGACTCCAAATAAGTGAAGCATGGATGCTCCCTGTATCAGTTGTGATATCCGTGGATGTTCTTCGAGGTTCATTCCCAGGACGGATAGTAAATTTCATTGAATTGTTACTACTAGATAATACGTCATTATTTTGTGCCAATT
This sequence comes from uncultured Nitrososphaerales archaeon, assembly GCA_963703885.1. Taxonomy (GTDB): domain Archaea; phylum Thermoproteota; class Nitrososphaeria; order Nitrososphaerales; family Nitrososphaeraceae; genus TA-21. Next base: position 46,031 of record CAVPGE010000037.1, read on the forward strand.
TGATTATGTCATTCTTATTCAATAGAAAATGGATTACGAGTGCATTTTTGGAAGAAAAGGGATCTATTGCTATCGCTCTACCTCCGATTGGTTGATTATTAACCGAAGCATTGAATGTTCCTGCTTGGACAAAATCTTTGAAGGATTTTGGCATCTTTAGTTCTTCATGCACAAAAATATTATTGGATTCAATCCTTGATAGGTTCCAATTGAATGGCATCTCCCAAGAAGCTTCGAGTGAATTGTGGTTAAAATTAAAGTCTTTTATTTTGTCATAGTATGATATCAAAGTCGCGTTGTACTGGGTGGTATTAAGGGATATATTTTCATTATAGATGTCTCCGACACTAAGATAAGAGTCATATCTGGGAGCTTCTTCTGGTGCAAAGATGTTGCGTGGGTTATCTATTCCAAAAATTTCGATCGAAATGTGGTAAAGTCCACCTTCGATCAAAATCGGTCCTTTCACCAAGACTTGCCCCGTATTGGTAGTCCAACCTCCTAAAAATGGTTCGGTAGAACCTAAAACAGTAACCTTACCATTATCAGGAGTCATTTTTATAGTTAATGGTCCTTGGGTAGAAAAGAAAAGTTCACGCATCAATACCTTATCACCTTTTGTAACTGTTACAAAATAGTTTACATTTTGCACATTATTCCCAGTCTTAGTATCAAATAGTCTAAGTTGAAGAAAGCTGTTCTCTTTACTTTCAGCTGTTAAGATGGGAGGACTTATTTTTGTATACAAACTCAAATTCCGGTCACCCACTGTTGCGGGAGGTAAATTTTCTTCGAATAAACCATCTGAGTGTGCAATTTGGAAAACAGCGCTAGTTATCAAGATCAGAGTCATGAAAAATGCGGAAAAGGTCAATTTTAACTTCATTAGAAGTTTCAGGGTGTTGGAGACGTAATACTCTATATATAGGTTGAAATGAAATTGAATTTCGATAAAAACAAGTGTTCTCGCAGTTCCCTAGACCATTCATTAAAATAACTCTTGTTCGTTTTAGGAATTGCATGCCAAGTGGTGTAATTTTGATTGTAATGTCGTTGATATTGTCGTCTCAATCGTTTTTGTTATCGATTAATGATTTTGCAAATGCTGCAGAGTTAGGTGATGGTCACAATATGCCCTCTTCAAATCTTGGAGACCGTAATGCGGCCTTAACTTTCAAAACTGTTCCGAGCCAATTAGCCTCTAATCATAATTCAGAATTTGATTTTGCCCTTGTGGACAATAAAACCGGAAATAACTTCGTACATGTGACATATTTAGTTGAAATTATGAAAGATGATAAGAGACTCTTCACCGAGTCTGTACATAGTCATGATGGCAATGTTAGAATTTTGTTTGTTCCCAGTAATATGGAGCCTTATACGGTTAATGCAAATTTTGATGTTCTATCAGCAAGCTATGTGTCTGATTTTGGTGGACGCATAAAGGTGAACGGAATGATTTTCTCAGTACCGGGAAATTACAAAATTTTCTTGGAGGTCAATGGAATTGATCATGACAATGTTTTCCTTCCCTCCCCATTGAAATTTGAATACGACCTCAAATTTACCTAGTTTTGTTATGACAAATTAAAGAGCTCCTCTGATTTTAATTGAAGACTCTGTTTTGTGATAAGCAAAATATTTCTATATGTCTGAATTACAAGTCACATGACTGCTAAAGGATCTGTAACTTCCATGATCCTAAATGATAAACTGTTTGATACTGTATTGGATTGTTGCCAAAAGAATGGAGATATCAGGTACTCCAATAAAGAAAAGATGATCATAGCTGGCAAATCGTTTTATGGACCGCAGAGAAATGAGGGTGAGATAGATTTTCAGGTTTTACTAAGTGAAAATCCCTGTACCATCGAGGTATATGAATACTGCAAGCGGGGAATAGACCGAAAATTCATGGAAAGAGTATTTGATGCACTGCTTCCAATTCTAGGAAGAGATGTAAACGTCAAGATAGAAGATCTTGATAGATGCGGAATTTGCAAAAAGAGATTAAAGCTTGGTACACCACGCCACACCCCATCAATTGGATGGGCGACCTGTTATGAGCTATGTCAATCATGTTTTGATCTCCTCCTTCAACATGAAAAAAATTATTGTTGTGTTTGTCAAAAGAAATTGGGTTTCAGAAGATATTCTGCGAAAATATCTTGGAACAGAAATTTAATGCTATGCAAGCAGTGTTATTACATTCATAAAAGACCTAGCAATAGCGAAAATGCGACTGTATTATTTGGTGCCAAACTACTAGAAAATTCAGTTAGAAGTGACATATTCCCATCAATCATAGGGAAAGAAGACCCACTGCATATTTTAAAGATCAGGTTTGCCAAGGGAGAAATAAACAAAGATGACTATGTGGAGATGAAAAAAACTTTAGAGCAGTGATTATGCTAATTTCGTGAGTAATATGTATTTTAAGAGGATGTTAATAACGAACAATTGATATGATTGATTCTGCTACTAATGAAAGATTTTTTGAAAGTCAGACTAGCGGGTTGAACCCTCAATTAAAAAATATAGTTATCGATTTAAGATCTTTTGTAACAAGTCTTGGAACAAATGTCATAGAGGAGATCAGACCACATAGAATTGTTTATGCTAAATCCATTAATTTCCGGACCTTTTTGGATATCAGACCCGAGGGCGACCACATTGAACTAAAACTCACTGCAGGAAGAGGCGCATCAAATTCTTACCACATAGTCTGATGACCGAGATATCCCTCTAATCAAAGAAGAGATACAAAGGACATATTCACAATTATAAACTAATTTAATATTCAACATCTATTGATTTTTCATTACAGAATGAGATTTGATTTCATTTTTCTAAATTACTAATAAAGTACGGTGTAAGAATACGCTATTTGATTTTATGGGAAGAATGTCACTCCATTATACTTAGAATGATATTTATAATAGAATTCTTAAGAAGAATGTGATGTCTCGTATAGTACTAGCAAGTTTGATAGCTTGCTTCTTGATTTCTGGCATTGCTGTAAGCCCATTTTTTTCAGGAAAAGTCGTGGGTGACGCATATGCCCAAGGAGTAACAAGAAAAGTCACATTGATAGCAAGTGAAAAAACCGTACAAGTCGCACCTGATAATGCACTTCATCCTGGTGGTGTGATGTATAATGCCATGGTGTTCAATGGCACTATTCCCGGACCAGTAGTAGCAATTAATCAGGGAGACACACTCAATATTACTTTAAAGAATGAGGGTAAAACAATTCACAGTATTGACTTCCACGCTGGATACGGACCTAAACAGGCCCTTTCTGGTAGCGTGAAACCTGGAGAGTCAAAAACATGGACATTGCAAGGAATATATCCTGGAGTATTCTTCTATCATTGCGGAGCTGATGGCCTGAACGGTATTTGGGAACATATTGCCAGCGGAATGTATGGAGGAATTGTAGTTCACCCAACCAATGAAGCAAAGGCAAAAGAATTCTATATGGTTATGAGCGAAATTTATGGCAACATACCGCCAGTATTTACAAAACCTAATAGTACTGGTGCTGCCTCATTTGACGTAGCGAAATTGTTGTATGGATCACCTGATCTTGTACTCACTAATGGAGAATCGTTCAAGTATGTGCCTGCAATAGGAGAAGTGAATAAGTTGCCACTTAACGCCAATGCGACTGTCTTCAAGGTAAAGCCAGGAGAACTTACTCGTTGGTATATAGTCAACCCAGGTCCTAATGACGGGCTTGCATTCCACTTCATATCAGGAATTTTAAGCGTTAGGGATGGCACAAACGCATTGAATAATAATTTTGGTATGCAAGACCGGAATGACGAAACATGGTGGATACCTGCAGGTTCTGCATCAGTTATAGAGTCAACTTTTCCGACTGAAGGACTCTATGTGGGAGTAGACCATGCCATGAAGGATGTTGTCAAAGGTGGCGCATTTGCAGTAGTAGGAGCTGCTAATTCTACAGCCACTGATCATCCACCAGGCACAAATGTACCACTTGCTCCGGCAGCCTAGCTAGAAAAGTACGTTGCGCGGAAGGCCCCAATCCTCCCTCTTTTTTTAATTTAGCTCTTAAGCAGTGGGTTATGAAAAATCTGAATTAAATTCAAAAATTTGACATCATTAAATTTTGAAATAATTCTAGTTTACAGATTGAGATAAGGTTTTATTATCGTATAAAGCATCTTTTGAGAATGAGTAAATTTTTAGCTGCAGTCATACTAGGATCTATCTTACTTGTGGGTGTAGGATTTGGTTCAATTAGCTTGATGCAAAAGTCCAATGCACAGAACATGACCGGTAATGCAACAACAGCTGGCAACGCAACAACAACAGGAAATGCAACAGCAGCCGGTGGTAATATGACCTCTGTTTCTAAGAACGAGGTAGAAATAGTTCCAGGTGCCTCTTCGCCATCAAATGGTAAAAACTTTGATCCAGCTTCAATTACAGTCTCGGTAGGAACAACTGTAAAGTGGGAAAACAAAGACACTACGCTTCACACCGTGACATCAGGAAGTGCAGAAGCTGGAGACTCTGGAAAAGTATTTGATTCAAGCTACCTGGCAGCAGGAAAGGAATTTCAACACAAATTTGATACAGCAGGCACATTTGATTACTATTGTACACTTCATCCATTTATGAAGGGGAAAGTAGTAGTCTCCTGACCATTTTTTTGTTCCCTTAATAAATTTCAATTATTATTACTCCATTTAACCAATTGTGGGTATTGAGCGTATTATATTAAAAATCATCATTCATTGATTTTAAAATATGGTGAACAATCAAGTAGTGGTTGATCTCGTAGGATGACGGGAACCTGAACATTCAATTCTCGATGTTATACTTTTAACCAACCCAACTATTGTGATGATTATTTGAATTGCATAAATGTGGATCATTTTTCAACAAATTAAATTTCTCAAGAATTCAAAAACGTTTCGAAGGGTATTGGTATGTATAACAAATACCATAAAAGTTCGAGCCTTTCATAACTAATTTTTAATGTAAATCCTGGAATAATAATAATTTCAGTGCACTAACTAAATTCAGACCTTGAACGGTATTGCAAATTGATTATACCAGGAGGCGAGCACAATAAACTTGACTATACTATAAAACCCTTTTACCTAAGTAGTGACGTTTTCTGATTCTAGAGGAAAATCTCGCATTTCATTGTTGGAACGGACATTGGGCAAATTACTATTTCTATTAATTATAAATGCATATGCAGTGAAAACCAGAAGAAGAATACAGAAAATAAGACATACCAGTATGAACCTGTCCATTTTACTTCAATTATGAATAACATCAATCATAAATTTCTTGTCAATGTATTCAAAAGTTTAATCATTGACTGCCTTCGGAGTCACTCGGAGTTACTCGGGTTAACATACTTCAGACATTCGGATGATTAACTATCGTTTGTAATTTTCTCAATCTCTGAAATTAACTCAAATCAATATTGCTGTACATTTTGACAATAGTTGAGGTGGCATAGAACTGCTATATAGAGCGATCCTTCTACTATCTAAACAAAATTTCATATTCATTTCTAATAATGGCATTGGCTAACAAAATTATCCATTATTGTAAACAATCCCTGAGCTCTCCAAATATGAACCAAAATACCAACCATAACTTACAACAGAATTTGTGTCATTTTAGAAAAAGCGAGGGGATAGTATGAGGCTCTCAGAGACTATGGAAAAGTTTCTGGGAAGGTTAGATTGGTCAGATATGGATCTTGGCTATTTTAAAAAATGGACGTTAATAGCATTAATTATAGGATTAATATCGGGGATAAGTGTAATCCTGATACAGCAATTTGTACAACATGTTGCCTCAGTATTAATTTCTAATTATGTTGGATTCACCCCTCCAAACCCAAAAGATTTAAGCGAATCCTCAGCCATTTATGCAGTCTTTGTAGAACGTCCTTGGCTATTCCCACCTATCATGTTTTGCATAGGCCTGGTCGTTGGACTGGTAGGTAGCAAGATAGCTCCAGAATCTGGAGGTAATGGAATTGATGAAGTGAACGAATTTTTCCATTCAGGTAGCAAAAGAATTCGAACGAGGGCAGGTCTTACAAAATCAATAATTTCTTCACTTTCATTAGGGTCTGGGGCGAGTGGTGGACTAGAAGCTGCAATGGGCTACATTGTAACATCCTTTAGTCAACTAATTAATCGAATTATCAAACTTAACGACGAAGATTTACGTATTATTATTGCTTCATCTTTGGGTGCGGGTATCGGGAGTGTCATTAGAGTTCCATTTGGAGGAGCAATATTTAGTCTCGAATTTCTATACAGAAAGAATTTTGTTGTTCGATCTTTATACCCAGCTTTACTTGCCTCCCTGGTTAGTTATTTGGTTTCTGGATTGGTATTGGGATGGTATCCCATATTGCAGATACCAAGTGAAATTATTCATCACATAACTATTCATTCGATACCTGCGTTATTACTTCTGGCCTTAGTATGTGGAGTAGCGAGTATCTTATTTGTCAAATTGCACCTAGTATTGCAATCTTCTTTTGAAAAACTTCGAATTCCCAGATATTTTAAACCTGCACTTGGAGGATTGATTGTTGGGATATTTGCGATAGGGTTTCCGGAGATAGTAGGTACAGGCTATGGTTGGGTACAGTTGGCCATGACTGAAAATTATCATTTGTTACCTCTCTGGATAATGGTTGCATTAATTTTCGTAAAAATATTTTCCACATCGATTACAACTTCTTCTGGAAGTGGTTTAGGACTCGTCGGCCCATCACTAGTAATAGGTGGAATCATCGGCGCCACGATAATTTCTACTTGTCATTTAATTGGAATATTCTTATTCGTAGACATTACAACTGGTACTTTAATTGGCATGTTTGCATTCTTTGCCGGAAGTATGAAGACGCCAATATCCTCTATTATTATAGCGACAGAAGTTATCGGAGGTTATACACTCCTAATTCCTATCATTATAACGGTCATTATTTCATGTCTAGTCTCAGGTAAAAATACAATGTTATTTAAAAAGTACGTGTCAAATAATATTAATTTACAAAACCGACCTCAATACGATAAATCATTCCTAGCAAATTTTCGAGTTAGCGATGCCATGAATCCAAATTTTTTCCACATAGACAAACAGACGAGTATAAAGGATGCTGCGAGAATAATGACTGAATCAGGGGTCAAGATATTGGCCACCACCGATAATTTTGAACAATTAGCAGGGGTAGTATATTTCGACCAATTTTCAGACGTTCCTGACTACCAACAGAATTTTGTGAAAGTTGAAAAAATAATGATCAAAAACCCACCAACATTGCGTCCAACTGACTCAGTCCAAGATGCATTAAAGATCATGCTAAATACTGGACTTGCTGAAATATTGGTGGTATCCCCAAAAGAAAGCAAATTAGTTGTTGCAACACTTTCTTTAGGTGACGTATCCCTACTTCATGAGAATACAAACCAACACGCTCTTCTTGATATTGATGATATTGAAAAAGAAACGTTCGATCGGAAGGAAATACCTATTGATATTGATTCAATCAAGGAGAACAAGACTGAAGTTAGAAATATGTGGGAATTGCTTAAGAAGCATATTAGTTAATATTACCTATTACTAGTAAATTTTATCCGAAATTAGATTATAGATTAGTCAAATCAATGGTAAATTGCCAAAAAAATATGTTCCTAGCAATATCAGTAGGTAGTGGTTAGATAAGTTTTTAGAGACCTGAGTTGTATCTTGGTTACAGTTAACATTATTAAGTGCTTAGCCATTATTGTGTCAAATGATTATGGTTGACTATGATTTTAGCTCTGATATAATCGAATTCATCGGAAAATTTAGAAATCAAAGAATTCAATTAATCAATAGTTTTGTACACTTTTTATGCTAATCGTACACAGGAAGTTTAGGAATAGGGATTTCAATTTAAATGTTAATACAAAATATCAAATTTGTATTTTGTAATCAAAATTCAAACAAACGAATTAGTTTATGACTCAAATAGCTCTTTTGCATGATTATTATATTCCGTTAATTAGGGTTTGTCAAATATATTAGAAGGATAAGCTAAACATCATTTTTCTAAAGATTTGCTAAACTAACTAGAATATTGTGCCGCCGAAAAATTAACTTGGTGCAATTTCTTTCTCGTGACGAGGTACCCCGCCTATAAAATTGATTTGAATAATCATGTATTTTAAGCAGAGTAACAAAATCTTTTTAAATATAGGGTTACTTCAACCTCATATTGAGAAACGAGATTAGGATAGCTTTAGCAATTGTAAGCGCTATGATTATATGCTCAAATAGTTTAGGACTTGCTTCCTATAGCTCCGCAATGACTGCGCAAGACTTATGCGCGGATTACAACAGTGGAAAGAAGGGACTAGCATTCTTGCCACAAATGAGGGAAATGCTTGACTCCTTCTATAGTAAGGTCAAGAGTCTGTCCAACATTAGAAACACCTGCTTTTGCGCATTACAAAGATGATTATTCTATTGAACAGTTTGCTAAAGTCGGACAGGTGATTGTTGGTGTTGCGGGTACCATTGGAGGAGCAGTAAGTTGTATTCCTACTGCAGGTGCTGGTTGTGTTCTCAGTGCAGCCTCAGCAGCTGCTTTGGCTGACAGTATTAGCAAATTAAAAGATTTGCATGCAGGCTTTTCTGGAAATGGGGATGATCGGGTTAATCCAGGGTTAAAACTTCAGGGTGCAGATTGTAAAATAACTAGTATTCAATTAATGGCAGTTGACAAAAAGGGTTTACCTCTTAATTTTGGAGATAGAGTTACAAATAGTGATGTTAAGGTTGGGCCAGTTTCTTATGCTCAGTTGACCCACGAAAATGAGGGTGGAAATGACGCAGATGTAACTGTTCATTGGCAATATTATTTTGGCTCTGCTATTAGATATAAGGTACTCTATGGATATACTGGGCAGTGTTCGACTGGACCAACGGCGCAGAACCAAAGAGATTTAGCAGATACGACTAGTGAAGGACAAGGTGACGTAATTGATTTGACTAACGAGACAGCGGGAATTCCTATGACAGATGAATCAGGTTTAGCGGAACAATCAACACCACCTACAGACGAATCAGGTTTAGCGGAACAATCAACACCACCTACAGACGAATCAGGTTTAGCGGAACAATCAACACCACCTACAGATGAATCAACAGGATTGGTCAATGAATCATCAACACCACCTACAGACGAATCAGGTTTAGCGGAACAATCAACACCACCTACAGACGAATCAGGTTTAGCGGAACAATCAACACCACCTACAGATGAATCAGGTTTAGCGGAACAATCAACACCACCTACAGATGAATCAACAGGATTGGTCAATGAATCATCAACACCACCTACAGATGAGCCATTAATTGCACCACCGTAAGCTTTTTGAAGGGAGTCAGTAAACGTGCAAATGGCTATGTTTCAACAGGGATCTTCGATCCTATTTTTTCAGCTGTTAATATAGCAGGTAAATCAATGTCTAATGGCATATGTACGGGTGCTCAAATTACACCCAAAGATCTGGCACAATTCAATGGAAAACCCTTAAATACAAATGAAGGGACCAATATGAAAAAGGCACTCGAGTCTATAACGGAAGACGGACCGATACCTGCGAAAGTTCTAACTAATAAAACAGCTTCAAAACCAGGATCCATTACCAAAAATACCCCCAATTGAAAGCCTACTAACAGACGAAGAGTTCCTTGGAGCAAATCCATCTTGCATTGGATGCTAATAATTCCATCACCAGTGATGGCGGAGATGATGAGTATTAAATCAACCTCTAGCCTTTAGTCTTTAATTATTTTACAAAATAGATATATACTATGCCAAAGAATGAGTTCAACGTATTGGGATTTGCACTAAAGTCGTTTACGTGCATCTAATTGCCCTTGTTTGAAAGAAAGAGAATTCAATAAAACATTTACTCGGTTGAAATTTCCAATGCCATTCCTGCAGTTCATTTTCAGCACGATATGTGATGCTACATTTCTTTAATTTCTAACCTATCGTCAGATAAATTGACCTTATCTATCTCCATTTATGTTGTATCATAACTAGTCAAGTGTAAAAGTGTAGAAGTCTAGAAGGTTACGGAGCTTTGGTAAATACAAATTTGAAGACCATTATTATGATTATAGTAACTACATTTAATTCTTCTTTACATCCTATCTATCTTTCATTTTACATTTTAACATAGTTGGTATTATCTAATTATTGTATACTTCTGCAGCGATTTTATATGCAAGGTAATTTAATTATACTCTAGAAGCTTATTTACGGTAACATTATTGGATACACAAGTTACATATTCCTGAGCTAAATTGATAGTACGCAATTAGTATCAAAAGTATAAAACTTATCTAATCATATTAATATCAAGTCCAATGTATCTATTTGTAGCGTGTCTTTTAATAAATTACAACGATTATATCCACTTGTTCTTACAATCGATGTATAGACAATAACAAGTACAAGGAATTCAAGGATTGGGACATGTACTAAGAATATGAATGTTTATATGTTACCTTTAGGAGATAAGGGAAATGGTTATGAAATTATTATTTGTCTTTGCTTTTATAATATTTATAAGCAGTTTTAGCTTCCCTTATTTTGGGTCAGGATTGTGTAAAGAGCCGCCATGTGGCCCTGCCGAACCGATGCAAAAGACACATCCCATTTCACAGCCGGAAATATCACATAAGACTAATTTCAATCCATTTGTATACGGTTTTCATTTCAACAATGAGTTTGTCAATCCGGTGATTAAGTATGATAGCAAGAGTCTTTTCACTACAAAAGGTCGCTGTGGGGGCATGGCTTATGCTTCACTTGACTATTACTATGCAAGTAAGCCAGCTCCTAACGTCAGGTCACTACCTCCTGACAGCGATCCGCTTGCTAAATACATATATGGTAGATTGATAGATAGTTATCTTACTGGAAGTGCAATCAAGTACATTACCCTTTCCGGTGTTTCTGACCATGAGACCGCAGTTGCCAAAGGCCTTACTCGCTGGACCAAAGAAGATGAATTTTCCAAATTGCGTAATAATATTGATAATGGACGTCCAGTAGTCCTAGGCCTCATTAAAGCTAAGAATATGCTCGAGAGTGGTCAAAATCACCAAGTAGTAGCTTATGGATATAAATTTAATCCTAATGACGGTCACATTGAAGTAAAAATTTATGATAATAATTTCCACGACAGAGAAGCTATTGTGGTAACAGATCCAAGTAATCCTCATGTAAATGAGTATCTGATTGATTCTAGTACTGGTAAACCAACTAGCTTTGTTACAGTTTGGAGAGGATTTTTTGTTCACAATTATAATCCTAAATCGCCTCCTAACTTACAAAACCCGAAATTGCTTACACAATCAAACGAACTCAGGTACCTAGTAACGGTGTAGCTGCTACAGCCAGTTCAACAGACGAAACTACAGGATTGACAGGTGAACAACCAACAGACGAAACTACAGGATTGACAGGTGAACAACCAACAGACGAAACTACAGGATTGACAGGTGAACAACCAACAGACGAAACTACAGGATTGACAGGTGAACAACCAACAGACGAAACTACAGGATTGACAGGTGAACAACCAACAGACGAAACTACAGGATTGACAGGTGAACAACCAACAGACGAAACTACAGGATTGACAGGTGAACAACCAACAGACGAAACTACAGGATTGACAGGTGAACAACCAACAGACGAAACTACAGATACAACAGGATTGACAGGTGAACAACCAACAGATTTGGTTAATGAATCATCAACAGCAAATACAGGGGAGTCATTAATAGGATCGCCATGAAGTTGATTTATTGGTTTGACATATGTTAATACTGAATAACTAAGATAGATAGTACACTTTTATAAGAATGAATACTCGAACAGAAATCACTTGAACAAAAGAATACCTCTATTGATTGTGTCGATGTTAATATTAATCGCTGTAGTAATATCCAATTCTAGAATATTCCTTAGGGTTGAAGCACAATCTGAGGTCTGGAAATTACTTAACGATACAAATAATGGTTTCAGCATCGAATATCCGGAGCGTTATGAGGCAAGCTATACATCCCCGACCCTATCAAAACCTGTTGTTACACTTAGAGGTCAATCCTATGCCAGTCCTTCGTTTCCATCAATTTCCGCAAACACTATTACAGTCAATATTGATATCTATAACGGACTACCTCCAGAGTGGACGCTGTCGGGGGAGATCAAGACCTGGTTGCGCGAAGGTATAGAAGGAGGCGATGGAAGCGGTAAATCGTGGGAGGATGGTTGGCTCTATAATCATTTTTTTACAAAATATCACCTTGATTCTGAGGATATTGAGGCTAGTACTGCACAGGGTGATCCTGCACATATGTTGATTTATTACTTTACCGCAGCAGGTATTGGAGCTGATTACAGGATAGAGCAGTTCTATACCAAGGTAGGGGAGTATCTCTACATATTGAGTTATTATGTTCCACAGAAAAGACTATATGTCATGGCTTCCGCATTTCCTGATTACTTTTTTGAAAACTATCAGGTTTTTAAACATATGAAGGATACTTTTTGCATAAAGGAATCGGCGGGCAAATGTCCACTCCCAACTTCGCTTTCATCAACAGATGAGGCGTCGTCAGGATTGACAGGTGAACAACCAACAGACGAAACTACAGATACAACAGGATTGACAGGTGAACAACCAACAGACGAAACTACAGATACAACAGGATTGACAGGTGAACAACCAACAGACGAAACTACAGATACAACAGGATTGACAGGTGAACAACCAACAGACGAAACTACAGATACAACAGGATTGACAGGTGAACAACCAACAGACGAAACTACAGATACAACAGGATTGACAGGTGAACAACCAACAGATTTAGCAGGTTTGGCCAATGAATCAGAGTCGGCACCAATGGATGAATCATCAATAGGTACACCATAACTCATCTCATTTCCAATGCGATCATATCATAAATGGAAATTGACTATATCGAATAGGCCGCATTTTTTTCAATTGTGATAGCAATTATATATTTAATCACTATTTCCTTTTACTACTTTCTTTGTTCAATAATTCGATGTGAAAACAAGAAAAAAATTTATAATGGTCTGTGCAAGGTAGGCGGTGTAATCTCTTATTTGTGATAGTGTAGATTAGTTTTGAATCTGGATATTGATAATAATCAGATATCACTGTCAAAAGGTTTGCGATATTAATGTGTCCAATAATAGAACAAGTATTTTTATTGAATGATCGGTCTCACAAAGGTAACGAATTTCGGCAAATCAAAAATTATTGAAATGGTGATCATGATTATGAAAATGAAAATAGATAATTCTTATTGCAATAATTCATTATTTTACCACCAACTTAAAAAATGTCGGGTAAAGTCTCCATATAATAATATGAAATAGTCAAAATGTAAAGCAGGCTTATATAACATATCAATCTTATGAAAGTATGTGGAAGTCTGCGATTATTTCTTTTTATTAGGTGTTTCGCTAATTATTTGTTGTATTCCTATCTTCTCAGGCAATAAAAGCGCATCCTTATCGACTATTGAGAATTTTTTTGGCACAGAAATAGCTTATGGTGGGAACGAGGATGACAACGAATCGTCAAATTTTGAAAACGTAATGGGTAGTACTCCTGATGAAACAATGGGTAGTACTCCTGATGAAACAATGGGTAGTACTCCTGATGAAACAATGGGTAGTACTCCTGATGAAACAATGGGTAGTACTCCTGATGAAACAATGGGTAGTACTCCTGATGAAACAATGGGTAGTACTCCTGATGAAACAATGGGTAGTACTCCTGATGAAACAATGGGTAGTACTCCTGATGAAACAATGGGTAGTACTCCTGATGAAACAATGGGTAGTACTCCTGATGAAACAATGGGTAGTACTCCTGATGAAACAATGGGTAGTACTCCTGATGAAACAATGGGTAATAGTACAAGTTTATCGGTCAGCGATTTACCTCCACAGGATAATACATCGCTAACTGATACTCCAACAGGTTTATCGGTCAGCGATTTACCTCCACAGGATAATACATCGCTAACTGATACTCCAACAGGTTTATCGGTCAGCGATTTACCTCCACAGGATAATACCTTAATAAGTGGCGGTCTTGCTGAAACGAATAAAATAGTTAACAAAGCCCCTATTGCCATAAATCAAGCAATCACAACATTTTCTAACCACTCTTTGGAAATAATTTTGAAAGCCAAAGATGCTGAAAATGACAAATTAAACACTTCTATAGGTGTGTTGCCTATTAATGGACTACTAGGTTCAATAGACCAAAGTAAGGGATCAGTTGTCTACAAACCAAACCCTGGTTTTGTCGGAAATGACAAATTTACATTCAGAGTAAATGATGCTATTCATCATAGCCAACCTGGTACAGTATCAATCATAATTAAATCGAATCCCGTTAGTGTAAATTCCTCACTTCCATTTGGAATTGAAACCATGAAAATAAATACCAACAGATCCTCCTCAAATAAACCGCTTGGTTCCTCCTCAGATAAACCGCTTGGTTCCTCCTCAAATAAACCGCTTGGTTCCTCCTCAAATAAACCGCTTGGCGCTTTAACGAGCGAACCAACTCATCTCGGTACGAAAATTCCTAATACAAAGGAATCAAGTGCAACAACTAATTCCCCCAAACTAACTCCAGAAATCGGAAATAAAGAGACCGGTAACAAAGTGATCTTAACGGTCAAAGTAACCGTTACTAATGATAATGAAGGAATAAAACAAGCTAATGCATTCAACTTCCAAGTAACTGGAACTAGTCATCCAACTCCTTCCTCATTTAATGGGAAGACCGTTCCCGGAATTAAAGTTCAATTAGGCCCGGGAAACTATGCAGTGAAGCAGATAACTATTGATCAAAATTACAAAACAAAGCTTATTGGGCAGTGCAAGGGAACTGTCCAAAGTAAGATGTTACTAACTACTCCGCTAGTGTGTAATATTGTATTAGATGATACAGTCTCACCTACTATGCTTTCACGTACTATCGGTAACTCTACAACCGCGTTAAATCTAGGCAATAAAAGTATTAATAGCTTGAGAGTTTCAGATAAACCTCATATTGACATTCGTACAAGATCAATTAGTGCTACTTTTCTTCCTCCAAATAGCACTCTAAAACTCGGCAAACTTATGTCACTACCTGCAAGTGGACTCCGCATTTCGCTCAATTTACCCAATGAAACTACCCAGCTGATTGTAGCTAGCAATGCTTCTGCTACTCGAACACAACACGCAGTTATAGTTAATTTGACAAAAGTTTTGAATACTCAATCTGGTGATATTCTTTATAAAGCAGATCTTAACAGAATTGTTAATGGTACAAATCCTTTTACGAAGAAACGTGATACGGTGTTTGGTTCAATAGATTTATTGTTGTTTAACAATGGTTCCCGTACATTAGGATTTGCTAATGATAGCAGAGTGACCACGTTTTTAATCGTTCCTCATAAAAATATTACCGCGTCACCTGATAGATCAAGTCAAATTGCCATAGAAAACCAATTTATTGCTTTAACAGGAAGTAATAGTAAAAATAGTTCTTTATTGAGTAAGGGCGTTAGACACGTTCTTTCTGTTAGTCCTTTTGTAATAACAAATGGTAGCATTTATTTAATGCTACCTATCGGAGATGTCAATCTAGTGGCATCCAATCTCTCTAAAAAAGAAGTACAACATGCAGCTATAGTTAATTTGACAAAAGTTTTGAATACTCAATCTGGTGATATTCTTTACAAAGCAGAGCTTAACAGAATTGTTAATGGTACAAATCCTTTTACGAAGAAACGTGATGTCATTACTGGTCCGACGGATCTCTTACTGTTTAACAATGGTTCCCATAGCTTGATCTTTGGAAAACACGATTCAATTAAACTTAATGTTACCTTGAGCCAACGTAAATGATGATATTCTGAAGGAAAATACAGCTTAAAAAGAAAAATCCGAATGCAAAAATTTACACATTGTATTAAGATCTTTTTTGTCTAAAATGGACAATTTAAAAACTAGTATAATAAATTCAGTAGTTAGCAATATGCTAATTAAAGATTGATTTATTCTTAATTTAGTAACATCGCCTTTTATTACATTCTTATCTGTTTGCGCAATTGTGGTAAAACTACTGCTGACTCAAAACCAGAGGCACAGTCTCAAGGAGGCAAAGCATCTTATATGGCTAATTAGGTAGTCACCAATAATTATCTATACCCTATAGTAATTCTACAGCAACCACCAAATGATTTCGTTAAGATTTTAAGTAGATTCATTATCATCTTTTATTTATATTGGAAGACTTGATATTAAAATTATCTTTCATTTTATCTGTAGGAATTATTAGGATTGGATATTGATTGGAACCAAGAATTGTAAATATTATTCATAAAGATTCCATAATTAGATCAGGATTGGTTCTCCTTAGGGGATAAGAAGAAAAAGTATATGGTAACGTTATAATGTAAGCCATTATCATGATTATCGATAAATCATTATTTGAAAGATGACTATTTTATTCGCTTTTAATTTAATTTAATTTAATTTAATTTCTTAAATAAAGTAATTTCTCATTAAACTATTTATCTCTAATTGTTTTATATATTCCTGTTTACGGCAGCAAAGGAAAAGAAATAAAAGAATTGACCAATAGCTTGTGACCAAGGTTCAGCTATTTCTATACATAACTTCTTATTCCCCTTAAAGTCGTTAATGTTGAAATAAATGTGATAATACACAGTCTTAATTAATAAAACAATAAGCATAAAATAAGCATAAAATTGTCTAACTAAATCGTGTGATTTAGTTATGAAGTTTACTGCTAGAAGAGGAGTGGCAGCATTAGTAATTGTTGAATCTTTCATACATCTTGATAATAAATTAGAACGATTATGGAAAGATATGGAGCGTATTAACAAAAGTAATCTGGGCGGCGCGCATATATTCTGAATGAGGGAACGATATGAATAGACTGACGGATTTCTGAAACATTTGAAGATTTGTGGCAAACTCATTGTTTACCTCTCTTGATTAGGATCCAAAAGTGTGTAACTTGGCTTAAAATATAGAATATATTGTCACTTAATGAAAGTATTAAACCATTTCAATATTTGAAGAATTAAACATAATCCCAAGATGATCACAATCCTTGCTTAAGACGACAGTCGTAATATTTTACTTGTATTTAATTATATCAAACTATTCATTAGACAAATTTATTATTTCCACCAAAAATAGGACATTAATTGGATCAAGGTCATATCCTAAATTTATATGATGATTAAAATTTTACGGTTTATTGACAAACTACACATATGAAGATTTATAATGTCTGCCATAATATCGATCATTATTGTTAGTTGCTAATGCAGCGTATCATTGTTTTTATTTCTATTTTTGTTAGTTAATTTTTCTTATTCCTGCCCATACATGAATTATAATGCAGAGGCCGTTTCGACTACTGCCGCCGACACGAACAATTTGACAACAGTGAGTAATGTTAATGCTAGTGCAATTCCTAATACTATACCTATCTCTTCGCCAAGCACAACCGCTGCCACTGATGGTAAAAGCTTAGATGTAAGAGTTGAATTATCCCCCTATCCCGCAAAGACTGGTGATATAAAATTTAAGATTAGTTTTCTTCAACCAAATAATATCACCCAAGTTCACGTGGACTATGATGTGGCTATAACGAAGATGAATCAGGAAGTGTTTAGAGCATCTTCAGTTACGGCTCAACCACTATTGCATACCGCTGAAGGTGTTGTTACCATTCCATACAAGTTTGATCATCCTGGAAAATATCTGCTTATTATATCAGTAATGGGCATTAATTTCATACCAATTAAGCCAGAAGTTGCGAATTTTGATTTGGATGTCAATTAATTAACTTGTTCGCATTTACCAATTTTAATCGATAATTTACAGAAGTATCATTTAACTTATTTTTGAGCAGAGCACTGAGGTTTTTTGGACGTACTTGTAATATTTATGAATCACTGATTAAGTAATCAGAGATTGGCAAATAGGAATAAATTAAAAATGAAGCTTGACCGGTAAATCTGAAGCGAATTTTCAATTATGCAATTCAGGCAAATCGTTATCTAGCAAGTGAATTTGCCTTCCTTTATTTCGCCAACATGTGACAGGTGATGAATATGAAAAAAATTATTCTATTTGAACATGTGACAAATTAACTGGATGTGGTTAATTTCTAATAAAAATTGTATATTGTAATTTATTACAGGTAACTAAATAGGGCAATTCTTCGAAAGAAAATGTTCGTTTTAAGACGATTATTTTAAGACGATTAGGCATTTTAATTTCAATTGAGATAAACTTATATAGGATTCATTTATCTCAAGATGGGTGCTTAAGGGCCATATTCTTATAATAGGAGTCTTGTTTATTTTGATTGGAATGACTTTCGTGACCAGCGTCTTGGCAAGCGATTCAAAAGTTACATGGAAAACGTATAGTGATAGGGCTGGTTTGTCTACTATTAAATATCCATCTAATTGGAATCCTCAAGGAGTTGCACAAGAAGATAAGGAAGGTCCAATAGATTACATACTTGCGTCACCAGGTACTGCTACTGGTTGGGTTGAAATTCATCAATCCGGTTCGGCTTCTCCCTATAATACAGACTCAACAGTCAGTGCAGGAACTTTTAAATTCCTTGGCTAATGATGATACTGTTGTAAAATTCAAAGTTCTAAGACCTGTCGAATGTTCAAGGTTAACATTTAACGGATTGCCGGCTTGTAGTGCAATTTACCAGTTTGCGACTAAAGGGGAAGAAGGAAAGGGTTTGAGTGTAACTATGATAGTAAAATCCCTGGGACCTAACGGTGAAGATTTTGAAAGTTGGTATAGAGGAGGTACTAAGGACTTTAATCATTACCTTCCAACAGTAGAAAGCATGCTCAAATCGTTTAAGACCAAGGAAGATTATTCCATCCCTGCCGATGAGGATTTCAAATTAGAGGAGCCAGGGGGAAATTTGAACTTGACCAATACAACTAGTATGTCAAATATGAGTGTTCCAACAGCGATTAATTCAACAGGTTAAATACAATAGTGATTAGGTAGAATTTTCGTATCCCCAATCTGACTAAGTGTTAGACATTATCCGAACATTAATTTTAATATTTATAAATCCAGTTAGTGCCACGAAACAGTTGCTATATGGGGCTAACGTGTTTAATGGTGTGTATTATACTGGCCAAGAGAACATGCAGATTTAGCACTAATTTACGAATTTATCTTCGTTTAACTCAATTGAAGATTTAAGATCAACTTCTTATCTCAATATGATTTCCGTCAAGCCTTCTGTTGTGTTCTCATTTGCATGATTGAACTACTCTGCATATTCAATAATAAAGTATACTGCCGACTGATCATTTCTCATCAAGTAATTTAAATTAGTGTTATATAATAGGCAATTATACCACTGGTATGTTAATTAATATATGCAGTAACATTGGTCTTTTTATGGAATTTAAACTGACCTTATATATGACGAATCAAGCTGTCTCTTGTCTAATTTTAGATTTTACAGAGGTTTAGAAATGAAACCAACTTTTTTGGATTTAAAATCGAGACTTCTGTCTTACTTAATTATTCTACTCTTGATTCCATTTGGAATAGGTATCTTATATGAAGCCTATCATCTTAGCAATACGAGAATTTTAGAAGCATATGCCGACGATGAATACGACGACTCTGGAGGAGGTGACGGTTCTGACGACTCTGGAGGAGGTGACGGTTCTGACGACTCTGGAGGAGGTGACGGTTCTGACGACTCTGGAGGAGGTGACGGTTCTGACGACTCTGGAGGAGGTGACGGTTCTGACGACTCTGGAGGAGGTGACGGTTCTGACGACTCTGGAGGAGGTGACGGTTCTGACGACTCTGGAGGAGGTGACGGTTCTGACGACTCTGGAGGAGGTGACGGTTCTGACTACTCTGGAGGAGGTGACGGTTCTGACTACTCTGGAGGAGGTGACGGTTCTGACTACTCTGGAGGAGGTGACGGTTCTGGAGATGAAACAATTGATACACCCACTGCTGAGGTTGATACACCCACTGCTGAGGTTGACACACCCACTGCGGAGGTTGACACACCCACTGCGGAGGTTGACACACCCACTGCGGAGGTTGACACACCCACTGCGGAGGTTGACACACCCACTGCGGAGGTTGACACACCCACTGCGGAGGTTGACACACCCACTGCGGAGGTTGACACACCCACTGCGGAGGTTGACACACCCACTGCGGAGGTTGACACACCCACTGCGGAGGTTGACACACCCACTGCGGAGGTTGACACACCCACTGCGGAGGTTGACACACCCACTGCGGAGGTTGACACACCCACTGCGGAGGTTGACACACCCACTGCGGAGGTTGACACACCCACTGCGGAGGTTGACACACCCACTGCGGAGGTTGACACACCCACTGCGGAGGTTGACACTCCTCCTCCAGCCGTAACAACTGATACTCCGGCTACAGGCGGTACTACTACAGAATTATCAGTTAATGACGTACCACCACCAATTGATGACACTCCTCCTCCAGCCGTAACAACTGATACTCCGGCTACAGGCGGTACCTACTACAGAATTATCAGTTAATGACGTACCACCACCAATTGATGACACTCCTCCTCCAGCCGTAACAACTGATACTCCGGCTACAGGCGGTACTACTACAGAATTATCAGTTAATGACGTACCACCACCAATTGATGACACTCCTCCTCCAGCCGTAACAACTGATACTCCGGCTACAGGCGGTACTGCTACAGAATTATCAGTTAATGACGTACCACCACCAATTGATGACACTCCTCCTCCAGCCGTAACAACTGATACTCCGGCTACAGGCGGTACTACTACAGAATTATCAGTTAATGACGTACCACCACCAATTGATGACACTCCTCCTCCAGCCGTAACAACTGATACTCCGGCTACAGGCGGTATTACTACAGAATTATCTTCTCCTATTACTCCACCAGAAAGTAATAATGAACTACCTCCATATGATGATACTGTTCCTGCCAATACAGGTGGTACTACCGCAGATTTAGCAACTAATGACCTATCATCAATAGGTGTTACTCCAGCTGCTATTCAAGATCAATCTGGTGGCTTATTTTCCAATAGTTGGCTCGGCGGAAGTGATAAATTTAATAGCCCATTTAATCCCATCGGTCCATGGGGAATTAATAACCCTTGGGGTGTGTTCAACCCCACCAGTATACCCAATACTGCTCTAGCGTTAGGATATGCAAGTCTTGCAGATGGAACAGGTTCTAAACCGGGATCGATTGCTAATTCACCGACAAACAAACCGACAACCACTGGATCGATTGCTAATTCACCGACAAACAAACTGACAACCACTGGATCGATTGCTAATTCACCGACAAACAAACCGGCGGATATGCTTGGTGCACTGCTTTCTCAAGGTATTAATAATCCAGATTCGTGGATAAACAAACCGATGTTCGATCCGAATGCTGTTACGTTGTCACCTTCCCCTCTGAAAGATTTCCTGCCCCAGGTTCCAAAATCAGATAACATTAAGCAAGACGGAGCTGCTGCTACCACATCAACATCAGTCGTTACCAAACCAAATCCAAATGCTCTAAACCCTCCTCCAGTCTCTACCCCTAATGCAAATAGTTTGTCAACTTCAACAACTACTTCGGGTCCCAATAAACTGGAAGACCCACAGAGTTCATTAGATAAGTCGTCAAGTTCTGGCACAAACCTTAACCCATCATCGGGTACTAGTCAAGTTACAACGCAAATTCCAGGTCCAAGTATATCCACTGCGCCATCCTTTATAACATCAAAGGTTATTCCCGCTGGGGAGGTCGAAACTCATACTTTTACCGTAAGACATACAAAGAAAATAGTTGAAACTTCAGGAGAAAAATCTGATGCGTCCAGTGACCATTCTACAAAGTTAACAGTTCCTAAAGTACCAAATCTAAATGATTTCAACGTTGTAGTTAAAGTCAAAAATGACAATGGAGGTAAAAAGAAGGTGAACGACTTTATCATGCGAGTAGTAAGCAATGGGACAACACAGCAAAAGCAACCACTAATGCTATTTTATGGTTCAAATGTACCAGGAACTATGGTAAAGCTTGCTTCTCCTATGGGTTTTAAGGTGGCTCCTGCAAGATTAGACCCTAACTATGATGCTAAATATTATGGAAATTGCAATGGCAGAGTATCCGCAATCAAAATAACAGGCCCCTCTTCAGTACTAAAGTGTACTATAGTATTTGATGATAAACCAATCGGAACGAATATAGGTATTGGTCAGCCTATTGTTAAAACGCAGGTCCGTAAGGAGTGAGCACCTAATATCTTTTTCAAATCCACTATTTTAATTTCGAATTTCCTTGACCTGCACAACGTTTTTAAAAAGCTGATATTGATCATTTTAGATTGGATAAAGATATGACTAGTCTAGTGGTATTAATATCAATATTGTACATGTCATTGTTAACATATTTGTGGTCGGATTTAACGAATTCTCTTCCATTGTTAACAGCACAGGCACAACAATCTGACTTAACTCCAGTACCAACGCAATCAGGGGCAAATGTATCTAATGGTTCCGCGCTACAAACTAATATTACAAGTTTATTGAATGAAAGTATAAGCCCATCAAATATTACATTTGCAAAATATGCGAATTCAGATTTTGGAATTTCTATCGATTACCCAAAGTCATGGCGTGTATATCCAAATGGTCTGCGGGATTATAGTGCGGTAGTGTCATTTTTTTCACCACTGGAGAGTTTAAATGACAGCCCGGCACTAGTCATAATATCTAAAATTGACTATGTACAAAACATCTCACTAAATAATTTCACTGCGTATCAGTCGAATTTAACACGTTCAGCTGGGTTTAATGTAGTCGAATCCCAAGCAAATCTGTCGCAACTACCAGCAACTCAAATAATGGCTCAACTTGGAGCGATTATGCAGATGCAAGTATGGGGTATAAAAGACAACTCTGTATATTTGATCACCTTTATGGCAGATACCGGTAACTTCTTCAAATACTTGTCGGTAGTGAATGAAATGGTAAGAACGTTCAAGATTAATTCATAAACAATACATTAACTATTATCTAAATGACATAAAAGTGACGTGTTAACTGAGATTAAACAGTTCAGTTCTATGGTTAATCACTGGAAATAATTTGCATTTAATTTTTTCTTGAATTAGTATGAATAAAAATATATTTCTTAATTTAGTAATTTTAATCTGGCGACCTGAATATTCTCTATCTTCTAAGAACGTTATCATTTTTATCATCAGTTTGATTTTAATAATTGTGTCAACATTGTTCCTACATTTTTCAAAATAATTCATAAATGTAAAATTTTCTTCGTCAGAAAAAAATCCTCTTATTTACTACTTGGCCAATGAATCTATCCTCATTTCCTATGTGGTCTCAAGAATTGAATACGATCTTGCAAAATTTGCTACTGATTCCTTTGATTTTGATTCCCCGTTTCCAATCAATATTACTTCGTAATAACATATTGGCAATTCGTCTACCAAGTACATGTTCAATTAAAAATTTGCCAATTTTTTTTGAAATAATTATTCTTGTTTCTAGTTTGTGGAAAGTGATGTTTTCTTCTTTTCCGTGTGGAATTTATCTATACGTGTTCTTGCATTATTACGTATATAAATTCTACGTCCTCGATTGAAATATGCATATCCTCTAATTGGAGTCCTACTCCAGTTCCATCAGAATTTAACCCTAGTAATCTCGATTTACTTTTTTTCTCCCGGCGGTTATGCTAGTGTTGAATTGAAACAATTTGATCAACTTTCTCCCTTTAACACAGCTCAAGAAGCAGTGCAGGCAATTATAGATCCCATGGCAAATGATGTTACCATAGAAAAATTTAAAATTGTGAGGCCTGTTGAATGCTCAAAGTATACATTTAACGGGTTACCAGCTTGTAGTGCAATATACCAATTTGTTGGTGAGGGGGATAAACATTCAACTGTATCCATGTTGGTACAATCGTTGGGACCTATTGGCGAAGACTTTATGGGGTGGTATCGAGGCGATACTAAGTCGTTTAATCACTACCTACCAATAGCAGAAAGCATAATTAGATCGTTTAAGACGGCAGAAGATTATTCTAGATCTACAGATGAGGATTTCGGATTAGAAGAGTCAGCTGTGAATTTGAACTCAACCGGTCTATCAAATATGAGTGGTCCAGCAACGATTAATGCAACTTGGATTAATACGGGATAGATGGACTACAGCATTCGCATAAATGACTTATCAAAAAAATCAGACGTTTTAAAGTATTGAATTTTCCTTTTTAGGTGGTGCCGGATCCACAGGCGGCAATTTTAGTAAGCTCTCAATTCCTGGCTTCAATAATTTGTCAATGTTCTTCCCAATTTCGGCAGCACCATCCATGAATGTATTAGTCGAATCTGCCGCTTTCTTTTGTGCTTCCTCGACCGAAAATCCCTTTAAAATATAATCATTGTAAAATGCATCGTAGACTTTCTTATATCTCTCCTCTTGATTGCCAGTTTCCAGCCACTTCTCATAAATAGCTTTCAATGTGGGCCAAGAGTTATCTTCAGGTGATTGTGTAGGATCAGGTTTTACAATAACTTCTGGCTCACATCCCAGTCCATCAGCCCTCAAATCCATTGTTCCAGGAGGACAAGGGGTATTAGGCAGTTCAGGACAATCCTTATCTGTCTCTATCACAGATCCATCAGTACAAGTCTTGATATCTTTAGTCTCAGATATATGCAGAGTTACTGGGGGCACAGGTACAGTTGCGATTACCGAGGGGTCGTTCTCGATTGTAGCACAATGTGTAAATACGTTGTCCTCAGTTACGGACATTGTTCCTTCTGAGCATTCCCCGCTAGAGGGAGTCGTTGGAGTGGCAGTCCCACCGCAATTTGGATCAGCAGAACCTGGAGGACATTCAGGAGGTTGAGTTGTTTGAGTTGGTTCTGTAATTCTAGGATCTTTTTTAGAGCCATCTTCTGGACAACCTTCAATGTTAGCACAATGTGTAAATCCGTTGTCCTCAGTTACGGACATTGTTCCTTCTGAGCATTCTCCGCTAGAGGGAGTCGGCGGAGTGGCAGTCCCAACGCAATTTGGATCAGCAGAACCTCGAGGACATAGGGACCATTCTGGAAGTGGTGGAAGTGGACAAGCTGGAGCACATTCATGCGGGCGTCCTGGGTCGTTCTCTGGCGCCGAAAGCTTTCTACACAAGGCTGATTCGTTTGGCTCTCCATCGCGGGCCGGTTTACATGCACAAATAACCGCATTCGAGGATTCCCTCAATGGGAAGATCAGGAGTCAACGAATTGTACTATGTACAATCTCAAAATGAAGTATATTGAGTTTTTGAATGTTTGATAGAATCATACTAATTTAATCTGACTGTAGTATTACTTCGATATTGAAAGTTCATCTTTATGAAATATGTGTTTACCGAAAACGAAGGTTTTATGTTATGATCATGGACGATCAGGAAGCTTGAAGTTGGGATAGGATACAGATGATCGGCGTGGATAAGGATTTAACATAAGACCTCAAAGAAGCAAATGTTCACGAAAATATTTTAACATACATCCAATAATGGTAATCGATTGCATTACGTATATACTACAAAAATGGCATTTGTGTAAATTTTATACTACACACAAAAAAAGTTCAATTTATGCACCATCTGAGGTTATCAGAAGTTAGATTATATTATAACCAACAGATGTTAATATCAAATATTTATTGAGCATTCCAAAAGTGTTGCAATGGAAAGAGACGTTATTTAGACTAAGCATATCGAGATTATAGGAAATTATACGTTCTTTTCATGACGCTAGGTGTTAGGTTTTTACCAATCGGTTCATATTAGTATAGTTCTATAAAGTAATAATTTTAAGAAATTGTGACGTAATATGAACATATTGAGCGTTTAGTCCCAAAGCGAGGACACAAGCTTTACTATATTTGCGTTATATAAAAATAAAATTAAACTTGGTATTGAGTTACTATTGGGAATAATTGTAATCTTTATCACCAGGATAGTATTTAAAATTCGTGAAAGTCGTCTACCTACTATCTCGATAAGCGTAAATTACCCTTCCTCTAACGAATTGTCTTTTACGAACGAGTTATCTTGTAGGCTAATCATCATATGAAATTCTCATTTGTATAAGTCATATACGGCCAAATAACTTCGTCGAACTATGGCCAAGGTAATCAATGTAAGTAAGGATTAAAAGCCTTCAATCAGCTACAGAAGTTCGGGCGCTAAAAATATACTGGCATTAATTTCTTATAGATCTGGTTAATAGTTCTATGCATATCCAGGATCATTGGCAATTTCATGCACCATATAATCTCCATAAATATGCTTTTAATACAGTGGCTTGATTCAAGAAAAAAATAATTCAGGGATCGGGATTCGAATTCTACTAGGTGTTGCTTATGCTCCATCCTAATTAGTTGCTCTGATCTGTTCGAATATGAGTAATACGCACACCTTGCAGTGGCGTTCACACTAGAGCCTATTTCATATCCATATTGTATGGAATGTTATCACGGTAATCAGTTACCCTATGTACGAAAAAGATCCAATTGAAAATATTGCTGAGATTCAAGATAACTTTTAGATAACCATATCCTTGAAAAGTTAACTATAATATTAAAGTTAATTAATATGTTAATTATATTAGCTAGAGAAAATCAGTTTGATTATCTTGCATTAAAAAGATTTAATAACCAAATTGGTAAAAAAATTGCATGTGTCGTAGTTGGATTGCATTGCCCACTGTAATCATCTTTACAGTATTAATATTTAGTATCAGTTCATGTGTTTATGTTAATGCAAGTGAGAGTCCGCGAATTAGTGACCAATCGCAACCGACTTTTAATAGCCTAGTGGAAGCAATCTCAAATATCCGCAATTCTTCCACATCTCAAATAGAATTTCTTCAGCAGGACCGCATTTTAGAACATGGCAAGCCAATTTCAGCAACAATTGATCCTAAAACTAACCTTGTATACTATGTTACATCTGTTATGAATAATAGCAAACGCTTGCAGAATACGGTATCTGTCTTAAATACCACTTCAGATAATATCGTAGATAGCTTTCGGGTTGGGGACTCTAAGAACGACTTCCTCAAAAAGATCATTTTTAATAACGGAACTAACACATTATATGGAATTGGAGAACACAGAGTACTCCAGAATGGCTCACTATATGAATATGATTCTCTTTATAAAATAGATCCTAGAACTCATGCTTTTAAGAGGATTTCTTTATATTCTGAACAAGAAGAAGGCAAAGAGGGTGACTTGTCTGGAATTGCCTTAAATCCTCAGACAAACACGATTTATGTTGGATCCTTATACCCAGAAGGCGGAAGTCCTGGTCTTTATATAATAGACGGAAATTCGCTTAGAGTTATCTCCAAACTCAATAATTGGGAGTTTGGTATTAGTGATGTTCTGTTTGATCCAAACTCTCATCTGATATATGCTGCAGCTAAACATGATGATGTTATTTCTGTATTGAATAATGCTAACGTTATTCAAAAGAACATAAAAATTCATGGGCCAATTAAAATTTTGGCGGATATTAAAAGGAGCAACTTGTATTTCGCATCAGCAGATGGAAATGTAACTGAAATCAATCTCAAGAATAATGAGTCATCTGTTCTTCAAGGATTAAACGTAAAAGATATTGCATTTAACCCTTCAGACGGAATGCTTTATTTACTAAACGTAAATCCACAACTTGTTAAAAATAAGGGTGAATCTGAAAATGACATTGTATCAGAAGTTATCAAAATAGATAGTAAATCAAACCACCTGGAGAAATTATACCAAACTAATATTAAATTGAATAACATAGTAGTAGACCCTCCATCGAAAAAAATCATCTTATTTGGTAGTGATCTGCGGTCAAGTAACACGTACTTGTATGTATTGAAAGCCAGGTAGCCTTACCTGACACCACACTATACAGTTCTGAGGCCATGATTGGGTTAGAATTATTGGTCGAATTATCGTTCCATACAGTCAAATTAGCCAGAGCTGACATAGTTTTATTCAAACTGATAATTAAGTTAGTTTAATTCGATGGATCAATGAATAGTAAGAATGCTCTTGTCTAATAGAACTAATATTGTCCGTATCGACACCAAAGTACCTGGTTTCATAAAGATTGACTTAGTTATCCATATATAAAAGACAGATGAAGAACATCAACAAGAAATACTTTTGCTTCGAGTGCGGACGTTATTTTCCGAAAGATTGAAATGAATTACATAGTAGGAGGCTGGTTCGGGGTATGCAAGAAATGTACTATCTTTACCTGTCCCTTAACCAAATAACAAGTCTATGGAGACTTTACTTTCTATCTTGTACCGCTAGGTAAGCCAAAAATTGAAAATAAATTGCTCAGAAAGATTAATTACGTTGGTTTACATGGGTAATAACGCGAAGTAAATTTTGATATTTCAGAAAGCCGTAATTTTGTTTAAATTCTCCCAACTCGGGAATAATAATGCTGTAATAATGTTCGGGACACATGTTCATAAGATGGATAATATGATAGATTCTGCGAGAATTATTTATTCTTGTAAGAAATAATGAAAAGTGTGACTTCATTTATTTTTGATTTAATGACTAACATGCGGAGTAAGTCTTCTAGAGTACCAATGCGTTTTAATCAAAAACGATGACTGATTTGAAATATTTGTTATGTGAAATATAGCTGTTTTTATTTAGAATATCAATTCCTCGTTTATGTGATAGTATATTTTATTTCGTTGCATAGATTAGTTACTATAGTTACTAATTACGTCATGTCAGCATCAGAGCACCTTGGAAATGTCCAAATTGTAGACATATTAGGTCGAAGCACTGGAACATGAAATCGCGCATTGAGAAAAAACATGATGATCAAGGAGTGCCTGAACAAATTCATAATAGACGTGAATCTGCTTTCAGTCAGGGACTAAATACACCAAACTTTGGGTCATTCAACACTCAAATATCAATTTTTTAATCCCCAAAACCCAATAGAGGGTACATTGGCTACTGAATTCGAAGGATGTATACCTCATTTTTTAGATCAGGAAAGATTATTCAGGTCAGGTAATTTTCCCGATCAATTTATCCGCGAAACTCTCGGTAATCTGATCTTGGCGGCAGTTTTGTCCCCGAACCCCTGAGATACTGTATTGTTCATCATCAATAAGAAATTGGGTTAGAATTTATAAATTCGCTTCTACAAGACATTCTGTGGATTCTCCAGCATTTGATTGGATTGATTTGGTCGTAAAATTTAGCGGAGTATGCAAGACTTGTGGGAAGGTGTTGAGAAAAGGTGAACGCGCGGTCTGGTCAAAAAATAGCAAGGCTATAAAACATTTAGAATGCCACCTGAATGATGTAAGAAAATCTCCAAATATGATGGGTATTCGTTTAAAGTGTATTGTATGTGGCAATGACGCTGGCTGTTTGGAATGTGAATTTGAAGCTTGTTGCAATAGAAAAAAAATATCAAACCTATGCATTTGCAAGTATTGTTATTCAAATTCACATGCGTTAGATCTCTATGATCAAGCCGCATCGAGAATTATGTTCGGTAAATAATTGCGATTTAAATTCCTTATTTTAAGTACTATTAGCATTAATCAATAAATACTAATTAGTCTGAAAAAGTTAAATTAGTTTTTTGAGCATAAGAACATAGTGCTTAGATTAAAATCAAACGAGAATATACTATTTGCAGAGTTACCTAAGGTTAAATCGTTCCTTGATAGTATTGGAAGAAACAGTAAGAAATCTAAGAAGGCATATTTTGCTGGACTTCGTCATTTACACCATTACATTACTGAAATATATCCAGAATATAATTGATCTTCATAGATAGGATAGAAATTAAAACAGACAGATTTGAAGCAAAGATTCCATATGAACATATAGGTAGTATCAAAAATATTGACGAGAAGAAGATGTCTGCCTTACGAGTTGTTGGACTAGGATTTGTAGCATTACCACTTGCAATTGTTGGTGCGATGTGGAAAAAGAAGAAAATTTACGCTGTGATTGAATATAATGATGATACTCTTGGGCAGACCTTAGTTTTTGATTTTGGAAAACATTTGGAGTCAAAGCAACGAGATATTTATATTAAGGTTGTTGCCGCAAAAACAAAAAAGGAATAAACCTATACCAAATAATCCTAGATCCGTTATGGGTTCCGGAACAAATGGAATAGCCGCATTGAATCTAAATCGAAAATTCATAGGTATAGAAATTGATAGAGAAATTTGAAATTGCAAGATATCGTATTCATAATATCAACAATCTATGGAGTTAATTGGTATGAATACAGAAGAATGGGATAAAAGAGAAGAAATACGAGAAAGAATCTGCGACTTTTTTACAAGATCAAATGAACTACTTCCTAAATATGTAGCATTTGTAGAGGAGTATGCAGAGATAAATAAAATTGAATTACATTCGAGAGAAAAAGACTATGATGACTATTTAGTAATTGTATACGGTTTTGTTTGGGATGCAAAATTTATTGATTTTGCTTATGACAAAAGCGGAATAATATTTAGTAAAGATATTTACGAACTTGATGAAAAGTGTAGTAATGAATTGGAAAGGTTATGTGCCTTTGAGGATACGGATTAATTTATTTTCGCTGGTCACTTATCTTGGAGGAATTATCTCCCTGACTGACAGCTTCTGGAAATCAAATACCTTTTCGTTGGTTTTGAATATTATCTCGGGGGATCCCCACGAGATTTTTTCACCTGGCGTAGGGGCATTGCAGTAAGTCATATCGTTTCCCCAGTCGCTCTTGTCTATCATTTCAGCAGCTTTCTCCCAATGATTATTATTGTCTTTATCCACATAGGATTCGAGTTTTATGTTGCCATCGGGCATGTTGTAAACTATTCCTTTAAATCCAAACCATTTATTCATTTGAGAGCCTACTGTAATTCCGGTGTAAGGTGTTGTGTCATAATTTACATGATACATTTCCTTCTTGAACCTAAATTGACCCTTTATAACATCTATGTTATTGTGGTACGACGACCCACCGCAACCATCGTAGACATCATCATCATGTCTAATCCCCCGTGATACTAGGGATATATCCTCGCCGCCACTTTTGATGATATTAGTGACTTTGAAATAGCCAGTAATTTCGAGATTTTTCCAGTCTTGTGGGGCATACCAGTATCCAGTCTTTGCTAGTTCAGAGTAATCATAGGTAGTCAAGTTCGCCCTTGCCTCGTCTGAGAGGATCCCTGAATTATTAGTGAATGCCAGCATTCTTGTAGTACCAGGCTCAACGTGCCAGCTACCATTAGCGTTATTTGTGATGTCTGCACCATTTTCATCAAATTGACCATCAGCGGGACTGGTTGGATTGAAGAACCATGTTTGGCCTCCTGGTGCAGTCGGATATATTTCTAATACACCAAATTTATCATTAGTTTTGCCAGAAGCATAAACTATTGGGGAAAGATCATCTCTAGATGCAAAGTAATATTGCAAAGAAATAATTAATAATGTAAAAGCTATAACGACTATCTCAGTGCTAGCTTTATTCACAAAGATCTTGTTGAGTTGCATCAATTTATACTTACCAGTATTTCTTTATCTAGGGAATATACATATGTGAAAAAATTTTAGTTTATTTTTTAAAAATTAAAATAATAAGAGAAGTCACAAAGATACAGTCAATATCAAAAGCATAATATTCTTCATAGAACTTCAGGAACTTGTTTAGTATGCAGGTCAATACCGGATTATATGTTCATTTATGAATTAGAAGGTGCTTCTAAAGTTGAACGATATTGTAAAGAATGTTTAGAAAAAGAAAGGGAAAGGGAAAGGGTAATAATCTGACGTACGAACCTTCCTAATTTTTTAATTTTAATTTAACTTATTTTATTAAACATATTCTTGAACTTGGAATCGATATTAGTGACACGGTAACAGATCTCGACAGCAAGAAATAAAACATCTTGTGATTGACCTGTATCTCGAACTATTATTCCTTCTATTTTATCACACTAAGTGCTAATGCACGTGTAACTTTAATAGTCTTAAACCAAATTTGTAGTCTGAAATTGTCTTTTATCGTGCTCAAATTATTTTCTTCATAAATATACATTTTTTGTACTCCTAGTAAATATTAAGTAACAGGATCGATTATACTTTAATTCAATGGATGGCAAAGGTTATTACCTATTACTGCAAGTTCCAGAAAAGGCAAGTTATTTGGAAATCAAAAAAGCGTACAGAAAATTGGCTAAAAAATACCATCCAGACAAAAATCTTTCAGGAAAGTCTGATGAAAAGATAAAATTGATTAATGAAGCATTTGAAGTCCTTTCAGATAAAGAAAAGCGTCGTAAATATGACAGTGGGAGTTATGAGGACAGTATTGTAGATGATCAAGAAACAGCTTTTAATGATGACAACAGCAGTGTATTTACCACTCGATCAGTACCAAAAGGGAAATTAAACATGGATGCCGAAAGTATAATTACAAATGATTATTCAATCGATATCCAACGAAGCAGATATCATATATCAATTGAGCCTGGGCTTTGTCTTGCATTTGGCGGATGCGAAACTGTAGCACCGAAGGTATTTACTGTAGACAAAATTAAACGGATCAATCCAAAAGCTAGTATTAAATCTGAATCTGGGGATACAATTGATAAAATCTTAACAGCCGCGCAGGCTTGTCCAACCAAAGCAATAAAGATCATCGACCGTTATACAGGATATCAAATTTATCCATAGGTAGTTTTGAAATACTTGTTTGCAATTTCAGTAACCATATCCATGAATGAAAGCGGTCACCTGCGAATTATGGTTAAGCTCATATTATTTGTAACTTGTATCTAAAATGAAAATCCTCACTTACTCCTAACCCATGAATCCAGCAGTATACAAATATGTATCTTTTTAAAATTTATACTAATTCAGTATTATCTTGAATGTCCATATTTCTCACACCGGCAAGGCAATTACAACCCTTAAATGTGGTGAGTTACGGCATGTATGAATAATTTGATGACTCACAACGTATATTATTTTAGTACAGTGTCGATCATCTGACTATTTCCATTCTTTCCAGGTCTACCATCTTTCTTCGAGTATATTTGATAGTTTTCTTTACAGCATTAAAATGAATTCTATATTTAACGTTCTGCGAGCGCTTATGGGTATATGATTTTTATTATGAAAGATCTGTTTCTACCATGTGAAAGACAAAAATCATAAAACTCACGCCTATAGCGCTCAAAGGTCAGGGGGAAAAAGATAGAAAAAGCAAAAAGGCGAATAAAGAATACCCCAAAAGCTTAGTCTATAAATTGATTATAGGGCTTTTAAACGCTATTCTCTATGTTCTGAATCTAATTATTATTTGAGCAATTATTTATAAAAATATTCGAACTTGCTGGTAATTTAATTTGGTTGTGATATTTTATTTTACCTTGTTAAAGCATATGGATAGCATCCTAACTGCTAACCGTCGATTGATCTAAGGGATACTGAGTACTAAACCTGTTATGGAACATGTTTATTGTTTGTCGGTTAATACATCTGGTGATATGAAGGTGATAGCCGGGTAAATTTCAAATCCTTATGCTTCAGGCGTAACAAGTATATAATATGTTACTAAATTTAGGAAATATTTGAAGAACCTATAAATTTATATATAAGGATAAAACATTTATACTAGTAGCCTGATGGCTCATATTTTTGTGGTGAAAAAATCTGGTTAAAGATATTTCAATGTTTAGTGATCGCTGTCCAAGGTGCGGGAAAGGTCCAATGGTTACAGATAACTCCAGCGGAGAGATGTTCTGTGGTAATTGTGGATTCGTTGTTACTGAGCGCATCGAAGAAACTGGTCCAGAATGGAGAGCATTTTCAAAAGAAGAACATGAAGACAGGAGTAGAACAGGTATCCCTACATCCTTGGCAATGCATGATATGGGACTTGCTACAATTATTGGTCCTGTTGATAAAGACGCATCAGGGAAACCCCTATCTGCGTCGATGAAAAGTACCATTGAGAGGCTTAGGACTTGGGATAGCCGCAGTCAGGTGCACGAACCAGTGGACAGAAATTTCAGGCAGGCTTTCAGCGAATTAGATAGACTAAAGGATAAGCTTGCTGTAGGTGATGCGGTAATCGAAAAGGCTGCTTACGTCTATCGTAAGGCCCTTGAAAAAGGCCTTGTGCGAGGTAGGTCCATTTCTGCGTTAGTTGCTGCGGCACTCTATGCTGCTTGTAGAGATACAGAAACACCTAGAACATTAAAGGACATAGCTAACGCAAGCAATATTAAGAAGAAGGATGTGGCACGCTGTTACCGGCTTCTAATTAGGGAACTTGATTTGAGAATGCCCGTTGTCGACCCAGTAAAATGTGTTGCAAGAATAGCGAGTAAATCAGGACTTTCAGAGAAAACTAAACGAAAGGCTTTGGATATTTTAAAGAAAGCTGAGGAAGGTAAGATTTCTGCCGGCAAGGATCCTATGGGTTTGGCAGCAGCAGCACTCTATGTCGCCTGTGTAATGAATGGTGAGAGCAAGACCCAAAAAGATGTGGCCGAAGCCGCTGGAGTTACTGAGGTTACCATTAGAAATCGATACAAGGGCTTAAAAATCCATCTAAAACTTTAGAGCTTCCGAAGTAAACGACCAAGACTTAAAACTTTGCCATCTAGGTAATCAAATTAAGGATAAAAAAGGAAGGTTTCGTACGTCTAAATTACTTGCCACGGTCTTGTAGCAAAAGTTACTCCTAGCCCTGCACCTATGAGTATACACTGGTACACCACGTTGCCCCAGGGTACTGCCTTTAATATGGGTGGACCAGTCACCTGAACGGTTTGGCCCGGACCTAAACCTGGACCTACAGATGCAACGTTCAACTGCGTATGCACATGATAAACTCCTGGCTCCAGTGCCTTTGCACTGACCTCATACGGTATCGATGCCTGTGGAGGTATTTCGAATACATTACCCGGAGGATCTCTTGCAACAAACTCCCATCTGTTACCCGCGTTTGTAGACTCGCTAAACAGAGAAATCCATGCCCTTAGGGGCCTATTTACAAGGCTTTGTAAAGTGCCACTAACTGTAAGCTCATCACCTGTATTAAGAGTCTGGGCTGAGAATGTCTCATCCTGTATCCTCACAAACCTACTCTGAAGCTGTGCTTGAACTCCATGGGCCTGAACTTGAGGTATTATCACTGCCACTGCAGAGAGTGTTATTATTAATCCAAGTGCTATAATCAATCCCGTCTTAGCGCTCAACATATTTGTATACCTAGCCATACCAGAAAAAACAAAGATATATGCTTTACTATATTTTCGTACAAAATTATGCATTTGTATACCTACAAATCAAATCGAAATTTAGTCCATCACTTACATCCGCCTGATGCAATTAGCTTGAATATCGTTTCTTGGTATTTGTTTCATCAAATGGTACTTTACCTGTAATAATGGTCTATGGTGGTGGCAGGTATATTGCAAATTATTACTGCACCATTGAGCAATTAAAGAATTAGTGTGTAATTGATCCAATTATACTCTCACGGAGTATCTTCCAAATCTCCAACAAATAATCTTATATCAAGAACCAAAAAGCTGCATAACCAACAAATGTTTGCACTAGACGCAATATTTAAAAAGGCTTATTCTGATTGTATCAGTGATGACATTACCAAAGGGATTTGGTGGCAGTGGCGGTGGCGGCAGAGTTAGCGGTAGCGGCAGAGATGATATTGAGCGAATGATAGGAAGAAGGGTAGAAAACATGAAACCAGTCTTCATCATCGGGTTCATTATGTGTTGGGTGGCTACAGCAGGGGGTGTTTATGTGGGTGTAACCATTTATCCTTGGGCATATCCACTACCTAGCGGCTTGTATGCACTCTCCGTATTAACCGTAATAGAAGGATTAGGGTTGTTCTGGATTCTTAAAATTGCTGGAGAGAAACCAATCCACGCCTAATTTTATTTTTTAAGCATCGTCATTCAAAATTTTTTAGCTAGCGTGGGCTAATTTAGCATATCTCTAAAGGTTCTTCTTTGCATTGGCTAGTTTCATTATCTCTAAGTATCAAAATAAAATTTTATATAGCACCTTTCGCAGTAGGATGTTAATGGTATGGCTTAGACGCACTACGCACTATTTGTTTATAGTGGTCGTAGCTGTAAACAGTACACTGCTGACAATTAACGCTGGAGACTACATTTTCTATACTGACTGGGCGTGGACATCATTTGTAGTATTTTCGATTTCTCAATCAACAATGCTTGTTGTTGGAGCCATTTACTACATGTTGTTTACTGGTGTACCAGGTACTGCAACTTATTATGCGACAATCATGACAATATACACTTGGGTAGCAAAAGGAGCTTGGTTTGCTTTGGGTTATCCATATGACTTTGTTGCGGTCCCAGTGTGGATACCATCGGCAATGTTGCTAGATTTGACGTATTGGGCAACAAGAAGGAACAAACACGCCGCAATAATTATTGGTGGGACGTTGGTAGGTCTATCGCTACCGATGTTCAACATGATAAACCTTCTGCTGGTGAGAGATCCATTGGAGATGGCATTCAAGTACCCCAGACCAACACTGCCTCCATATATGACGCCTATAGAACCTCAGGTCGGTAAATTCTACAATAGTCCTGTAGCTTTGGGCTCAGGAGCAGGAGCAGTACTTAGCGTTCCTATCGCAGCACTCGGGGCAAAACTCAACACTTGGACATACAGATGGATGGCATCTTGGAGTAAGTGGGATTAAACCCAACTATTTTTCTTTTATTTTTATTAGCTTCATATTTCGGCATGTTTTTAAAAAAGTATAAGTTTTAGTATTACCTCAATAAAATCTAGTATGAGTCGTGATTCTGGCGCTGAGGAGGCAGTAGTGTGTGAATACTGCGGTATTAATCTGGAAGCTTGCGTGTGCGCCTGCCCTTATTGTGGGGAAAGAGATTCATGCGAATGCTGTTTGTATGATGCCGCCACGGGTGGTGGCTAGAATTTAAAATTCGTAAACCATTAAAATAGGCTTATAGCGAATATTATATTAGTTGTCAACTTTTGATTTTGCAAATTCGATAAATTGGGTCATAGGCGGAGCTCAAGGTAGTGGTGTAGATTCAGCTGCAAATGTATTTTCTAACACTTGTGCTCATGCTGGTTTCTATCTCTATGGCAAGAGGGAATTTTATTCAAATATTAAGGGGGAACATAGTTATTTTTCAATGAGAATCTCAGAAGACCAAGTTCATTCTCAAGTAGATGACATAGATCTATTGGTATCATTCGATGCTGAAACGATATTCAGACACTCAGACAGATTAATTGAAGGAGGAGCCATAATCTATGACAGCTCAATAACTAATATCACATTAGATGAAGTACCTACAATCGACTCCCAAGCATATACAAAAATTTCCAGATATTTGTCAGATTCTAACAATGCATTAACCATCCAAGGCGTCTTGAATTATCTGAAATCCAAAGGATGCAAACTATTTGGATTACCTTACTTCGAAATGGTATCCGAATTATCAAAGAGAATTAATGAACCTGGATTGAGTAAACTTTCAAGGACAATTAATATAATTGCCATCTCTGCCTCACTTGCTTTATTAAATTTCGACAAAAATCAAGTTTTTGATGGTATAAAGAATATATTCGCAGCAAAGCCAAAGATCATTTCTATCAATGTTGCAGCCGCAGATTACACGTACTACTTTATAGATAAAAATTTCAGAGAACTTAAACTCCGATCGCAAATTCCAAATAGAGACAAGTTAACAAATCATATACTTATTTTGGGCAGTCAAGCTGCTGCTATTGGAAAAATAGCAGCAGGTTGTAGGTTTCAAACATACTATCCAATAACTCCTGCGAGTGATGACAGCGAATTTTTGGAAGCTAATCAAATTTTCGAACTGGCAGGGGGCACAAAGGGTTCCATATTAGTAGTTCAAACTGAAGATGAAATAGCAGCAATAACTATGGCGATAGGTGGGGCCCTAACGGGAGTTCGCTCTGCTACAGCCACCTCTGGCCCTGGCTTTTCCTTGATGGCCGAAGCACTGGGCTGGGCGGGCATGAATGAAGTACCATTAGTAGTAACAATGTACCAGCGAGCCGGACCATCGACTGGATTGCCCACAAGACATGAACAAAGTGATCTCCTTTTTGCAATAAATGCTGGTCATGGCGAGTTTCCTAAAATCGTATATGCATCAGGAGATATTGAAGAATCCTTCTACGATTCATTAAGAGTATTTAATTATGCGGAAGAATTTCAATTACCTGTAATTCATATGCTTGATAAGTATATTGCCAGCAGTATTATGACAATTAACAATTTTGACAGCTCAAGAGTTTCGATAGACAGGGGAAAGTTTGTAAATGAAGTAGGCGTGGATAGTCCTAATCTAGGGATCGCTAAAAACTACCTGAGATTTAAATTTGAAGATGACCATATTTCCACTCGGGTTAGTCTAGGAACAAAAAACGCGATATTCTGGAATACGGGAGACGAACATACTGAAGAGGGACATATAAGCGAGGATCCCGATAATAGAATGAAAATGATGGAGAAGAGAATGGGAAAATTGGACACTGTACTCGATCAAATCGATGAATCTGACAAATTGGTCTGTTA
The DNA here is from genome assembly GCA_963703885.1 of uncultured Nitrososphaerales archaeon. Taxonomy (GTDB): domain Archaea; phylum Thermoproteota; class Nitrososphaeria; order Nitrososphaerales; family Nitrososphaeraceae; genus TA-21. Next base: position 84,982 of record CAVPGE010000037.1, read on the forward strand.
TGATTTTCCAAATTCAGATGGGAAATACGTGGTTATCAGTTGGGGTTCGACTAAAGGACCTATTTTGGATGCTTTGAGTAAACTTTCAAAAGAAGGTCATTCAATGAAATTTATTCAGTTAAAATTGCTCCATCCATTTCCAGCTGCCACATTAGAAAAATATTTGAATGATTCAAGCATAATTATTGACATAGAAATGAATTTTTCGGCTCAATTGGGCAAGTTGATAAGTCAACATAATCTCAAAAAATCGGAACACTTGATCGTAAAATATAATGGGAGACCTATGTCTTCGAATGAATTGTATTCTTCCTTAAGTGAAATATTAAGAGGCAAAGGCAAAAGTAGGGAGGTTCTTACAAATGGCGCTTAAGTTAGCAGATTACAAAACAAATGTTCATAACGACTGGTGCGCAGGCTGTGGAGATTTTGGAATCTTAAATGCAATACAAATGGCACTCTCAGAATTGCAGATACCTCCAGATCGCGCGGCGATATTTTCAGGAATAGGCTGTTCTGGAAAAACTCCGCATTTCATCAACACATATGGAGTTCATACTTTACACGGCAGAGTATTACCATTTGCACAAGGCGCAAAACTGGCAAATCCAGAATTAGAGATAATCGCCGTTGGCGGGGATGGCGATGGACTAGGCATCGGCGCAGGACACTTTGTAGGAGCTGGAAGGAAAAATGTGGACTTGCCATACATATTATTTAATAATGCGGTATACGGCCTGACCAAAGGCCAAGCATCTCCTACGTTGAAGCTAGGCGTAAAGACTAAATCATTGGCAGTGCCCAACGCAAATAATTCAGTAAATCCTATAGCTTTAGCATTAATTGCAGGCTTTACATTCATAGCACGATCGTATTCTTACGATGTTCGTCACCTAAAAGACATCATTAAGCGTGCTATTCAGCATAAGGGCCTGGCGTATGTAGATGTCCTTCAACCTTGTCCGACCTATAATGACATAAACACAAGGGAATGGTTTCAAGGACAGGGTATTGTAAGCCAAGACGGAAAAACTGTTCCTAGGATTTATAAAATTGAGGATCAAGGCTATGATGGGGTGGTAAAAAATATGGATGAGGAAGATGAAAAGACTATCCAAGTAATCCAAAAATCAAATGAATGGGGAGACAAGATTCCGATTGGAGTATTTTATCAAAATGAACTAATTCCTACATATCATGAACGAATTTTTGAAACTAATCACAATTATTTTGAGTGCCCGCCTGCAAAGCAAATCATTTCAGACGCAAACAACAAGTCCAATGCGCATCTTGACAATATTATGAAGAAATTTAGAATAGACCTCTAAGTGTTAATTTCTCCGTCCTTTTTCTGTGTTATTTACTCATGTATTAGATTTGAAATAGTCATATCTTGCAGGATTCAAAAAAAATTGCCAAAATGATTGAACATAATTCGTAATACAAAAAATATGACTTGTCTTCATGGTAGAGAATACCATATCGATAAAATTCTATTCCAAGCCACAATTTCTTCCGCAAATACTATTAGTTCCTGATGTATTGTTGATCATGTACTTCCATATTAGGAACACATTTAAATTATCTTCTTAGCTCATAAAACGTACATCGACCAAACCGATGGGGAACAAATGTCTGGATGGGTATCTGAATAAGGTACCCATTCAGAATATATGATACTGATTTTGGCATCTAACCCTGATTCTTTTAACGCGGATTTACGATAATTTATTGTCCAGCTCATTGATGAATTTTGAAATCGTACTTTTGGGAATAACTGCGCCGCATGCTTTTTCATGACCGCCTCCGCTTCCACCTAAATTAGAAGAAAGTTCATTCACAATTCTTCCAAGATGTATTTTGCTATCGTTAGATCCTCTGATAGAGATAATATATGATCCAATGTCTTCTTTCAGCCTGTAGACTAGTGCAGCGTGTTTTCCTGACGACCCTAAAACAAAATTTACAATCATACTAGAGGACAAATCATAACAATTTTGTACTGAAGCCAAATTTTTCCCAAGTACTATCGATTTTTCAATTGATTTAGACACAATTCCAATCTTTTGTGCGTATCTTTCAGCTCTTTCAAATCCTCCATCTATATCGTGGGGAAACTTCATCTGTGTCAGGACGTGAATTATATCTAGTAAATATTCATTCTCATGTTGACTGGATGAAATAATATACGAAAGCACTGTCGATTCAAGCATCAGAAACTGTCTGTCAAATTTGGAGACTATTTTGGAAGCGAATGGTTTTGAGTCCATGTAGTCTGTAATTGCCCCACATGCGGCGATAAATGCAGCATGAGGTTGAAGCTTTTTTTTGTACTTTTTATAAATTTGAATGCTTGTACATTCTTTGATGCTGTGGATTAGTTTCACTCCGGATTGTTTCAATTCAAGAAGAGTCTTGCGCTCAATATCGTGATGATCTATGTATGTCACCTTCGTTCCCAGAGTTATTAGTTTACGAACTAGTTCTACAAATAAGGACTGATTTTTTTTACTCAATCCAAGATCACATATGAAAATCTGGCTAACTTTTTCACCAAATTCTATTTCTGAAATTATTTTTTCCATCACTTTTATCATGTTCGCATAGTCGACGAGGAGCACCGATTTAGTCCCCATAGCAGCGGTGATAAGTGCTGCCGATGATACTCCATCTACATCTTCTTTGTGGGAAATGCACAATATATTCCTCAAAATTTATTAATATTTGGATTAGGTGTAGGTATTTTAAGCATCCGAAATAACTTAACTTCAATTTTAATTAAAATAAGCAAGGTTTGAAATTTAAGCGAAGATTTATATTTTAATCTGATGACAGAAACAAGGAACGCAACTAAATTGGCGGCGTCGAAGATGACTTTGGTCATAGAGCCATTTTATGATTCATCGACCTCCAGTTGCGCTTAAAAAATATGGAGGTTCAATAAAATGTTGAATCTGACATTGGTCATGTGATCTGCACAATAACAAGTTGTCCGGCCGTACTATTATTATGTTGAAAGGATTGACTCCGGTTGATCCTGCCGGACCCGACTGCTATCAGAGTGAGATTAAGCCATGCGAGTCAACGTAGCAATGCGTGGCATACGGCTCAGTAACACGTAGTCAACATGCCCAGAGGATGTGGATAATCTCGGGAAACTGAGGGTAAACCGCAATAGATCAAGATTTCTGGAATGATTCTTGATTCAAATCTATATGGCCTCTGGATTGGACTGCGGCCGATCAGGCTGTTGGTGAGGTAATGGCCCACCAAACCTGTAACCGGTACGGGCTCTGAGAGGAGAAGCCCGGAGATGGGCACTGAGACAAGGGCCCAGGTCCTATGGGGCGCAGCAGGCGCGAAACCTCTGCAATAGGCGAAAGCTTGACAGGGTTACTCTGAGTGATTTTCGCTAAGAAAATCTTTTGGCACCTCTAAAAATGGTGCAGAATAAGGGGTGGGCAAGTCTGGTGTCAGCCGCCGCGGTAATACCAGCACCCCGAGTGGTCGGGACGATTATTGGGCCTAAAGCATCCGTAGCCGGTCCCACAAGTCCTCCGTTAAATCCAACTGCTTAACAGATGGGCCGCGGAGGATACTATGGGGCTAGGAGGCAGGAGAGGCAAGCGGTACTCAGTGGGTAGGGGTAAAATCCGTTGATCCACTGAAGACCACCAGTGGCGAAGGCGGCTTGCCAGAATGCGCTCGACGGTGAGGGATGAAAGCTGGGGGAGCAAACCGGATTAGATACCCGGGTAGTCCCAGCCGTAAACGATGCAGACTCGGTGATGGACTGGCCTTGCGCTAGTCCAGTGCCGCAGGGAAGCCGTTAAGTCTGCCGCCTGGGTAGTACGGTCGCAAGACTGAAACTTAAAGGAATTGGCGGGGGAGCACCACAAGGGGTGAAGCCTGCGGTTCAATTGGAGTCAACGCCGGGAATCTTACCGGGGGCGACAGCAGAGTGAAGGTCAAGCTGAAGACTTTACCAGACAAGCTGAGAGGAGGTGCATGGCCGTCGCCAGCTCGTGCCGTGAGGTGTCCTGTTAAGTCAGGTAACGAGCGAGACCCCTGCTTCTAGTTGCTACCTTTATTCTCCGGAGTAAAGGGGCTAATTAGAAGGACTGCCGCCGCTGAGGCGGAGGAAGGAGGGGGCTACGGCAGGTCAGTATGCCCCGAAACCCTCGGGCCACACGCGGGCTGCAATGGTAAGTACAATAGGTTCCTATTCCGAAAGGAGGAGGCAATCCCGCAAAACTTACCTCAGTTATGATTGAGGGCTGAAACTCGCCCTCATGAATATGGAATCCCTAGTAACCGCGTGTCAACATCGCGCGGTGAATACGTCCCTGCTCCTTGCACACACCGCCCGTCGCTTCATCGAAGTTGGTTTTAGGCGAGGTGGTGCCTAATTGGCACTATCGAACCTGAGGTCAGCAACGAGGGAGAAGTCGTAACAAGGTGGCCGTAGGGGAACCTGCGGCCGGATCACCTCCTTAAATTTGAGGTCGGGCAACTTTGTGTAAAAGATCACATGATCAAAGAATGTAGATGCAATTTCTCTTTTTAGGGAAATGAAGGACACAGTAGGCGTGAGCCTGCAATGACTGTCGTGTAGAAGAACACAATCATCTCAGACTAAACGTTGAAGTTTGGTCCACAGAGGTGTGGCATAATGTAGTAACAATTTGCGTATAACTGAAGGGTCTGCAATTGGGATCTAATGAATAAACTGGTGCAAAGACGCCGGTTGGAGGATGACTCGGCTTGAAAAGCGATGAAGGACGTGGCAAGCTGCGATAAGCTTGGGGTAGGTGCATGCGACCGTTGATCCCAAGATCTCCGAATGAGGTCTCTTTTTACACTTCCATGCTTTAGCTTGGAAGAGCGAACTGTCCGAAGTGAAGCATCTGAGTAGGATGAGGAAGAGAAATCAATACGAGATTCCGTTAGTAGCGGCGAGCGAAATCGGAAGAGCCCAAACTGAATCTATATTCGTAAGAATATTGAGATGTGGTGTGTCATGAAATTACAAATCCTGTACTCTGAGTCGAAATGTTCTGGAACGTTCTGGCATAGATGGTGATACCCCCGTAGACAATGGAGTCTAGGATTTCTTTATGATACGAGTAGTTGGCCTTGGCAGTGGCTAATGAATATAGGTGAAAGTAGCATCTAAGGCTAAATATTATTCAAGACCGATAGCATACTAGTACCGTGAGGGAAAGTTGAAAAGTACCCCGGAAGGGGGGTAAAAAGCGCCTGAAACCAACCGGTTACAGACGTATACAGCTTGAAAGGATTTAGATAGAGATTCCGCAAGGGATTGAAGTCTTCTAGAGTTGTATGATCCGTCTAGAAACACGGGCCAGGGAGCTTACTGTTATGGCGAGCTTAACCTTAACAAGGGAAGGCGAAGGGAAACCAAAATCACACAGCTTTTGCGAGGTGAAAGATCTGAAAGGGTCTTTAGTCATAGCAGTAAGGCTAGAATCCGGACGATCTAGTCCTGGACAAGATGAAGGCGGACGAAAGTCCGCTGGAAGTCTGCAAGGGTCCTGACGTGCAAATCGGTCCCCAGATCTGGGATTAGGGGTCAAAAACCAATCTAGTCCGGTGATCGCTAGTTCCCACCGAATCGGATCGCAGTCCTACCTTAGTTAAGATTGCCTACGCCGTAGAGCACCGATCGGACGGTAAGGGCTCGAAAGAGCTCGCCGCCCATTCGAACTCCGAATGTGTAGGCGTCTAAGAAACTAGGAGACGGGTTTATGTGGGGTAAGCCTCATAACCGAGAGGGGGACAACCCAGACTAAAGTTAAGGTCCCCAAATGCTTGCTAAGTGTCAAACAAAAGGGTGTTTTAGAGCAAAGACAGCAGGAAGGTAGGCTTAGAAGCAGCCATCCTTTAAAGATTGCGTAACAGCTCACCTGCCGAGCTCTGAAGCCCCGAAAATGGACGGGGCTCAAGCAAGCTACCGATACTTTAGACCACCAACGATGTTGGTGTGTGGTAGGTGGGCGTAGTGATTGGGTAGAAGCTGGGTTGTGAAATCCAGTGGACCGATATACTATTGCAGATCCTGGCGGTAGTAACAGCATAGCCGGGTGAGAATCTCGGCGACCGTAAGGGCAAGGGTTTCCCGGCAATGCGTCGTCAGCCGGGAGTTAGCCGGTCCTAAGAACAACCTCAACAGAGTTGTCCGAATGGGAAACTGGTTAATATTCCAGTGCCTTAGAAGTTCGTTAACACCTATCTTGCCACTTCAGGATAGAGTAAGCAGAACCGTCGTTCTGTCTAAGTTTTCAAGTCTTTGGGAGTGTCGCAATGACGAGATCTAAGACGAGGGATGAATGGCCTTCCGCAAGGAGGGTTTACTCGAATCCAGGAGGCATTGAAATCAAGACTAGGGAGATTCTTCTAAGTCCGTACCGAGATCCGACACTGGTGCCCTGGATGAGTAGTCTAAGGTCTGTCGGGTATACCGTATGGCGAGGGAACTCGGCAAAATAGCTCCGTATCTATGGTATAAGGAGTGCCTGCAGCTTTTGTGAGGAACAGGAGCTGCAGGTCGCAGTGACAAGGGGGTCCCGACTGTTTAATAAAAACACAGGTGGTCGCTAGTCCGAAAGGATTTGTACGGCCTCTGTATCCTGGCCAGTGGCGGTACCTAAAACCTGGGTTCAACTGGGCTAAGGGCCGCTAAACGCCGGGAGTAACTCTGACTCTCTTAAGGTAGCCAAATGCCTTGTCGGGTAAGTTCCGACGTGCATGAATGGAACAACGAGGGCCCCGCTGTCCCCGCCTACAACCCGGTGAAGCCACATAATGTGGACGAACAGTCCACAAACCTCTGTCGGGGAGAGAAGACCCTGTGGAGCTTTACTGCAGCCTGTTGTTGCTATATGGTTACGGATGCAGAGAGTAGCTGGGAGCCTTCGAAGTCAGTCCTCTGGGGCTGATGGAGGCGACGTTGTAACACCAGCCATTTGTTGCCGTATGGCTAACCCGATCACACGGGAACATCGGCAGGTGGGCAGTTCGGCTGGGGCGGCACCCCCTTGAAAAAATATCGAGGGGGCCCAAAGATTGGCTCAGGCGGGACAGAACTCCGCCGGTGAGGGCAAAGCCAGAAGCCAGTCTGACTGGATTTCCAATGATACGAAATTCAGAGGCGAAAGCCGGGCTTAGCGATCCATCATGTCCCCACTATTGGGGGCTGGTGGTGACAGAAAAGTTACCCTAGGGATAACAGGCTCGTCGCGGGCGAGAGCTCCTATCGACCCCGCGGTTTGGTACCTCGATGTCGGCTCTTCCCATCCTGGTTCTGCAGCAGGAGCCAAGGGTGGGGCTGCTCGCCCATTAAAGGGGAACGTGAGCTGGGTTTAGACCGTCGTGAGACAGGTCGGTCTCTGCCTGACAGGGGCGTGGCTGTCTGAGGGGAAGTTGCCCCTAGTACGAGAGGAACAGGGCAGCGTAGCCTCTGGTCTATCAGCTGTCCGACAGGGCATGCTGAGCAGCTAAGCTATCTAGGATAACTCCTGAAAGCATCTAAGGAGGAAGCCTTTCCCGAGAAAAGACAGCCTTCTGTAAAGAGGAGGGCGGCTATAGAAGATAGCGTTGATGGAACGGGGGTGTACGCATCAAGCTTTTTGCGAGATGTTCAGCCCGCCGTCACCAATAGCCCAAGGCACCTGATTTAGATACGCTAGAATATGATACTCAATTGAGGATCCTTCAGAACGTAAGAAGTTGTCTGCTATATTTTGTTCTTCTACACGACAGGAATTTTTTATTTTTATTAACACTTATAACTAGATGTGTTTGTCCAAGCTTTTTATCTGAACTATGATGGTTCGTACGCTTGATGAAATATTTGTGAATAAGACTCCGAATTCGTCGCTTTTTTTTGATCGGGCAGTACGTATATTTCCTGGTGGAATTAGTCATAATATTAGACATTTTAGCCCTCGTCCATTCTATACTCGGAAAGCGAAGGGAAAATTTCTATACGATGTAGATAATAATAAATATGTAGATTATTGGATGGGCCATTGGGCGCTAATTTTGGGGCATTCTCCTGAAGTAGTTGTCAATAACCTAACCGAGCAAATTTCGCAGGGAACGCTTTATGGTACTGCCAACGACTGCAGTATAAATTTGGGAGAGCTCATCCAAAAATCCATTCCATCTATTGAGCTTATGAGGTTCTGTACTACTGGCTCTGAAGCTACGATGTATGCTTGCAGAATAGCAAGAGCCTTTACACAGAAGCGAATAGTAGCAAAGGCGGTTGGAGGATGGCATGGCTTTAACACCGATTTGATGCAGTCTGTCAATTATCCATTTGACCTATGCGAAGGATTGGGATTGATCAAGGATGAAGCGAAATTTGTTGAGTCAATCCCGTATAATGACTTAGAAGGCTCAATAAAGCGCCTAAATAAAATCAAGGAGGATTTGGCTTGCATAATAATAGAACCTTTGTTGGGCGGAGCGGGGTGTATTCCAGCAAGTGATGATTATTTACGAGGACTGTCGGAATACTGTAAGAAAAACAATATCAAGCTGATTATGGACGAAATAGTTACTGGTTATAGGTTCGGATTTGGAACCATGTCCGAAGAGTTTAAGCTCGAAGCTGATCTTTTTACACTTGGCAAAATTGTTGGAGGCGGGCTTCCTATAGGAGTACTCGGAGGTAAAAAAGAGCTAATGCGAATATCAGACCCCATTTTTAACAAGCAAAAAAGCAGCAGATGCTATATAGGAGGCGGAACTTTTTCTTGCAACCCTATGACTATGAGCGCGGGGCTATCAACTCTAAATTTTTTGAATAAGAATAAAACAAAAATATATTCAAGAATCAACGAACTTGGTGAAAAAACCAGGACTGGCCTAAGTAAAATATTTAGTGATTACAAGATAGACGTAGAAATTACAGGAAGGGGATCCTTATTCCTGACTCATTTCCTAAATGACAAGGTTAGAAGTATAAGAAACGCAAACGATGTTGCGCTATCATCAAACGGAAGGCTACAGAAGTATCATTTCGCTTTGATGTCGCTTTTTGGTATTTTTTTCCTTCCCTCAAAGATGGGTGCGATTTCTACAAAACACAGTCCACTTGATGTAGAGGGTTTGATAAGAGCTACAAAACAAATACTAGAAGCAGGAACACTGAACGGCAAGGACTCTTAGGCCTCCACTTTCTGTACAAATTTGCCTGGGAAAAGCATTAATGAATAGAGTACAAATTGACAATCTGGAGTGAATGAAGTGACCGGATTAACAGGCATCACCAAAAATAATGACATTACCGCAACGTCGAAAAAAATATGGGTTGAAGCCTACGGATGTTCAGCAAATATAGCCGACTCTGAGATCGTAAAAGGAATTTTGCTAAAAAATGGTTTTACCATGGCCAATGAGAAGGATGAAGCCGATCTAGAAGTATTGGTAACATGTGCTGTTAAGGATACAACGGAGCACAAAATGTTAGCACGAATTGCTAAATCTTCAAAAGGATCGAAACCTTTAGTTGTAGCAGGCTGCCTTGCAAAAACTAGTAGAGAACTAATTGAACTCTATTCCCCGAGAGCGAGCTTACTAGGCCCTCATTCTTTGGATAAGACACTGGAAATAGTCCAGGGCACCCTTAACGGATCAAAATTAGTTGCATTGGAGAATTCTATTTCAGACAAGGTAAACATGCCGAGATACAGAGTCAATGAAGTAGTTGGAATAGTTGAAATAGCTAGCGGTTGTCTGAGTGACTGTTCATTTTGTCAAACTAAAATTGCCAAAGGCAAATTGAGGAGTTACCGAATGGGAGAGATTTTACGACAAATAAGAACTGATCTGAAGGAAGGTTGTAAGGAAATCTGGCTAACTTCAACAGATACGGGTTGCTATGGTTTTGATATTGGCTCAGACATTACTGAATTAATAGAAGAATGCTGTAAAATTGAAGGCGATTTCATGCTCCGAATTGGAATGATGAATCCAATGTACTTGTCTAGGTACTTCGATAAGCTAATTTCCCTATATAAAAATAATGCCAAAATATACAAGTTTATCCACATTCCTGTTCAAAGCGGTAGTGATGCCGTACTTAGACAAATGAAGAGGGGTCATAATTCGACGTTGTTCAAGAATTTTATTTCAAAAATCAGGTCTATGATTCCTGAAATGACGATCGCAACAGACATAATATGCGGATTTCCGACAGAATCAGAAGAAGATTTTTTAGAGACTGTCAATTTACTTCATGAAACTAAGCCGGATATAGTTAATCTATCTAAATATGCATCACGTCCAGGTACATTGGCTTCTAAAATGAAGAAATTAGATACTGGGATTGTAAAGCTTCGAAGCTCAATGCTCCATGAATATGTAAGAAAAATATCCTATTTTAGGAATAATTTGTGGCTTGGCTGGCAGGGCAAAATCTTGATAGACGAAGTGATCGATGACCGCCTAATTCAGGGAAGAAATTATGCTTATAAACCAGTTGTCTTGAATGATATTTCGAAATTCTCAAAAAATGAAATTTTGGGAAAGGCTCTTAGAATTAAGGTGGCTTATGCATCTAAATATTCCCTTCACGGGCAATTTGATGAATCCTGATTTAAAAATGAAAGAAAGATCAACATTTATGAACTATAAATGTACTATATGTTAATCATAAATGCTTTTATCCCATTCCATTTGACAACATGCAACATGATGGGTGGGGGATTTGAATTACGATCATCTTGAATTTACAAAACCACTCTTGTTAGGAGTGGGTAAGTTTGGAACCAAGATTGTTAACGAAGCTAGTAAAACAACAAAATTCGATTATATGCTAATAAGCAATAATTTGATTGATCTTGATAATACTGAAAACTCGGTATATGTAGATTGTAGCCCTTGGCTTAATCCTACGGTTTGCCGCATAAGAGGCTTTGTGGATAATGTATTAGAGGAAGTCAAATCACGACTCGATAAGTATTCTACCATAATTATAATTGCGAATCTGGCTAGCACTGTTGGTATTGCTATGGCCCCTATTTTATCTAACATTTCTAAGGCAAACGAGAAAACAATAGTTTCCTTCGTCACTATGCCCCTAGGCTTTGAAACAGATAAGCTATATGATTCCTCGGTCTCATTAAAGAAATTGTTCTCTACTTCCAGTACCACTTTCATCATAAATAACGACGGATTTATAAAATATTATCCTTCAATCTCCATCGAAGATCTTTATCGTATAACAAATAGTGCTATAATCCAGGTATTAAAATCAATTTCAAAAATGACAATTTATGGAGACAAAAACGTAATTTCCACGAGTGTGTTGAACTCGGATTTTGAGTGTACCATAAAGGATTCCATCGGCGTAATGTTTTCGTCAATAGGAAAGGATTCCATAGGTGATTCAATAATCCAAGTGAGCGGGATAAATAATGAATCTGTAGGAAATCTTGATCAGGTTTTTGCGCTAGTTAGAAATACTCTTGCCGAGGATAGTAATGACAGTGTAGCAGTTTCTGTCACAGATTCAGGACAAACAAACGTAAATATTATAACTTCGATAAAGAGCTACTCCATGTTTGATTCATACGACCCACTAAGCATAATTCCTGACGAAAGCTGGCTTGATCGAGATGAAGCAGATTCCGCTCTAGACGTCAATCTACCTCTTATCAATATCGATTAAAAAGTAGCTCAACAAAATGTGACGAGCGTCTTGATTTACAGACCCGCTGCTACTGTGCCTCTTTAGGCTCATTTTCACCCTTATTGCCCTCATCAATTTGTTTTGATTCAGTATAAGAGCTCACAATTACAGTATCGTCATCATCCTTTATCATCCTAACACGGATTTTTCGTGGGGGATTAGTCTTGCCCCTAGACCAAATATGCCTATTAAGATCTTGATCAATTTTTATACGCTTCGTGTCCATATTCCTCATTGCAAACTCCTTGATCATATTTATTACACGATCCGTTCTACGATACTTGGGAGTATCCCAGCATTTTCCTAAGTTTATATTATAAATCCTTGTTAAATTATCTTCATTTTTAGACATAATTCAAAATCCTCTTAACCAACTTCTACATCAGACTTTCGCCAGGAACGACGTTTCGGATTTGTTCTGACATGACGATGCGTACGTATAATTACCCAGGCTGGCACCGGTCGATTTTGTTTCATGCATTTTATTAATCTCTTTTTACGCGAAGTATTTTTTCTGGCAGCCATTTTTTTTGATAGCGCTGTCCCCTACTTTTAAGTGTTGGTCTAGTTGTATCAAAAATAAATATAACTATAGTAAACGAACTAATAGTAATTGTCAAAGGAGTTCGTATGTGAGACCTGCTTCAAATTTTTGGCAACAGTCTATGACAAAAATAAAATGAAAAATATTTCCGTTATTTCAAATGATTCTCGAGAACTTAACTGCAGGAGTATGTATCACAAAAAACTGACCGACAGTTTCAAAAGCTAGCCCCCTTTTTAAACTCATAATTACACGAACTGCATGTGCTGTAAACTTCTCCATCGAGGTGATTGAAGTGAGTTCCGCAAGTGTCACAAGTGTGGTGTGTGTCTTCAAATCCATCATTTGACACAAAGCTATTGGAGTTCAATATTGCATTCTTGCACTTTATGCATCTACAACCACATTTTTTCATCTTCCTCGGTTATACTATGAACCTAGTTAATATAATATCTTAATTATCTATGATCACTTTGCCTCTCATCTTTTCTGGGTGAAGTGTGCAATAGTATTGAAATGTACCAGTTGAATAAGAAGCAATTGCCACGGTAACCTGTTGGTCCGTAGACATGTAACCAGTATTGAGATTAAGTTCATTTATTACAAAGTCATGTTTTCTAAAATCCTTGTTAACAATGGTAATTCTTAACGGTATGCCTTTAGTTACGTGAATGTCTGGATTGGTTTTATTGAATCTATCGTCCTCTGCAACTAATGTTAAACCATTATTTCTCGCTGTGGTCGGATTATTGTTATGAGAAAGCAGATTTCCTATGCCCCATATCGAACCAACAATAGCGAACGAGATTGCGACTATGGCTATCAAGTTATTGTACATGCTATATTGCTATATACTCCAAAAAAATGACCCAAAATGCCTTATAAAACAAATAAGGAGAAGAAAAAAGAACTAAATTTCTAATATCGTTAAAATGTAAATATTACGTGCTAGGTGATGACTCCTCGGTACTTTGACCTGCTTTTGCTGTCGAATCTACTATTTCGGCGGTAGCAAATCTGTTACCAACCTGAACTACACGTATCTTCGCATTCTGACCTACTTTCCCTTCTTTCACAAAAATAACGAACCCCTGAATTCTTGCAATACCATCTCCCTTCCTACTTATTTCAGTGATTTGCACATCGTATTCCTTTCCTGTCTCTACTGGTTTTGGACCAAACATATCGTTTCTTTTAAAACCGCCGTAACTCATATCCTTTATCTTACAGACTTCAGTAACCTTACCATATATAAACTGTCAAAAACTAGCGACTAGGAACCTAGTCTAACAGTGTCATCGCAATAATTCCGCAGGCACTCGATTGCAGATAGGACTGCCAGAAAACTTGTCCTCGGATTAAGTGTGCTCGGGTTATTTCGTACCAATACTCTAATTTCCCCAAAATCACCTTTCGCAATTATCTTGTGTTGATTAACTGTAATTTGGGGATCTGCAATAACCTTCACTTTGGTTTTGTCCAAACCAATTCCAGCGAGGGCCAAACTCACCGCAACATTCACATTCGATGGAAATTCAAGGATGACATTCCTCGCATTCCCATTATAAAGAGTCCTTCTACTCTTTATTCCCTCTACTTTAATCTTCGAATTCTTAAAAAATGGTGCACCAGCTAATGATATAGGATTTTTTGTAGTTGTAATGCTTACACTATTAATGACATCTCTAGCGCATCGAATTGCGTCTATCCCGGTGATAGCGCCTGAAGGCAGAATCAATCTAGAACGGTGAGATCGCGCTGTATCTACTAATTCCAAAAAAAAAGATCCCTGTGCGAAAGCTCCTACGCTCATCACCATGAGATCTTTTTGTGATTCGAGTATTCGTCTTCCAAACTCTAATACTACTTTTTGCGAGGCTGATTCAACAACAATATCTACGTCGTTAAATATTGGTGAGTCAAAGAAATCTTCAAAAGACCTGAATGCTATATTTGATCCTACCGATGACGACAAAGAATTAATTGCGTTACTATCAATATCCACTATTCCTTTAATTTCTCCTCCAGGTACGTTGCCTTTAACAATGGCATCTATTATCGCACCTCCTATAGTACCACAACCTATAATTGCAATCTTCTTGACCATGAGTTACAACATATTATAACGCAAATTGGTATTTTTTTGTTTACGGTTCTAAATAGTCAGCTTAAGAGAATAAATTTGACTGGCACTAACATCCTGCCAGTATCTGGGACAAGTATTACCTACGACCCATACGACCCATACGTTCCGGCTTCTTCTGTCCCGGCGGTCTTCTCTTCTCAAATCTCTTTATAAAATTGCTCTTATTTCGGACTTTTGATATGGGACTAATTTTCTCTTTGGCTTGTATTTTAGGAGTTTGCCCTCTCACTTTACCAGCCTTAGTTAATGATCCATGGGTCGGCATTTGCATAATCCTTGCATTGGAGATATATATCTATTCCGGGTGACATCATTTGTGATGGCAAGTATTGCCTATGGATGAGATCTGACAGGCAACAATCTCCTAAATTATACTACTTTAAATTTAGAATATTGCTAAGATATGTGATTGAATTGATGTCTGTACTTCAGCCCGAAATTGTCAAACAAATTCAAATGTTGAAACAGGATCTTAACGCAATAATCTTAGCTCACAATTATCAAATTCCTGAAATTCAAGATATTGCTGATTACATAGGGGATTCTTTAGCCTTGTCCCGAAAAGCCTCTGATACAAATGCCGATATTATTGTATTCTGTGGAGTACATTTCATGGCTGAGACGGCTGCGATATTGTGCCCTGAAAAGACTGTTTTGATTCCAGATTTGGAAGCAGGATGTTCGCTAGCATCGACGATAAATGCGGATGAATTATCATATTGGAAACGACAGCATCCTGATGCAATTGTTGTCAGTTATGTAAACACCACTGCAGAAATCAAGGCGCTATCTGATTATTGCTGTACATCGTCAAATGCTGTCAAAATTGTAAATAGCGTCCCTCTTGAGAAAGAGATCTTGTTTCTTCCAGATATGTTTCTTGGATCGTATGTATCCCAAGTAACCGGTAGAAAAAACATGCATATTTGGCCTGGGGAGTGTCATGTTCACGCTGGGATTCGATCCGAAGATATTAATGCGATGTTTAAAACTTACCCTAATGCAGAATTTTTGATCCACCCTGAGTGTGGTTGTACCTCTTCCACATTGTACAATTTATCAATGGGTGATATCTCAAGACAAGCACATGTGTTGTCTACTGAAGGAATGATGGAACATGTTAGAAAGTCTTCATCTGATGAATTCGTGATTGCAACAGAAACTGGAATCATCCATAGAATGAAACAAGAAAGCCCCAACAAAAATATTATTCCAATTAGAGAAGATGCAACATGCAAATACATGAAGAAAATAACTTTGGACAAAGTTTTAGATTCCCTGACCCAGAAAAAATATAGAGTAACAGTTGATGATAAGATCGGCCAAAAAGCCAGAATCTCTATTGACAGGATGCTAAAAGCTTCCTAATTTTTTATTTTCGCATCATCTATTTCTAAGGAAAAATCAACTGCTTTTACTGAGTGCGTCAATGAACCAACGGAGATGATATCGGGATGCGAAAGGGCATATTCTCGTACATTCTTCAGGTCAATCCCTCCTGAAACTTCAATCATACAGTTATTTCTTAAGCCTCTTTTATTAATAGTTGCAATAGTATCGGAAACTTCAGGAGCTGAGAAATTATCCAGCATTATGATATCTGCCCCAGCAGAAATTGCTTCTAATGCTGATTCAGTATTCCAAACTTCGCACTCAATCTTCCTGTTGAAAGACTTCATTTTAGCGTGCTTAATTGCCTCTTTAACTGATCCTGAAATTGCAAGATGGTTATCTTTTATTAGGACATGTTGGTCTAAAGAAAGCCTATGAACAAATCCGCCACCGATCTTTACGGCTCTCTTGTCGAAAACCCTCAGCCCGGGTGCAGTTTTTCGCGTACTAGCAATACTGATATTTTTTGAAATTGACTCCACAATATTGACGAATTTTCGAGTTGTAGTGGCAATACCACTCATACGCATGATCAAATTTAGCGCAGTTCGCTCAGCTTTGAGGATTGATTTCGGATCTCCATATATTCGCTGAACAGGCTGATCTCTTATTTCATCACCATCGTTGACAAGACTTTTTGTAGATGACTTGCAAAGTTCAAAAATCATACTGCTTTCTTCAAGTCCAGCGACAATTACTGGATATTTTGATTTGCATACTATGGTGGCAGAACGAATTCTGCTTTCACTAATCACGGCATCGCTTGTAATGTCCCCAAATCCAATATCCTCATGGAGGAATCGATTTAATAATTGTCTGATGTAAAAATATTCTTGAAGGGAACTTATGTGGGTTCTCACGATACTTTTAAGGCGTATTTATATGCGGCCGAAATCTGTAATGTAGATGCGATCAATGAATTGTCCGCATCGAAGATTAGAATAATTCCTGACCAATCTGATGACAGTTCAGTAGACTTACAGAGAGGGCAAATCTTTCCAACTGTTATTGCTTTGCACTTTTTACAAGCTAGTTCCTTGGGCATTTATTCCTTATTGGCTCCTTTTTTCTCCTTTGGTTGACTAGCCGCGGCTAGGTGAGATTTTTTCAGTTCATCCTCTATCCATTCTATAGCACCTAGAAAAGGCTGTCTGCATGTTATACCAATTTTGCCCATAGATGTTCCCTTCCCCAAGCTTACTGCAGTTACTCTACACCTAATCTTTGAGCCTATTCGAAGAGATTTTGCAGATTGATTCGCTATAATTACGCCTTGTTTAACATCACTTTTCAAATAATCGTCCATAATTTGAGAAAGATGTAATAATGCATCTGTAGGACCAATTCTGACAAAGGCTCCAAAATCAGTTATTTCGACAATCTCGCCTTCTACTATTTCCTGTAATTTCGGGTAATATGTTAGTGCTTTGAAGGAAACTTTGTGAAATGTGGCACCGTCACCAACAATCAGCTTCCCCGTGGAATTTGTCACGGCATCAATAATCATTATTACGTATCCTAATTCTTGACTAATCATACTTTCATACTTTTCCTTCAGGATTTCGATTGCGGTAGCATTCAATGAATTCTTCAATTTATTGGGCGGAATCCTTACTACGTCATCCATGTGGACTATCGCGAACATTACTAATAACTAAAACTTTTAAAGGTTCAATTTATGAACCTTTTCATTAAAGTAGTCCAATTAAATGATGAATAACCAAGAAACCAATATTATATAAAAAATGCCAATAGCCTGATACATATCGTTTTATATTT
This sequence comes from uncultured Nitrososphaerales archaeon, assembly GCA_963703885.1. Lineage (GTDB taxonomy): Archaea > Thermoproteota > Nitrososphaeria > Nitrososphaerales > Nitrososphaeraceae > TA-21. Next base: position 102,565 of record CAVPGE010000037.1, read on the forward strand.
ATATATGATTTAAATATTATCTGCCGTTAATTATCTTAAAATGGTTTCTGTAGAACAGGTTATGTCGTCGCTTAGGAAAGTGGTTGATCCTGAATTACATAAGGATATTGTCTCGATGGGTATGATAAAGGATTTATCCATAAATAATGGAAAGGTAGGCTTTACCTTAGAACTCACTACTCCAGCATGCCCATTTAATACTGAAATAGAGCAGGATGTGAGAAACAGTATTGCAAGTTTAGGCGTCAATGACCTTGACCTAAAAGTTACTGCTCGCGTTATGGAAGGTCGTGCAATTTCAATGGATGAGCTTTTGCCGGGCGTAAAGAATATTATCGCGGTAGCAAGTGGCAAAGGAGGAGTAGGAAAAACAACTGTTTCAATTAATTTGGCTATCGCACTTTCAAAGGCCGGAGCAAAGGTTGGCGTACTAGACGCTGATGTATATGGACCTAGTGTTCCATTGATGTTAGGTATTAAAGGAGCACCTGAAGTGATTAATAACAAGATTCAACCAGTAGTTTCAGATGGGATCAAAGTAATATCTATGGGATTTTTTTATGAGCAATCTCAACAAGCAGGAATTTATCGGGGTCCAATCATATCTGGAATTATAAAGCAATTTTTAACAGATGTAAACTGGGGCGAACTAGACTACCTTATAATTGACTTACCGCCAGGAACGGGTGATGCCCCATTGACATTAGCGCAGACGATTCCGATAACGGGTATCTTAGTTGTGACAACTCCCCAAGATGTAGCTATGAATGTAGCGGTAAAAGCAATTGGAATGTTTAACAAACTAAATGTTCCAATTATTGGAGTCATTGAAAATATGAGTTATATACAATGTTCAAATTGTGGCAATGAAATTTCAATTTTTGGTGCTGGAGGAGGACAAAAGATTAGCGATCAGTTTAAAATTCCTTTTGTAGGTCAAATTCCGTTAAGTACACAAATAATGAAAGGAAGCGATAGCGGCAAACCGGTGGCTATTTCTGACCCTGAAGATTCTCAAACAATTGTATTCGACAAGATTGCAAGATCTGTCGCCGGCAGGATAAGCATTATTGCAACAGAACTAAAGGAATCAGAAACTGATATGAATTCTGAAGAAACTACATCTAAAGATGATCCTAGATGAGGAGCTGGTTAAGGAATTAAAGAAACCACTTGGTCTTTTAATTCCGAACGATCAAGTCACATATGAAAGGTTGTTAAAATACGTAGAGAAAACTGCGATGACAATCTCTGTGGGTGATTGTACCTCCAACAGACTCATCACACTTGGAATCATTCCATATATAATTGTGGTAGATGGGATTGAGCAACGGAATAAAAATATTTATTCGATTACTAGCGTTGAAAGGGCACTTAATTTAGAAGAAACAATATCTCTATCGTGTGAAAATTCAGCAGGTAATATCTCAAATGATTCTCTCAGCAAAATTAAATACGCCTTGAGGAGTGAGAAAAAGGTGATATTAAAGGTAAATGGTGAAGAAGATCTTCTGACACTACCGTTTTGCTCGTATGCTCCCATTAATTCTGTTATATTCTATGGGCAACCTAATGTAGGAATGGTTATAATTGAGGTAAATGATATGGTAAGAATAAAAGCTAAGAGTCTCATTTGTAGAATACGAGGGGAATGATGATGTGGTGGCTGTATGAAATTATGATTATCAAACCAAATTTCTGACCCCATTAATTGATTTAACTTGATCGTTACAACGCAATGTACTGGCTGATTAGTGCTCTGTGTGACATCTGCAATCACATTTTTTTAATTTTAAATCGAACGAACAATCATGACCATTTCCACAAGAGTCGCTAATTGGCCATTCTCCAGGACATTCGTCATGCCTATTACGTTTACAAAAAAATGTAAGTAACATCTAATATTTTGGCTTGAACCGCTGTCCAAATACATTTGTTTCGTTCTCCATGTCGTTCGCTTTTACTTAATCTGAATTACGAATTGCTCCTATTTACGATATCTCTAAGGTTACACGTAAGCAAACGATTATTTGTATAAGAAGGAACAAACTGCCTGTGCCTCAGAGCATTGCAATCATTTGCATCACAAGAAACGGTATTAACATTGCACGAAATATTAAGTCAAGCATGCCAGATGTGAAAATCTATGCCCAATCCAAACACAGTGATTCAGGGTCAGATATAATTTGGTTTGAAGAGGCAGCGGCAGTCTTGATCTCGGATGTTTTCAAAAAATATGAGGTTTTGATTTGCATTTTTTCTCTGGGTGCAGTGATTAGGCTCATATCCAAATTACTAGTCGACAAGAAATATGACCCAGCTGTCTTAGTAATAGATGACCAAGCCAATTACGTAATAAGTGCACTTTCGGGTCACCTTGGGGGCGCAAATTCAATGGCTATACTAATTTCTAAATTACTAAATTGTCAAGCTATTATTACCACTGCGGCCGATGTGAATAAAACAATTGCAGTAGATCTATTGGGACACGAATTTGGTTGGTTAATTGACAATTTTGAAAATGTCACCAAGGTGAGCGCGCACATGGTGAATGAGGATAAAGTAGGCGTATTTCAAGATACAGGGGAATTAACCTGGTGGGATAAGAAGGAATTACCAAAGAATGTGACCTTGGTAAAAAATATTGAAGAACTAATGTCAAAGGAATATAAAGCATGCTTAATCATAACTGACAGAATCATAAACGAAAATACATTAATGGAAAAATCTGTAGTTTATCGACCAAAAAGCTTGGTTGTAGGATTGGGTCTTCATTGGGACACTACCGAATCAGAAATATCCAACGGAATCAAGAAAGTATTAGGCGAGAATGGATTGTCCATGAAGAGTGTCAGGGGTATTGCATCGATCCGAAAAAATGTACTTCCGCAGGGGCTCGAACAATTTACTAGTAAACATAAGATACCAATGACATTATTCGAAAGAAATACGTTAAATCAAATTATGGTTCCTACTCCTTCAGATATTGTTAAGAAATTTGAAGGAACAGCCAGCGTTGCGGAGGCTGCCTCAATATGTGGTTCGAGTGGCGACTTAATTGTCCCAAAGCAAAAATTTCCACCTAAACTGACAGTTGCTATAAGTAGGTTAAAATATGACAAGCAAAATTAAAAGAGGACTTTTATTAATAGACAGGGGTGGAAGAGAGCCAGAGATCAAGGAAGAGCTCGAACAACTTTGCAAGATGTTAAAAAAAGAATCACAATACCATTATGTAGGTTATAGCTTCTTGGAAGTAATTCCTCCATACATCGAAGAAGGTATATTTAGATGTTTAGCTGTTGAAACTAACTCGATAACAGTAATGCCCTATTTTTTATATCCTGGATTAAAACTTAAAAATTCAGTCACAAAGACTGCTAAGATAGCCTACGATAAGAAGATTAATGTGATCATCACCAAACCACTCAGTTATCATGATACTCTTAGGATCCTTCTAATGGATAGGATTGAAGCAGTAAAGAGGAAGCATAACCTAGTTCAGCACAATAGCCTCTGTAGCATACTTGTAATAGGTCATGGGAGTAGTGATAAAGGTGCTCGCGCTGCTTTTATTTTTACTGTCAACAAGCTCAAACCTCATTTCAAATTGGTGAACTATTGTTTTCTAGAACTAGATAATCCGAGAATTAAGGATGGTATAAAAAATACTATTAGAAATGACACAAATATAATGATAATAGTACCGTATTTTTTGCACAAAGGATCTCACATAAAGAGGGATGTTATGGATGACATTAATTCGACATTGGAAGGGGAAGAATTCAAGAATATTTATATCGCAGAACACTTTGGTGCTGACCCTAAATTAGTAGACCTTGTTCTGGAGCGGGCCAAGGAAGCTGAATCAAGTGTTATTTTATGATAGACATGAATCATAGAGCAAATTCACGAGATATGTCGGTAAGGTCAATAGGGATAGAGGAACGGAGTATGGTCATAATAGATTCTGAAATCGGTAATCATAATTATGATCTCTTGCAATGGAACGTTGTTAGAAGAGTTATACATGCCACTGCCGATTTTGACTTCGCAAGGGATAATAGAATCCTGTTTTCAGCGAATGCAATAGAATCTGCTTTTGACGTATTTAGACGAAAAGGTATAGTAGTAGTAGATGTAGGCATGGTCTTGGCTGGAATAAACAAACAGTCGGTGTCAAAGCTCGGAATCCAGGTCATTTGCAATATTTCTAATGAGAATTTAAGAAAATTATCAAAGGAGAAGAATTCAACTATTTCTGCATTAGCAATGCGATATTCTATTAAAGAAATTGATAAAGGAATAGTCGCGATAGGCAATGCCCCAACTGCCTTGATAGAGGTATTGCGATTGATTAGAGAAGAAAACGTAAAGCCCTCCTTAATTATTGGAATTCCCGTGGGATTTGTGGCAGCAGCAGAGGTCAAGGACGAACTATCAAAAACAAATATTGAATTTATTACAAACTCGGGCAGAAAAGGCGGAAGTCCGGTCGTGTCTTCCATAATTAATGCTCTAATGCTTTTGTACAGACAGAAAGAAATGCTTTAAATTTTTCAGAACTTCTAGACAACTGCTATGATATTAGATTTATTAAAATTATTAAATGAGCTTGAACCTTTATTTTATACTTGTATTAATTGAACTAACCAGACAGAATAAGAAATATGAGTAAGAATTGAATATTTTCAATTATAAATGGATAATAAGGTCGCTCATACAGCTGAGCATGCATTCATAGGCTCATTACAAAGACTTCTTGGCAGGACAATAGAAGTATCAAAGGTCGAGCACAGAGACACTTATCATACTGCCTTCATAAGGCAAACCGACGTATTTCTTGATTTTGAAATAATAATGGCGGCAGAAATGGAAGTTAATAAATTAATAATAGAAGGCCGTAGAGTTAATCACTTTAAATTTAAAACACTAAAAGAAGCAAGAAAAACAATACCATACTTAAGGGCAAATGAAGAACGCTTATCGGACGAAAAAGAAATCTCAGTCGTCGAAATCGAAAATCACGATATCGCAGCTTGCTCAATGGAACATGCTGAGAATTTGTCTGAATGTTTGTTTTTTTTGGTCATTAACATGACCAAAAATGTAAATAATTATGAGATCAAATTTATGATAGGCTTAAATGCCATGAATGAAGCAGTTAAGTTGACAAACAAGATTTATTCGATTTGCAATAACACGGGAGCAAACTACAATACAATTGAAGAAACTATAAACAAAATAAATAAGCAGCGGTTAATTTTTTCTAGGATACTAAAAAATATAACGATTCGTTCACTAGAAGCGATCGAACCAAAATATCTTGGTGATAATGTGAAGTTTATAATCAAACTGTTATATGACTTAGATTTTAAGGAAATCCAGAAATATGTCAATTTTAAAGTTTCGGAAAAAAGAACAGTCGTAATATTAGTAAATAATACTGAATCTGATTTTGCAAACCTAATATTTGCCAGAAGTAACGATTTGTCCATTAATTGTATTGATGCTATTAACAAGCTCACAGATAGCATAAATGCAGGAATAAATGGAGGAGGAAAGCCAAATTTTATTATTGCAAATATTAACAAATCAATGTCAAATGTAATTCTTGAAGGCTTAATTAAAATATCCCTAGCAACTTTGGCTCCTTAATATGGCTTTATCGAAACTGCCACAAGAAACATACTGTAAGAATGTGATAAGTTTCAATTCTTTTTTAATTTCGAATATGAAATTTGCCGCAAAATATTTGTAATAATTACCAAGCGTTGATATAATCAAACAATGAATGTTGCCCAGATACATCTCTGAGGTCAGATACCGTAACGCCAATTCTTCTAATAGCTTGTGGAGAAATTGATTTATCAATAAAAAGCTGTGTTACAATATGTAGTGAATTGTCTTGCAATACTTGAGCTGAAGTTGAAAAAATCTTGATCTTCTTTGAAGAAGAAATATGTTCTAGGTTCTCTAAGATCAGTAGCACAGTGATAGTACCGAATGCCTTTTTTTTGTCATCGAGTCGATTGATTACAGATCTGCACATATCTTTAATTATAGGTATCAACGATTCTAAGCTACTATTATTTTTGATAGTAACAATTTTACCTATTTGTCTTTGCGTATTTTGGGGCTTTATTCGTGAGTAATCAATAGCATTGGCAGCGCTAACAAGAAAAGAGGCGGTTTTATATCCCAACGATTCTTTCAATTCAAATATGCTTATTTTCTTAATATCAATCATCGAATTTATGCCTAAGACCCGTAGTATGTTACTTGTCTTGGGGCCTATATGAGGTATGTCGTCAACCTTTAATCTTGAGATAAAATCAATTGCATCATTAGGATAAATTACGGTTAACCCATTTGGTTTTTGACTGGCAGAGGCTATTTTTGAGATTAGTTTGTTATGGCCTACTCCAATGGAGCAAGTCAGTTTCATTTTTCTTTTGAAATTCATCTGCAAACTTTTCGCTAGAGTCTTTGCGTCTTTAAAATCGGAATTAGTGGTTTTTGTGAAATCAATATAAAACTCATCAATGCTAGCCTTCTCGTAATTTTCACCGTATTCCTCTACAAGCTTTGTTGCGCTGTTGGAGACATCGTTATAGTGGTCAATATCGGCTGGAAGGAATGCTGATCTAGTTTGAAGTAATTTTGCTTTCGCATTCTTTATTGGAATCCCTGATTTTACGCCAAATTTGCGAGCATGATAGTTACAAGTGCTAACTACTCCTGAATCCTCACTTCTACCAGAATACACACAAATGATAATAGGCAAATTTTTCAATGTAGGATTTCGTATTTCTTCACATTGGGCATAGAAATAATCAAAATCAATGTGAAATATTGTTTTAAAAGATCCTTCGTGATTTAAGAAATCGCTCTTCTTAATATTATCTAATATCATTATTCAGCTCATTCTCGAAATTAGTGTCTGAGATATTCTAGTTTGTTCAATTTAATTCAGTATGTAGAAATATACATTTAAAATTTTCCCGCTTAATTGTCTATTCGTTTTTTAGGATGGATGTATACATTTACTCGGGTTTGCTTTTAGTAATTTGTTCGACATCACGTAAATATCTAACATTGTTCTTCATTTCGAGTCAAATTTGCTAGTTACAAATCAAATAACAAAATTAGCTAAAATCATTTCGATATTTTCGATTTCATTCATCTTAGTTCTGTCTTCTACATGCTCCGTAGGTATATCAAATGTCGAAGCAAAAAAAATTACCTCTGAAACTGGTAACAACATAATACCCTCAGTAAAGTTAATTTACGACAAAAAATCGTATGAGATGTTACCATTTGTAGTTATTAAAGATCATAAAACAGAGAAGCTAAATTTTCCAGCTGAAGCAGACGACGCTCCAGTCTGTCGCAAAAATTCCCTCGACGGATACTATAGGTTTTGAATTTTCATCACCTCCTCGTGAAAAAAGTGCCTATCTGATTGACTATGATGCAGATTCATATGAGATTAGTCAACTAAATAAAGTAGATGAGAATAGATTCGCATTCACAAATTACTGTGGAGTAAAAACGTTGGAGGTTAGGGCGATATACCCAGACGGTACTTACGTCACTTACACCACCCTTATTACCATTCTAGATCCGGCACAACCATCACAAATTTTTTGCTCATCACTCAAATCAAACCCGGATAAAATGAGCAATTTGAATTATGATAATCCCGGTTCTTCAAAATCAGGCTTAAAATCTCTTGAAGGGACACAGGGTTCTTCACCACTAACTACAGAAGAACGGATACTTCAAGAATATTCAAAGATAGTGAAATTGGATAATTACAAGAAAGATGCAGTTAATACTGAATCAAGTGATAATAACAACATTGCTGTGGAAGAAAGAAAAGAAAGTGGAGGTGCAAGAGATAGTTCACGTCAACTCATAGATATTCCAATTGCAACTATTGTCTCCAATAAAAATGAAGTGAGTGATCAAATGGTTAATCAGAATAATAAATTATCGTGGATGAAGCTTGATTTAGGACAGCCAAGACAAATTTCTGGACTGAGAATTGAGTTTGCAGAACCTACAAATGTAAACTTTTTTACTATGTCATTTTCAAATGATGGCATAAGTTATTCAACGCCGGAATACTTGGCGAACACAGGAATCAGTTCTTTGAGCGAAATTTTTAATCCCCAAAATGCACCAGTAACTGCACGGTTTATCAAACTTGACCAACTTGCGGCTGGGGATATCAATAGTGACTGGATAACATCTGTTAAGGTTTTAGGAGTAACATGATTTGTGGAATTTAGGTCTTCACTGTTATAGCGAATTTAATTTTTATTAGAGAATCGTTTAATAGTGCTCCTGACCCTTTATATAGCTGTTGGAGGATCCTTTGACGATTAATGAAGAAGGGATAAATGTCAAACCTGAATTAATGACAATAGACAAATTATATCATTGTGTGTTCAAGAATTCCATATTCATTTTTTACAAAGACGAAGAGGGTTTTATGCATTGTTACGAAGTGAATGAGCCTGCTGTCGTAAAACAAATTGAGAAATCTCCTCTGGATTTAGAAGAGATACTTATTAATTTCTCAAGTAAGGAGATAGCCTCTCCAAAATATCGCTGACTCAAGTTATAATAATACTTGTAATTATCCACACAAGGGAACGCTTTAGTTAATAGAATTTATGATTCAAATTAGTTTAGTATTTAAATAGAAATGTTCATTTGGGTCATTTTTACCCTTGTTGAGCCTTTAATTTCAAACTATATGGATGACTGAAGCAAATAACATATAATTTATTGAGGCTAGATTAGAACCAGAGCATTATGTAAAATATGTCCGCCGAAAAGTTGTTTATAGAGTAATACTCACATTGCGCAAATTCTCGAGCTGGTTATCCACATATGACGATCTTTCGTATTTGATTATCTGACATTAGCCACAGACGGTTCTTAAAAGTTAGAAATATTGCTTTTTAATAAGATGCAAACTAGTTTGTACACATAAATGCAAAATCAAAATACACATGTAGATTCCAAAATACAAGATTACGTTATAATTACTAATCGATATCTTAATTACTTTCAGTGAATGGTAACTCGATGTGAATTTTTGAACTGATTTATTTTAGTTTGAATCTCCGAAATCTTAACTGATTTATTCAATGTGATTTGGGATAAAACAGCCTGATAACTAATATATTCGGGACTCTTTTTGTTACGTTATGTCGACATCTAGACCAAGTACAGGTAAGGCGAGTAATGAAATTTTCATTGGAAAAAAACCTCTAATGACTTATGTAACTGCAACATTAGTGCAATTAGCAAATGATCCTAAAGTAGTAGTTAAAGCCAGGGGAAAAAGCATTACTCGTGCGGTAGATGTTGCACAAATCATTGTCAAAAGGATGGACACTCTTGGCTATAAGATTGGGATGGTCAATGTGGGTTCAGAGCTAATCCAATCAGAAGATGGTAGAGAACGTGCTGTTTCCACTATAGAGGTAGAGATATCACGGACAAAATAAAATAATAAAATGGTAATGGCTTTACTGCAAACCTAGTCTCCAGAATTTATGACTATCGTCTCCCACCAAATAAATTAGCCTTGATTGCTTAAATTTCATTTTCTTGATTTGATGGATCTAATCTCTCAGAATCCTGAAAATTGGGTATATTTTGCATCCCAAAACGGAAACATAAAGATTGAAATATAAAGTGCAATAGTGCGTCATGCACACATCAAATTTGGCTGAATATTAGAATATGGTTGATAATATATAATTCCCGGTTGTGCCTGTAGTCATATTCAATCTTCCTGAAGGGAGCAATGTTTCTAGAATGTAACTTTTGTTAAGATCGGGCTCATTTAAAGTTCTATTCACAGATTAATAAGTACAAATGATTTTATTTTTATGCCGCTGTTTTTACCATTATCTTAAATGAGATTTTGTTTTGGAGCTAATATTTGTATCGAGCATTGAACGAATTATTAATCAACAAAGCCGATTTTGTACTTCTTCCTATGACTGAACCTAAACGAATTTGGGATTTCTCGAATACATTATTTATTTTGAACAATGGGTATTAAAATTGACCGATTCTTATAATGGCATAGAGACGAGACACTAGTAAGCAATTAATCTACGGATTGGCATCGCATAATACCTTTATCTTACATTGATATCAATATGAAGAGAGACGATAACTTCCTTCGAATCTACAATGTATTAATTTAACAACGTTTTGGGCATTACTCAATAATCTTATGTTCCCATTTGAGGATGAATCATCCATAGGACCATATTCTTGAACAATAAAATAGCCAGACGCTTTTCTGTTTACGAACAGCATCTTTTTGTTGATTGTGGATTCTATTCTTATTCCCTCATCTATATCTAAAGATTTTAACAATGAAATTAAATCACTTCCGGGTTGCCTTGTCATACACGCGCATTTGCGATAGGGATAGCGAATTTAAGTGTTTTTAAAGTATGGTATTATGCTCGTTTCGGACGCCGCTCTTGGTGGTGGCGGCCATACCACTAGGAAGTAACTTTAGTCCAAATGGGATCAGTCGATTCATTTTCGTATTTAAGATCTTTTGAATTTCAATTCTTAATTACATATGCAAAAAATTGAAAAATTACCAGTTGTCACATTAATCATATTAGTTATTACCTAATCTAAGTTAGTGTCAAATTTGATAAAGGACACTGGTACCTATAAAATCTTCTATGAGAAATTTTGAGGTCCCAATAATTTATCAATTTCGAATTCTGACCAAAACCAAAAGTAGTTCTTTGTTAGAATGAGAATACAGTTGTAATTAATAAAATGAGAGGGTTATAAATTAGTAAGAATAAAATGAAAGTTACTATACTTTTATTTACTCGTTATCAAAAATTCAGTCGGATCTACAAAATTGAGGCTATTTGATGGTGTTTCTAAACGACTTTGCTCTATTCCAGATAGTAAAATCAAGGTATTCGTATGTGGCCCGACGCTATACAATAAGATACATTTAGGACACGCTAGACTTTTCATTTTTGTAGATGTCCTTGTTAGATTCTTAAGTACTAGGGGAGTCCCTCCTTTGGTCGTCGTAAATGTGACTGATGTAGATCCAAAGGTAATAAAAGGAAATAATGTCAGTTTTGGTTCCGCCACGAATGAACGTTTCAAAAATTTTTTGATGCAATTAAAATATCTTGGGCTATCTGATCATTTTATTTTCGCCAGAACTTCTAATTTCACGGAGGAAGCGAAGAAAATCATAAAGATAATGATGAAGACGAAATATGCTTATCCTTCAAATGGCAATATTTATATTGACACATCCAAAATCGAGAATTACGGTTACGTATCCCATTATTCTAAGACCGAACTGTTGGATAGGAGGCTTGATATCGAGGTATTTAAAAAAGATCAAAGGGATTTACTACTTTGGAATACTAGTGATCACTATGGTTTATCGTATCCAGATAATGAGCTAGGTCACGGAACTCCATGGTGGCACACCCAAGATACGGCCGTAGCTACTTCATTATTCAAAGGCAAATATGATATTCACATTGGATCTTATGATTTACGGTTTCCACATCATGAAGCGATCTATGCTATTCTAAAAACTCTGAACAATACAACGAAACCAGTAAGATGTTGGATGCATATCGGTCATTTGAATCTAAATGGGAAAAAAATGTCAAATTCTTCTGGTAATGCGATTTATCTTGATACTATTCTAAAGGAGTATCATCTCAATGTTCTTAGACTTTATATGCTGTCAGAACACTATAAAAATTCCACAAATTATAAAGCGAGAGATTTGAGAAAATATGAGAGCTTAAATCAATTACTATTGAAGGACATTACGGAAAAAATGCTCTACAATAATAATAAAAGAAAGGATTCTATACTTGTAAGTGAATTCTACAAACGTATTGAAGATGATCTAGATATACCCAAAGCACTTAACTTTATGATTGATAAATTATTCGAGTTTGAACCCGCAACATTACGGAAGTTAATGTACATCTTTGGACTCCGATACTAGCACTTACGCACACGGAAATGAATTGGAGTTTTGTAGTCTCTGGAGCACCAAGTACGAAATTAGCAACAACATCAATCTGTTCTATAATGGAAATTTACTAGATGATTATTTTTTCAACAGGTTAGATGTTGGTAAGAGTCATGAATTTGGAATAATCAAGGAAATCATCAACTCAATTTCTGATATTGGAAAGATCTATGTTCACTGTGATTCTGCTGACTCTAATACACTCGAAATATTAGAGCAATCTGACTTGAGCATATTTGGAAGACTTAAAAGTATGTGTCTTGATGTGACTATTGATAAAACAAGAGAAATCATTCAAAATAACAACATAACAACGAAAATAGTTGGGTTAGGCTATTTGAATAAATGGATAGATACGTACATCTAAAGCATTTTTGTCGTTTGATACAAACGATGAAGTTTGCAAGATACTAACAAGAAGTGCCAACGAAATGATTCTGATTTTGGCTTATTCAAATAGTTCAACAATCACGCCAGTTGGATGTTGTATACTTTTTGAGAAATTCGGCTTAATGGGACTCTTTTGTTTGGGTACAATACCTAATTTAAGAAACCGAGGCGTTGGTTCAGAGTTACTTAATACAGCAGCAATTTACTCCAAGGGAAGGAATGTTCGTTCGTTGGTATTGCAAACTCTATCAGAAGAAAATCATGAAAAGTTTTTTTTGGATAATGGATTTAATATCATCTCTGAGAGGGTTGTATTCTCTTCCTGAATACTTTTAATAGTAGTTAGCTTTACGAAAATGGTATAATTAACTTAATTCATAAAACTGAATTGGTTGATCCTCTTTATAATACACATCGATATTAATAATGGTTTGTTATTATGACGCCTGTATCATAGTTAACTTCAATATTCTTAGTCTGAATTCTCATCAATTGGTTGGTGTTGTTAGATTATTAGTATCCGGTTTAGTTTCACCTCCTGTTCTAGTGAATATAATAAGTCTAATGTCCCAGAGGCCCAGAGGGTTGCGAATCTAATTTGACATGATTTTCAGGCCTAAGATATAACAGCGAAGGCATTCATCGTGGAAATATCAGCGAGTCATTGGTCTGGGTGGTTCGGTGGGATGCAATACACTAGTGCATGTAATCCACTTCTATATACAACTGATGAGGGAGGTTAAGAACGAAACTTCATGAAATCAATTTTGGATCGCCGCCTCCATTAATTTACAGTCCTGCGGCGGACACTTTGAACTTGAACTGGATTTGTGTCTTAACAGGCAACAACTTTAATAACAATCAATCGATATTATGGAATAGATTCGACCAGTCAACCTCTATATGCCTTCTCATTAGCTTCTTTGCATTATTAACAATTTTTCTTGTGTCGGGGTCGCTCTTTATTAATTCAGCTAATTCTTTTTCGTTCCCTACAGCAAAACAGTTATCGCCTTCTCTAAGATCGGAATATTTTGGATCTACGTCTTCAAGCCACTTACGATGCACAATTATTGCACATCCATTGTGAACTGCTTCAAGGAAGGTGTATTGAGTTCCTCCACCGTCATTTTTAAGGACTGATAAGTCTACAACAAACTTTGCCCTAGACAGTATTTCGGATAACTTATGAAATGATTTTTCAAATTGACCGTAGTACTGTCTATAAAAATCAAGATTTTGTCTTCGCAGAATGTAGTGCCGTCGCCTCCGCGCCCCGTATATCTTTATAAGCTTGGTCGTTATTCAAAAACTTGTTTGCTCTTAATATTATTTCTATATTCTTTTCAAACGCTATTCTTGATATAGAAATGGTGGAAGATCTTGTTATATCCCGTTTAGTGACAGGATATGGGTAAAATGGATGATATAGAAAAAGTGGCTGAAGGCCAAATTTGTTCTCAAGGTAATGCTGTACGGTTTTTCTAATCGTGATTATCTTCCATTTTTTTACATGTGGCACTACTTTTCGTGGAATATTCGTGGGATCATGAATAACCAAATTTATGTCATCGAAATTATTTGTCAATTGGTTGAATCTGGGTAATATGTGAGAATAGCCCGGTGTGAATAAGGTTATGAATGGATATCGTATACCCTTAAGGAAATCTGAAGTTACATTTTGGTAAGTAAGTCCATATCCAAAATCTCTTAGGTTTTGAGATCTCTTTGATTCTCTTATTCGCGAGATAACTATTTCATTTTGTTTCTTTAGAGTATAAATTAAGTGAGCGGTAAAAGTCGTCCCTCCACCATAGAGGTATCGATGCAAATAAAGAAATTGCGTTTTTTGATTATCCATTAAGGAATACTCATAATATAGATTTGTGCGAATTTAAAAATAATGTTATATAGTCTGGTCTTACCGGATTCATGTTATATTACTTTAAAAGAGAAATTTGACTCGTTTAACAATATTTGGATTCCATTTGTTCATAGTCAGTACGTGGAGGTTAAATAATTGCTTTTGAACAGTTGTACGACCGAGTTATTAGACAAGATAATTGGCAATTTGGTGGGAAGTATGGTCAGATCTAAGCGCATATATTAATTAAACCGTCGATTTGGTAAGATGTCGTAAACAGATGCGTAATCGTGTAAAAGTTGCTATAGCTGGCGTGGGAAATTGTGCCTCTGCTTTAATACAGGGTACTATATTTTACATTCATAAGAAACAAACTGAAATACGAGATAATAATACAATGATTGATGGTCTTTTGTCATATTCTCTTGGTGGTATCGAACCAGGTGATATCGAATTTGTTGCAGCGTTTGACGTAGTAGAATCAAAAGTAGGGAAGGACCTTGCAGATGCCATATTTTCGAGTCCTAATAATACTATCAAGATTTGTGATGTACCAAGACAGGGATAAATGTAGATAAAGGAGAAGTATTTGATGGTATTGGCAAACATCTAAACGAAAGAGTCAAAATTTCTGATAAAAAAGACTCCAAGCGTTTCAAATATACTTAGAGATACAGGGGCTGAAATTCTAATAAACTATCTTCCTGTTGGAAGCAGACGGGCAACGCAATACTATGTCGAACAATGTCTTGATGCTGGTGTGTGTTTTATCAATGCAATACCAGTATTTATTGCATCAACTCCAAAATGGCAAAAGACATTTGCAGAAAAAAATATTTCCTGTGCTGGTGATGATGTCATGAGTCAGTTGGAGCTACAGTATTACATAAAACACTGGTCAAATTATTTGTTGATAGAGGGGTAAGAGTAGATGAAACGTATCAGCTAAATGTCGGTGGTGATATGGACTTTTACAACATGCTTGATGAAGAACGTCTTGAAGATAAAAGAATAAGCAAGACTAGTGCCGTAGCTGCCATGGCACCATATGAAATACCAATGAGAATAGGACCTTCTGATTTTGTTGGCTTTTTACACAATGATAAAGTATGCTATATTTCCATGAAAGGAAAATATTTTGGAGATGTTCCATTAGAAGTCGACGTCAAACTAAAGGTAGTAGACGCATATAATAGCGCAGGAGTCATGATTGATGCAATAAGAGCTACCAAGATTGCAATAGATAGAGGGGTAACTGGATCATTGGACAGCGTATCAAGTTATTGCTTCAAACATCCACCGATACAGATGTCCTATTCTGAAGCAAAGAAAAACTTTATGGAATTTGTTGAAGGAAAGAGAGAAAGATGAGTATTGTATTTTGATGATATTTGAAGTTAAATCATAGTTGCTTAATACGAAGACTAATCACACAAGTATACAAGTTTATTTTATTTATTAGAAATTAAATAAGGACATTCCCAAGATTTAATAATTATCATTCCAGAAACAAAATACAAAGTGGAATAATGCAAAATTTAACTCCAGAGCAGAAGAGACAAAAGCTTTTTGAGATTATAAGAGATAAAGGCATAGTATTTCGTGAAGTAAAGCTATCCAATGGTAGTATAAGCAAGTATTATTACGATATTAAACTGGTAGTAAATGATCCAGAGGGCGTGGCATTGATAGGCGAACTTATGTTTAATAAGATTTACAATATGAAAGGCAATGGAGAAAGCAAAATAAAGTCTGTGGGGGGTTTAGAAATAGGCGCAATTCCAATAGCAACTGCAATCCTGTCGTTCAGTGCTCTGTTGGAGCTGAACATGCCTTGTCAGGATTCTTCGTCAGAAAAAATCCGAAAACGCACGGTCTTGAAAAAAAGGTAGAAGGCAAGCCAGAGACTCCTCTAGTAGTAGTTGATGACGTTATTACTACAGGACAAAGCGTCATTGATGCACTGGCAGCCCTTAATTCACAAAACATTACCCCGTCAGGAATTATTTCAGTTATTGATAGGGAAAACGATAGAAATATACTGAAACAGGGCCTTATCTCATATGTATCTCTTTTTAAGCACTTCGAATTCAAAGAATACATAGAATCGAAATTAGAAAATTTGGCTTGAATTTGCTAGATCAAAAAATTGTTCAAAATGACCTCAATCATATATATTCCGGGATTAAATATTCGAATTTAGGACTTGCGCTCTGTTGGATTGTTTGGCTAGGCAAAGCCTAAGATTAAAGCAACTTTTTGATACGAAAAATATAAGATGTTAAATGGATTACTTAATTCCATACCTGCAAAGTGGTCACATTAGCGAGATTGTTAATGTTAGTGAAATTCTTAACATATAGTGATATTCCTTGGAAACTCCGAGAACTACTGCATTATCGTCACTGCAAAAAAAAAATTACCCATTTCAGACTAAAAACTGACATTAAATATTGCTATCTTATTATCTATGCCTGCTTACTCAACGTATTTTTGCTAATCAATCTTCCGTGCTAAAATTATTTAATTCTGTTTGTTCCAGCATCACAATTCCACCTCTATATCACTGCCCTCTAGCGGTTAAATAGCCTTTGTGATTAACCGCTTCTTTTGAATCTCCAAAGATATTAAGATTCATTTTTGAAGGAAGGGGTAAGGTTTCAATTGAATTGCCATTCAGCATTATCTTTTTATTCAAAAAATTATTTACGAAATAAAGAATGCCATTCGCAGACTGACAATTAATAATTACCCAATTAATAAATCCTGAGAAAGAACATTTTACGAAATTCACAATTTTGATACTCTACATTATCGATTATCAAATCTATTTCTTTGTCATGAATTGTGAAATTGCCTTCTTTACTGATTCCAATTTTTTACCATTTTAGGCATTGTACCCATCATTAGCATATTAGCACTACTCTATGACTCATGAACTGGGTTAGAGACTTGATTAAAAGAATACTGTACTTATCGGAAATATTGACAACACATATAATCGAAATTAGGAAATTGGTTGTAATCAAGAAATGTCCTGATTCATTAATTTCGATACTAGATTTTTATTCCTCTTAAAAGGGTTAATCTTGCTCGATTTATTTCCGATGGTATAGAAAAAACCTCATTCATAT
>CAVPGE010000038.1:0-13189 GCA_963703885.1 uncultured Nitrososphaerales archaeon
CTTGCTCCATCCGCAAAGATAATTCTTCTACCATATCTAGATCTTATTTGCTTGAAGAACCGATAAAATACAAAGTGTTCGTTCCCTCGATAGATTCATCATCAAACATTTTTTTAGATTTGGTTCATATGCTATGCATAACTAATAGTCCTTACTATCAATTTGTAGCAGTGTTTCATCTACAAATATTACTCAGACTGATGTTTTGATATCCTAAATCTATCCGCAACATTTCCATATTTTTGTACCCACTTCCAGACAGATACATTCGATCGTTTGATTATATATTCTAGTGATCTCAGCTTTACACCGATAACTCCTAGAATTAAAATAGAGGTAGACGCCAAAAGCAATTATTGCTTGGTTTTTTCTGTTATATCTCAAGAATATAAAATAGAATGACTCAGCTATAGGTTTTTACAGAAAACTTAAGAGCCATTTGAAACACTAAAATATATTTAAGAAGACAAATCTAAAAATATTTAATTATGCCATCAAGTCAATATTATCATATCTCAAAAATAATGGAGATGATAATATCTTTAAAACCTAATTCGATTCTCGATATAGGAAGTGGATATGGGAAATTTGGGGTTTTATGCAGGGAATATCTTGAACTATGGGATGGAAGACAAAAGTATGAGTTTAGAAAGAGAATTGATTGTGTGGAGGTTTTTAAAGATTATATCACTCCATTACACAATTACATTTACAGTAATATATACAATAAAAACATTTTAGAGTTAGTTTTAATTTTAGATCATAAATACGATCTAATTTTATTGATCGACGTATTAGAACATTTTGAAAAAAAAGAAGGTTCAAATCTATTAGACATATTATTAAAGAACAATAATGGAGTTTTAATATCCACACCTAAAAAACCAAGTCCTCAAAAAGACGCGTTTGGTAACATGTATGAAACACATAGATCAAGGTGGACAAAAAATGACCTAAAAAAATTTGGTGAATGCTGCTTCATAGCTGACGATGTATCATTAATTTGTTATATATCCCAAAATGAAGAATTCGGAAAAGATTTTAAAAAAAATTTAAAAACTCTTAAAAAACATGGCAAAATATCTCTTAAAAAGAGACTAAAACAAATTATACGTCATATACCAGGATCTCTTACCATATATAAAAAAATCAAATAATGACTATACAACAATCAGAAACAATTTTAATATCATTTATTTGAACACAAATTTAAGAAAAAAGATATTATGATAATTATTAATATAAATTAATATAATGCTCATTTTAACCGATAATTAATTAATTGATAATATCTAATCATTAAATTCGTGCTTTTTGTTTGTTTAGATCCTTTGACATATCTAAGTATGGATTCAATCCCGACAAGAGAAACGATCACCATTTATGACTTGTAAGATTTGCCAATAATCTAATAAAAATTAGTTTCGCGAGCATCAATCGAAGTTAAGATATTCTTGCTTTTCTTAATTCAAAAATAAAAAATAAGGAATTAGAATCCTGCCAAAAAAGAATTCTCCTTGATGGTTTTAAACAAATAATGATCAAAAAGTATACGTGAAACAAGTGTTTTATTATGAAGGAAACGAATAAACAAGAATGTAGACATTGGGCATGCAATATGTCTGACAACACATGACGATATTCTTTTTGAATTCTTGGATTGGTGACTATACATCCGTATGTGAAAAAATTTTGTTATGTGGCTTGAGAATTTGCTGCTTTTGTCGTTGAGTAACAAGCTCTAGATTTGTTGTTTCATAACAGCAAAACATCCTTATCTCATTATCATTATCAGATCCCAATGATAATCTTGTTTCATGCGAAATTAGATCAAAAATTCTTTTCCTATGAAAAAATATTCCCATGTCAGATATCACAGTCAAACCGTCTTTGTGTAATTTCCTCTTCCGTTGTAATAGCATTTTTATCATAATCGTGATATCCACTAGTTCATCTACCATATTGAAACATGCTTTAGCAAAGTCTCTGATGACAAGCGAGCCATCTTTTTGATGAATTTCAGTATTGATATCAATGTCCTTCAAAGTTTTTAGGATACTTTCCGTTGAATTATAGTATGTGAGAATAAGCAGTATTTCCTTTGATGACTTAACTGATACGAGACAATATTTAATTAATAATTGATTTAGCGCCGTTGTGCTTGAATATAATATCGCGTTGTGTTCCCCAAAATGACTATCCGTAAATAATCTTTCCAATAGATTTTTACTAATTAGTTTGCTGGAGATTGTTCTTGATCTGCTTGTTTAGTCATATTCTTGGATCTAATCGCGGCTAAAGATTGATCGATTTGATATACTGCTAGTTTGTCTCTTCCAAGTACCTCGAACTTTTGAAGAATTGTTTGAAATAAGGTCTCTTCTTCTACTTGTTCGTTTACAAACCATTGTAAGAAGGAGTATGTAGCACGGTCTTTTTCTTTTTCAGCAATTCCTACTAAATTGTTAATGAGCTTTGTAACAGTTTGTTCACTTTTTAGACCAGCTTGGAAAGTAGATTCTAGTGTAGTGAACGCGCCTTGAGGTTTTTCTATTGCTGGAATTATCGCTTCTGCTCCAGCATTATTAAGATAATGAATGAACTTTAGCAGGTGTGTATTTTCTTCATTAGCTTGTTCGAAAAAGAATACTGCGCTTCCCTCAAATCCAGTTCTTTCACACCATGATCCAATAGCAACATATGCATTGGTAGCTGATGCTTCATAAGAAATTTGATCATTAATTGCTTTTTCCATTTGTGATGAAATTCTCATACCGATAATCTTAGTATTTCTCGGATATCTATATTTTTTGTGATCGGGTTTTAGAAATACTAAGGTATTAATCGCTAAAGTCGCGAAAAGACGTTATATATGTGTGGAAATGGAATGGGTACAAAAATTTGAACAATACAAACTGTGCAGGTGTAAACTCGTTTCTGCTATCATAAATTGTTTAACTGTATATTACCAAAATCAGAAGGACAATTTTATTCAAAAATTGGATGTGGAATAATCTTATTTAACAGGGCCTTTCTGAAAGGACCAACTCATTTACTTGAACAATATCTTTATCCTGCTAAATATACATCATATGACAGTGTAACTAATGTACTTGTACAGTTGGCGTCTTAACTCTAGAAGTCCCGCCTGCAGTTATCTACACTTTTATGATGAGAATTAACTCTCCAGGAGCAAGATATCCTTTTCATTTACCTTGTAAAAATAGCACCACTACACAGATTGACTTATCTAGATCAATATCCACTGAAGATATTTCTACATTGGTTCTATGGGGCAGCAATTAGAACCTGATACCAATGTAACCAAATAAGCGATATAAACAAGTTCTTAATAAATGCAAAATTAAGATCATAGAAGATGTTGTACATGCACCATTTGCGGAGAAAACTGCCTACATGCAGGAACCAAACCCTCTCAAGCTCAAGCTTAGCTAGAAAATGATTGAGCCTAAATAATCTTCAAATCCCATCTACTTATTGGTTTTTTATAAATTAGTTAGAATAGTAAATTTCATATTGGCGCCAAAGAGAAAATTTTTTCGGCGCCAATAAAAAGTTGGTTAGACTTTATATAACTAAATGGTATTCTGATTTCCCTACTATCTTCATTAGGGGACAGACATATGATTGGGGTTCTATACCCAAGTGTGGTAATCACCATTGGGACCACGATTCTTTCTCAACTCCATATTTGGTAGAATTGAATTAAACTCTGAATTGGCTAGTCAACTAACGCAAACACCGTGTCAGAATGCAGCAAATAGAACTGTTGTCACAATATTTGTAGATGGAAGGGAATAAAACGAAGATTTAGTCAAAGGAAGATTGAACAGAGCGAAATTGCCTCTTGAAAACCTCTACAATTAGAACATTTGGGTTAATTCGCCATTAAACATAATGCTTGTCCAATATTGACTTGTTTTCTGAGCTAATATTTAATATAATCGAGTCATAAAGGTTTAGAAATTGTATCCGCAATATTCCTTTTTCGACGAATTACTAATATTCCTATCTTTGCACAACGATGGGAAATGGATTTGCGGCAAAACTGATCCAATACACAAAGAGATGAAATTGTAGCATAACATATGAGTCGCATATCTTGTATTATTTTTCCTTAAATAGGCTACTTAATATATATAATTTGAGTTCGAGTTTGACAATTGCGGCTTCTCCTACTAAAAGCAAGAAAGAATATACCAAGGTGTTTTATGGAGGCGAGACTGCAATAAATTTAGTATTACGCTTTTTATCTGAAACAAATAAAACAATTGATGCCTGTGTGGATAATACACGACCATCATTAGCCATTGATATTCTAGTACTCCGGAAGGCTTTTACCGACGCAAAAAAGAGAGGTGTTAAATTAAGATATGTTACTGAAATCACTAAAGAAAACATTTGTTACTGCAAACGGCTCCTGACTATGGTAGATGAGCTTCGTCATCTAAACGGAATTAAAGGAAATTTTTACATAAGCGAAACAGCATATCTTGCTCCTGCTACCTATCATGAAGAAGGAAAGCCAGCAGCACAGGTTATTTATAGCAACGTTGAGGAAATCGTAGACCATCAAAACTATATATTTGACACTTTATGGAGCAGAGCAATTTCAGCTAAAGAGAGAATTAGGGAAATTGAAGAAGACATACTGCCTATCAGAACGAAGCTCATGAAAAATCAAGACGAGATAATCAAAGAGATAAAACGCAAAAACAATGCAGGCAACAAACTATCTATTTGCACTTCATTTCGTGGCATGCAAATGAGTTACAACTACATGTTTGATTCATACAAAAAAGTAGTAGACAAATACAAGAAAGGTGAGAGCAAAGAAGGCATGAGATGGTTGATGTATATAGATAGAAAAAGCATAAAATTAGTCAAAATATTTCTAAAATCGGGAATACAAATAAGACATATCAAGCATATGCCACCTCTAAGTTTTGGTGTGACAGATAAAGAAGTGACATTTACAATAGAAAAGATGAAAGGAGGAAAGATGAGCCAGAGTTATCTAATCAGTAACGAACCGCTTTATGTAAGCCATTTCAATTCTGTATTCGACGAGTTATGGAAAAAAGGAATCGATGTTAATGAAAGAATAAAGACTATCAAAGAAGGATTTGAGTCAACCCGAATAGAAATTATAGAAAATCCTGAAGAATCATTAGCGCTGTCTTATGATCTAGTTAAATCAGCAAAAAATGAAGTATTGCGAATATTTCCTTCAATCAATGCGTTTCGTCGTCAGGTACGTGCGGGTGTAATGCATTTGTTCAAGGAAATACTGGAGCGTGGTATAAAAGTTAGAATATTGCTCCCCGCTGATGATGTACAAATTGCGCAAATAATGAATGAGGTAATGCTAGCATTTCCCATGCTTGATATACGAAGTATCGATAAGAGTTTGCAAACCAGTATAGGAGTAATAATAGTTGATAGAAAAGAATCTCTAATTATCGAATCAACGGATGATACAAAAGATAATTATTATGCCGCAGTAGGACTGGCTACATATTCTAACAGTAGACGCATAGCTTTATCATACGCATCTATATTCGATAGTCTTTGGAAACAAGGAGAATTGTATGAGCAACTAAAAGTCCACGATAGAATGCAAAGGGAATTTATCAATATAGCAGCTCATGAACTGAGAACTCCAATACAACCAATTCTTGGTTTGTCTGAAATTGCCAGTTCTAAAATAAAAAATCAGGATCCGGAATTGAATAAATTGTTAGAGACTATTTTTAGAAATGCAAAAAGACTTTCGCGGCTCACAGAAGACATACTTGATGTTACAAAAATTGAGAGTCAGTCGCTAAAACTTCACAAACAAAACTGTAATTTAAAGGATATTATAGTAAATGTTTTTGAAGACTATAACATTAAAAAGAGGCAGCAGAAAAATATAAACTTACTGTACCATTGTAATGAAGATATAATTATAGAAGCCGACAAAATGAGGTTAACCCAAGTTATTTCTAATCTATTAAACAATTCTATTAAATTCACAAAGGAAGGAGAGATATCTGTTAATGTAGAAAGAGATGATATAGCTCAATTAATCATTGTTAGTGTTAGGGATACTGGTCTGGGAATAGACCCTGAAATACTGCCTAGACTATTTACCAAATTTGCTTCAAGATCCTTTGAAGGAACGGGCTTAGGATTGTATATCTCAAAGAGTATTATAGAAGCCCATGGTGGAAGAATTTGGACACAAAATAATGATGGAAATAAAGGCGCCACATTCAGTTTTAGTCTCCCACTAAATGAAACAGCTGCATCAGGTAACTAAAGTTATGAATGATAATTCGCTTTAAAGACCAAATGAAATAAAATCAATGCATAAAATTAAAATCTAGCCCAAATGCAATCTAATGAACATCGTACTTTTAAAATAGTGTTACCTTTGAAAATAACCTAAAGCCTAATATATCAAGTCCTTGAACTCCTGTTCATGAAAAGACCAAACCCGATTGAGTCAATCCCATTTATCTGAATTTTTGACAACCTTATAATTAGCAGCTTTTCCAAACCCTAAATCAGCTTAAATTTGAATCATAAACCCTCGCCCATACTTATCTCAACACTTATTTACAGTTCTAAATATAATAGTAGGTGAAAATATTGTCAAAATAACCCTAAAAGAGAATACTCTCCGTCACCAGTGAAGACTCCATTTGTTTTAAAGACAATGTGAAAGTATTATTCTACTGAAACTTATTTGTCAAATTATTTGAATCCATGTATTTTTCTATGAATTGGTAGAAATGTACCGATGCAATTTAAACTACCTCTATTGACGATAATTTTGGCAACAGTACTAATATTCACAATCTCAGCGTTTCAGAATAATTTCGCATTTGGTCAGTTTTTGAAAGATTCAAGTACAAACGAAAATGGTACAAATTCTGAATCAGGTAACTTTACATCAACCGAATCTGGAGATTCAAATCCTACTGATATTGTAGTATTAAGTCAGAACTTAAAGAAAGAAGTGTCAGGTTATCGTGACTTGGTAGGTCAAGTTAAAAATATAGGCGCTGGTACTGCTTCATCTATCGTAGTCCGATTAAGTGTTTACGATAAAGATGGTGGAGTGGTTGGTAGTGATTATACCGATGCTGATAGGGATACTCTTCCACCAGGTCAGAAATCAACGTTTTCATTCTCTACAGAAAGTCAAAATTTCGAAGGAATGGATCATTATGAGCTATCATTAGAATGGGTCAATCCTGATTCATCACAAGGATATAAGGATATTGCTGTAACTTACAAACAAAATGAATCTGGAAGTAAAGATAAAGAAGATTCATCTGGAAGTAAAGAAGATTCATCTGGAAGTAAAGAAGATTCAAATTAGAAATTTACTCTAGTCAAGCCTGAATAGTCTCATTCAAAGTGTCGACGATCTAGCAGATTTGAGACTTCCCAAAGATGAGATAAAAAAGATAATGACTGTATCACATACAGCATCAAGGAAAAAAGTAATTTGCCTCTATTGATTACTGTTTTAGAAAATCAAGCAAATGGGGTTTAAAATTATCTAATTCAAAAAAAGTAGAAAAATTCTTGGATGTCATATAATGGGAACAGATGCATCAATTTTAATTCATGAAGTACTAGTTGCAATGAGCATGCGAAAGGATATCAAAAAAGGAGTAAAAGAAGAAAGTATAGATGATATCATCAAAACTATTCACATACATCCAGCATTATCTGAAGTAATAGGCAGAGCGGCATCTATGTTATGATCATTATCATACATTTATGATAACTGTGGTGAATGAAATAGTCAAGTGTAAATTCCATTGACTTAAATAATTGTTGATGGTTTTTGCGTCTTTTTATATATCTATAATTGTTACAAACTTTTTTAACTTGATCATCTTTTTTTCGTATAATTCTACATTATTTGCGCCACAATTTTGACTTTTTCCTTGCACTGAATAGCACAGTGCTTTAAAATACATAATTATTTTATTTTGTACATCTCATTTTTATATGCCTGCCTTTTTACGTGGATAGCAGATTTTCAAACTAGGAAAAATCTATAACAGAAATTGCTGTCCTAGTCTATTCCCAGGAAATGACATATGTCATAAATGCTAGGTGAAATAAAGGCCATTAAAAATGCAGTTGTAATTGAAGTTGAGGTTTTCGGCTTATGCAACAGTAAACAAGGAAATTTAATCAATCATACTTTACTTAACCTGATTTTGAGATTTCAGCTGTTTGTTAATGTATATTGGAACTGCTTTAAATATCCATCACGTTGTCGTCCTGAAAGGAAAATTTTACCCTATTACTGACTTGGTATGGGATATACAAACCAAGCTATTTTGTCGTCAGAAACTATACAACTCAGACCGATCGAATTTCCTTCTTGTGTAACTAAAGAGGGTATTTTACATGGAAAGCCTTTAATCCCATCATCTATCAACTTGTCAATTCGCTGTTTCAATTCTGGGGATGGAGCAAGGCTAATCTCTTCCAAGAGTTCTTCTTTTATTTTATTGGAATCATTGCCAACTATAGCCGAAACAAGTTTGGTATTATTATCTATATTTCCTACCTTTCGGTGTTCAAAAACTAATATATATGTCGCATTATTAGTAACATTATTTGGACTAGACGGCTGAGACATCGTAGAATTTTGCTGCGCATAAGTATAATCAGTCAAGTTTGCACATACTAAAAGAACTCCTAATATTCCAATCCATGCCACTAAACTATCAACATATGTGCAATTAGACGCTTTCATTTCACTTGGAGTTTTTAGTAAACCATGTATTATTTATACACTATGACTGTTAGTCATGGAGATTAGTCACCCCGCCTGTGTACCCAGACGCAATCTCACCGAACCCTGAGAGTCTGTCGAAAGCCAAAGATAAGGAAGATCCTCTCTTTATATATTATACTTATAGTGTCAAGTAAAACCTACATCCCATTTTTTTGTCCATTTTGACATTTGAGCATAAATAGAACCAAGAATAGTTAAATCGCCTTATATAAATAACGTTGTACATAGTATATAGGAGTCGCTCTGGTACTATGAATGGAATTATTACAAAAATGACTACAATGATGATTATAAGTGTGGTAATTATATCACTAGCGATTCTTGCAGAATTTAGTCTATTTTATAATTCTGTTACTGCTGGTATCGATATCACCGAAAAAAACCTGCTAAATCAACCCTCATCATTATTGCTATCATCTTCAAATCTACCTAGTCACACTTTGGATACAAAAAAACTAAAAATAGTATTGTTGACCGACGCGCTATTCAGCGATGCTGGATGGGGCGCTTTTGGATACAATGCAGCACAAGAATTGAATAACAAGTATGGTTACAATATTGATTTTAAGGATAATGTCGCTATTCCAGATATAGAGAATACTTTAAGAAAATATTCTGATTCAGGGTACGACTTGATTATTGCACAAGGTTTCGAGTGGGGAGCCCCAGCTGTTAAAGTAGGAAAAGATTATCCAAATACAAAATTTGTGGTTTTTACTGGACTTCGCAACTCCAGCAATGTGGCTTCTATCTTTCCAATGCAGCAAGAGGCAACTTATCTATTAGGTGCTCTTGCGGGCATGATGACAAAAACAGGAATAATTGGTTTTGTAGGAGGAGAAAAATATCCAAACCTTATCGATATATATGAGGGTTATAAACAAGGCGCACAAGATATTAATCCGCATATAAAAGTACTTGCCACTTACCTAGATGATTGGGATAATGCTACTAAAGGAAAAATAGCGGCAATATCACAAATAGAGGCTGGTGCTGACCTTTTACTACACGTCGCTGATACGTCTGGACATGGTGTTATTCAGGCAGCCAAAGAAAAAGGTATATACGCATTTGGTGCAGTGTCAGATCAAAACAAACTAGCGCCAAACACTGTTCTTACTTCCTTTGTATTAGATGTAGAAAAGGCATTCGACCAAGCTGTAAAGATGGTTCAAGCCGGCAATTTTAGCGGAGAGATATTTAAACCAGGATTAGAACTTGATAAGGGAGACGCAAGGGATGGCATAGTATACCTTGCACCTTTTCATAATCTGGAAAATAGTGTACCTGATGATGTAAAGCTTAGGCTAGAACAATTAAAGCACCAGATACTCAATGGTAAAATTGTAGTGCCTGAGAGGTACCATCAAGAAAATGGTAATGATAATAGTAGTATTATGGATGTTCACAATTGATTGTCTATGATATTTGGTAACATTTTTTTTTCTGAACATGCAAAGAAAGTAGGTATCATTTCTACAATCATAATACTAGCTATATCATATGGTTTGTTCTTCTACCAGCAAAATATTACAGAAGAGAATGTTAGAAATAGCCTATTTGTACAGCAAAGAGATCGACAGATGGAGGCTACAGAAGGAATGGCCGGGTATATCACCTCCGATCTTCGTTTAGTTCTTTCAATTCTTCAGGGCCTAGCAGGCTCTAGTTATTTGCAGCAAGGCGAATTATATGGAGACAGAGTTCAAAAATTAATGATGGAAAGCTTTGAACAAGTAAATAACATTACCAAAGTTGATGGGCTTTTCATTACTGATCGTGATGATATAATAACGTATAACGTAGTAGGAAAAGGTCAGAGAAGCTTTGTAAATATAGACATTTCATTCAGAGATTATGTACGAGAAGCAAAGAACAGCTTAAAACCCGTATTTTCTGATGGCTTTGAGGGTATCGATGGGATATATAGAATTGCACTTACCTATCCCATAATAAACAGAGAAAATGGTCAATATATTGGGTTAGTAGGCGTTGAAATACCTACTATTGACTTCTTTGCACGTCATGGAAATGTTTATAATATTGAGTCAGAATATCTTTCAGCATTAGATAGGCGTTCAGTCCAACTAATTCATCCAATTAAATCATTTATTGGAACACCATTCTTTGGTAATCATACTCAGGAGATAACAGGACATAATAAAATTCTCAATAACTTGATACAAACAGTCATGTCAGGCAAACCTGATTCTGCTATTTATGAATTTGATAATGGTCAAAGACTGACATCAGGCTATCCTATATTTCTAAGAGGCAATCCTGAGTACTTTCTCTTCATCATAACGCCTACAACAGGTATCTATTCAAAGATTAATTCCGTGCTATTTACAGAAAGACTAAAGATGTCTTCATTAGTTGCAGGAGCCACTGTTGCAATTGTGGTCTTAATATTATTTCTAATAAAATGGAATAGTATACTTCAGAAACAGGTAAAAAGAAGAACGGCAGAACTCGAAGATTCAAACGAACAACTCAAAGCACATGACAAAATGCAGAAGGAGTTTATCAATATTGCAGCACATGAGTTAAGAACTCCAATTACGCCTATACTAGTCATATCTGCTTTACTTAGCTCGAAAATAAAAGATAGTAAACAATATGAATTAATAGATGTCATAAGTAGAAATGCAAAAAGATTACAAAGACTTGCAGAAGATATATTAGATGTTTCAAGAATTGAAGGCCGCAATTTACCACTTAATAAAGAACTATTTAATATCAATGATGTAATTCGAAATGTAATACAGGACTTCAAAAATCAAATAGAAAAAGGGAGCAATGATGACAAGAATTCAGGGATAAGTATTCGATTCGAACCTAAGGAGGATATTATCTTAGTGAAAGCAGATAAAGGAAGGCTCATTCAGGTAATTTCAAATCTGCTAGATAATGCCATTAAGTTTACTAAATTACGAACAGAAATAGAAAAAGAAAAAAAGATAAACATAATTTCAGAAAAGATAGATGATAATGTAGTGGTAATCGTAAAGGATACAGGGGTAGGTATAGACCCAGAAATAGTACCCAAACTTTTCTCAAGATTTACACCCTCTCTATACGGAACAGGTCTAGGGTTGTACATATCCAAAAGTATAGTTGAAGCACATGGGGGTGAGATTTCAGCTCATAATAATTCTGACGGAAATGGAGCTACATTTTCATTTACCATCCCTCTGGGAGAGATTCTTAATAGATGAATAAGAATATACTGATACTAGGGCCAAAATAGGCAGCTTAAGTCAATAAACATTCTAACCATGTCATAATGGTAGATTACGACTCATCGTTTGGTTAATCTTCTAGTGTTCAGGCTTATCCCAACCAAAATGAATACGGCTATCCTATTCTTAATTGACTTATCCATATTTTTCGGAACTAATTACAATAGATAATTTTTTTGATATTTAATTTCCAGAAAACGTACAATACAGTTTCTATGCATATCATCATCATATCGTGTTGTCGACAATTAATTACAGGAGATAGATAATGAATAGACAGCCAATATAAGATACTATGAATTTGTAGGATCCGGATACGGCAAAGAACGAGTTCTTCATGTTACCTTTCTTGTGCTGTTGGTCTTATCAATATCTCATTGACATTAACATGTTCTGGTGCTTGTATTGCATATAAAACAGCTTTTGCAATGTCCTCGGACCCTAATATTTCCATATTTTTCGTTGCTTGTATATATCCGCTCATGGATTCATCTGTAATTGTTTCCACAAGTTCTGTTGAAACGGCCCCTGGTTCAATACATGTAACCCTTATGTTATACTTTGGACTCAATTCCTTTCTTAATCCTTCGCTAAACGCAGTAATGGCATGTTTTGTTGCACAGTAAACGGAACCTCCTGCAAATACTATTCTACCTGCAACTGATGAAATATTGACTATGTGCCCTGATTTTTCCTTTAACATGTGCGGAATTACGGCTGAAGTACAGTATAAAACTCCCTTTATATTTACATCAATCATCCGTTCCCACTCGTCCACTTTTCCGTTCTGAAAATAGCTTAGCGGCATTAAGCCAGCGTTATTTATTAGTACATCAACTCTTCCCCATTTTTTAACTAATGCATCAACAAATGAATCACAATCTGCTTTTTTAGAAACATCAAGGTTTTGAATAAAAACTTCTTGGTCGTGTTTGGTAATTTCCTTTTCTAACTCCTTTAATTTGTCTATACGTCTGGCCCCAGCTGCCACTTTTAAACCCACTTTCGATAATGCTAAACATGTAGAATATCCTATTCCACTACTTGCCCCAGTAACTATCGCAACTTTATTTTCCAAGATAAATCACAATAATGGTATAACTAACCTCTT